>NZ_CM146909.1:0-630000 GCF_055755295.1 Gilvibacter sp. CC01 | reverse complement strand
GGGCGCTTTAGTTAGTAGTAGTAGACGCGAAACCGTGTGATCTACCCATGGGCAGGGTGAAGCTGTGGTAACACATAGTGGAGGCCCGAACCCGTTGACGTTGAAAAGTCTTGGGATGACCTGTGGGTAGGGGTGAAAGGCCAATCAAACTCGGAAATAGCTCGTACTCCCCGAAATGCATTTAGGTGCAGCGTTGATTTAGTTTTATAGAGGTAGAGCTACTGATTGGATGCGGGGGCTTCACCGCCTACCAATTCCTGACAAACTCCGAATGCTATAAAATGATGATCAGCAGTGAGGGCATGGGTGCTAAGGTCCATGTCCGAGAGGGAAAGAACCCAGACCATCAGCTAAGGTCCCCAAATGTATATTAAGTTGACAAAACGCGGTTGGATTGCATAGACAGCTAGGATGTTGGCTTGGAAGCAGCCATTCATTTAAAGAGTGCGTAACAGCTCACTAGTCGAGCGATCCGGCATGGATAATAATCGGGCATAAATATACTACCGAAGCTATGGCATCTGTAAAGATGGGTAGGGGAGCATTCTAGTTGTGTTGAAGGTGAACTGTGAGGTTTGCTGGAACGGCTAGAAAAGAAAATGTAGGCATAAGTAACGATAAAGGGGGCGAGAAACCCCCTCACCGAAAGACCAAGGTTTCCTCAGCTATGCTAATCAGCTGAGGGTTAGTCGGGACCTAACGCGAACCCGAAAGGGGTAGTGGATGGACAACCAGTTAATATTCTGGTACCTGCTCACGTTAAAAGTGACGGAGGCGTATATTTGGTGCGTGCTGACGGAATAGCACGTTGAAGCGAGTAGTAATACCGCGATAGTACACTAAGGCTACGGCTGCGGTGATAATCCAGAGAAGCGACTTCCAAGAAAAGCGAGTGAAGCAGCCCGTACCGTAAACCGACACAGGTGGTTGGGATGAGAATTCTAAGGTGCTCGAGAGATTCATGGCTAAGGAACTAGGCAAAATAGACCTGTAACTTCGGGAGAAAGGTCGCCAACAGCAATGTTGGCCGCAGTGAAGAGGTCCAGGCGACTGTTTATCAAAAACACAGGGCTCTGCTAAATTGAAAGATGATGTATAGGGCCTGACACCTGCCCGGTGCCGGAAGGTTAAGAGGAGATGTTAGCTTTTAGCGAAGCATTGAATTGAAGCCCCGGTAAACGGCGGCCGTAACTATAACGGTCCTAAGGTAGCGAAATTCCTTGTCGGGTAAGTTCCGACCTGCACGAATGGTGTAACGATCTGGACACTGTCTCAGCCATGAGCTCGGTGAAATTGTAGTATCGGTGAAGATGCCGATTACCCGCTACGGGACGAAAAGACCCCGTGAACCTTTACTATAGCTTAGTATTGACTTTGGATAAGTAATGTGTAGGATAGGTGGGAGACTTTGAAGTGGCGTCGCTAGGCGTTGTGGAGTCATTGTTGAAATACCACCCTTTACTTATTTGAAGCCTAACTCAGAAATGAGGACAGTGCTTGGTGGGTAGTTTGACTGGGGTGGTCGCCTCCAAAAGAGTAACGGAGGCTTCTAAAGGTTCCCTCAATACGGTTGGCAATCGTGTGTAGAGTGCAATGGCATAAGGGAGCTTGACTGAGAGACATACAGGTCGATCAGGTACGAAAGTAGAGCATAGTGATCCGGTGGTTCCGCATGGAAGGGCCATCGCTCAAAGGATAAAAGGTACTCCGGGGATAACAGGCTGATCTCCCCCAAGAGCTCACATCGACGGGGGGGTTTGGCACCTCGATGTCGGCTCGTCACATCCTGGGGCTGGAGAAGGTCCCAAGGGTTGGGCTGTTCGCCCATTAAAGTGGCACGCGAGCTGGGTTCAGAACGTCGTGAGACAGTTCGGTCTCTATCTGTAGTGGGCGCGAGAAATTTGAGTGAATCTGACTCTAGTACGAGAGGACCGAGTTGGACTAACCTCTGGTGTACCAGTTGTTCCGCCAGGAGCACTGCTGGGTAGCTACGTTGGGAAGGGATAAGCGCTGAAAGCATATAAGCGCGAAACCCATCACAAGATGAGATTTCTTTAAAGGGTCGTGGGAGACTACCACGTTGATAGGTCACAGGTGTAAAGGTGGTAACATCATAGCCGAGTGATACTAATAACCCGTAAGCTTATGTACGTCGACTTCCCTGATCTTCGGGTCAGGGAAGCCACTCTTTGCTTTAAAAAATTAATGCAGTTCAAATGAACTTGCTACACACTCTCGAATCTCTTTTTCCTTTATGTCAAAATATTAGTGTTTGCATCTTATTGCAAGCCAACGATTTAAGGTGGCTATAGCGATGGGGCTCACCTCTTACCATTCCGAACAGAGAAGTTAAGCCCATCTGCGCAGATGGTACTGCTATACCAAGTGGGAGAGTATGTCGCTGCCTTTTTTATCATAAAGTCCTTGTTCTTTTAGAGCAGGGACTTTTTTGTTGCGCATAATCTAAATCCAAGTGTATACCTTATTAACCCAAAAAGGCTAGCGACATGCCGGCCCCTCAGCGCTCGCCCGTCGCTAAAAATGTACACCGTACATTTTCTTTACGCTCCAGGGCCTTGTTCATTTAGAGCAGGGACTTTTTTAGTGTATACCCTTATGTAAGAAGAAAGCTCATACCTTAATATATAGACTACTTCATTAACACAGCTATATACTCGCTCACCCGCGATTTATCTTTTTATCACGTCTTAGGGCAAGGATTGACGTTTTGGCATGATTTAAACGTAAAAACACGATCAGAAAAACAGCGAAAAGTCAGAAAATACTGTTGTTGGTCGAATATTTTAGTCGACAAAGTGTATGACAGAAAGCGAAATTTTGTATTTCGTCGATAAAAATTTTCGAGTCAACAAATATATCGGTAAGCTCCTGAAGATTATATAGTTGTGCGTAAAAACCTACACGATTCCTGAGTATATTGACTACTCATACAAACAGAAGAATACTATGAGAAAGAGTGTATGTTTATTAATGTTGGGGTTATTAATAATCTCTTGTTCTAAAGAGGAAGTTGGTGTAGACACCGTTGTTGAAAATAACTCATATTCGAAGAATTTAGACTTTAACAGCCTCGGGAATTACCAGGGAACCTATGTGGCAACTGGAACGTCAGAACGCGGACAGGTTAATGTTACTTTGACAGAAACCGGTGCTAAGGCATCTATTCAGTTAGCATCTGGGAAAGAGCTAAAGTTTACCTCAGATAAAGTATCATTTACCAGCATGACTGCTCAATCGACTTTATTCACTGGAACAGCTGGTAGCTTTGAGTTTTCTGTAGCGGCAGACGGGTCTGAGCCTAAAGTCACAAATGTTAATCTAAATAGTATTATTGGCAATATCATTTTGGCCAAAGCTACCACTACTACAAATGTGAGGTCTATTACCGGTACTTATGGATGTGAAACTTGCGATGAACATCCGCTTTTTTCAAATCCCGATATGCAAGAAAGCTTAGTTTGGAATCTAACATTGCAGGGAGATGCTTCAGGTCTTGAAATCGTGACCGCTCAAGTTAGTGCTGGAAGCAAAACTTTTGTGATGGAAGCTGCACAGGCAGATCCATATACGGTCTTAGGTGATATGATCTACAGTAATATTAATGGTGAATTCGCTTTTGGAGAAATGGGACTAGTCTCTTGGACTGGGGAGTATATGTTTAATGATAAGCAAGCTTGCGAAAGCGTTAATGGTTCATGGACATTCAGCAGTGCTCATTATAGCTTTGATGGATGGATCAAAAGCGACACAGAATGTGACGTAACCGGTACAGGAGATCTTCCTTATTGTAATGCTGCAGAGACCAAGGTGAGTATTTGTCACAATGGAAACACTATTTGTGTAAGTGTGAACGCTATGGAAGCTCACTTAGCGCATGGAGATGTATTGGGTAGCTGTGATTAAGTAAATCCTAAAGGAATTAATGGACAAGATGAACTTATCCGTTAGAAGATTCAATTAACAACAATTTATATCTAATAGTTGCACTAAGGCCACCGCGAAAGCTTCGCCGGCAATAATACCATTAGTAAGCAAGAAGACGGCTGCGTGATCCGTGAACAATGGACCAGTGCCACGCCGGGCTATACCGGAACCAGTATTAATTATTACGATCAGGTCTTAGAGCAATGGGTGCAATTGTGGGTTGATAATCAAGGGCAGAGCCTATACATGCGTGGGGGAATTGTAGACAGCTCCATGGTACTCCAATCAGGCTTACTCCCTGGAGCCGATGGAGTTGCTCGTTACAATCGAATCACCTGGACACCGCTACCAGAAGGAAAGGTGCGCCAGCATTGGGAGGTGTCGACTGATGAACTTAATTAGTCCACGGCATTTGATGGATTATATAGTCCTATTTAATGAGAGTGAATTCGATTAAAATCTTTACTTTAGAATCGAATTTACCTATCCTTTTGTCCATGTTAAAAAGACTCGCACTTACTTGTGTTTTTCTAACACTCACAGCTACATCAACTTTATATGCTCAGGTACTGTTTGATCAGGTTGCGGACGATCTGGGTTTAGTAGTTACCTCAAATATAGACCTGGGTAGTGGTGTCTCGTTTTGCGATTTTAACGGAGACGGCTGGGACGATCTTACCTTTGCGACCCAAGAAGGGATACAAGTGCGCTTTTTTGAGAATAACGGCAGTGGGTTCACGGAGGTATTCCTGATCGATGACACACCCTTATATACCAATAAACAAGTTATTTGGGTAGATATAGACAACGACGGCGATAAGGACTTCTTTACGGCCAATGCGGAGTTTCCCAATGTGCTCTACGAAAATGTAGCGGGAACATTGGTTGATATTACTGCGGAGTCTGGTTTGCCTACGGTGTCCAAAATGACCCATAGCGGTAACTGGGGCGATTACGATAATGACGGCTTCCTGGACCTGTTTTTAGCGAGTCGCGACCCGGATCAACTCATCAGCAATCAACTCTTTAGAAATAATGGTGACAATACCTTTACCGATGTTACCATAAGCTCCGGGATCGGCGAAGTTTCTGAGCTTACTTTTCAAGGCACCTTTTTCGACTATGACAACGATGGTGATGTGGATCTTTACTTAATCAATGACAGATCGTTCACAAAGAATATACTGTACCGAAATAATGGAGATGGCACTTTTACCGATGTCTCTGTAGAATCTGGAGCAGATTTCGAAATGGATGCTATGTCTATTGCACTTGAAGATTACGATGCAGATGGCTTTATTGATGTTTATATCACTAATGTTTTTGCTCCGGAAAGTGATACCGTTGGGAATGTACTGATGAAGAACAACGGCGACGGTACCTTTAGCAATGTGGCAGAAGCTGCGGAAGTCCGATTCGATACCTGGTCTTGGGGAGCCAATTGGACAGATGCTAATAATGATGGCTATTTAGACCTTTATGTGAGTGGAGCTTCGCCAGTTAATACTGCAACGCTAAACGCAGCAGCGCTCTATATTAGCGATGGCGATGGAACTTTTACTGAAGAGAACGCCAATGGATTCGAAGAAGATCTGGCGAATTCCTTTGGGAACGCGCTGGGCGATTTTAACCAAGACGGATATCAAGATATAGTTGTTACCAATCACTTCGGGCATTTTTCATATCTCTGGGAAAACTTAAGCAGTACCGTGACCTCAAACAATTATATCGCTTTGAAAATGCAAGGTGTGGCGAGCAATAGGGACGGGGCGGGAGCCCGAATCGAGATCATGTCCGGAGGGCAGAAACAATATCGAGTTGTTGCCTTGGGCGAGAGTTATCTCAGTCAAAATTCGAACACCGAGATCATAGGCCTGGGTAATCAAGGGCTAGATTATGTGCAAGTCACTTGGCCCAGTGGCACAGTTGATTTTTATGACGATATTACACCCAATCAGCGTTTAACCCTAGTGGAAGGTGTTGGTTATCTTTCCGCAGAAACACCTCTAGACAATACCGGTTTTGCCATGTATCCAAACCCAGCTAGCTCTGTGCTTAATTTGATACACACCAAGGCCAATATCAATGCAGTTCGCATTTATAATGCTCTTGGGCAATTGTTGTTAACTAAGGAATTTAGGATTGGCAAGGGGCAGCAAATCGAAATAGGGCAATTGGCCAGAGGTTCTTATTGGGTAGAGATTATTGCCGATTCTGGGCGACAAACTAAAAAGCTTATCAAGCAGTAGGAGCTATTCTTCTGCGGATTTATTGGCGGGCACGCCATCAAAAACAGCGCTGACAATTGTTCTTATGCCTTTGAAGCCCATGTAAATGGCGCCAGCTGCTGCTACCAATCCTGGTATAAGAATAAAAAGTGCGGTATCGTTAATAAACGATAGTGTGATCAGATAAGGTCCGAGGACGATCAGAAGCAAGCAAAAGAACATATACTTCAATCCTTTTTTCAACAAGGCGACGTCGGTATGTTTTTGATCAGGGTGTTTATTGGCCATCTTCTATAGATTTAATTGCTTCGCGCACACTTTGATGTTGTAATAGTCTTTCTTTGGCTTCTTCGAAACTAATTCCGGTAGCCTGAATGATCATACGTGTACCGCGTTCCACCAGCTTGTGATTGCTGAGTTGCATGTCTACCATTTTGTTTCCTTTGACGCGTCCTAACTGAATCATGGTCGTGGTAGTGATCATGTTCAAGATGAGCTTTTGTGCGGTTCCGGCTTTCATACGAGAGCTTCCGGTGACAAATTCAGGTCCAACAACGGCTACAATAGGAAATTGAGCAACTTCATCAAGTGGGCTCCCAGCATTGCAAGTAATACAAGCTGTAACTATTCCGTGGGCATTGCATTGCTCTAGGGCGCCAATTACATACGGCGTTGTACCTGAGGCTGCTATCCCGAGCACAATGTCATTTTGATCCACATTGTATTCTAGCAGGTCTTTCCAGCCTTGCTCGGTGTCATCCTCTGCAAATTCTACAGCTTTGCGAATTGCACTGTCTCCACCAGCAATTAGGCCTATGACCATTTCGTGTGGTACTCCAAAGGTAGGAGGACATTCGCTAGCATCAACAATCCCCAGACGTCCGGAAGTTCCGGCTCCCATATAAAACAAGCGTCCACCTTCCTTCAGTTTGGCAACTACCTGAGCAACTACCGCTTCAATTTGAGGCAAGATACCTGCTATTACCTGAGGAACTTTTTGGTCTTCAGTATTAATACCTTGTAACAATTCCGCTATGCTTTTTTGCTCAAGATCGTTGTAGAGGGAGTCGGATTCGGTCGTTTTTTGAAACATCCGTAGGGAATTTGGTCACTCAAAAGTACGGATAAAAGCCTATATTTAGCTAGTGATCAACCCCCTTTTATGAACCAACTAAAAAAGAATGCCCAGGCGGTACTGCACGGCAATTGGCAAAATGGATTTACCATTCCCTGTCAAGGCCTGTACCCGTTTCAATGGAATTGGGATTCTGGATTCATCGCCCTGGGCTGGGCTCATATCAATCCAGAACATGCTAAGCAAGAGATACGCTCTTTGCTCAAAGGGCAATGGAGCAATGGCTTTTTGCCGCATATAGTATTTCACAATCCTTCGGATTCTTATTATCCGGGGCCAGAAGTGCACGGTGCTCAGCTCAGCCCTCATAGTCCCGAGATTCCTACCTCTGGAATTACACAGCCTCCTGTTTTGGGATTCATTTTAGAATATATCTATAAGCGCCTAGACGCAGATCCATCCTTTTTAGATTTTGTGGCTTCCGTTTACGATGCGGTTTACGCTAACCACGAGTATTTCTATACCCTAAGAGATCCACAGCAAGAAGGTCTAGTCTATATTTGTCATAACTGGGAGGCAGGGACAGACAATACGCCGGTTTGGGATTTTATTTGGGACACCTTTACAGTCCCCCAGTACGACCTCCCCAGAAAGGACACCTCCTTAATAGATGCATCGCATCGGCCAACCAATGCAGAATATTGCTATTATATACACCTTATAGAGTTGTTTAAAACTTGGAATTACGAGGATGCTCGCATTGCTTCGGAGTCTCCTTTTCTAGTGCAAGATCCCTTGTTTAACAGCATGCTTATTGCCTCCAATAACGGTTTGATTCGTTTGGGAAAACTCCTTGGTCGATCAGCCCAAGTTTCGCAATTAGAAGCCTGGAACACCAAAGCAAAGCAACGATTCAATGAAAAGCTTTACGACAGCAAATTGGGAGGTTACGTCTATTATGATCTACGAGGAGAGCGAAAGCTATCGCATTTATCTTCCTCTAGTTTTACTCCGCTGTTTGCTGAGATTCCATCTGCTGCCCAAGCAGCAGCGTTGATCGCCCACTTGGATGGGGGGCGCTTTAGTGGTGCTCAGCACGAGCGCCTGCTTTGTGCTTCATTTGACCCCACTAGTTCACTATTTAATAGTCAGAAGTACTGGCGGGGACCTATCTGGATCAACCTCAATTGGCTCATTTATGAAGGCTTGCTCAAATACGGAGCTAAGGACACAGCAGCTCAAATAAGAACAGACAGCATAGCGCTTATTAAAAAGTATGGATTCTATGAATATTTTGAATGCGATAGAATTAAAAACGAAACCTTAGATACAGGTTATGGCGGGAATAACTTCTCTTGGAGTGCAGCCCTTATCCTAGACCTTTTAAAATCACAATAGATTTATGAATATATACGACTACCTGATCGTCGCGGCCTATATCATCTTCTTCTTGGGGATGGGCTACTTCTTTAAGAATAACAAGAATTCTACAGATTACTTTCTAGGCGGACGCTCCATGGGCTGGTTCCCATTAAGCCTCTCTACCATGGCTACTCAGCTATCTGCTATTAGTTTTATCTCTGCTCCAGCCTTTGTTGGTATTAAAATGGGAGGCGGGATGAAATGGTTGACTTTTGAATTCGCCGTGCCCTTGGCAATGCTTTTTATTATGCTCTTGGTAATTCCGCCATTGTTTAGATCTGGAGTTGTAAGTATTTATGAATTTGTAGAACGCAGGTTTTCTGCCTCTACCCGAATGACCCTCAGCATCGTCTTTCAGCTCAGCAGGGCACTGGCCACAGGAGTCATGGTCTATACCATAGCCTTGATCATTCAAGCGGTATTAGACATAGATAAAGGATACACCATTTTGATAATTTCTGTGATCACGATAATATACAGTTGGCAAGGTGGAATGAAGGCTGTAGTTTGGGGCGATGCGATCCAAATGATCTTGCTCTTCGGGGGTTTGGTGGCCTGTTTGGTCTTCGGCTGGATGGAGTTGTCAGAGACCGGAGGTTTGGCCAATGGATTTGCCTCAGAGCGTTTACAGGTGATCGATTTTAATCTCGGAATAGGCCAGGGGCAAGAGTATGGGTTTTGGCCCATGCTTATCGGAGGTTTTTTCTTGTATGTGTCTTACTACGGCTGTGATCAGACGCAGGCCCAGCGCATGCTGTCCGCTAAGAACGAAAAGACCATTCGTCAATTACTTTTGGCAAATGGCTTGTTGCGCTTTCCGGTAGTTTTGGTCTATTGTATCATGGGACTCATCATTGGGGCTTTAGTAAGCAGCTCTCCGGATTTTATGGCAGAGTTGGTGGCCGTTACAGAAAAGCATTTTCCGGCAGCGGCCGCAAATAATGGGATCAACACTGACCTAATGATCCCGGTCTTTATAATAAAGTACTTACCGCATGGTATCATCGGACTATTAATGGTGGCAATTCTGTCTGCAGCGATGAGTTCTCTGAGTTCAACGGTAAATTCGCTCTCCGCAGTAAGCGTAGAAGATTTTTTTAATCGGGGTAAACGAAAGCTTGAAGGGGCTGCATATATACGCACCTCTAAATTGATGGTCTTGTTCTGGGGTATCGTTTGTATTTCCTGTTCGTTCTTATTTGGTGGCGGTAAGAGCACGGTAATAGAGATCATCAATGCTATTGGCTCGGTATTCTACGGTCCTGTTCTGGTCACCTTCTTGCTCGCCATTTTCTCTAAACGGGTTAACCATATTGGTATGAATGCTGGTATTATTGTGGCGGTTTTGGTGAACCTGATCTTCTCCTCAACTATGCAAGAGATCTTTAATTACGATATCGGTGTTGAGATCTTCTGGATCTGGCTCAACTTTACAGGTGTGGTGATCACCTTGGTGGTGGCTTATCTGGTTTCTGCCTTAAGCAAGAACATCGAAGTTAAAGAAGGTATTCCATTTCAAATAAAACGCAGTGATATCATGCAGAAAGAGACCTATATCTTGGTCGGATTCTTCGTTGTCATAGTGGTGTTTAGTTTTTTTGTCCCGGATATTTTTGGCCTGTAGATGAAAGTATTGATCATTCCAGATGGCTTTAAAGATAGTTTGGAGGCGGCTCAGGTTGCCCAGGCTATAAAGGAAGGCATATACCAAGCCAATAAGCATACCCAAGTTTTTGAACTCTTGGCATCAGACGGTGGCGATGGTTTTTTAAAGGTCATTAGGCATTACAAGCCGAGATTGGAAGTTGTAAAAACTGCTACTACAGATCCTCTTGGGAGCTCTTTAGAGGCTTCATACCTCTATGATAAAGATACGACAACCGCTTATATAGAGCTGGCATCGGCTTCTGGTATTGAGTTATTAAGCAAGCAGGAGCGTCGGGTAATGGAAACCTCGACTCTTGGTACAGGCAAGCTGTTAGATTCAGCTATAGCTAAAGGTGCAAAACATATTTATGTTGGCCTAGGTGGATCTGCAACCAATGATGCCGGTATGGGAATAGCCCAGGCATTAGGCTGGCAGTTTTCAGATGTTGATGGGAAGGCCTTGTATCCCTGTGGAGGGAGTCTGAATTTGGTGGCACAGGTCATTCCACCAAAAGATCCGAAGACCAAAGGAGTACAGATCACAGCGGTAAATGATGTACAGAACCCACTATTTGGGCCGCAAGGCGCGGCCTATACCTATGCCAAACAAAAAGGTGCTAGTCCACTGCAAATAGAACTCTTAGATTCTGGCCTAAAGCATTTAAACTCGCTGGTTTCGGCGGTAATAGGAAAAGACTTAGGCAAGGTTCCCGGAACAGGAGCTGCCGGCGGAACAGCTTATGGTCTTAAGGCGTTTTTAAATGCAGTATTCGAGCCAGGGACACCCTTTATGCTAAAATTAAGTGGCTTTCACGAAATTCTCGATACCCATAATATCGATCTCATAATCACGGGCGAAGGCAGTATTGATCATCAGACCAAACACGGGAAGTTGGTCAGTGGGGTAGTGCAAGTTGCCGCATCTTATAATGTGCCGGTCTATGCCATTTGCGGCCGATGTTTTCTAGATCAGAACGCAATAGCAGATCTTGGATTGGCGGCAGTAGAAGAACTCTATAGGCCCGAGCAACCAGAAGGTTATAGCTTTACTTATGCTGAATCACTTGTCAAACAAAGCGCTATGAGTATAATGGCAGGATTATAGGTCTTCTATAACTATGGTAGAGGTGTTCTGCTGTACCAAAGCAAAATAACCCAAAGCAAAATTCTGCTGGGTTTCTACATTGTCTACAGTCTCGTCATTGTCGATATCTGTAGCGTTAATAAAGTTTCCGCGAACCGTTAGTGTTGGAGTCTGAAATGGGTTCACTTCATCTTCACTTTGTTCAATGATCTGACTCATATAATTGTAAAAATTAGCATCAGCTCCAAAAATAGAAATTGGAAGTTCCGTGCCAACTTCAAACGGGTCGTCGTAGAACCATGAAAACACAAATTGTTGGTCTTGGTAAAAGGTATCTTCTGTAGCCAGGAACTCTCCGAAGCCAAAATCGAAGATGTAATAGTTGTCTTCTCCGGCAATATCGGTAAAGGTTACTTTGATTTCTTGGTCGTCATCGTCGAACACAAAACCATCTCCTTGTTCTAGCTGATCGATCTGAGGAGCAGCGACAAAACTCGCTTCGGCCAAATAGAATTGATCTTCAAAATCGATCTGTAAGAGCCAACGGTCCTGCATTAAAAGATCGGTTTGTAAGGCTTTGACGTAAACACCTGGCTCCGTTTCGTTAAAGACCACAGCATCTGGTAGCGGATTATCTAGATTGCTAAGAGTTATCTGTTGCAAATTGGCGGGAGGAATGGTCTCAAAAAAGCCGTTGGTCTCTCCCACTACTATGCGCATTTCGGTTATAGTAGAAGCTGTATCTATTCGTATTAATGCGTCTATGATCAAGCGACGATCTCCGGTTGGGGTGTCTACTTCGATTACGTCTTCGCAACTGCTTAAGGCGAAGACTGCCATAAGTGTCAGAAATAAATATTTTGGGCTGAACTTTTTCATAATCGTCACTTAAAACTTAAAATTATAGGTCACAGAAGGTATGATCCCAAAGATGGAGGTACGAACCGCTTCATTGACCCCCGTATCTTGATTTCTCCTAAAGTTGATAGCTGCCGCATTGCGTCTGTTGTAGAGGTTATAAATGCTAAACACCCATTCTCCTTGCCAGCTTCTGCCAGCTTTGGGTTTTGGTTTAAGGGTTGCCGACACATCGATCCTATGAAAATCAGGCAGGCGTTCTTGATTCCGAAGTCCGTAGTAAGGAATTGTTAAACCTTGAAACTCGAATTGTCCAATAGGATAATTAGTTGGTTGTCCAGTCTGATAGATGAAGTTGCCGTTAAAACTCCATTTGTCGTTCAATTCATAGTTGGTGTAAAGCGAAATGTCATGACGCTTGTCGTAGGGCGTTGCATACCATTCTCCTGAGTTGATCCCGATCTCATTTTCGTTGCGAGGCGGGGTGCGCTGCTCTGACTTAGACCAGGTGTAGGCCAGCCAGCCAGTAAGCTTACCTTCGTTCTTTCTAAAGAGCAATTCTGCTCCATAGGCACGTGCCTGTCCGTTTAGAATCACTTGTTCTATGGCGTCGTTGGCAATGAGTTCCGCACCGTCTATATAATCGATTCGGTTTTGAATGTCCTTGTAAAAACCTTCTATCTCTAAGGAGAAATCTCCCTCTTTGATGTTCTTGAAGAAACCTATTGCATACTGATCCAATAGTTGCGGTTCCACAAATGGGCCACTCGGTGTCCACACATCTAGCGGAGTAGGAGAGCTGGTATTGGACAATAAGTGAAGATATTGGGCCAATCTGGTATAACTGGCCTTAATAGAAGTGTTGTCGTCAAAGACATAGGCCATAGATACCCTAGGCTCAAAATTCGTGAAACTCGCCAATTGATCGCTGCGAGAGGATTCCACGGTTTCTATTGGCTCTGCTTCTCTATAAATAAGTAAAAGCGGATCGAACTCGACAGGATTGTTATCTGCATAGACATTGATCTGGTCTTGTCCAAAGCGAATAAAATGACTGAGTCTGAGGCCGTATTGCATGCTGAGCTTTTCTGTGATCTGATGCTGCACATCTGCATAGGCTGCAAATTCGTTGGCGTATTTTTTTATCAGCTGATCTTCAACTATTCCAGAATCTGGATTGTTCGGTTTGATCTTTCCAGGATTAAAGACGTAATAAATATTGTTGAGTCCATAATTGACCTGAAATTTATCGTTCATGTAGTGTTTCAGGTCGTATTTAAGGTTGAAGTTCTGAATCCCAGAATCCCATTCGAATCCAACAAAATCCAGTTCCAAACCGTAGAAATAGTCAGAATAGATAAGTGATAGATTTGAAAATAGTTTGTCTGAAAATATGTGGTTCCATCTAAAGTTTACCACGGCATTACCATAAGTGTTTACAAAGCTTTCATTTATACTGAACAGATCCCGTCCGAAGTAACCCGAGAGAAAAACATTATTGCGCTCGTTGATCCGATAATTGAGTTTGGTATTCACATCATAGAAATAGGCACTGTTCTCCACGTCAAAAAGCGGTAAGAACAAATGGGCATAAGACCCACGACCACCAAATAGGAATGCGCCTCTGTCTTTTTCCAGTGGTCCTTCTAATAACAATCTGCTCGTAACCGCGCCGATCCCTCCATTAGCCTTGAATTTCTGGCTATTTCCTTCTTTCTGAAAGATCTCTAACACAGAAGAAACACGCCCCCCGTATCGGGCCGGAATACCCCCTTTATAGAGTTTTACGTCTTTTATTGCATCTGGATTGAAAACAGAAAAGAAACCGAATAAGTGAGAGGAATTAAAGATAGTAGCCTCGTCCAATAAGATTAAATTCTGATCTACAGCCCCTCCGCGTACGTTGAAGCCCGAGGCTGCCTCCCCAGCATTGGTTACTCCAGGTAATAGCAGAATCGATCGGATCACGTCCGCTTCTCCCAGCACAGCAGGTATACTTTTAATGGTCGAAACTTTGACTGTATTAACACTCATTTGTGGCCTGCGTATATCCAGACGATCATTGTCTGCAGTGATCACTACTTCATCCAAACTTTCCAAGTTCTCTTCCAAACGGTAGTCTTTACGCAAATTGCTGGTAAGTGCTATCGACTCTGTAATGTCTTTAAAACCTAGGTAGCTGATAAGGAGTTGGTAATTTCCCTCTGGAACAGTGAGGGAATAAAAACCATATTCGTTAGTGGTGGTTCCTGTATTGAGTTCTGGTATCAAGATGCTAACGCCGATAAGGCTTTCTCCTGTAGCTTGTTCTAATACAGTTCCGCTGAGGGTGTACTTTTGCTGTGCAAATCCGAGTAGGGGAGCAAGAAGCAAAAGCAGAAGTAGTTTTTTCAATGCTAACTTTTTAATAAAGTTAACAAAAAAGCCCCGCAAGATGCGAGGCTTTTGTAAACTTTAGCATTTTCTTAAATACGTGCTAAAATACCGTTTA
This sequence comes from Gilvibacter sp. CC01, assembly GCF_055755295.1. NCBI lineage: Bacteria > Pseudomonadati > Bacteroidota > Flavobacteriia > Flavobacteriales > Flavobacteriaceae > Gilvibacter > Gilvibacter sp. CC01. Next base: position 615,250 of record NZ_CM146909.1, on the reverse strand, counting down.
AGGTTGTGCTTGGTCGCATTTGTGCGCTTGCAAGAGCTTCGTCTGGGAAGTAGTAACCGTCAATATCGACCGGACTTCCTTGTGCGGCATTTAGCTCGTCCATGATCTGTTGCTCTGCAGCCGCCATGTCTGCGTAGATAGAAGCGAACTTCTCTTTGAGTTCAGCATCTTTGTTTTGCTTACTCAAGGCTTCTGCCCAATACATGGCCAAATAGAAATGACTGCCTCGGTTGTCGATCTCGTTGACTTTGCGAGAAGGTCCTTTCTTGTTCTCCAACAATTTTTCGGTTGCCTCGTCTAAGGTTTCCCCCATCAACAAAGCTCTCGGGTTGTTGTAAGTGTTACCCAAGTGTTCCATAGAAACTGCGAGGGCTAAGAATTCTCCTAAGGAATCCCAACGCAGGTGTCCTTCTTCGTTGAATTGTTGTACATGCTTCGGAGCAGATCCACCAGCTCCGGTTTCAAACAATCCTCCGCCATTCATTAAAGGAACGATAGAGAGCATTTTGGCACTGGTTCCCAATTCTAAAATAGGGAAGAGGTCTGTTAGATAGTCGCGCAGTACGTTTCCGGTTACAGAAATGGTATCCTTTCCTGCTTTTACGCGCTCAAGTGTATATTGGGTGGCACCCACTACATCGAGGATCTCAATCTCTAATCCTGAGGTATCGTGATCTTTTAGATAGGTTTGTACCTTTTTGATAAGCTGTGCGTCATGAGCTCGAGTTGCGTCCAACCAGAATACAGCTGGAACCCCTGTGGCTCGTGCACGGTTAACTGCTAGTTTAACCCAATCGCGAACAGGGGCATCTTTTACCATACACATGCGCCAGATGTCGCCAGGGTGAACACTGTGTTGCATCAAGGTCTCTCCGTTTTGATCAATCACCTTTACGATTCCAGTATCCTTGATCTCAAAGGTCTTGTCGTGCGATCCGTATTCTTCTGCCTTTTGCGCCATTAATCCAACATTCGGGACTGTTCCCATAGTGGTTGGGTCAAAGGCGCCGTTGGCTTTACAGAAATTTATTGTAGTCTGATACAGGCCGGCATAACTGCTATCTGGAATGATGGCTTTGGTGTCTTGTGTATCACCGTTCTTATCCCACAATTGTCCTGAGTTTCTTATCATAGCTGGCATAGAAGCATCGATGATCACATCACTTGGTACGTGCAAGTTGGTGATTCCCTTGTCTGAATTCACCATAGAAAGCGATGCTCCTTCTTTTAGACATTGCCCAATAGTGGCCTCTACAGCTGCTTTTTGATCTGCTGGGAGTTTGTCCAATTTGGCCATCAAATCACCAAATCCATTATTCTCTTCAAAACCTACTGCCTCTAAAGTGGCTGCGTGCTTTTCGAATAGGTCTGCAAAATAAACGCGTACCGCATGACCAAAAATGATAGGGTCAGAGACCTTCATCATGGTCGCTTTCATATGTAGCGAAAGCAAAATATCTTCGTCTTTGGCGGCTTGGATCTCTTTTTTGAGAAACTCCAACAGCGCGGCCTTTTCCATTACAGTAGCGTCTACGATCTCGCCTTCTTGTACAGCAACCCCCGCTTTGAGTACTTTGGTCTCTCCGGATGCGGTTTCTAAAACAATATCCAAAGCTCCAGCTGCTGCCGCAGTTACCGATTGCTCGTTGTGTCTAAAATCGCCAGCATCCATAGTTGCAACGTGCGTACGCGAGTCTGCACTCCAAGCACCCATACGATGTGGGTTTTTCTTCGCGTAATTTTTTACAGCCTTGGGAGCACGTCTGTCTGAGTTCCCTTCGCGAAGTATAGGGTTTACTGCACTTCCTTTGATCTTGTCGTAGCGCGCCTTTATTTTAGACTCCTCCTCATTCTGAGGTTCTTCCGGGTAGTTAGGCAAAGCAAATCCTTTGCTTTGTAATTCTTTAATGGCTGCTTTTAGCTGAGGTACTGAAGCCGAGATGTTTGGTAACTTGATAATGTTGGCTTCTGGTTTTTTAACTAGCTCGCCTAGTTCCGCTAAAGCGTCCGAGATGCGTTGTTCTGCCGTTAGGTAATCTGGAAAAGTTGCCAGGATGCGTCCGGCTAAAGAGATATCTCTTGTTTCTAGACTTAAACCTGCAGGTCCTGCAAAGGCTTGAATGATTGGAAGTAGGGAATAGGTAGCCAGTGCTGGCGCTTCGTCTGTCTTGGTGTAAATAATCTTAGGCGTGTCAGTCATAATCGTTACTGCAGAAAATTGTTTAGCTCGGTTGTTTATTCGGATTGCAAATATACAAAAATCGACCCGTGCAGAATCCTTGCTAAAGTCCTATACGACTGGCTTTTAGAAATTTTGTCAAATTGATAAAATTCGAGGGGCAAAATTGAGGAATTCATAACGCCTTAAAAGAACAAAAGCCATATCAGCGCACTAAGTACTTTGATATGGCTTTCTAATGAAACTCGGCGTTACCGGTTTTGCCTTGCGGCGCTTGTAGCAATTCTGTTAATAAACTGCTCCCGTGCTCGGTTTCATCGAATACGGATCGCTTCAATTCTACCCCGAGGGTTGTCCTTGCTAGGATTCGTATTCAGACGGTTGTTGATTAAGTTCCCACTACCCGTTTCCGAGTGTCTGAAGTCAGGTTCCCGTTACTGGGTTCCTGTCGATTAAACGTTTCGCTGTTGCCAGTTAGTCGGTCTAAGCGATCGGCATTGTTGCCAATGCACATCCTCTAGACTTTCTTCCTCCGTTGCCGAAGTCTCTGCCGATTGGCACTCCCTATTGCTAGGGCCTGGGTCCTCTAAATCTTTACCGCTATATAAAGAACGTTACTTTACAGGAAATTACTTTTAGTTTAGTGTTAGCTATCCTCGTTGTAATTTCTTATAGCTAATATAGGGACCGATTTTAGAAATACAAGAAAATTAGTGTTCTTTATATCAACACTTTACGAACTGCACTTATTAACTTTTGTTAATAAAGAAGGGCGGCCCTTATGGAGTCGCCCTTGAAATGGATAGGTCTGTATGACCTTACATTCTTCTTTCCTTGATACGTGCTTTCTTTCCAGTAAGTTCTCTGAAGTAGTAGATACGCTTTCTGCGAACGCTACCTCTACGGTTAACTTCGATCTTCTGAAGAGCTGGCATGTTTACTGGGAAAATTCTTTCTACACCAACAGTTCCAGACATTTTTCTAATGGTAAAGGTCTGAGAAGCACCTGTACCTTTTAGTTGAATAACAACGCCTTTAAAGAACTGGGTACGTGTTTTTTCACCTTCGCGAATTTCGTAGTATGCGGTGATAGTGTCACCAGCGCTGAATTCTGGGAATTCCTTTTTAGTTACGAACTCGTCTTGTACAAATTTGATTAAAGATTCCATAGTGATTATCTAAATCATTAGTTCGGAACAACATTCACGTATCTCGTCAGAGGTTGGGCCGAAATCGGCTTCAAAAATAAGCAATTTATTTATTGATGCAATTTATTCTCGTTTAATTTTCTTTGGAATTTGGAGCCAAAAGATCTGGTCTTCTGTCTGCTGTACGTTGATGCGCCTGCTCTTCTCGCCACTGATCGATCTTTTTAGTATGACCGCTTAAGAGTATTTCCGGCACCTTCCAACCTTTGTAATCTGCCGGGCGGGTATATACAGGTGGAGCTAGTAGATTGTCTTGAAAAGAGTCTGTAAGGGCGCTGGTCTCGTCGTTAAGAACCCCTGGGAGCAATCTGATGATTGCATCACTCAGTACTGCAGCACCGAGTTCCCCGCCACTGAGTACATAGTCTCCTATGGAGATTTCCTTAGTGATAAACTGATCGCGAACGCGTTGATCCACGCCTTTATAATGTCCGCAGAGCATCATTAAATTCTTCTTTAAAGACAAGTTATTGGCGATGCCTTGATTGAGGCGCTGCCCGTCTGGAGTGAGGTAGATGATCTCGTCGTAGTCGCGTTCTGCTTTTAGTTTAGAGATACACTTGTCTATGGGTTCTATCATCATGACCATTCCGGCTCCTCCGCCAAATTGATAATCGTCAATTTGTTTGTATTTATTAGAGGCGTAATCTCGTAGATTGTGAAAATGCACCTCCACTAGGCCTTTCTCCGCAGCTCGCTTAAGTATAGAGGCTTCGAACGGGCTTTTAATGAGTTCCGGCAATACGGTTATGATATCGATGCGCATCATTACAGATCGAGTTTCATTTTACAGCGTTCAATGGAATTCTTTGTCCTGTTGAGCACATCGTTAGAAAGCGTCAACTGTGCGGCCATCTTGTAATGATCTATGGCCTTGGTGATCTCACCTTGTTGTTCGTACATGATGCCGTACTCATTATATATGGTCGCCTTGGTTATCCCAGGAATAGTAAGGGCTGTGTCGAGTAGTTCTTTAAGTTCGTCGAATTTACCCAGGGTTGATAGGCAAACAGCATAATTGTAATAGACACTCGGATATAATGGACTTTTCTCTAAGGCTAGTTTGTATAGGGTCTCTCCTTTATCGTAGTCTTTGAACTTCACTTCGTAAAGATAGCCCAGATGATTGTAGGCTTTACCAAAATCCGGATCGATATCGATAATCTTCTCCAGTTTATTGGATGCCGCTTCATACTGCCCGTTCTTGATATCCAGGTTGGCCTGGTCGAGCATTTCCTCCAGTTTTGTCAAATGGTCCATATCCTACCAATTTTGGGGTAAAAGTACAACAATCCCAGCATTAAACCTCCCAGAAATAGTGAAGTGCAGGGTCTTTGGTCCAGCCGTTTCTTTCGTAGAGATATTGCGCCGGATTGTCCGCTGCTGTTTCCAACACCAAACCTCTGGCATTTTCTTGACACGCATGCTGCTTGGCCCGCTCCAAGAGTGCAGTGCCTACTTGTTTTCCTCTGGCATCGGGAGTTACATAAAGATCGTTAAGGACAAAAACTCGTTTCATGGCTACCGAAGAAAAACTCGGATAGAGTTGTGTAAACCCAAGAGCATTATCACTATCGTCCAAGGCCATAAATATGATACTGTCTTTTTTATTAAAGCGCTCTTGTAAAAAGGCCTTAGCTGCATCCAGATCTGCTTCTTGCTTGTAAAACACCCGATATGCATTGAATAAGGGAGTCAAAGCTTGGAGATGTTCCTGAGTGGCTCTTAAGGTGGTCATAGTCTTCAAATTGAATTTCAATTTAGAGAAACCAATTGGAATTTATACCTTTAGTGAAACACTAATTCCAACCAAATATGAAGCGCAGAACATTTATCAAGCAGACCGCAGCGGCTTCCGCAGCATTTACCATAGTCCCGAGTTTTGTTTTGGGAAAAACCCATGTGCCACCTAGCGATACTTTATACCTGGCGGGGATAGGTGTAGGCGGTCGTGGTGGTGGAGTAGTTCGCGAATTGGCTGCTACGGGTAAGGTGAAGTTCGTGGCGCTCTGTGATGTGGACGACAAACGTGCGACGGCTAGTTACGAGGCGCATCCCAATGCCAAGCGTTATCGTGATTACAGAAAGTTATACGACGCTCACCTGGGTGAGATAGATGGCATCATGGTTGGTACACCAGACCATACGCATGCTTGTATTGCGCTGCCCTTTATGAAGGCCAAGAAACATGCTTATGTTGAAAAGCCACTTACGCATAATATTCGTGAAGCCCGAATGATGGCAGAGGTAGCGGCCCAGCAGGGAATTGTTACTCAAATGGGGAACCAAGGAGCCTCCGGCGATGGAATAAGACTAGCCCAAGAGATCATAGATGCTGGCCTTATCGGGCAGGTTCAAAAAGTGGACTGTTGGACCAACAGACCCGTATGGCCGCAAGGCTTTAAACGCTTTTCAGAGTCGCAACCCATTCCAGAGACCTTTGACTGGGATCTATGGTTGGGCCCAGCTGCCATGCGTCCGTATAACGAAGGCTATCATCCTTTTAAATGGCGTGGTTTCTGGGACTTTGGAACTGGTGCCATGGGCGATATGGGCTGCCATATTATGGAGACTCCTTTTAAAACCTTAGGACTCAGGTTTCCTTATGAGGCCGAAGCTAGTTGTACTACGGTATGGATAGACGATTTTGTAGAAGCCGATTATCCCGCGGCTTGCCCGCCCTCTTCTGTGGTGCGTTTGCGATTTAAAACAGAGAAACACGGCGATATTGGACTCAATTGGTACGATGGAGGAATCATGCCTGACCTGCCAACTGAATTGGGTGATGGTGAATTGCCGGGAGACACTGGAGGGGGTAGTATATTTCACGGAACTGACGGGATCATGGTAACTGGCACCTATTCTGCCAATCCGAGATTACTGCCTGCGGAGCGCATGGCCGATTTTACTCCTCCGCCGCAAACCATTAAGCGTGTAACCGCTGGTCATGCCGGAGAGTGGGTAGAGGCCTGCTTAAACGGTGGTGAGACCTCTTCTCCTTTTTCTTACGGAGGGCCATTAACAGAAGCAGTGCTTATGGGGAATCTAGCTATAAAAGCCTTCCAGTACAAGCAGTTAAAAGAAGGAAAAAAGGTGGGCGACTGGGCTCCTTATGATTATCCGGGGCGTAAGACCATCTTATGGGATGGCGATGCCATGAAGGTGACCAATTACGATAAGGCAAACGACTGGGTCCGCAGAGACTACCGCGAAGGCTTTGAAGTATAAAACCCCAACCGCGAAAGGTCAGGGTTTTAATATTAAGGAAGAATTACAATACTAGTAGTAGGTGAATCGTCTCACCTTGGCAATATATTTTGCCAGGCGAATTACCTGATGGCTGTAGCCGTATTCATTATCATACCACACATATATAATAGCATTGTCACCGTCTTTGTTTACGATGGTAGCGTTGCTGTCATAAATGGATGGGGCAGAGGAGCCAACGATATCAGAAGATACCAACTCGTTGTTTAGGGAGTATTTGATCTGTTCTACCAAAGCTCCTTCTAAGGCTGCCTTTCTTAAGATCTTATTCAGCTTGGCAGCTGTGGTCTTTTTCTCCAGTGTGAGGTTTAAGATAGCCAATGAACCGTTAGGTACCGGAACGCGGATCGCATTGGAGGTCAATTTTCCTTCAAAAGAAGGTAGTGCTTTAGAAACAGCGCTTCCAGCACCGGTTTCTGTGATCACCATATTCAAAGCTGCTGCACGCCCACGACGGTATTTATTGTGCATATTGTCTACCAGGTTCTGGTCGTTCGTGTAGGCGTGAATGGTCTCTAAATGACCGTGTTTAACTCCTAAGCTGTCTTCTATAACCTTAAGTACAGGTGTAATGGCGTTGGTAGTACAGCTTGCTGCGGAGAAGATATCTACTTTATCCGGATCGTTGTCCAAGTGATTCACACCGTGAACTATGTTTGGAATTCCTTTGCCAGGTGCGGTAAGCAATACTTTAGAAGCTCCCTTAGAAGTCAAATGACGCTGTAGGGCCTTGTCGTCTCTAAAGGCGCCGGTGTTGTCCATCACCAAGGCATCTTTTATTCCGTAAGCAGTATAATCTATCTCTTCTGGACCATTAGCAGAGATCATGTGAACTGTTGTGCCGTTAATAATTAGAGCGTTGTTCGCTTCGTCTATCTGTACTGTTCCCGGGAAATCTCCATGCACGGAGTCGTATTGTAATAGGGAAGCGCGTTTTTCTAGCACTGTTCTGTCTACAGCACCTCGGGTAACGATAGCGCGCAAGCGAAGTTGTGAACCATCGCCAGTACGACTCATAAGAATTCTAGCCAGGAGTCTACCAATACGTCCAAAGCCATAAAGAACAACATCTTTAGGTTCAATATTATGCCCGTTCTTAGCATCTTTCAGCTTGTTGTGTACAAAGGCGGGCGCATTTCTTGTAGTACCTTCTTCCATATGGTACTCGTAGGTAAGTATTCCGATATCGAGCTTGGCTGCAGGCAAGTTCATGTTTTTGATCGCCTGGGCGATCTCTACAGAATCGAAAATCGAGATGGGTTTGCCAACAAAGGCACCTGCATATTCGTGCAGTCGCAAGATCTCACTCACACTTTGATCGATCAGGGGATTGCGAAACAGAACCAATTCAATGTTCTTGTCGTACCAAAGATCACTTACAATCTTAATGAATTCAACAGTTGCCTTACGGCGATCTGTTTGGAAGGACAGCTCCTTTTCATAGGTGGCTTCGAAACTCATAAATGAGGGTTTAAAATTTTGGGCAAAAGTACCTATTTCAAACGTTTTAGTAAAAGATTTATGTAAAAAATAAAAACCCCTTTTACACACGGTAAAAGGGGCTTGAATTTAAGGGCGATTTTATCGCCTATCGGATGATGAATTTGTTTACTTCACCACTGCGATCTACCATGGTAAGACTAAAAGGTTGACTATTGTCTTTAGCCTCGATGATCCGGCGAACATCATCTATATCCTTAACAGGTTCATCGTTGATCTTGGTAATGATCACATCGTCCCAATTGTATTTATTCATGTCTCGCGTCAATACACGATTAACAGAAACTCCATAACTGGTATTGAATTCTCTGAGTTTCTTTTTGGTAGTATTTTTGACTTCCAGACCGAGGTCTTCTATCTGATAGATCTCTAGTTTTACTAATGTTACAGGAACGATAGTTTCTTCTCCGTCTCGCAATACAGTCACGTCAACTACATCATCTGGGCGTTTAGAGCCCACGTAACCGACCAAATCGGTGAATTTGTTGATGCTTATGCCATCGATTTGTTTAATGATGTCACCTTCAAGAATTCCACCCAGATCTGCTCCGGAGCCACTCTCTACCGTGCCAACATAAACACCTTCGGTCTCTGATATTCCAGGAATACTTTTAGCCGCATCTGCCACATTCAATCCGCGGATACCCAAGATACCGCGTTGTACATAGCCATATTCTAAAATGTCCTGAATTACCTTCTTGGTATTGTTAGAAGGTACGGCAAAGGAATATCCTACATAAGATCCAGTCTGAGAAGTGATCGCTGTATTGATACCTATTAGCTCTCCCTTCACGTTTACTAAAGCACCTCCGCTATTCCCGCGGTTAACTGCAGCATCGGTTTGGATAAAAGATTGGGTGTTAGATCCAAATTGGTTCAGGTCTCTAGACTTAGCACTTACAATTCCTGCAGTTACTGTGGATGTTAGGTTGAACGGGTTCCCGACGGCCAATACCCATTCGCCAACTTTAACTTCATTGGAATCTCCAAAAGCCAAGTAGGGTAGGTCATCTTCCGTTTGGATCTTAATAAGTGCAATGTCGGTATTTGGGTCTGTCCCAATGAGTTCTGCCGGATAGGCGCGATTGTCATTAAGGGTTACTTCCAACTCTGAGGCATTCTCAATAACATGATTGTTGGTCACAATATAACCATCCGCAGAAATGATCACACCACTTCCGGTTCCTACCATTTCTCGGGCAGCTCCGCCGCCGTAAAAGAATTCCATAATGTTGGTAGGCCCTTTGCTAATGGTCGTGTTCTTAACGTGCACCACCGCATTTACAGAGGTTTCTGCAGCTTGCGTAAAATCAAAGGCAAGTGCAGGATTGCTCGGATTTGTAAAGGAGGTGTTCACAAATGGTACCTCTTGTTGTGTTTGGGTCAGCACAACTTGTTTTTCGTCTTCCAATAATTTGTATCCGCCCAACGTTACCATACCGGCAAGTAGAGCTACGGCAAATAGGGTTAGGTTTTTCTTCATCTTTCCTCTTTTTAATCTTTGGATTAACAACTTAAAATTAGTCGAAATATTTGCTCTAAGTTTAGGGTTTAACGGCTTTTAACACTAGTTAACGCAACCTTAGAACTTCCGATTTTCTATCTTTGTTTTCCATGACAGTGAACTTTGTAAAATACCAAGGCACCGGAAACGACTTTATCTTGATAGATCATCGACATCCATTTTTCAACAAAGAGGATGCCGAACTGATTTCCAGGCTTTGTGACCGTCGTTTTGGCATAGGTGCAGACGGTCTTATATTGCTGGAGACGCATCCGGAGGTAGATTTTGAGATGGTTTACTTTAATGCTGATGGCAGACCGAGTAGTATGTGTGGTAATGGCGGGCGATGCACTGTGCATTTCGCCAAACAACTAGGAATTATAGGGTCTAAGACCCGTTTTATGGCTGTAGATGGTATACACGAAGCTAGCATAGAAAACAACTGGGTAGCCCTGCATATGGGCGATGTGCGACAAATTGACACTTTGACCGGCGCTTTTTTCTTAGATACTGGATCACCCCATCACGTGCAGCTGTGCGATGCTGTTGACGCTGTCGATGTTCCCTACCAAGGCGCAAAGATCCGTTATGGAACTTATGGGCAGGCAGGCGCTAATGTCAACTTTGTAAACCAAGAGGCTAGCGACAGCTTTAAAGTGAGAACCTATGAACGTGGCGTGGAAGATGAGACCTTGTCCTGTGGTACTGGAGTGACTGCCGTTGCTTTGGCCATGCATCATGCGGGTTATACCACCTCTAACACGGTTCAAATAGAAACCCCAGGAGGCCGTTTACAAATATCGTTCACTAAACAAGAGGAGGGCTATACCGATGTAGTGTTGGCAGGTCCGGCAACAGCAGTATTTACAGGACAATGGGAATCAAACTCTTAACGGATAAGGTAATGCTAAGGGCCTTGGAGCCCGAAGACCTTGACTTTCTGTACAGGGTTGAGAACAATACTGGTATTTGGGAGGTGTCTAACACCTTAGTGCCTTATTCGCGTTTTGTACTGAAGCAATATTTGGAACAAGCCCATTTGGATATTCATACAGCCAAGCAATTACGCCTGGTCATTTGTGAGCCCAATGATCATAAGGCGGTTGGCTTTGTGGATCTTTTTGAGTTCGATCCGAAGAACAAACGGGTAGGAGTAGGGATCTTGGTTTACGAGCCTCAAGATCGTCGAAAAGGTTTTGCCAGAGCGGCCTTAGAACTTTTACTTCCCTATTGCTTTGCGCAGCTAGGGATGCATCAAGTATACGCCAATATTGGCGCACAAAATGCGCCAAGTATAAAACTTTTTGAATCTCTTGGCTTTAGTTTAAGCGGAACTAAACGCGATTGGTTGTGGAGCAGTACAGGCTACACAGACGAATTAATTTATCAGATCATCGATGAAGAATCTTAAGAAGGTTATTTTTTGGGTAGTTATAGTAGGGGCTGTAGTTGGTGCCTTCTTTACCTATTATGTATATCAAACCATTTTTGCCGACAATACGGCTTTCAATAATGAGGAGGCTCATATTTATATACAGAGTACTGCTGGTTTTGATGAGGTGAAGGCAGACCTAGAACCCTTGCTTAAAGATATCAATGCCTTTGAGACCGTGGCGCGTAAAAAGGCCTATTCTGGTAATATCAAGGCGGGTCATTATGTGATCAAGAAGGGGATGAGCAACAACGATATCATCAATACACTAAGGGTTAACAATGTTCCGGTAACCATTCGTTTTAACAATCAGGAACGCTTAGAGGACCTGGCCGGGCGTTTGGCAGCGCAAGTAGAGGTAGACAGTACGGCCTTGATCGCAGCTATGCGAGATCCTCGCTTTTTAACCGATAAAGGATTCAACCAGGCCAATGCCCTGAGTATGTATTTGCCGAACAGTTATCAGGTGTATTGGAACACTTCTCCGGAGGGACTTCGAGAAAAGATGTGGAAGGAGTATCAGAACTTTTGGAATCAGGAGCGCAAGGCCAAGGCAGCTCAAATGGGATATACGCCCTTACAGATCACTGCACTAGCGGCAATTGTTCAAAAGGAAACTGCTAAAGCAGACGAGCGCCCGCGCGTGGCTGGAGTTTACGTAAACCGACTTAAACAGGGTATGCCGCTGCAAGCTGATCCAACAGTGATTTACGCAAAGAAATTGGTCGAGAATGATTTTGATCAGACCATAAAACGTGTGCTTTATCGCGATCTAGACATCGATTCGAAATTCAATACCTATAAATACACTGGTATCCCGCCTGGGCCAATCGCTATGCCCGATATTAGTACCATCGATGCAGTTTTGAATTACGAAAAGCACAATTACCTCTATTTTGTGGTCGATGTGACCAACTTTGGCTATCATAAATTCGCCTCTTCTTTAAGTCAGCACAATCGGAACAAGGCCGAATATGTGAAATGGATCAACGCTCAGGGGATCAATCGCTAATTTTTATCAATTTCTCAAACAATCTTCCCTTAAGCTGACGTGTTGATAAGCAGTTAGCAAGTTTTTTGCCGCTATTGCAGTACGCAAACGTTTTCGCTCTACATTTAATAAACTGAAGTATATCAGCGAGTTAGGGTTTTTTCCTCTGTTTAAGACAAGCTTAACAGAAAAAATTTGCAGGTTCTGTAGGATGTCGTAATTTTGCCCGCTGAAAATGTAAAGCCTCGGTTTTGCAAATTCCAAACAATATGATACGTAGTTTAATACGAATCTTAGTACTTCCAATGGTGATCCTAATCATCACGGTTGGATTCAAAGTTCGCGAGGATGCTACAGATCTTTCTGAGTATAAGGTGACCGATAACCAAGTGTGTTTTACGGTCCCTACCCTTGAAGAACAACGCTCTTTTGAATATGATATGTTCAATCCGTTTTTGGGGTATTCCTACCTTGGATTTAGAGAAGCACTAGCTTTTAAGGAATCTCAAGGAAAATACCGTGTAGTGAACGAGTTCGGGTATATGGGTAAATATCAATTTGGTAGATCTACCTTGAAAATGATCGGGGTTTATGATGCCAGTGATTATTTATACGACCCAGTGCTTCAAGAAGAAGCCTTTGAAGCTTACACGGCCCGAAATAAATGGGTGCTGCGCAGAGATATCAACAGATATGTTGGGCGTACCATTAACGGAGTGAAGGTCACGGAATCAGGAATTTTAGCTGCCGCACATTTGGCAGGTCCCGGAAACGTAAAAAAATACTTGAGAAGTGGAGGCGCTGTTGGTTTTAACGACGCCTTCGGAACTTCGATAAGATATTATATGCGCAAGTTTGGTGGTTATGACACCTCTGTGGTGATCGCAGATAAATTTGCGAAAGTAGAACGCATATAGTGTAAGTTAAGTTTAGTTGGTTAGTTATTTTGAATGATGAATAAGGTGGGTCTTTTATGTAGGTCCACCTTATTTTTTTGCCAGTCTGCCACACTTAGCGTTTTGATGTATTCCGTAGCCAAGCTAATATCCGCAGCAATACAAACCCTAGTATCTGGCTGTAGCGTGCTCAATAGGGCGTCCAATAGCTGCTGATTCCGATAAGGCGTTTCAATGAACAATTGCGCCTGCTCATTGGCTCTTGACTCTCTTTCAAGCTGCTTGATGGTCTGCTTGCGTTCTCGTTTATCTATGGGTAGGTAACCGTGAAAGGCAAACTTTTGTCCGTTCATACCACTAGCCATCATGGCCAGTAAAATAGAAGAAGGCCCAACTAGCGGTACCACTTGTATGTCCAATTCATGAGCCAAGGCTACAACAGCCGCGCCTGGATCTGCAATGCCAGGGCAACCTGCATCCGAAATAATACCTACATCAAAGCCTTCTAGACAAGGGTCTAAAAAACTTTTTATCTCTCCTGGATCTGTGAATTTGTTCAGTTGAACAAGTTTTAGATCGGGTTGTGATTTACTCGGAGCGATAAGTTGAATGGAGCGTCTTGCACTTTTTTCGTGTTCAACGATATAGTGATCTATTTCTTCCACAGCCTTTCGAACTGTGAGTGGAAGTACTTCCAGAGGATTAGATTCCCCCAAGGTCGTAGGTATCAGATAGAGCTTTCCCTTGGGGGTATCCATTTTTATAGTACGATTTTTAAGGTTTGAACTCCGCCGCTAACTGTAGTGAGCTGCGCGATGTAAAGCCCACTGGCGTAAGCTGATTTGGAAACGCTAAGTTCTTGGGTATCCAAATTGTCAAGATCCAAAACTTTTGCACCATTGATGGTGAACAAGGCAATACTTCGCATGCTGTTACCTGCAGATTTAAAGATCAATTGTTCTGTGGTCTGATCTACATACCAGGTGAAGGCATTTGCAGCTGCTTGCTCCTCCACATCCAAAAGGAGATCTACGATGCGGTAAATACCACCGCCTAGAGATACAGCATAAAGTTCATTATTAACATCCTCTCCAAAACTAGACCATGGTTGCGTGGTGTCTAATACCCAAGTCAGGTTATCGCTGCTATCTACAGTACCGATCTCTCCTGTACAAATGTCGGCAAAGAAATAGAGCCCGTCTAATGAGGCGTATTCGGTTCCGCGATATACGTAACCACCAGTTATGGAACAGCGGCCACTACCGTGGGTATATTCGGCCACCGGAAACTCGTAATTATCGGCAGAGGCACAACCAGAAGTGTTGAAGGGTGCGTTACCTTCATAACAGCGCCAACCGTAGTTGATAGGTGCAGCTGTGGAGCTTACTCGGTTAATTTCTTCTCGACTGCCTTGCCCTACATCGGCGATCCATAGATCTCCTGTGCTAGCGTCAAAACTGAATCTCCATGGGTTTCGCAGTCCTGGTGCCCAGATCTCGTCTAAGGCAGCACTATCACTAACATAAGGGTTGTCAGCAGGGATATAAGGTGCGGGAGCATCTACATCCAAACGCAAAAGCTTGCCTAAAAGGGTTCCGAGATTCTGAGAACGGTTTCCTGGGTCGCCAGCGCTACCACCATCTCCGGAGGCAATGTAAAGCATCCCGTCTGGTCCAAATTGCAAGCAACCCCCATTGTGATTGGTAAAGGGTTGTTCAAAGGCCAGCATTTGCAATTCCGACCCCGGGTCTGCAACATTAGGATCACTACTCACAGAAAATCTTGAGATCTGGGTGTCGTTAGACAGGTCGGTATAATAGACATAGAAAAAGCCATTTGTGGCGTAGTCTGGGTGGAAGGCGAGGCCTAACAGGCCACGTTCCCCACCGGAATTAACTATCGGGTCGATGTTTAAAAAAGGTGTCGGATTGATAGTTCCGTCAGGATTTAAGATTCGAATCACACCGCCTTGTTCAACAACGAATAGGCGTTCATCTCCCGCGTTTTGTAAGTCAACCGGGCTATTGAAGCCGCTGGCAAAAAGTTCAACATCAATGTCTTGAGCCTGTGCTGAGAAGCCTAAAAACAAGGCAAGAGCACAGAAATAGGTAGTCATTTTCATAGCGTAGGTGTTTTTGATTTTTGCTAAAATTAGCGAAAAAATCTCAGCAGTTCAACAAGATGTACTTCAGTTAGAGGCGCTCCTTTAAGATTTCACAGGCCTGATCGAGCATGTCATATACTTTGGCAAAGCCATCGTTTCCGCCGTAGTAGGGGTCAGGAACATCTACATTCTCTCCCGGAAATAGTGTGTCCAAGATTAGTGAAACCTTTTGCTTGTCGTGTTCTGTTCGGGCCAGTTTAAGCACATCGCGATGATTGGAATTATCCATCACGAAGATATGGTCAAACCTATCAAAATCTGTCACATTAAACTGGCGGCCGCGTTGCCCGGTAATATCCAAGCCCATTTCTTTGGCAATTGCGACGGATCTTGGGTCTGGAGGATCTCCTACATGCCATCCGCCGGTACCGGCAGAGTCAACCTCATAGTCTTTACGGCCAAAGAGCTTTGTGCGCATAATGCCTTCTGCCAAAGGGCTTCGGCAGATATTTCCCAGACAGACCATAAGAATTCTGGTCTTTTCCATAAGGATTTAGAGGGTGAGTTTTTTGTTGAGGTCTTCCACGTATTTGCGGAACTGTTTATCTGTAGCAGAAAGGTTATCTACAGTTTTACAAGCGTGCAATACCGTCGCATGATCGCGTTTTCCGATCTGCGAACCAATACTTGCCAAACTTGCCTTGGTAAACTTCTTGGCAAAGAACATGGCTAGCTGACGCGCCTGAACAATATGGCGTTTTCTAGTTTTAGATTGAAGCGTCTCTACATCCATCTGGAAATAATCGCTTACTACCTTTTGTATATAGTCTATAGAAACTTCGCGTTTGGTGTGTTTCACGTAGTTGTCTACGATCTTTTTAGCCAAGTCTATGGTGATCTCGCGCTTATTGAACGAGGAATGCGCGATCAAAGAGATAATGGCACCTTCCAATTCGCGAATATTTGTTTTGATATTATTAGCCAGGAATTCCACGATCTCTTCGGGCATATCCACTCCATCTCTAAACAATTTGTTTTTGATGATGGCTATACGCGTGTCAAAGTTCGGATGTTGAAGCTCCGCAGAAAGCCCCCACTTAAATCGCGACAACAGACGTTGCTCTATGTCTATCATGTCTACAGGCGCCTTGTCTGAAGTAAGGATAACCTGTTTGCCGTTTTGGTGTAAGTGATTGAAAATGTGGAAGAAAACATCCTGAGTTCCGGCTTTGCCAGACAATAATTGAATGTCGTCTACTATAAGAACATCAATGATCTGGTAGAAATGAATGAAGTCGTTTCTGTTGTTCTTCTTTACAGACTCTATATACTGCTGCGTGAATTTCTCTGCAGAAATGTACAATACTGTTTTTTCCGGATACTTGTCTTTGATCTCAACTCCAATAGCGTGCACCAAGTGCGTTTTCCCTAGACCTACACCACCAAAGATAAGTAGTGGATTAAAGGAAGTCCCACCCGGTTTGTTGGCTACGGCCATACCGGCAGAACGCGCTAGGCGGTTCGAATCACCTTCTAAGAAATTCTCAAAGTTGTAACTCGGGTTGAGCTGAGACTCGATCTTTACGTTGCGGATTCCAGGAATAACGAAGGGGTTCTTAAGCTCAGGACTTTTGTTCTTAATAGGAACATCCACTTCTTGGCTTTTAACCGTAGTGCGCTGTGTACTGGGGATTTTCTCCGTGAAAGGTTGTTTGTTGCCGTAGGTGTTCTCCATCTTGATCACATAGACCAATTTGGCTTCGGCACCTAATTCTTTGGTCAAGGCAACCTTAAGAAGCTTGACATAATGCTCCTCTAACCACTCGTAGAAAAACTTACTTGGAACTTGAATACTAAGAGCATTATCAGAGAGCTTAACTGCTTGGATAGGTTCGAACCAAGTTTTGTAGGCTTGGGTAGTGATGTTGTCCTTAATAAAGGACAGACAATGGTTCCAAACAGATTCAGCTGTTCTGCTCATAATTCGATTAAAAAGTGTTGTTTTTGAGTTGTTAGTTGCTGTAGAAAAAAATAGGGAATAGTGACTTCCCTAACAATTCCTTAACAGTGCAAATATGTGAACAAAAAAATGAAAAAAAAAAATGAAAGCGGTATTGGATTTTAAGTTTTTTTTTGTGATACTTCCATAACTTGTAAGATACGTAATTTTTCCCACTTACTTAAAACCAATACTTTGTTAGCACACACTATCGATTTTAGAGTGCGTTACGGTGAGACCGATCAGATGGGTGTGGTCTATCATGGCGCGTATCCCGCATATTTCGAGATGGGACGGACAGAATGGCTCAGAAATTTGGGTGTGACCTACCGCTGGATGGAAGAGCACGATGTCATGTTGCCAGTTGTAGATTTAGCTATCCGATATAAGCAGCCGGCAAAATATGACGACAGACTTTTGCTAACCACTGAGTTACGGGAAAACCCCAGCTACAAAATCACCTTCGATTACGTACTAAAAAACCAGTCCGAAGAGGTACTTGCAAAAGCAACTACAACCTTAGTTTTTAAATCTATGGTTAACAATAAATTAATACGAGTCCCAGATTATATCACGGACCGCTTGAAGTCCTAATCCTACTAACGCTAATTTGTAGGAATAAACTGTGCAGGATATAACTTTTTAACCTCATTTTTCACGCTATCAAGTTGCGAAGCTCTAACCGATAAACGTAAGGTCACATCTTGAGCACTTTCCTGTGATATGATATTAATGTTCATATCGCTTATTAGGCGCATGATCCGTCCTAATAAATTATACGGAGTTTTTATAACAAAGGGAATCTCTACATAGCGTGTTTCTATTGCGCTGGCTTCTAGAGCGAGCTTAGCTCCAGTTCTGTAGGCGTTTATAAGACCACCTACACCTAACTTGGTGCCACCAAAGTAGCGAACCACCACCACCAATACGTCCGTAAGCTCAAAAGCTTGTATCTGACCATAAATGGGCTGTCCGGCACTATTAGAAGGCTCACCGTCGTCATTGGCACGGTATTCAGGCTCGCCCAAGCCCAATTGATAGGCATAACACCAATGTCTTGCGGTATTATGCTCCTTTTTTAAGTTTTCTATTATAGAGGCAACCTCATCGGCATGAGTTATCGGATAGGCATAACCGAAGAATTTGCTGCCTCTGTCCTTAAAGAGTTGCGGGGCCGATGGAGCTTTTAATGTTCGGTAGTGATCTTCCATCAGTTAAAATAGGCTATTATAGCAATACTGCTCACGGCCAAAACAATTCCGAACCAATTTTGTTTGCTGAGTTTTTCTTTAAATAAGAGTATCCCTGTCAAAGTGGCTGCGATCACAATAGCAATGTTATTCAAAGTAAAGACAGTTGCACTATCTAGGTAAGGAATTCGGAGTGCCTGTACCAAAAAGTAAATACTGAAATAATTGGGAATACCCAGTGCAACTCCCGCAAGGAGATTCTTAGGGGCAATGACAACCTTTTTCTTCAGGCTTTTTGCAAGTAGCAGCAAAACACCACTAAGGGCTGCAGCAGCGAATATAGTAGCAGAGAATTGACTCACCTCATCAGTTCCTACACGATCTTCCTCTAAGAATTTGATACTGGTATCAATGACACCGCTGCCTAAAAATACTAAAAGAGGTAGCACCATATCTCGGAGTTCTAGCTTGGGGTGCCCCTTTCCTTTTATTGAGCTCAAATAAAGTGCTAGCAAGGCCAGACCTATTCCCAATAGCTTGGGTACTGTAGCCAGCTCCTTGTAATAGAGAAATCCAAAGACGATAGGAATCGCAACGCTCATTTTGGTTGCTACAGAAACTACAGACAGTCCTAATCGCTGGGCTGTAAGCGCCATTAGATTAAAGATCGATATAAACAATACACCCAATAGTATTGCGGGTACAAACCAGCTTTTCTGCCAAGGAGCATCCGTAGCAGCAAGGCTGCCGTAAGCAATGAAACCGCAACTTGCCGCTACTATATAATTGGTAACTATAGCCTGAAAGGTGTTTACTTGGAAGCGTCCAAATGCCTTAAATAGGGTAAGAATTGCTGCAGACGAAGCAATAGAGAGTAGTAAGCTTATCATAATTGCTTCGGATTCAAATAAGTCAATAAACGATCATTGTGTAAGCTTTCTATCGCGCTTGGTTCTAAATTCAATGCAGGAGCCTTTAGGCCGCTTTTCAATTCTGAGGGACCAATAAAGGTTCGGGCTTCATCCCATAAACCGCTGTCTATGAATCTTTGCAAGGTAGAAGCACCTCCCTCTACAATAAGTGATTGCACACCTTTATCGTATAAATGCCTTAACAAGTCATTAATGGGCAATTCTCCTGCTGCTACCTTAATATAACCGATATGATTAACCGTAGTTGTTTTTTCGGCCGCTGTAAATACAATAGTTGGTACGCTGCCATTCAAAACCTTAAGTTTTTCATCCAAGCGTCCATTAATATCGATCACTATGCGCAAAGGGGACTTACCCGGCCATTCTCTTGTGGTCAAGGACGGATCATCACTCAGAGCAGTTTCCACTCCAATAAGGATGGCACTTTCTTCTGCACGCCATTTGTGGGTACGCTGTCTGCTCAAGGCATTGCTTATCCAAACGGGAGCTTGTTGTGTTTTTTGAGCGGGAGCTATAAACCCGTCATGGCTTTCTGCCCATTTCAAGATAACATAAGGTCGCCTCTTATTGTGAAAAGTGAAAAAGCGTTTGTTGAGTGCTCGCGCCTGTTGCTCGCATACTCCGCAGATAACTTCAATACCGGCAGCCTCTAATTTTTTTATACCTGTTCCTGCTACAGCTGGATTAGGATCTGTACAACCTATGATCACTCTTCCAACTTGTTCACGGATCAACAGGTCTGCGCAAGGAGGCGTCTTCCCAAAATGCGAACAGGGTTCTAAGGACACATAGATAGTGGCTCCTCTCAATAATGCTTTGTTCTTAACACTGTTTACGGCCTGAACTTCAGCGTGAGCTTCACCAGCTTTTTGGTGCCATCCTTCACCAATTATGGTCTCGCCTTGTACGATGACACAGCCAACCATAGGATTTGGGTCTGTGGTACCTAAGCCCAGTGCTGCAAGGCTCAGGCAACGCTTCATATAGGCCTGATGGGTTTTGAGTGCTGTCTGAGAAAAAGCGGTGGTCGGACTCACAAAGAATGCGTAATTTAGCTTCAAAAATACGACAATTCATCATGTTTTCTTTTACCATCAGACCAATACTTCCAAAAGACGATCAGCAGATCGCAACTGTGATCCGCAAGGTGCTTGTTGAACACGGTGTGCCTAAAGTAGGTACAGCTTATGAGGACGAAGCCTTGAACTGTATGCACAAGACCTATCAGGTACCTCGAGCGCAATATTTTGTGGTCGATACTCCAGATGGTATTATCGGTGGGGCAGGAGTAGCGCAGTTGGCAAATTTTGAAGGCAATATCTGCGAACTCCAAAAAATGTACTTCTTGCCAGAGGCGCGCGGTCGAGGTATAGGCTCGGCCATGATGGAACGCTGCTTGGATGCGGCCAAAAGATTCCGTTTTGATCAGTGCTACTTAGAGACCATGCCTAATATGCATGCTGCCCAAAAACTATATAAGAACACGGGCTTCCATTATATCGATGGGGCTATGGGCAATACCGGGCACTACAGCTGTCCTGTCCATATGTTAATCGATCTGTAATTTGAATTACCACCAGCTGCATCAAGATTGGCAATCGGAGCTTCAGCCCACTTATGGAAAGGACGAGGTCTCTGCACTATTGAACTTGACGCTGGAGCACTTTCTTAAATTAGAACCAGTACGCCTGCGATTAATGGACCAGCTTCCATCCGAAGTGATTCCAAAAATAACAGCGGTCAAAGACAAATTAGCTCAGCAGCAACCCATACAATATATATTAGGAGCAACAGCCTTTTGTGAACTTGAATTAAACGTTGGTCCAGGGGTGCTGATTCCCAGACCAGAAACCGAGGAGTTGGTGCATTGGATCTTACAGGAGCAGGAAGTTCATCCCTTAAAGGTGGTCGATCTTTGCAGTGGCTCCGGAGCCATTGCTTTGGCCTTAAAAGCTTCACGTCCTGCCTGGGAGCTTACTGCCGTAGAACTCTCTAAAGAAGCCCTGGTCATTGCTAATGAGAACGCGGAACAGTTGGATTTAGCAGTAGATTTTATTGCTGCCGATGTTTTACAGGATGAACTCTCTGGTGGGCCATATGACATTATGGTGAGCAATCCGCCTTATGTGCGAGATTCAGAACGAAATCTAATGCTAACTAATGTATTGGAGCACGAGCCAGAAATGGCACTCTTTGTACCTGACACCGATCCTTTTTTATTCTATAAACGCATTTCGGCCCTGGCTACCAAGCATTTAAAGCCTGGCGGGAGCCTCTATCTGGAAATCAATGAGTATCTTAGTAAGGAACTCCTGACTTCCTTGGCGCCTTTTGGTTTTGCTATGGAACTCCGCCAGGACAGTTATTTAAAAGATCGCATGCTCAAATGTCAAAAGAAATCCAAATAGATAGAGTTGCTGTTTTCTGCGGAAGCAGTTCGGGCAACGACATAGCTATAACAGAAACCGCTTTAAGACTCGGGCAATTGTTGGCCGAAGAGCATATAGAGTTGGTCTATGGGGCCGCTAAAATTGGCGTTATGGGAAAAGTTGCTGAAGCTGTACTAGACCATGGCGGTCGCGTAGTTGGTGTGATCCCTGAATTCCTCAAACGCAAAGAAGTGGTCCATTTAGGCTTAAGTGAACTCATCACCACAGAGAATATGCATCAACGCAAATTGATCATGAGCGAAAGAAGCGACGGATTCATAGCGCTACCCGGAGGATTCGGAACGTTAGAGGAGCTTTTTGAGATCATTACCTGGTCACAATTGGGCTTGCATCAAAAGCCAGTGGGGCTGCTTAATATCAATGGCTTTTACGACCCGCTTATTGCCTTGTTAGAAGGTATGGTGCGAAAAGGATTTTTAAAGATGGAGAACTTTGAGATCCTCTTAGTTGCTTCGGATCCAAACCTGTTGCTACAAAAGATGCGAACCTACAAGGCCCTTGAAGTCCCCAAATGGTTGACTCAGGATCGAACCTAATCGATAAAGTGCGGAAAAATATCGACGAATTGCATAGCGATATTTTTTTTCAATTTCTTTTGCTTTTTTGATTTTTCAACAAAATACTTTTGAATCGTGAAATAATCACAGGGGTGTGATTTAAGTTTTCGCAATAAGGACTTTAAGTCTTTATAAATATTGTTTGGTTGTGGGGCGGCCACAATTTCCAAGAGATGTTGATGCGCGTTAAGGATTAGGAATTTTTTTGCAATTCATTTTTTTGGAGTCAACAATTGTGGTTCGTCTCACTTTTTTCAACAATGTTCCTACAAAGAACAAACGATCATTGATATAGCCATAAATTCACAAATACGAGACAGGGGTTGAACTTTTCTTAGTTGTAAGAATCCGTCGATTGATACATGGAGATGAATGTATTTGTGAACTTGACCTTAGGCAGGGCCTTTTTAAGAAGTAGTCTTCTTTCCGTTAGTCAGCTTTAAAGCTATCCCCGCGGCAGGGAGTTTATCACCATTATTTTTGCGTTAGTTATATTCGGAAATACTCTTTTAAAGGCCCTTTCTTTTTTTCTTCCAACGGTTGATAAATACTGCAAAACTCCATCAATTTAGCGCCTGCTAAGGCAGATTAAAACCCACAGCTTTCTTATTTTTGGGGAAAGACTTTATTGATGAATATTCAGCAGCAAATCGAACAATTGCGTGCGGAGCTCAGAGGGCACAATTACAATTATTATGTCTTGGACGCGCCGGTCATCTCTGATTTTGAATTCGATGCCAAGCTCAAACTACTTCAAGAGCTGGAAGCTGCTCATCCAGAATACTACGATCCTAATTCTCCCAGCTTACGCGTTGGCGGGCAAGTAACTAAGAATTTCAACACGCTAGTGCATGAGTACCGCATGTATTCCTTAGATAATTCTTATTCTAAGGATGATCTTCTGGATTGGGAAAAGCGCATTAAAAAATCCGTAGACGGTCCTGTGGAATACACCTGTGAGCTTAAGTACGACGGAGCTTCCATTAGCCTGACTTACCAAGACGGCAAACTTGAAAAAGCGGTGACGCGCGGAGATGGTGTTCAGGGCGATGAGGTCACCACAAACATCAGAACTATAAAATCTGTGCCTTTGCAATTGCGCGGGGACTATCCGGAACGCTTTGACATTCGAGGAGAGATTGTTCTGCCCTTTGCTGGCTTTGAAGCTATGAACGCCCAGCGTATCGCCGCAGGAGAAGAGCCTTACCGAAACCCCAGAAATACTGCTAGCGGAAGTTTAAAACTTCAGGATAGTGCGGAGGTTGCTAAAAGACCTTTGGAATGTCTTCTGTATAGCGTTATTGGAGACAAGCTCAACATCGAAACGCAATTAGAAAGCTTACAAAAGGCAAACTCTTGGGGCTTTAAGGTTCCTCCTCATGCTGTTTTAGCCAAGAATATAGACGAGGTCATTGCCTATGTGAATCATTGGGATACGGCAAGACATGAATTGCCTTATGAAACCGATGGGGTAGTTATCAAAGTAAACAGCCTCAGACAACAAGAGGAGTTGGGTTACACTGCCAAAGCGCCCCGATGGGCCATGGCCTATAAGTTTAAAGCAGAGCAAGCTGTTTCTGTTTTACATACCATCACCTATCAAGTTGGGCGTACAGGAGCTATAACGCCAGTGGCAAACTTAGAACCTGTTGACCTAGCGGGAACCGTTGTGAAAAGAGCCTCTTTGCACAATGCCGATCAGATAGCTAAGCTAGATATACGCGAAGGCGACACGGTCTATGTAGAAAAAGGCGGGGAGATCATTCCAAAGATAGTTGGGGTGGACTTAAGTCAACGCCCGGCAGATTCTAGTCCCACGCAGTACATAACAAACTGTCCGGAATGCCAGACCCCGCTTATCAGACAAGCCGATGAGGCCCTACATTACTGCCCGAATGAATTGGGGTGTTTTCCGCAAATAGTTGGGAAGATCCAGCATTTCATCTCACGCAAAGCCATGGATATAGAGGGCTTAGGTGGAGAGACAGTTGCCTTGTTGGTCAAGGAAGGGCTTATAAACAATTATGCTGATCTGTATACGCTGGGTGTAGACCAATTACTTCCCTTAGATAGAATGGCGCAAAAGAGCGCGGAGAATTTGGTGCAAGGGGTGGCCAAAAGCAAGGAGATCCCTTTTGAGCGAGTCTTGTTTGCCATAGGGATCCGTTATGTAGGAGAGACAGTTGCCAAAAAGCTTGCTAAGCATTATAAGTCCATTACTGCGCTTGCAGCAGCAGACCTGGACGAGCTACAAACTGTAGATGAAATTGGATTGGCTATTGCACAAAGCGTAGTGGAATGGTTCTCAGATCCGAAGCATCAAGAGTTAATTGACAGATTGAGACAATACGGGCTGCAATTGGAATTGTCTGAAGAGGTGCTGGCCAATCAAACAGAGCTGCTAAAGGGAGATGTAGTGGTAGTCTCTGGAGTATTCACTAGAGTATCTCGAACTGAACTTAAAAAATTGATCGAAGATAATGGCGGAAAGGTATCGAGTTCTATTTCGTCCAAAACCACCTATATAGTTGCAGGAGATAAAATGGGTCCTTCAAAACGTACCAAGGCTGAATCACTTGGAGTAGCACTAATAACTGAAGACGAATTCTTGGCTAAACTTGGGCAATAAACCGTGATAGGAGCGTTAAAACAAAGAAGTGTCTTAAAACAGTTGCGCAAGGCTATAGACCAACAGAAGCGCGTGCTTCCCACTGGGAAATTACAGAACGTTTTGTTGCTTTCCCAAAATGGTTTGACAGCTAATGCGCAAGCAGTAGCTAGTCTGGCAAAGAAACTGCAACTGCCAGTCGCCGATATTTGGTTTCGCGAGTTTACTACGGGCATCAAGCCGGAAGAACTCGGCCCTCAGCAATGGTGTAAAAAGCATTTTGGTTGGCAGGGTAAACTACTCGCTGACGATGCCGCTGCCTTTCAGGTCAAAGATTTTGATCTGATCGTCGCTTATTATTGGAGCGAAAATCCATTGCTGGACAATCTTATTGCGAGTAAGCCTAATGCCTTTCGCGTGGGCACCGCAGGTGGTAATGAAGCCCTTTATGACTTGATCATAGATACGCCAAAGGGAGATTGGGCTGCCTTTGAAAACGAATTGATAAAATACTTGACCATATTGAAACTTTGCCCTTGAGGCTAAAAAAATTATGCAAGAACTAATAGGAACAGGAGTGGCGCTGATCACTCCATTTGACGCTCAGGGAAACCTGGACCTAAAGGCTTTAAAGGCCTTGGTGGATTTTAACATAGAAAACGGCGTAGACTATTTAGTGGTTCTAGGGACTACTGCAGAATCAGCCACACTAACTAAGGCCGAAAAGGAAAAGGTGAAGGCTTGCATTACAGCGGCCAATGGCGGACGCGTGCCCGAGGTTTTGGGTATAGGAGGCAATAATACTGCGGCCGTTGTTGCAGAACTTCAGGAAACTGATCTTAGCGCATACACAGCCGTTTTATCGGTATCGCCTTACTACAACAAACCTACTCAAGAAGGTATATATCGTCATTTCGAAGCTGTTGCCAAGGCGACCACCAAACCGATCATCTTATACAATGTCCCGGGTAGAACCTCATCCAATATGGCCCCAGCGACCGTTGCTCGATTAGCTGCGGATTTTGACAATATCGTCGCTATAAAGGAGGCTGCAGGTGATATTGTTCAAGCTATGGAGCTCATGCGGCAAACGCCGGAAGATTTCTTAGTGATCTCTGGAGACGATATGATCACCTTACCGATGGTCTTAGCCGGAGGAGCAGGCGTGATCTCTGTTATCGGAGAAGGAATGCCCGCTGAATTCTCTGCTATGGTGCGTTTAGCTAGAGCAGGTCATAATGAGCAGGCAAGAGCGCTGCAGTATCAACTCATGCCAGCAATAGATATGATCTTTGAAGAGGGTAATCCTGCGGGAATTAAGGCCCTTTTAGAACACCGTGGAATCTGTACCGACACGGTACGCTTGCCATTGGTTTCTGCCACTTCTGGACTCAAAGCGCGACTCGGAGATTTTTTAAGTGATTTTTAGTACGGAGTTAAACTTTTCACAATCCGCATGGCACAAGGGCTAGAGAGTTTTAGCTTCGTGCGGTCTACAGTTTTGTAATCTCGAAGAATTAACTAATTTTGCAGGATGTTTTTAAACAAAAACAAATATTACCTTTTAGCGTTGGCAGCCCTCTTATTGGTGGGTGCCTGTTCGCCTTTTCAGAAAGTCTATAAATCGGATGATGTGGCGGCTAAATATCGCTTTGCTGATTCGCTATATCAAGTCGGTAAATACAGAAAGGCGCTAAAGCTCATGGAAGAGATTGTGCCTGCCTATCGCGGAAAGCCACAGGCAGAACGATTGATGTTCTTTTACGCTGATACCTATTTCCAATTGGGAGATTTTTATTTGTCCGGATATCAGTTTGAGCGTTTTGTACGATCTTACCCAAACAGTGATCGTGTACAAGAGGCGGCTTACAAAGGAGCTAAAAGTTATTACGAGTTGTCTCCGAGGTACTCCTTAGATCAAGAAGACACCTATACCGCATTGGAAAAGCTTCAAGGATTTATCGATCAGTTTCCTGATTCTGATTACCTGCAAGAGGCCAATGGTTTGGTAGACGAACTCAACACAAAATTGGAATATAAAGCGATCCGTATCGCCAAATCATACTATCACCGCGAAGATTATAAGTCGGCTATCGAAGCTTATGACAACTTTGCGACAGACTATCCTGGTAGCGAATATAGAGCAGAAGCGTTCTACATGCGCATGGAATCGGAGTATAAATTGGCGATCAATAGTTTTGAGACCTTAGTGCCAGAGCGTTTGCGAGCGGCCAAGGACTATTACAACAGCTTTATGAAATACTTTGCGGATTCCGAGTATAAAGAAGCGGCAGATGAGATCAATCAAGATATCGAATCCCGCTTGGAAGCCTTTAACACTGAAACAAAATCTTAAGGTTAGCACATATGATGAATTTAAAGAAATTAGACGCGCCTATCAACACCACTACCATTGACAAGAATTTGGTAGATGCGCCTACCAACAACATTTACGAGGCTATCTCTATAATCGCTAAGCGTGCCACGCAGATCAACGGAGAGATCAAAAAAGAGTTGTTGGAAAAACTGGACGAGTTTGCGACCTACAATGATTCTCTAGAAGAGATCTTTGAAAACAAAGAGCAGATCGAAGTTTCTAAGTTCTACGAAAAACTTCCTAAGCCACACGCTTTGGCAGTGCAGGAGTGGCTAGAAGACAAGATCTACCACCGCAACACCCAAGAGGACGAGGCCTAAACAATCGGGATCATGTCTGTTTTAAAAGGAAAGCGAATCTTACTGGGGGTAACCGCCGGTATCGCTGCCTATAAAACAGCCTGGCTGGTACGCTTGTTGGTCAAATCCGGCGCAGAGGTGCGCGTGGTAATGACTCCAGCGGCTAAAGACTTTGTTACGCCGCTTACCCTTTCCACTTTATCTAAGAATGAGGTCTATTCGTCTTTCACCAATGAGGAAGATGAAAACGCCCAGTGGAACAATCACGTAGAGCTCGGTCTTTGGGCCGACTATTTACTGATCGCTCCAGCTACCGCAAATACTTTGGCTAAGATGGCCACAGGGGTTTGCGATAATTTGCTTTTGGCCGTTTACTTATCTGCCAAATGTCCAGTTATGTATGCTCCAGCTATGGATCTGGACATGTACAAGCACCCTTCTACACAAAACACCTTCGATACATTAAGCGGTTTTGGAAACATTCAGATCCCAGCCGCTCACGGCGAGCTAGCCAGCGGATTGGTGGGGCAAGGACGTATGGCCGAACCAGAAGAGATCATTTCTTTTTTAGAAGAACACATTAGCCAAGGGTTGCCCTTAAAAGGCAAACGTGTTCTAATTACTGCAGGACCTACCTATGAAGCTATAGACCCGGTGCGATTTGTTGGGAATCATTCCAGCGGACTCATGGGTTACAAGATCGCGGAGCGAGCTGCGGCTCTTGGGGCCGAGGTTACCTTGGTCAGCGGGCCGTCTGCTATTCAATTAGAAGATAAGCGCGTGAATCTGATCCGAGTTGTAAGTGCTGCGGAGATGTTCCATGCCGTGCAATCCCATTACAATAAGACAGATATAGGAATCTTTGCCGCTGCTGTAGCTGATTACAGACCAATAGACCCAGCGCAAGAAAAGATCAAGAAAACAGGAGATTCTCTAGATATAAAACTAGAGAAGACACAAGACATACTGGGCTGGGCTGGTAGCCAAAAAAAGCAGCAATATTTGGTCGGCTTTGCCTTAGAAACTCAGAATGAACTAGACAACGCAAAAAAGAAGCTGGAGAAAAAGAATTTAGATTTAATTATACTAAATTCGCTCAGAGACGAAGGGGCTGGTTTTAAATCCAAAACCAACAAAGTCACCTTTATAGATAAGAACGGCGCCGTTTTGCCGTTTGATCTAAAGGATAAAGCAGCTGTCGCTGTAGACATCCTCGATTACATTATTAAGCAGCAATGAGAAGACTTCTATTTATACTTTGCACCATCTTTAGTTTAAGTGTTACAGCACAAGAGATCCGTTGTACGGTCACTGTGAATGCTGAGCAAACGGCACGAGCAGATCTGCAGATTTTCAAGACCTTAGAGAATCAGATCGCAGAGTTTGTGAACGAATACCAATGGACCACCATGAAAATGGCTACGCAAGAGCGTATAGACATGAATCTGGTAATTGTGGTGACCGCTTATGATGGTGATGATTTTACAGCCACGTTGCAGGTGCAGTCTTCGCGTCCGGCTTATGGGTCTTCATACAATTCGCCAGTATACAACTATAACGACAAGCAGTTCTCTTTTACTTATAGAGAATTTCAGCCCTTGAACTTCAATCCGAACAGTTTCGATTCGAATTTGATCTCTGTGGTTGCTTTTCACGTGTATACAGTTATTGGGCTAGACGCTGCTACATTCAGCAGAAATGGAGGAATCCCTTATTTTCAGGTGGCTAAGCAGATAGTCAATACAGCAGCTTCTTCAAATTTCTTAGGATGGAAGGCTACCGATGGGGTGCAATCGCGTTTCCGTTATAACGATGCTTTACTGTCTAATGTCTTTGCAGAGTTTCACAATGTGATGTACGACTATCACCGTCTAGGTTTAGACGTGATGCATGAAGATCCGAAGAAAGCCAAAGAGATCATGTCCGAGAGTTTGAGTCGCCTGCGCATGATCAACGACAGACGCCCGAATTCATTCTTGCTCAGAACCTTCTTCGACGCCAAAGAGAACGAGATAAGTAAGGTCTTTAGTGGTGGCCCTCGTGTAGACATCGCCAAATTGGTAGAAGACCTAAATCGTATGGCACCTACCAAGCGAGCTAGCTGGGAGGACATCCGATATTAAACGCTTCAAAGTGCTTTTTTAAGCGGAGTCTTTCTTATCTTTATTTTTTCAGATTTCGTTTAATGCTTTTGAACGCTTGATCCAATCA
Source organism: Gilvibacter sp. CC01 (assembly GCF_055755295.1). Lineage (NCBI taxonomy): Bacteria > Pseudomonadati > Bacteroidota > Flavobacteriia > Flavobacteriales > Flavobacteriaceae > Gilvibacter > Gilvibacter sp. CC01. The sequence goes on along the minus strand of NZ_CM146909.1, from coordinate 585,546 downwards.
TTATCCATAAAGAATTACGCCCTTATCGATCAGTTATCGGTCGATTTTGGAGCAGGTTTTACGGTGATCACCGGAGAGACCGGAGCGGGTAAATCTATCATCTTGGGAGCTCTTGGGCTTTTGTTAGGTCAGCGTGCCGACATGGAAAGCATTAAGGATAAATCTCAGAAAAGCGTCATAGAAGGCCATTTCGATCTGAGTAAGTTTCAGCTCGTGGATTTTTTTAAAACCCAAGACCTGGATTTTGACACGCATACCATAATCCGAAGAGAACTTCTAGCCTCGGGTAAGTCCAGGGCCTTTGTCAATGATACTCCAGTGAACTTACAAGTACTGAACGCTCTTGGAGTTCACCTTATAGACATACATAGTCAAGGGCAACAGTCTGCTGTAAACACCACTGCATTTAAGTTCGATCTGATAGATCTGATCGCAGAAAACCAAGAATTGTTGTCGGCTTACAGATCGTCCTTTACCGCTTACAAAGAGGCCAACAAGGCGCTAGAAACACTTAAGGAAGCTCAAGCTGCTGCCAATAAAGAATTTGATTACAATAAATTCTTGCTCTCAGAATTGCAAGAACTTCAATTGGATAAAATAGACGAAGCTGCAATAGATCAAGAATACGAAACCCTGTCTAATGTAGAACGGATCCAAGAACTCTTAGGCGGAGTGCTTCAAGCGCTGAGTGCCGAAGATGTGGGTGCTAGTGTAGGGCTGGCTGCTGCCAATCAGCAGCTACAACAACTAGCCAAGGTATCTCCTTTATTCAAAGAAGCTGCGGAGCGAATGTTATCCCTACAAATAGAGTTGGAGGACCTGGAGTCGCATTTGTTCGAGCAACAAGAACAAATAGAGAACGACCCAGAGCGCTTAGCAAGTTTGGAAGAAATTACGCGTAGCCTATACGATTTAAAGCGTAAGCACGCCGCTACTACTGTGGAGGAATTAATTGCAAAGCGACAAGAATTAGAGCAATTGGTTACTTTGGTAGAAGATCAATCGGACCAACTAAAGGCTGCTCAGGAAACATTGCGAAGCGCAAAGGCAACAATGGACAGCTGTGCAGACAAATTATTCAAAGCGAGAAAAGCGGTCATCCCACAAGTTTGTGAAACCGTGAACAAACACCTGCACATGTTAGAGATGCCGGCAGCGAATTTTGTGGTAGCCCAAGAGGTTGCAGCGCCGAATAATTACGGACACGAAAATCTTTCTTTCCTTTTTAGCGCAAATAAAGGTATTGCACCTGGGCCATTGCAAAAAATAGCCTCGGGCGGAGAGCTCTCTCGAGTTATGTTGGCTTTAAAGGCACTTATGGCCAAACATACCAACTTGGCAACCTTGATCTTTGACGAGATCGACACGGGGGTTTCCGGAGAGGTGGCCAACCGCATAGCAGATATTATGCAACAGATGTCCAGGTCCATGCAATTGGTGAGTATTACCCATTTGCCGCAAGTAGCCGCAAAAGGGAATCATCACTTTAAAGTATACAAACAAGACACCGATAAAGGTGTAAGCACACAAATGAAAGCGCTAACACAAGAAGAACGCGTGGTAGAGATAGCGCAAATGCTCGGCGGACAACAATTGTCCGAAACCGCATTGAATCACGCGAAAGAATTAATGAATTAACTATTTTTGACCGCATAAAACACCAACCTATGTCTTACAATTTATTAGCTGGAAAAAAGGGAATTATTTTTGGCGCCTTGGATGAGAACTCCATAGCCTGGAAAACTGCAGAAAGAGTACACGAAGAAGGCGGAAGCTTTGTGCTTACTAACGCTCCAATAGCCATGCGTATGGGGCAGATCAATGCTCTGGCAGAAAAGACCAATTCACAGATCATCCCGGCAGATGCTACGTCTTTAGAGGATCTGGAAAAGCTTGTCGACGGAGCAACGGAAGCCCTAGGCGGCAAATTAGATTTTGTACTCCATTCAATTGGAATGTCTGTAAACGTAAGAAAAGGCAAAGCCTATACCGATCAAAAATACGATTGGACCCACAAGGGATGGGATGTGTCTGCGCTGTCTTTCCATAAAGTAATGCAGACCCTGTATCAAAAAGACGCCATGAATGAATGGGGGAGTATAGTGGCGCTGAGTTATATGGCAGCCCAACGTGTTTTCCCAGATTACAATGACATGGCAGACAACAAAGCCTATTTGGAATCCATTGCGCGCAGCTTTGGATATTTCTTCGGAAAAGACAAGAAAGTTAGAGTGAATACTATTTCCCAGTCTCCAACTCCTACAACTGCGGGACAAGGAGTAAAAGGATTCGACGGATTCATCGCTTATGCAGAGAAAATGTCTCCACTAGGAAATGCTACTGCTCTTGATTGCGCAAACTATACCGTGAGTCTCTTTAGTGACCTTACTAAAAGAGTTACGCTGCAGAATCTCTATAACGACGGCGGTTTCTCAAATACAGGAGTGAGCAATGAAGTAATGGAAGCCTTTATGAAGGAGGAGTAAAATAGATATTCCTAATTACAGATAGAATTTGGTTTTATTAAATATTAGTGTAATTTTGTGTCAAAGTTTAAACTAAATCATGTGATATGAAAAAAATTACTTTATTGTTTTGTGCAGCATTATTCTCAGCTGGAATGACTGCGCAAGTTGTAACAGAAGACTTTGACTCTGGTCTACCAGCAGGATGGTCTACTGTACTGAACACAGGTTCTTGTGACTGGTTGAACGGTGCTGATATGCCATTTGGTCCAGACTTCGATACTCCAGCTATGTACTTTGACGATGACGCTTGTGGTAATGGAGCTGATGCTTCTAACACCACTTTGTTCTCAGCTGTGTACGACCTTACTGGTGTAACTAGTGATGTAACTATTACTTATGACGTTGCTTTCCAAGAAGTTGGAGATGGTGAGACTTTTACTGCTGAAGTAAACGCAGGAGCTGGATGGGAAACACTAGCTGTTTACGATGTTAACATTGATTCTATCCTTTCTGAGACTTTCACTGGTACAGCTTCTAACTCAGACTTCCAAGTTCGTTGGACTTATGACGATGCTGGTGGATCTTGGGGATGGCACGGTGGTGTAGACAACTTTACGTTGGACTACGTACTTAGCACTGATGACAACCAGATCGCTGGATTCAGCATGGTTCCTAACCCAGCTGTTGATGTAGTAACTGTAAGAGCTCAAAACGAGATTCAAGCTGTTACTTTCTTCAACATCCTTGGACAAAAGGTTCTTGAGGTTGCTCCTAATGCACTTTCTCAGGAGATCAACGTTGCTGCTCTTAAGGCAGGAGTTTACATTGTAAACGTAGTGTCTGACGATCAACAAGGTTCTTACCGTTTGATCAAGCAGTAAGCTGACTAAACAAAACAAAGAAATTTGGAAAGCCACCCACTGGGTGGCTTTTTTTTGTTTTGAAGTCTTCTAGGCTTTTCACGATTGGTTAAAAAATTGTTTTTTTGTGTTTGAATGAAGAGAGCCTACAGTTTTATAATACCAATATATAATCGTCCCGATGAGATTGACGAGCTTTTAGCGAGTATGGTGTCTTTTACAACGGACATACCTTTCGAAGTTTGTATCGTTGAAGATGGCTCTCAGAAGGACTGCAGGTCTATTATAGAGCAATATCAAGATAAGCTCCAAATAAGTTATCACTACAAGGATAATTCCGGTCCTGGCCCCTCAAGGAACTACGGCATGAAAGTGGCAAAGGGAAACTACTTTATTATTTTAGATTCAGATGTGATAATGCCTCCAGATTATCTCGATGTAGTTGAGGCAGCCTTATCAACTAACTATTTGGATTGTTTTGGAGGAGCCGATTCCGCGCATGAATCATTCAGCAATTTGCAAAAGGCAATAAACTACAGTATGACCAGCTTTTTGACCACAGGAGGTATTCGTGGTAGGAAGACTGCCGTTCAAAATTTTGAACCTAGAAGTTTCAATATGGGAATATCCAAAGCCTGCTTTGAGGCTGTAGGTGGTTTTGGAAAGATCCACCCTGGAGAAGATCCTGATCTGTCTTGGCGAATTAAGAAGGCTGGATTCAAAACGGGATTCATCTCTGGCGCAGCAGTATTTCATAAACGGAGGATCTCTTGGTTAAAATTTAAACAACAGGTGACCAAGTTTGGATTGGTAAGACCAATTCTGAACTCTTGGCATCCCGAATCCAGAAAGATCACCTTTTGGTTTCCTACACTATTTATTTTGGGCTTAGTTGCAAGCCTGATCCTTTTGATTCTCGGATATTGGTGGTTTGCTGCTTTATATGCCTTCTATTTTTGCTTATTGCTAATACATGCAACCATCTTAAATAAAAGCCTTAGCATAGGACTTATGGCCCTTTGGGCGACCTGCGTTCAATTCTACGGTTACGGCATGGCATACTTAAAAAGTTTTTGGCAGGTTCGCCTGCTTAAGAAAGATCCGCAGCAAGCATTCCCGCATTTATTTTTTAAGTAACTTTTACCCATGACGGCTGCAGAACGACAAAAACACAAATCGGGTAAGGGAAATATCAATTCCTTTGTTTTCTTTTTGATTTTGGCCACGCTTTTCTGGGTGTTGACTAAATTTTCTAAGCAGTACCAGCAGGACATTCAGGCTGAGGTTGAGTTTGTGAACATGCCTGCCAATACCATGGTCAGTGATGCGGCTACTGCAATTCCGATCCGAGTGAGTGCGTCTGGATTTGAATTCCTGTACTATAAGCTCAGTAAACCCAAACTTTCCATTGATCTGAGTACCATAAGCCCGAATGAGCAAGCCCGCTGGACGATCTCTAAGCAGAATTTAGAGAATCTTGCAACTATTCAACTCAAGCATCCGGTAACAGTATTAAGCGATAAATCATCTTTAGAGCTTCCTTTAAGGGATTTGGGCCAGCGCAGAGTAGCCGTTCAAGCGCGGGTAGACTATACATTTAAGGAGGGTTATTCTTATATGACTCCCTTCGCGATCAGTCCGGATTCAGTCACAGTTATAGGTCCGGAGAACCAAATTTTAAAAGTCACCAACTTACAAACAGAAGCGGTTTCCTTTAAGGAGTTGGATGAGGGAATAACAGGTACGCTGAGAATAAACCTACCAGAGGAGCTTGCTGGGGTTAAGGTGGACCCAGAAGAGGTCACCTACAGCATGGAAGTGCAAGAGTTCATCGAGAACGAAGTTCTTGTGCCCATTACACTTGTTGGGAACGATCAGCAACAAGGGATACAGTTGTTTCCTTCGTCGGTAACGGTGCGATACACCATTAATTTTTCGGATTATAAATCTGTACAACCGGCAGATTTTAAAGTGGTTTGTGACCTTTCTAAAGTTGAACCGGGCGGGAAGTATCTGATCCCTGAACTTATTGATTTCCCTGATGGAGCCAGACGCTTAAGTATAAGCCCAGATCAAATTGAATTTATTGCCATACAATAAGATGATGATCCTTGGACTTACAGGAGGAATAGGAAGTGGGAAAACCACTGTTGCTCGCTTTTTTGAAGCTCTGGGGGTCGCAGTTTATTACGCCGACGATAGGGCCAAACGCTTGATGGTACAAGATCAAGACCTGGTGGCATCTATTAAATCATTACTCGGTCAAGAGGCCTATACAACAGACGGACGTCTCAATCGTGCTTTTATTGCCAGTAAGGTCTTTGCCGATGCAGAATTGCTCCAACAACTCAATCAGTTGGTCCATCCTGCGGTGGGGCGAGACTTTAGCAAGTGGGCGCAAGAGCAAGAAGGTTCTTATGTGCTCAAAGAAGCCGCGATCTTGTTTGAAAACGGAAGCTACCAACAAGCAGACAAGAATATCTTGGTCACGGCTCCTTTAGAAACTAGACTAGAACGCGTCATGAAACGCGATGGAGCGACCCGCGAAGCGGTCTTAGCAAGAATGCAGCATCAATGGCCAGATGAGCAGAAAATACCACTCGCAGACTTCGTTATTGAAAACATTGATCTTGAGGAGACTAGAAAGCAAGTAAATTCGCTCCATAAGCAGCTTATTTCCTTCAAAAAATAGACGAACGGACATTTTTGTTAACATTTGGTTAAACGGAAACGGCCCGGGCCTTAAAAGAGGTACTTTTGAACAATGAACAAAAGACTGTTTGTCATACTCATTGTATTCATGAGCGTTGCACTATTGGGGATTATCTTCGTGCAGGCGTATTGGATCAATAATTCCTTCCAGACCAAGCAGGAGCAATTCACCAAAGATATTCGCCAGGTGATGATCGCTGTTTCTCAGGACATACAGCTTTTTGAACAGGAGCAGATCTACAATGCTATCGTTGCCCTAGAAGAGAACTTCGAAGAGCCGGATTCCACAAAGATCACAGAGATCGTTTATCGCCGTATTGACGAAGACAAGAATGAGGTCTTTATATTCAGCAACGGTATTGTCCAGCGCGATTATAAGCTTTCTCCAAGCTTTCTGGATATAGGCATGGACTCAATCGCTTTTAGAAGCTTGGTGAACGAACAGGTTACCACTACCATTACTCCAGGGATAGACGGCGCTGCACCGATTAAGTCGGAGAATAAGACTTATAAGCGAATGAACGAGCTTGAGATGGCAGTTATTTCCGAAATAGCGCTCAAGGTCTCTGAAAAGATCCCGATTCATCAAAGGGTAAGCCCAGAGCTAATTGAAAGGATGATCGATAAAGAACTTCGCAAAAAAGGGATGCGCACCAGTTATGAATACGGGGTATACAGTAATCAATTGGCAACAAAGGTCCGCTCCAGAGATTTTGATATAAATGCGCCCTCTACATTTGGGGTTCCGATGTTTATCGATCAAAATGATAATTTCAATTACCAGTTGTTTGTCACTTTTGACAACACTCGCAAGGAACTTTTTGGTTCTATAGTTGGGATCTCGGTGCTTTCTATACTGTTCACGGCCATTATCATTTTGGCTTATTGGTATGCAATCTCTCAACTTATTCGTCAGCGTCAGATCTCACAGATCAAGACGGATTTCATAAACAACATGACCCACGAATTCAAAACGCCGATTGCCACTATTAATTTGGCACTAGACGCTCTGAAGAATCCTAAAGTGGCCCAAGACGATGATTTTAAACAGCGCTATCTAAAAATGATACGCGATGAGAATAAGCGTATGCATGCCCAAGTGGAGAATGTGCTGCGTATTTCGCGTTTGGAGAACAAATCCATCAATCTAAAGAAAGAAAGAGTAAAACTACACGACATAGTAGAAGATGCTATCACCAGTGTTTCTCTTATGGTAGAGGATAGAGGCGGATATATCAAAACGCATTTCAATGCGCAGAAATCGTCCATTTTGGGAAATGATTTCCACCTGACCAACGTTTTTGTCAATATGCTTGACAATGCGATCAAATACTCAGAAGGAGCGCCTAAAATTGATGTATATACAGAATTGGGCAAGAATACCATTTTGGTCAAGATCGTTGACCAAGGGATAGGAATGTCCAAATCGGCACAAAAACAAATCTTTGAAAAATTCTACCGGGAACATACCGGAAACATACACAACGTAAAAGGACACGGCCTTGGACTGGCTTATGTGAAACGAATCTTAGATGACCATCAAGCAACGGTCTATGTAGAAAGTGAGCGCGGCAAGGGAAGTACCTTTAGTATAAAATTTCAATTAATCTCTTAATTATGGAAACGGAAAATAAAAAAATCTTATTGGTCGAAGACGACCCGAATTTTGGAACAGTCCTTAAGGACTACCTAGCGATGAACGAGTACGATGTAACCCACGCCAAAAATGGTATGGAAGGCTTCGAAAAGTTCAAGAAAGACAATTTCGATCTTTGCATCTTAGATGTGATGATGCCTTATAAGGACGGATTCACTTTGGCTAAGGAGATCCGCGAAAAGAACAAAGACGTGCCGATCATCTTCTTGACCGCCAAGGCACTTAAAGAGGATGTCCTGAAAGGATATAAAGTAGGAGCAGATGACTATCTGAACAAGCCTTTCGACTCTGAGGTACTCTTAATGAAGATCAAGGCGATCATCCAACGCAAGGCTACAGATTCCTTATCGGACAGCAAACAGTTCGAATTCCAGATCGGAAAGTTCCACTTGAATTCAAAACTGCGCTTTTTGTCTTACAACAAAGAGGAGCCAAGCAAGCTTTCTCCAAAAGAGAACGATCTGTTGCGCTTATTGGCCTTGCACAAGAACGACCTTATGCCACGTGAATTAGCCTTGACCAAGATCTGGAGAGACGATAACTATTTTACCTCTCGTTCTATGGACGTTTATATTGCTAAGCTGCGTAAGTATTTGAGCAAAGACGACGGTGTTGAGATTCTAAACATTCACGGAGAAGGATTCCGTTTGGTGGTAAAAGACGAAGTAGAGAACTAGGATCTTTGTAGTTCGTTATGTTGTGCTGCTAAGGCTGAGACGATCTCGGCCGTAGGAGTTTGATAATCGAACCATTGGATCTGAGGATCTTTTCTAAACCAAGTGAGTTGCCTTTTGGCAAATCGCCTCGTGTTTTGTTTTATAGCGTCTATGGCGTCCTGTAGCGGTGTATCCGTTTCCAAGTGACCGATCAGTTCGCGATAACCCACCGTCTGTAAAGCGTTGAGATCCTTAAACGATAATAGGCCTTTTACTTCTTGTAAGAGGCCTTCTTGCATCATAATATCTACCCGCCTGTTAATGCGGTCGTAAATGAGTTCCCGCTCTGCTGTTAGGCCAAGCTTAATGGTTTTGAATGCCCTTTGTTTTGGTTGCTGATTTCTAAAGCTGCTAAAGGTCTTTCCAGTTTGTTGAATTACTTCTAAAGCGCGTATTAATCGATGCGGATTTTGTAGGTCAACTTCGCTGTAGTACTCCGGATCCTTTTGCTGCAGCTCATCTTGAAGGCTCGCTATTCCTTCATTTTTGAGTTGCTGATTGAGCGCATCTCGTACTCCTGGAGCTATTTCTGGGAATTCATCTAAACCCTTGGTCACTGCATCCACATAGAGTCCGGAGCCGCCTACCAGGACTACCACTGGGTGCTCTTTGAATAACTCATCTAATAGGGCAATGGCGTCTCGCTCAAAATCTCCAACAGAATAGGAATCGGTAATACTGAGGTGTTGAATGAAGTGGTGGGGCGCAGCCGCTAACTCTTCAGGGCTCGGAACTGCTGTCCCTATGCACATCTCTTTAAAGAATTGCCTGGAATCTGCAGAGATAATTTCTGTATTGAAATGCTGGGCCAGTTGTACAGCTAAAGCCGTTTTGCCTATTGCTGTTGGCCCTACAACACAGAGCAGTACGCCTTGGCTATTAGCACTCATTAATTATTCGTCGTTTGGGTGCAAGTCTTCTCCGCAGTTAAAACAATGCTTGGCATTATCTCTATGGTCAGATTTACCACAGTTGGAACAACTTTGGGTATTGGTATGTACTACTTTAGTATTTCTGGCATATTCAGCACTGATAATTCCGGTAGGAACAGCAATGATCCCATAACCCATGATCATGATCAGCGCAGAAAGGAATTGTCCCAGCGGCGTAATCGGTGCGATGTCTCCATAACCCACAGTAGTTAGGGTTACGATACACCAATAGATACTTATAGGAATGTTCTTAAAACCGCTTTCTTCGCCCTCTATAAAGTACATGAGCGTTCCGGCAATGATAGAAACAATGAGCACCGCAAAGAGAAAAATAGAGATCTTAGCCCAAGAATGTTGAATGGCACGTACCAGTTTATTGGATTCTCCTACATAGCGCGTCACTTTTAGAATTCTAAATATCCGCAGCAAACGCAAAGCACGAACCGTCACCAAGGCTTGCGTTCCTCCCAAAAAAAGCGATAAATACAAGGGAATAGTCGCTAGAAAGTCTATGATGCCGTAAAAGCTAAAGATATAGCGAGACGGCCGCTTAATACTGATGATCCGTAAAATGTATTCTATCGAAAAGAAGATTGTTATGATCCATTCGCCTATATACAGCTCGTCATGATACTTGGCGTCTATAGATTCCACACTTTCCATCATCACAAAGACAATACTGAGTACGATCAATATCAGCAAGATCACGTCAAAGGTCTTGCCAGAGGGTGTATCGGCCTCGTAGATCACCTCGTGGATGCGACTGCGCCAGCGCGCTGTTTTCTTGGGTTTATAGTCCTTCACCCTGTAAATTTAAGAGAAAAAATGAGCTAGTTAAAATTTGAGCCGTTTTGTAGCTTCTCTAGTGGAATGATCTTGAGTACCTTTTTCCTTCTTAAAAAGGAGTGAATGATGTGCTGCGCATCCCGATTGTCTTCCATAGGCGAGATGATACTGCGGAGAATTTCCAGGTTGTTGATCTGGTAATTGAGGTTAAAAAAACCAAAACCGCGGTAAACACCGTCTTCTATCAATATCACGGAGCGCTCGTCTACTTCTCGGCCGTAATCTATAATGACCATATTCTGATTCTCATAGCTGTGCATGGCCAAATAGCGCTCTACACGAGCATTGTACTGGTCTACAGGTTCTTCTCCTATACAGGCTCCGAAGCACTCTTTGATCGTGTGTAAAAAGCACGGCCCGCTGGTTTTGTGTAGTCCCGTGTGTTTCTGACAGAGCTGATGCTGCTCAGTGATCTTAAAGAGTTGTGACTTGGCCTGTTGATAATTGGTGAAAGTGGTTATGGCCGGTTTGTCCAAATTGGTCTTTTCGATCTTGAATTGAAGATAACCCGCCTCGTCTTTAGTTAGCCCTAATTGATAATTGTAGATCGTCTTGCGCAAGGCTCGATTATAGCGCGGCTTGTTGCGTTTTATTTCTTCGGATTCTTTAAGCTGAGCTATTAAGTCACTTCCGGTTGCCTCATAGCTTACCGCAGCAACTTCCAGTTGAATTTTTTTGGACTTTCTATTGTCTGAGGTAAAGTGCTGGTTCAAGCGTTTTTTAATGTTCCGACTTTTGCCGATATAAATGATACTCCCATCTTCTCGGTGCATATAATACACTCCGGTCACAGAAGGGGTGGCTTCTACCATGTCTAGCAGTTTGGGTTCCAACTGCCGCTTGGCTTCCATGCGCACGGTTTGACTGATAATCTCTTTCTTCTGATCCTTACTCAGTAGCAACTTGAATAAGGTAACCGTAGCTTTTGCATCACCGGCCGCCCGATGTCTGTCACTTAAGGGAATACCCAAGGAGCGCACCAGTTTGCCCAAACTATAAGAGGGCATGTCTGGGATCAGCTTTTTAGCCAACTCCACAGTACATAAGGATTCGCGCTCATAATTGTAACCGAGTCTGTCAAATTCAGTGCGCAAGATACGCGTATCGAATTGAGCATTATGAGCTACCAAGATACAACCTTCGGTGATCTCAATGATGCGTTTGGCTACCTCGTAGAATTTAGGCGCATTGCGCAGCATTTCATTGTTTATCCCAGTTAGATTTACCACAAAAGGTTGGATCTTTCGCTCGGGATTCACCAAACTGATAAACTGATCTACGATCTCGTGGCCGTCAAACTTATAAATAGCGATCTCGGTAATACCTTCTTCATTGTATTTCCCTCCAGTGGTCTCTATGTCTAAAATCGCGTACATCAATTGTAATTACGGGCGCCAAAAATGGCACTCCCTACGCGGATCATGGTACTGCCCGTTGCTATGGCTATTGGGTAGTCGCCACTCATCCCCATGGAGAGAACGTGAAAGGCTTCAGCTTGTTGGTGTTGGTCGTATTTTTCTTTCAAGATATCAAATTCACTCCGTAGCTGCTGCTCGTTCTCAGTAAAAGTAGCCATGCCCATTAGGCCGACTATACGGACATGATCGAGTTGTAGTTCTTTTTTCTTGGCTAATAAGGACTCCAAGTCCGCAGGAGGAAGGCCAAACTTACTGTCTTCCGAAGCGATCTTTAACTGGATCAAACAGTCTATCACCCGCTCGTGCTTTTTAGCTTGTTTATTGATCTCCTTGAGCAACTTCAGGCTGTCTACGGCATGAATTAGACTCACAAAAGACGCCATATACTTAACCTTATTGGTCTGTACATGGCCTATCATGTGCCATTCAATGTCCTTTGGAAGCTGCTCCCATTTGGCCGCCATTTCTTGGATCTTGTTCTCACCAAAGATCCGTTGCCCGGCATCGTAGGCTTGTTGTAGATCTCTGGTAGGCTTCGTCTTAGATACTGCAACCAGTGTTACATGCTCAGGGAGCTTTTCCTTGAATTGCTTTATGTTTTCTGCTATGCTCATTAAAACTCGTAAATGGTTATGCCCGATCGTAATTTGGGCATTATATAAGAACTTTTAGGTGGCATAGTTAGTTGCTGGTCGGCCACTGCTTTTAATTCTTCGATATTTACAGGAACCATGCTGAATCCCACAGCAAATTTACCAGAATCTACAGCATCTTTGATGTTGAACTTTCCTTCGCGTTCACTGTGGTAGCTCAAGCGTTTATCTGTTCTAGGGTCCTTGATGCCCAATATTGGCTGTAATATGGTGTCTAGTAGTAATTGAGAATCTAGCGCTTGTAAGGCATCTTGGAATTCCACTTTGAATTTTCTCAGATAAAGCGAATAGAATTCTCCGTCCAAATACATCCCAAAATGATGCTTCTTACTTGGAGCATATGGGCTTACCCCGCGATTCTCTATACGGAAAAATTCGTCCAACTTAATGAGTAATGCCTCTTTGCTCAAGCCATTGAGATCTTTAACCATGCGATAAAAGGCTTCAATCCGCAGATCGCTCTCCGGAATTAGAAAGCTCATAAAGAAATTGTAGCTGTCTTGCCCTTCTCCCAAAGGATTTTCTTGCATCTGCTCCGCCAAACGCACGGAACTCGCGCAGCGGTGATGCCCATCTGCAATATAGATCTGTTGCATAGCTGAGAAACAAGACTTGATGCCTTTTACATGAGCCTCTTCACTTACCGGCCATAAATAGTGCGTATCTCTAAAGGTGGTGGTGAATTCATATTCTGCACGTACTCGCACTATTTGATCCATGATCTCTTCCAAGGGATCGTTGGGTGGATAGGTAAGCAGGATGGGCTCCGCGTTAAAACCAACCGTGTGTAGGTATTCTGTAAACAGTGTTTCGCGCTGAGCCAAAGTGTCTTCGTGTCGCTTCACGACATTGTTTTGGTAATCTTCAGTGCTCACTGCCGCAATGATACCACGATAGGTATGCCCATCTCTATCTATGATCTGGTATATGTAATAGCAGGGCTGCGGATCTTGGATAAGATTGCCTTCTTCTTTAAATTCCAAATAGCGGTTGCGAACCATCTCAAAACGTTCCTGGCCAGAGAGTTTCTTCTGGTATTTAAAGCCCGGATTGATGATGTGCAAAAACGAGAACGGATTGGCTTTCATTCGCGCATTCCGCTCGCTGGGCAAGTAGGTGTCATAAGATCTGCTCACCATTATGCTGACCAGTTCGCGTGCCGGCCTTACTGCGGCAAAGGGACGAACATCAGCCATAAATTAAGAAAACATTGCTGCGACCTTTTCGGCCTTGCGACTTTCTGAATAATCGTAGAAGCCTTCTCCGCTCTTAACTCCCAATTTTCCTGCCATAACCATGTTTACAAGCAGTGGGCACGGAGCGTACTTCGGATTCTTAAAGCCTTCATACATCACGTTTAATATAGAAAGACAAACATCCAGACCAATAAAGTCGGCCAATTGTAAAGGTCCCATTGGGTGGGCCATTCCAAGTTTCATTACTGTATCTATCTCTTGTACTCCAGCAACACCATTGTAAAGGGTTTCTATCGCCTCGTTTATCATTGGCATCAAGATACGGTTGGCTACAAATCCAGGGTAGTCATTTACTTCTACAGGAACCTTATTGAGCTTTTTAGAGATCTCAGCAACGGTGTTGTAGGTTTCTTGACTGGTGTTATAACCTTTAATGATCTCTACCAATTTCATGATCGGTACAGGGTTCATAAAGTGCATCCCAATAACCATATCTGGTCTTGAGGTCGCTGCCGCGATCTGTGTAATGGAGATCGATGAGGTGTTAGTAGCCAGGATGGTATCGTCCGGACACAATTTGTCCAAGTCTTGAAAGATCTTCAGTTTCAGGTTTACATTCTCTGTAGCCGCTTCAACAACTAGGCTCGCGTATTCCACACCTTCTTCTAGGCTGGTGTAAGTGGTGATGTTCCCAAGGGTACGCGCCTTGTCTTCTTCACTGATCTTCTCTTTGGCGACCATGCGGTCCAGATTCTTGGTGATCGTGGCCATTCCTCTGTCTAAAGAGGCTTGAGAAATATCTATCAGTTGTACTTTATAATCGAATTGGGCAAAAGTGTGGGCAATTCCGTTACCCATGGTTCCTGCACCTATTACGGCTACGTTTTTCATATATGAAGTTCTTAGTTGTTAAAGTTTTCAATGACCTGCATGGCTAAGCGCAGTGCTTCCGTGCCTTGATGCAAGCTCACTATAGGCGTTTTATCATCTTTGATCGCCTCTGCAAAAGTGTTGAGTTCGTCTAGGATGGCATTGTTCGGTCTTACCTCCGGATTGTCAAAATAGATCTGCTTTTTGTCACCATCTGCATTGGTGAGTATCATGGCAAAGTCGTCTGGAGTCTCTGGAGCATCCATCATTTTTACCACTTCGCATTTCTTTTCTAAAAAGTCAACAGAAATGTATGCATCTTTCTGAAAGAAACGACTCTTGCGCATATTCTTAAGTGAAATTCTACTGGCAGTTAAATTCGCGATACAGCCGTTCTCGAATTCGATTCGCGCATTAGCGATATCTGGGGTAGAACTTATAACAGAAACTCCGTTTGAGGTAACCGATTTAACCGGTGATTTAACCACACTCAAGATCACGTCGATGTCGTGTATCATCAGATCCAATACAACAGAAACGTCTGTACCTCTAGGATTGAATTCTGCCAAACGATGGCTTTCAATAAACATAGGATTGTCAAATCGATCTACTACCGCTCGAAAAGCAGGATTGAAGCGTTCTACCTGTCCTACCTGTCCGCGAACTTTGTGTTTTTTGGCCAAGGCTCTGAGCGCCTCAGCTTCTTTTACTGTTGTAGTGATCGGCTTTTCAATGAACAAATGCTTACCAGCCTCAATGACCTTTTTGGCCGTTTCAAAGTGATATAAGGTAGGCGTTACTACATCTACCATGTCACAATCGGCAATTAGGGCCTCTAAGCTTGGGTAGGCTTTATACCCAAACTCCTCTGTAATAGCTGCAGCCTGTTTAGGGTCCGCATCGTAGAACCCCATCAACTCGTATTGATCGGATTCTTGCAAAAGTCTTAAATGGATCTTTCCCAGATGCCCCGCACCTGCAACACCGGCTTTAAGCATAGTCTTTGATTGTTGATTTTGACTGATCTCAGAGCGAATTGTGCCCTAGCGATCACACCTACAAAAATAGTATTTATTCCCCGAACTTCACAGGATAAATCGGCCGTGATTTTTGCAGGAAAACTTTTAGTTCGTTTTCTTTGTGAGACTCAAATTAACCGTGAAAGATTCCTTTAAACATCAAGGCAAGCGCAAGCAATTGGTCGAGGTGATCAAAGCCAAAGGCATAGCAGAACCAGCAGTTTTGGATGCTATTGGTAAGATCCCTAGACATTTGTTTATGGATTCCAGCTTTTTAGACCACGCTTATGTGGATAAAGCCTTTCCCATTGCTGCGGACCAGACCATTTCACAACCCTATACCGTAGCGCGTCAAAGCGAACTACTTCAAGTCAAACCTGGAGAAAAGATTTTAGAGATTGGAACAGGAAGTGGTTATCAGACTGCTGTGCTTATGGAAATGGGAGCAACGGTCTTTACCATTGAGCGCCAGAATGAACTCTTCAAAAAGGCGCAACTCTTCTTGCCTAAATTGGGCTATCGCCCCAAACGACTGATTTTTGGAGACGGATACAAGGGCTTGCCAGAATTCGCTCCCTTTGATGGGGTGATCGTTACCGCCGGCGCTCCTTTTGTTCCCAAACCACTCATGGCGCAACTCGCCATTGGTGGCCGCTTGGTGATTCCTGTAGGCGAGAAGGTGCAGATCATGACAGTCTATACAAGGGAATCAGAAACTAAATTCGTCAAGAAAGAATATGGCGAGTTCCGTTTTGTACCGCTTTTGGAGGATAAGAATTAGATATTAGTGTTTAGTATTTAGAGGCTAGTATTTAGAGGCTAGTATTTAATGGCTTATTTTTCCAGCGAAGCAATTCACTACATGTTTAATGTTTTCCAAGTGCTAACTACTAAGTGTTGAATACTAACTACTGCCGTAAACTCTGCAGTTCCAGTCATAGCTTTCTTCAAAGTAGAAAGGTTAATGTAAATAGTCGAGAGCTATTGTGCTTTTAGTGTCGCTAGCCATTTGCAGATATCATAAATAGATTTATGAATTCTAACATGTAGTGCTTTTTAAAGCTCGTAAAATGGGCTAATTTAAAATTGGGGAGGGGCTGAAAGCCCCGTACAGAAAGGTAAAGCCTAAATCCATAAGAATCCGAATAGCCTCCTATTACCTCAAACTCTGCAACTCCACCTGCAATTCAGTAAGCATTTGTGCAATACTGCTTATTTTAAGTTCTTGGGCATCGTATTCTTGAGTGTTGATGGAACAGGTGAATTCCCAGAGCTCTACGATCTCTGCGGCAGGAACTTCAAAGGCTTCATAGGCTTTGTTGTCAGAGATTAAACGAATGCTCCCCTGAGTTTTTAAATTGTTCTCTACGCGTTTGTAGGTGATTCCGTTGTTAAGGGTCACCACCACATAGGTGGTTCCGTTTTTAATGTCGTCCAGGCTTTCCACAAAGCGGGCCACTACATAAGAACCGTCTTTAAGTGGCAGCATGGAATCTCCTTTAATGGGGAATGCTCTATGTTTTCCCGTAGGTAAGAAGGGCAGCTTGATCTTTTCTAACTGTTCTATGTATTCCGGATCATCATAACCCAACAAATAACCTGCAGAAGCCTTTACAGGCACCACTTCAATAACATTTTCGTTGGTCTCGTCTACCTGAATGGGGAACAGCACCCGTTGTTGCCCGATCTCAATAAAAGAATGGTCTTGGGCGCTGGTCAGATCGTTCTTGATCAAGATGTCTACAGGAATTTTAAAGAAATCAGACAAGGCTACCAGCATTGCAATGGGTGGTTCAGAACGGCCTTCTTCATAAGAACCGATACGCGAACGAGGTACTTGCAGCTCTTCTGCGAACTGTTCTTGAGTGAGTCCACGGAGCTTGCGCAGATGTCTGATATTTTTGTGAATAATTTTATTCATTTACTACAAATATAAGCAATAATTACTACAAATGATAGCTAATTTTGAAATGTGTTTCTCAATACCCATACATACTACAGTTTGCGTTACGGCACTTTTGCTCCGGAACCTTTGCTGGAAGCCGCTTCCAGCCTAGGGATACAGCAAATGGCCTTTACCGATATAAACAATGTTTCGGCCTGCTTTGATCTGCTGAGATTGAGTCAGAAATACGGCATCAGACCGGTAGTAGGCGTGGATTTTAGAAACGGGGCCGAGCAGCAATTCATCGCCTTGGCAAAAAGCCACAAAGGCTTTGCGCAGATCAACCGCTATTTGTCTTATTTTTTACACGAAGATCTACAGACCCCTGCACGGGCAGCTACACTTAAAGACAGTTTTATAATCTACCCTTTTGCGAATTTTAAGGGAACCAAATTAGCCGAGCACGAGTTTTTAGGCGTCTGCCCTCAGGATCTGAATCGATTGAAGTTTTCTCCCTGGCTCAAGCGCAAGCACAAGTTGGTGGCACTCTATACCGTGAGCTTTGCAGGCAAACGCAGTTTCAACACCCACAGGCTTTTGCGGGCTATAGATAACAATACCCTTTTGAGCAAATTGCCAGAATCTGAGCAAGGTTTAGAAACACATATTTTGTGTGCACCTCAAGCTTTAGAGCAGCAATATGCGGCTTTTCCATTTTTGTTGGACAATGCTACGGCACTGTTAGAGGCTTGTCGTTTTGAGTTTGATTTTTCTAACGAGACGCCCAACAATCAAAGGACCTATACCGGCAATGCCGAGTTGGATTTTAGACTGCTCAAAAAACTGACCTATCAAGGTTTGGCTTATAGATACGAATCCGCAGACGATAAGATCTTAGACCGTATTCAAAAGGAACTGACCATAGTTAAAGAAATGGGCTTTATCTCTTACTTCTTGATCAATTGGAAGATCTTAAAATACGCCCGTTCCAAAGGGTATTTCTATGTGGGCCGAGGCAGTGGCGCCAACAGTATAGTAGCTTATTTGCTGCGGATCACAGACGTAGACCCCATTGAGTTGGATCTCTACTTTGAACGATTTATAAATCTGTACCGCAAAAACCCGCCCGATTTTGATATTGATTTCTCTTGGAGTGATCGGGATGACGTGACTCAGTTCATCTTTAAACGTTTTCCCAACTGCGCCTTGCTCACGGTTTACAACACTTTTAAATACAAGGCTGCTGTGCGTGAATTAGGGAAAGTCTTTGGCTTGCCCAAGGCCGAGATCGATCTGCTTTCTGCGGGTAGCTATGTCTTTGAGCAATTGGATTCCCTTTCTCGTTTGGTAGTGACCTACAGCAAGCGCATTCAGGGCTTTCCCAATTATCTGGGGATTCACGCCGGAGGCATTCTCATTGCAGAAAAACCCATACATTATTACACCGCCACCTTCATGCCGCCCAAGGGTTTTCCTACCACCCAGTTTGATATGGTAGTGGCAGAAGATATTGGCCTGTATAAGTTTGATATTCTGAGCCAACGCGGGCTGGGGAAGATCAAAGAGACTGTAGGTATTGTGGCCTACAATCGCCCAAAGCAAAAGCCCATAGACATTCACGACATCAAAGGTTTTAAAGAAGACGAGCGTATCAAATACCTACTGCGCAATGCCAAGGCCATTGGGTGTTTCTATGTAGAATCTCCAGCCATGCGGATGCTGCTCAAAAAGCTTCGGGTGGACGATTATTTAGGATTGGTTGCTGCCAGTTCGGTGATTCGCCCCGGGGTCTCCAAATCTGGAATGATGCGGGAATACATACTGCGCTACCGTTTCCCGGAAAGGCGCAAGGATGCCCATCCGATTCTACTAGACATCATGCCAGAGACCTACGGAGTTATGGTGTATCAGGAAGACGTGATCAAGGTGGCTCACTATTTTGGTGGGTTAACCTTGGGCGAGGCCGATATGCTGCGCCGCGGGATGTCTGGGAAGTTCCGCTCTCGAGAAGAGTTTGCCAAGGTGAAGGATCAATTCTTTATGAACTGCCGCAATGCCGGCAAACCCGATGCCTTGATCGCGGAGATCTGGCGGCAGATAGAGAGTTTTGCTGGTTACGCTTTTGCCAAAGGGCACTCAGCTTCTTATGCGGTAGAGAGCTATCAGAGTCTGTATCTCAAGGCCTATTTCCCTTTGGAATATATGGTAGCGACCATCAACAATTTTGGCGGCTTTTACCGTACAGAGTTCTATGTGCATGAAGCGCGGTTGCACGGCGGGATCATTGAACCGCCCTGTGTGAATACCAGCAAGCACGAGACCATCATCAAAGGCAAACACATTTATCTGGGCTTTATGTTTTTGCACGCTTTTGAGAGCAATACAGCCAAGGCCTTGCTCAGTGAACGTGCGGCTAATGGCCCTTTTGAAAGCTTGGACGATTTTATAGAGCGCGTGCCGGTAGGTATGGAGCAGCTCGCCATTTTAATCAAGATAGATGCCTTTCGTTTTACAGGAGTCAATAAGCGAGAACTGCTTTGGGAAGCCCATATGAAGCTGGGCAAAACAGCGGTGGTAGAACCCATGCCTTCACTTTTTAAGGCAGAGAAGATCAACTATCAAACTCCAGAACTCAGCACCACGGTTTTAGAAGATGCTTTTGATCAGATGGAGCTTTTGGGTTTTCCGCTGTGTTCGCCTTTTTTCTTGCTGCTGAATCCGGGTGGGAATACCCTGCGGGCCCGACAACTTATGGCTTACATCAGTAAAACCATAACCATAGAAGGCTATTTGGTGACCACTAAACGCACCAACACCACAGGCGGAAAAGGCATGTTCTTTGGCAACTTCTTAGACCGCGATGGCGATTTTATTGACACCGTACATTTCCCGCCGGTGGCCAAAAGATACCCTTTTAGGGGCAAGGGAATTTACCGAATCACGGGCGTAGTGATGGAAGAATTTGGATGTGTATCGGTAGAGGTAAGTAGAATGGAGCGGTTGCCCATCATTGCGGATCCGCGTTATGCCGATTCTAAAAAAGGATTGCGAATATGAACAGTGAACGCGCGATAGTGCATATGGATCTGGACACCTTTTTTGTGTCCTGTGAGCGGCTATTAGACAGCCGATTGGAAGGAAAACCAGTATTGATAGGCGGAACCACAGACCGTGGGGTAGTGGCCTCTTGCAGTTATGAGGCCCGTACTTTTGGAATACATTCGGCCATGCCCATGCGGATGGCCAAACAGCTTTGCCCAGAGGCGATTGTGCTGCGGGGAAATTCTGGGGTCTATTCTAAATTCTCTGATATGGTTACTGATGTGATCAAAGAGAGCGTACCGCTTTATGAAAAAACCTCTGTAGATGAGTTTTACATTGACCTCACAGGGACAGACCGCTTTTTTGGATGTCATAAAATGGCTTCGGAGCTGCGGGATCGGATCATCAAAGAGACGGGACTGCCCATTTCCTTTGGGCTTTCTACCAACAAAACCGTTTCTAAGATCGCCACTGGAGAGGCCAAACCCAACAATAAGATCCGCATAAAAAAGGGTAACGAAAAACCCTTTCTCTCGCCGCTTTCCGTACGGAAGATCCCGATGGTGGGAGAGGTCACCTACCGTTCGCTTTGTGATCTGGGGATCAAGCGGATCCAAACTATCCAAGAGATGCCTTTGGATATGATGGCCAGGGTCTTTGGCAAAAACGGACAGGTGATCTGGCGCAAGGCCAATGGAATAGATCCTTCACCAGTAGTGCAATACCACGAGCGCAAATCCATCTCTACAGAACGCACCTTTGATCGGGACACCACAGATCCGCAGAAATTAAAAGGAATATTGACTGCCATGGCGGAGAATCTCATTTACCAACTACGGCGCGGAGATAAACTTACGGCTTGTGTTACGGTAAAGATCCGCTATTCGGATTTTCAGACTTATACCATGCAAAAGCGCATTCCTTATAGTGCAGCAGATCACAAGATACTGCCAGTGGTCATGGAGCTGTACCAAAAGCTCTATCAGCGCAGACTTTTGGTGCGTTTAATTGGTGTGCGGTTCAGTCATTTGATTTCTGGTGGGCATCAGATCGATCTGTTTCAGGACAACGAAAAGATCATTAATCTGTATCAGGCTATGGATAAGATGCGTGCCAGATATGGCGATCGGGCGGTGATCAAGGCTGCTGGTATGAATGCAAAGAGTATTGGACGCTGGAATCCCTTTACGGGGGAACCACCGCCGCTATTGGCAAACAGAAGACAATAAGCTAGTCGCGCTCAAAATTAAAAATGGGTCCGTCTATACAGCCGTCGGAGATGATCACAACTCCGGAGGCATAATCGTCCATGATCAACAGACCAATGGCATCACTACCTATATGAAAATAACGATTGTCGTCGTAGTTGCAGACATTGTCGTTCAAGGAATAATCATAAGTGCCAGGATCTAAACGAATGGAAGTTGCCCCTAAGGCTACTTCTACAACCACCTTTTGATTGGCAAAGTCAAAGGACCAGACTATCTCTCCAGTCTCGAACTCCTGAACCTCAGGGTTCATAGCACTGGGTTGGTAGGTCTTAAGACTAAAGGCCTCAAAACTAGGCGGAGTACCGTCGTCATCCGAAGAACAGCTCCACAAGACCGCTATTAAAACGAAAAGAGGAATTAATTTTTTCATAACAAGCATTTTACAAAAGATACAAAAATGCTTTTTTGGTTGCGTAAAAGGCTTAATCTAAGAAGTCCAAGAACTTGAGGCCAAAGACAAAAATACCGTCATTAACCCCATTAAGACTAGAACGCACATAATCTATCCGCAGCAAACGATACTTACCCCAACCAATATTGTCCAAACCAACAGAATACTCGTAATAAGGCTTGTTGCCTACGGTACTCAATACATGCCCACCAAGAACCAAATTGAAGTTGAGCTGATTTAATCCCGGGATCTTCCCTAAGAGCCAGCCGTTAAAGTGATGCTCTGCATGAAATTCCATATAGGAATCATTGGTGCTTAAGGCGTAGTAGGGGAGATTGTTGAAAACGTTGGTATACACCCCGCCATCATTCACGCGGGTTTGGTTCCCATTGAAATGCTGAAAATCTACAAAGGAAATGCCTTCTCCATTCACGAAAGTCCCTCCTTTTAGGTTATAACGAAAGCGTCCCTTATTGCCAATTTTAAAGCTTTGGTAAAGCCCCGCGCTGAATTGATGAAAGTTGTAATTGTCATTAGAGGCAGCGAATCCACCTTCGTAATTGAGCTGTATCCGCGGAAATCTATTGTCACCCCCCACATTGAATTTAAAATCGGGATAGCTCATATATTTCTGCCCAATAGTGATGAACGCTCTTAGGCCAGCTTTAACAATATTGTGCTTATCAATGGCTGCATTTTCAAAGTCTGTAGGATTCAACGGATTGTTGGAGTTGTAGGAAGCACCGGAATTTCTAAACCAAACCTGATCTGAAGTATTGAACAGCGGTACGCGCTCTTCATAAGCCAGTCTGCTCGTTATAAACAAACCGTTCACCACTTCTTGCCCGTAATTAATTGCTCCAGAACGCAGCTCGTAGGCCTTTAGGTAATTGCGCTCAAAAGCCAAGCTACTAATGGTGTTCACAAAAGGTGAAATGGGCTCCCCACGGTTGAACTGTTCTACAGTCACACCACCATTAACACTGAGTCTCGCACGATTTTTTGCATTGAAGCGGTAGGTAAGGCCGGCATCAAAGCGGAATCGATCTTCATCGATCCCGTAATTGAAACGCGAGTTGAAACTCAGCCATTTCGTGTAGTTCTCGTCGAACCCTTTAAAGAAGCGCAAACCGACCTCTGGAACATAGCCCTGAATGGTATTGAACTGAACACTTGGACCATCATAAGAAATGTTCCATCGCTCATAACTGTTGCGATAGGTATAACCAGTAAGTGGCGCTAAAAGCGATGGCCTGTTGTTCCCAGCGTCTATGGAATCCAAATAGGTTTTAGACTTGCGCAAGGTCTGAATGCTGTCTTTGCGAATGTAATCTGCGATCTCTTCAGGAGTCAGCGGTACAGGGCGAACCTGGTTCCAATAGAGCGAATCTTTCTCGTTCGCATTGTCTACAAAGGTGAGGATCTCATTGGTAAAACTTTGTTTGGTAAAGCCAGGGGAAAAATCGTAATCGCTGTAAACAGCTGTAAATCGTCCATCGCCATTAAGCCCAAAGAGCCCAAAACTAAAATCTATGGTCTGGGAAATCTTTACCCAAAACCGATTTTCCTTGTCGAAGGTGAAATTCTGTTTAAACACGAGTTCCTTCACAAACGGGATCTGCAGAGAAGTACCAGAGGTGCTAAGGTCTATGCCGTAGAATTCCCAATCGTCTTCCACTATATAAATATAACCTTCCCAAACGCGGTCTTGACTGCGTTTAGGAGTGACTAAGATCTTATTGATCAGTTTGTCATTCTCGTAAAAGACCCCTTCTAATTTGTAGCGATAATACTCTAAAGCGTTGTTGGCAATAGGAGATACCAATTGCGCATTGATATCTATGGTATTGTTGTAAAAAGAAAAGTTAGCATCTCCCGCGCTGTTAAAGCTAAAGCCGTTGTCATTACCACTAACCTTTGAAGCTATTATGCGCTCTTTAAAATCGTCAGGTTGTTGGTAAGAGATCTCTGAAATGGTTTCTGATAGGTAAATGATCCCGGTTCGGGTAGAGTCTAAAGCTCCTCCGAAATCGCCAATATCTTCTCCCATAATACGCTCTGGCGCCTCGGTGACCTTCCATAAGCCCTTAGAGTAAAAGTCTGCTGTAAAGGCGGCGATGCGTTGGCTGTTCTTTTTGCGATTCGCTATGGCTTGTCTTATGATCCTATAGGCCGGATCCTCACTAGCATCGATAACTACCTCGTCAAGGCTAAGGCTGGTGGCCTGCAGACTCATATTTAATTCTTGGGGTTTTCCTTTGTACTCGAGCTGCTGGGTTTTTACTTCAAAGCCTAAATATTGAAAAACCAGGGTATAAGTTCCAGTTTCTGGTAGTTCTAGTATGTAATCCCCGAGTTCGTTAGAGGTTGTACCTAAGTAGCTGTCTTGCACAAAAATATTCACAAAGGGTAGAGGCTCGCCCTTAGAATCGGTCACCCGACCTTTTATCTGGGCCTGCAGGCTTGCACTTAAAAACAAAAAGAGTAGGAGTAGCGGTTTTTGCATGGTCAGTGTTTTGGAGCAAATAAAATCAATGGTAGGCTACCCACCTCTTAAAAAAGTGTTAGCTAACATAAATTTACCATTAATTGTTAAAGTTCTTTTTGATCCTGCTGAGGTTACGCTTGTTGTCTCTGTCTTTGATGGTTTCGCGTTTGTCAAAGAGTTTTTTACCGCGACACAGTGCGATCTCCATCTTGGCAAGACCTCTATCGTTGGTGAACAATAAAAGGGGAATAATGGTCAAGCCTGAGTTTTTAACTTCTTTTTCAAGTTTCTTTAACTCGTTGCGATTCAGGAGTAATTTACGCTCACTTTTCGGCTTGTGGTTAAAGTGCGTTGCATGAGAATACTCCTCTATGGTCATATTAATGACAAAGAGTTCACCACGATCGTTGAACTCGCAAAAACTCTCAGCTATAGAGGCGCGTCCTTCTCGTATGGCTTTGATCTCGGTACCAGCCAGAACGATACCTGCCGTGTAGCGGTCAAGGATCTCGTATTCAAAGCGGGCTTTGCGATTCTTTATTTTCACTTGTTTTTGCAAACTCATGCCGCAAATTTACATTTAATTCCCATGTAATTGTCGGCCATAGTCACTGGCTTTTGGATTTTTGTTCTTATCAAAATTTTAAGAGCTCCGGCACGAGCAGATTGTTAGTTCTGTGTATTTTTGTTTTATGTTGAAATCGACCACAATACTGCTTTTATGCAGTCTGATGTTCTGGAGCTGTAACAGTGGCCCCAGCAAAGAGCAACAGGAGCCAGATCCCAAAGCTGTTAAACCCAGATTGACTGCTGGGCAAATCGTAGACCGCGCTATTGAATATCACGGAGGCCCACTTTTTGAGAAAGCCGAGATGGAATTCAAGTTTAGAGATTATGAGTACAGATCTTTGCAAGAGGGCGGAACATTCACCTTAGACAGGATTTCGTACAACGATGCTATCGGTAAGATAACAGACCGGGTTACCAATTCGGGCTATACCCAAGTATTGAATGACGAATTTGAGATAAATATTGTAGATTCTATGAAGGTCAAGTTCACCAATAGTGTTAACTCTGTTCATTATTTTGCGCGCTTGCCTTATGGTTTGCATGCGCCTGCCGTAGAAAAAAAGCTGATCGGGACCGACTCTATTAAAGGGAGAGCCTATCACGAAGTTGAAGTGCGCTTTAAGCAAGAAGGTGGCGGTGTAGATTTTCAAGATGTATTTATGTACTGGTTTGACACAGAAACGGGCGCTATGGATTATTTGGCCTATTCTTACGAGACCGATGGGGGTGGGATTCGCTTCCGAGCGGCCTACAATCCACGAGAGATAAACGGATTGCGTTTTCAAGATTATGTGAATTGCAAACCGCAAGGTTTGGATGTAGCCCTGGAGGATCTGGATTACCTCTACGAGCAGGGATCGCTTATTGAGGTCTCAAAGATCGAATTGGAAAATGTTAAAGTGAAAATAGTAGACGATGCACTTTAGAACCTTTTTATTGCTGTTACTAGTAGGATTAATGCAAAGCTGTGAGCAATCGGCTAAATCTGAAGCTATTGAACCCAGAGCCCTACTTGATAGTGCAATAACTGCTCATGGCGGTGCTCGCTATGATGGCGCTACCATACGCTTTGCGCTGAACAATTACGATTTTGAGCTCAAGCGCGAGGGTTACACTTATGACTACAAAATGTCCCAAGAAAAAGATGGGGCGCTTCATGTTGTAAACACCTTTAACGGTGGTCTTATCTATAAGATCGGAGATAGCCTTGTGGACCACGGAGGGCGTCAAATGACCTTAATTAGAGAGCGGGTCAACAACGTAGCTTACGATTTCTACATTCCGTATTCCTTAACGGGTAACGATATTGTATTGGAGTATTTAGGTACTGAGAATATGCGTCTAAAACCTTATCACAAGTTAAAAGTGAGCTATAAACAAATTCCGGGAGCAGATCCGGACGAGCGCGCTTATGTCTTGTGGATCAGCGCCGATACCTACGAGATCGATTTTATCGCCAAACAGAACGAGGCCGCAAGTGGCAGAAAGCAATTTATGGCGGCTGCTTATAAACGCCGTGTTGGTGGCATGCTCTTCTCTGATTTCGAACTGTATCAAACTCCAGATAGAAATAAAGAAGTAGCCATTGATTCTCTGGGGATGGCCTATAATTCTGGGAATATGCAGCGCAAAGCTGTTACTACCTATATGGACATTGAAGTTGACCCGAAGTCGAATTAATCGATCTGTAAGACCTGTACGGTGACCTTTTCACCATTTTTGGTGACTATGAAAAGCATGCCGTTGTTGTCATCCGCTATCCAAGGATAAGTTTCTTTTTCTAAAACAGCGTTTACGAACATAGGAGTGGTGTTGCTATGCCCAACAACCAATACCGTTTTGCCTTGAGTCGCTGCTGCGAAGTCCACGCTGTAAAGATTTCTTGGGTCATAAGACTGAATTTCCAATTCCTGCATCTGAGAAGTAGGTAGCGCTGTCTGTTGTGTACGGTTGTAATCTGTACTGTAAATAGCTTCAAAGGCTACATTCTCAAATACTTTAGCCCACTTGGCAGCCCTTTGTTTACCGGCCTCGGTGAGATTCGGATTTTTGTTGTTGGCATCAGAACGGTCTTTTTCCGCATGTCTGATGCAATAATACACTGTGGTCTGGTCTGATGTCTTTTCTTGTCCGAAGAATTGCTGCGGAGCCAATACGGCTCCCATCAGCAGTATAAAAAGTAAAGCGCGTTTCATAAAGCGGTTTTAGACCGTGAAGTTATTAAATAAAAAATTGCCTAAAAGAAGCCCTTTAGCTCCCCCTAGGCAATCACCTTTTCTAAGGTCCTTTCTTACAACATGCTGATAGAAAGTGAATAGAATAGTGTTACTAGGGTAACAACCTCAACGTAAACGGCTAAGGCGTGATTGCGTTTAGGTTGTATCTTTTTGTTGATTGCTGTTTCCATGATCTTCATTTTTTGGAGTTTTCGTTTTTTGTTTGATACATCCATATGACGACCCAGAAAAATCTTTGTTACACCTTTTGCGACCGAACTGTCGAAATTCTGGCCTCAAATGTCGTTTCAGCTACCGGATTTGCTACTGCTTCGAAAAGATTCATAAATTTTTGTGAATGCTGCTCTCTTTGCTGCTTTAAGAGGTTGAAATGCACGAAGTTACTCCACATAACAGCTTTGAGTTCGTCTTTTTTAAGACCGTTCATTCGCATCTCTACCAATAAACTCGTGTCTGTGTAATGCAACAATTGACTGCTTATTTTGACCTCTTCCATAGTAAAAGCAGGTTTTAGATAAGCTATTTGCGTGCTGCCAACAACCCAACTCTTTCCTTCCTTGCGGCCCAATTCGTAGATATCAATACCGTAGTGCGCAATAAGCTGATCTTCTCTGGCATTGATCATATAGTTCAGATATTCCGCATTGTTTAAATGATTAAATGGGTCGCAATCCTGAAATCGGATCTTGGTTGTGCTTTCTAATACTTTAGGTAAATTCTCCATAATAAAATACCGAACGGTATATTATTTTAAATAAAAAAACCTCCCGCAGGAGGTTTTAACTTGATTCAATTATATTAAGGAGTTACCAGATCGTTCTGATTTCTAAAAACGAGCTTCCCGTCAAAACTATCGAGCAAAATGATGCTTTCTGCCGATACTTTTCCGGCTAAGATCTCCTTGGAGAGTTCGTTGAGTACTTCTCTTTGGATCACACGCTTTACAGGTCTGGCTCCAAACTGAGGGTCGAATCCACGTTCGGCCAAATATGCAATAGCATCATCCGTAGCATCTAAGGTAATGTTCTGTTTTGCCAGCATTTTTATTACACTGCGGAGTTGTATACTCACAATTTGCGCTATGTCTTGCTCTCTTAACGGTGTGAACAGTATAATGTCGTCTATACGGTTCAAGAACTCCGGACGTACAGTCTGTTTGAGTAATCCTAGGACATCTACTTTGGCAGCTTCCATGGCACTGTCTTGATCTTTAATAGCTTCAAAACGCTCCTGAATCACAGTACTTCCCATGTTTGAGGTCATGATTATAATGGTATTCTTAAAATCTGCAACGCGCCCTTTGTTATCCGTCAGGCGACCTTCATCCAATACTTGCAATAAAATATTAAAGGTATCTGGGTGCGCCTTTTCGATCTCATCCAATAAGACCACCGAATACGGCTTGCGTCGCACAGCTTCGGTAAGTTGCCCGCCTTCGTCATAGCCTACATATCCCGGAGGAGCTCCTACCAAGCGGCTCACACTGTGCCTTTCTTGATACTCGCTCATGTCTATTCGCGTCATAGCGTTTTCGTCATTGAACAAGTATTCTGCCAAGGCCTTGGCCAATTCTGTTTTTCCAACCCCTGTGGTTCCCAAGAATAGGAAAGAACCGATAGGTTTTTTAGCGTCTTGCAAACCAGCTCTAGATCTTCTAATCGCATCGCTTACCGCTGTAATGGCTTCTTCTTGCCCCACAACGCGTTTATGCAGCTCTTGCTCCAATAGCAGCAATTTTTCCCGTTCACTCTGCAACATTTTGGTTACAGGAATTCCGGTCCACTTGGCCACGACTTCTGCGATATCCTCATGGGTGACTTCTTCCTTGATGAGCGAAGACCCTTGCTGGGCGGCCAATTCTACTTGTTTAGCTTCTAGTGCTTCTTGAGCTTCCTTGATCTTTCCATATCGCAGTTCGGCTACCTTACCGTAATCGCCTTCGCGTTCGGCGCGTTCGGCTTCGATTTTGAATGCCTCTATCTCAGTTTTTATTTGCTGAACGCTTTCTACAACCTCTTTTTCTTGCTTCCATTTCGCATGGATCTCGTTGCGTTCTTCTTTGAGATTGGCCAGATCTGCACGAAGGATCTTGAGCTTAGCCTCGTCCTTTTCCCGCTTTATGGCTTCTATCTCAATCTCCAATTGCATGATCTTTCTGTCCAAAACATCCAGCTCCTCTGGTTTGGAATTGATCTCCATCCGCAGTTTAGAGGCTGCCTCGTCCATAAGATCGATCGCCTTATCGGGCAGGAATCTGTTGGTGATATAACGCTGAGATAGTTCTACCGCGCCAATAATTGCATCGTCCTTGATACGCACCTTGTGGTGGGTCTCGTACTTTTCTTTTATACCTCTTAAGATAGAGATCGCACTTTCGGTATCGGGTTCATCTACCTGTACCTTTTGGAAACGACGTTCCAAGGCTTTGTCCTTTTCAAAATACTTCTGATACTCATCTAAAGTGGTGGCCCCAATAGCACGTAGTTCTCCTCTTGCCAAGGCTGGCTTAAGGATATTGGCGGCGTCCATGGCTCCCTGTCCACCTCCGGCTCCGACCAAAGTGTGTATCTCATCTATGAATAAGACAATATCTCCATCACTAGAGGTCACTTCTTTGATCACCGCTTTAAGGCGTTCTTCGAACTCTCCTTTAAACTTCGCTCCAGCGATCAGAGCCCCCATATCCAGACTAAAGATCTGCTTTTGCTGCAGGTTTTCGGGCACATCTCCGTCTACGATACGGTGCGCTAAACCTTCTGCAATAGCGGTCTTTCCCGTTCCAGGCTCTCCGACCAGCATAGGGTTGTTCTTGGTGCGTCTAGATAGGATCTGCAGTATGCGTCTTATTTCTTCGTCACGGCCAATAACCGGGTCTAGCTTACCTTCTTGCGCCAATTGATTTAGATTCTTGGCGTATTTGTTCAAAGCGTTATAGGATTCTTCTGCGGATGCGGATGTAACCCGTTCTCCTTTGCGCAGCTCATCTATCGCCGCATTTAAGCTCTTGGTATTCACACCTTGATCTTTCAAGGCCTGAGCAATACTGTTCTTGCTTTCAAAAAGCGCTAATAAGAGGTGCTCTATAGACACAAATTCGTCCTTGCGCTTCTTAGCACCAATAGAGGCTTCATTGAGCAATTTTGCTGTTTCACGCCCTAACATGATCTCTGCTCCGCTTACTTTTGGCTTGCGCTGAAGCTCCTTGTCCAAGATCTGTTCTAGGGTAGTAGGGTTCACGTTAAGCTTTTTAAGCAGATAGGGCAGCACATGCTCATCGACCTCGAGCATTGCTTTGAACAAGTGCTCCGGATCTATATGCTGATGCTCCAACTCTTGAGTGAGTTGGTGCGCCTGCTGTACAGCTTCCTGTGATTTTATAGTGTAATTATTAAAATTCATCGTCATCTTTGATTTGGATTCGAGCTGTTAAAATCAAAACTCAGACCATTTTAAATTCCCGTCATTTTGGCGTAATGCATCTGGGTTTTATCCGACAAAATGTCAAAAATCGACAGTCACCGCCTTCTGTAAAGCGGTCAAAACCATTATTTTTGTGCTATGAGTTTATTTAGAAAACTGTTTACTAGCGATTCAGCTCCCCAAGAGCCTCAATCTGAAGTCCCATGGACACAAATAACGAGCATGGACCAGCTGGATGCGTTGAGCTCGGTCTCAGCCACTAAAGCTGTTGTCATCTTTAAACATTCCACCCGCTGTGGGATAAGTGCAATGGTGCTGAGGCAGTTTACTAAAAGCTACGACCTACCTCTAGAGCAAATGCAACCCTATATATTGGATCTTTTGTCATACAGAGAAATCTCGAACGAGATCGCCATTCGCTTTCAAGTGCTGCATCAAAGTCCGCAGCTATTGGTTATAAAAAACGGTAGCGCAGTTCATGCAGCTTCTCATTATGAGATACAAGCCGCAGATCTGCACAGATTTATTTAAGCGCAGGCAAGAGTTTGGTGCGGCATTCGCCAAAACCAATTCGTACTTGGTCGTTTTGGCAATATCCTTTTAAAATCACCGTATCGTTGTCTTCTATAAAGGAACGCGTAGAACCGTCTGGCAGTTGTAGCGGATTCTTCCCAGCCCAAGACAATTCCAACATAGAGCCATAGCTGTCTGGAGTTGGACCTGAAATGGTGCCGCTTCCCATCATGTCTCCACTCACCACATTACATCCGTTTACGGTATGATGCGCTAACTGCTGAGCCATATTCCAATACATATATTTAAAATTGGAAGTCGAAACCTTGTGCGGTTCACTGTCCTCGGGCTGTAAATAGACCTCCAGATTAATGTCATAGCTCTTAGGGCCTGTATATTGTAAGTAAGGAAGTTGCGGTTTCTCTGGTTCAGGGCCATCCACCTTAAAGGGTTGTAAGGCATCCAAAGTAACTATCCAAGGCGAAATGCTAGATGCGAAGTTCTTGGCAAGGAAAGGGCCTAGCGGCACGTATTCCCATTTCTGAATATCGCGAGCACTCCAATCGTTAAAAAGGACCAGGCCAAAAATATAGTCTTCGGCCTCATCCACAGGAATCGGCTCCCCTAAATGATTGGCATCCGTAGTAATAAAGGCCATTTCCAATTCGAAATCCACGCGCTTTGAAGGTCCAAATACGGGCTCGTTCGAATCTGGTGGTAATGTTTGTCCTTTAGGTCTTCTCACATTGATCCCACTGGGAATTATGGAAGAACTGCGCCCGTGATAGCCCACAGGTATGTGCAACCAGTTTGGCAATAATGCCTTTTCCGGATCACGAAACATGCTACCAACATTGGTGGCGTGTTCCTTGCTCGAATAAAAATCTGTATAGTCTCCAATGTTAACAGGCAATTGCATCTCGATCTCGTCCATAGTGAATATAATCACCTCACGATGCTCCATATTGTCACGCAGCTTTGGGTTATTTGCCTCAAAGACCTCAGAGATACGATTGCGAACCAAACGCCAAGTCTTGCGGCCATCAGAGATAAAATCGTTCAGACTGTCTTGCAAAAAGATATCGTCTGTAAGATCTATCCCCTCAAAGTATCCCAACTGATGCATAGCACCAAGATCTATGGCAAAATCTCCGATCCGAGTACCTATGGTAATAATGTCATCTCGCGTTAAAAAAACGCCGAAAGGAATGTTCTGTATTGGGAAATCCGAGTTTGGCGCTACTTCTAACCAAGTAGTGCGATCTGGATTGTTTGCTGATAATGGCATGGTTGGTTCTTAATAAATTGTTGGTAAATCGTCTAATCAAAGATATGATTTTAGATGGTGCAAAAGCAGCTATTGCGTATTTTTGATCTCGTAATTTTTAAGCTTATAAAATGCAACGCGATACCGAGATCTTTTCCCTAATTCAAGAAGAAGAACAACGACAACTCAACGGTTTGGAACTTATTGCTTCTGAGAACTTTGCAAGTCCTCAGGTTATGGAAGCTACGGGTTCTGTACTCACAAACAAATACGCCGAAGGCTATCCTGGCAAGCGGTATTACGGAGGCTGTGAAGTAGTGGATAAAGTGGAGCGATTAGCCATTGAGCGTGCCAAAGAGCTCTTCGGGGCCGAATACGCCAACGTTCAGCCGCACTCCGGGTCTCAGGCCAACACAGCGGTGTTCGCCGCTTGTTTAAAGCCGGGAGACACCTTTATGGGCTTTGATCTGGCACATGGAGGGCACTTGACACATGGATCTCCGGTAAACTTTTCGGGTAAGCTTTACAGACCTGTTTTCTACGGAGTGGATGAAGAGACTGGCCTATTGAGTTATGATAACATCATGGAGATCGCCAAGCGCGAAAAACCAAAAATGATCATAGCCGGGGCTAGTGCCTATTCTAGAGAGATCGATTATGCGCGTTTCCGCGAGATCGCAGACGAAGTAGGAGCCTTACTTATGGCAGATATTGCGCATCCGGCAGGACTTATCGCTAAAGGCCTAATCGCGGATCCGGTTCCACATTGTCACGTGATCACTACTACTACCCACAAGACTTTACGCGGGCCTCGTGGTGGACTCATCATGATGGGTAAAGATTTTGACAATCCTTTTGGGATAACCTTAAAGAACGGTAATCTGCGTAAGATGTCATCGCTATTAGACAGTGGTATATTCCCTGGGAATCAAGGTGGTCCTTTGGAGCATGTTATTGCGGCTAAAGCAGTAGCTTTTGGAGAGGCTCTTTCTGAGGAGTTCTTGCATTATATGGTACAGGTTAAAAAGAACGCTAAGGTCATGGCGCAGGCCTTTGTAGACCGCGGTTATGAGGTAATTTCTGGCGGAACTGACAATCATATGATGCTCATAGATCTGCGCAACAAAGACATTACCGGAAAAGCTGCAGAGGAGGCCCTTGGCCGAGCAGAGATCACGGTGAATAAGAACATGGTACCTTTTGATACCCAATCGCCATTTGTTACCTCTGGGATTCGCATCGGAACTCCGGCAATTACTACGCGCGGCTTAAAGGAAAACGATATGGAGACCATAGTTGAACTAATAGACCGCGTGATCCAAGCTCCTGACAACACTGCAGAATTGGAAGCCGTGGCCGAGGCAGTAAACGCCTTGATGGCTGGGCGTCCCTTATTTAACGCTTAGGGCTTGCTTATCTGAAGCTACGCAGCTATATTTGGAGGACTTCCATCTGCGCTTTAGCGCATTAAAATGTGACTTGAATGAAGTACTCCGGCTTTATCTTATTTGCTCTGGCGGCCTGTCTGCAGAGCTGTGATAATTCACCCAGCATTGCTAGTATTGAACGCCCACTGGCTACTACAGTCAATGCTGACAATACAGAATCTACTTTTTTAGAACTGCTTAACCCAGCCAGTACCGGGATCAGCTTTAAGAATGGTATTGTAGAAACGGAATACAAGAATCACCGTTCCTATACACAGATATACAATGGAGGAGGAGTTGCCGTAGGAGATCTCAACGGCGACGATCTGCCCGATCTCTATTTTGCGGGAAACTCCGTTGACGACAAACTCTACTTTAACCAAGGAAATTTTAAATTCAAAGAAGTTACTGTAGAAGCTGGAATTGGTAATTATGTAGCCGGTTGGTCTTTTGGGGTGAGTATGGTAGACATTAACTCAGATGGACTTCTTGATATCTATGTTTGTAAGGCTGGGCCATATTCAAATCAACAATATTTAGCGAACCGCCTATTTATTAACAAAGGAGATGGTACGTTTAGTGAAGAGGCTGCTGCTTACGGCTTAGACATTAAGAACTACAGTGTTCAGGCGGCCTTTTTAGATTATGACCTAGACGGAGACTTGGACATGTACTTGGCGAATCACCCCATGCCCGGGTCGGATAAAAAGAATCCGAAAAGTTTTGCCAGCTATGTTAAAGCGATCAACGATGGGGTCCTTAGAACGGATAATTTCTACGAGAACGAAAACGGAAAATTTGTAGAAAAGACCGATGCTGCTGGCCTGGTCAATTACGGTTATAAAAACGCCATTGGCGTTGGAGATCTCAATAAAGACGGGTATCCGGACATGTATGTCTCTACAGATTTTGGAGAGCCAGACCTCTACTATGTGAACAATGGCAATAAGACCTTTAGCAACAAGGTACGCGAAAGCATGAAACACATTACTTATTACAGTATGGGTAGTGATGTGGTTGACGTTAATAACGACGGACAGTTAGACATCTATGTTACGGATATGACGCCGGACGATCACGTGCGCTCCAAAACCTTTATGCCGAGCATGGATACCGATAAATTCAATGCCTTTGTACATTTTGGTTTTCACCATCAATACATGCTGAACTCTTTGCAGCTCAACAATGGAGATAACAGCTTCAGTGAATTGGGACAATTTGCCGGTATAGCAAAGACCGATTGGAGCTGGGCACCGCTATTCTTCGATATAGATCTAGACGGTAAAAAAGATCTTTTTGTCACCAACGGAATTAAAGAGAACCTTAACGATAACGACATTAAAGAAAAGGTCTTTAGTCAGCAAGATGCCTTACAAAGGCCGCTATCACTGCAAGAGTACCTTGAATTGGTTCCTTCTGATGTGACTCCAAACCAAGTCTTTAAAAATAAAGGCGAGCTCAAGTTTACCGATGTCTCTACCGCTTGGGTGGATAATGCCAATTTCAATTCCAATGGTGCAGCTTATGCGGATTTAGATAGAGATGGGGATCTAGATATGATCTTAAATAATATGGATGCTGAGGCTGCCATATACAGGAATAACAGTCCGAGCGGTCAAAGCGGAAATTCTTTAATGCTCGATCTTGAAGGACCTAGTGGAAATTCCTTTGGTTTAGGAGCAAAAGTTACTGCTACCCTTGACAATCAGATCGTGTATTATGAGCATTATCCGTCCAGAGGTTATTTGTCTTCTGTTGACTATACTGCGGTGCTCGGAATTGGTGAGGCTGCAACTGTACGTAGTTTAGAGGTGGTTTGGCCCGACGGTAAAGTTCAGACCATAAACGATATCCCTGCTAATAGCAGGCTTAAATTAGCCTACGGCGGAGCTTCTAGCGTGACTACTTCGCCAGAGCAGCCAGAGGCCTTATTAGCCAAATTGGATCCGCAGCAAACCGGATTGAATTTTTATCATAAAGAAGACCGCTTCAACGATTTTAGAAAACAAGTATTACTGCCGTATTCGCAGTCACAGAACGGACCTTTCTCTGCTCAGGCAGATGTCAATGGCGATGGCTTAACTGATATTTTCGTAGGAGGTGCCGCCGGCAGTCCGGCAGCTTTATACATGCAGCAGCCCGATGGTAGTTTTAAAGCCAATCAAACTTCAGGTTGGTTGCAAGATGCTCCGTATGAAGATACTGGTGCAGTCTTTTTAGATTACGATAGCGATGGCGATATGGACCTCTATGTTGCCAGTGGGGGAGCAGCGGCTCCAGAAGGCGATGCCCTGTATCAAGACAGGCTTTACGAGAATAATGGTGCTGGTGTATTTAAACGCACGCAGGGAGTTTTACCGGTTGAAACAACGAGTAATCAGGTAGTATTGGCAGAAGACGTAGATGCCGATGGTGATATTGATCTCTTTGTAGCGGGCCGAGTAATTCCGGATAAGTATCCATATGCTCCGGAGTCGCGATTGCTGATTAATCAAAACGGGCGTTTTCAAAACATCACCCAGCCAGACTTGAAGCGCGTTGGACTGGTGACCAGTGCTGTCTTTTCAGATTACGACGGCGATGGTGATAAGGATCTGGTCATAGTAGGTGAGTGGAGCCCCGTGCAGTTCTTTGCCAATAATAAAGGTACTTTTCGCAAGCAGAATTTTAAAGGCTTCGAGGATTCCAACGGTCTTTGGTTTGCCATACAAGAGGCAGACCTGGATGGCGACGGCGATATGGATTACCTTTTGGGCAACCTCGGTACCAATTCCAAAATGACGGCCAAAGAAGATAAACCATTTCATGTCTTTTGTGACGATTTTGACAATAACGGGACTTACGACATTGTCTTCTCTAAAGATTATAAAGGCAAGCTAGTGCCTATGCGAGGACGTGAATGCTCCTCAGAGCAGATGCCGTTTATCTTAGACAAATTCACCAACTTCCAATCTTTTGCCAATGCCTCCTTGGGAGAGATCATAGGAGAAGATAAATTGGCCTCAGCCCTGCATTACAGCATTAAAGATTTCCATCATATGGCGCTTATTAACGAAGGTGGTGGGTCTTTTACCCGTGTCGAATTACCTCGAATGACCCAAGTGGCACCTATTATGGACTTTGAAGTGGTAGACTTAAATGGAGACGGCACTCAAGAGATCATAGCTGTGGGGAATTTGTATCCCACAGAAGTAGAGACCACGCGTTATGATGCTTCTCGTGGTTCGGTGATGCAGTTCAAGGACGGAAAATTCCATATGCTCGCAGATTCGGAGTCTGGTTTGGCCGGAGGTGGCGACGCCAAAGATGTGGATCTGATCACGCTGGCCAATGGCGAGCGTCGTCTGTTGGTGACCAACAACAATGGGCCACTAGAGGTCTATCGTCTGAATCAGCCTTAGTCTTCGTCTGGAAATACAACGCTTTCGTAGGCTCCAGCATCGAAAGGAGAAGTTCGTGCAACATTGAGAATGTCAAATGGAACTATTGCTGTTCCAGAGGCATCTAAACCGTTCGCTCCTGAATCGTCAGGAATATTCAACTGATTCTCAAAAGGCGCCAAAAACAACGGATCTTCATTAACCACTAAGTTGTTGTATCTACTCGCATTAGTGAAGTCGTAGAGCGGATCACCATCAAACACTCCTTGCACATCGTTAAAGCGCAATAGG
Source organism: Gilvibacter sp. CC01 (assembly GCF_055755295.1). Lineage (NCBI taxonomy): Bacteria > Pseudomonadati > Bacteroidota > Flavobacteriia > Flavobacteriales > Flavobacteriaceae > Gilvibacter > Gilvibacter sp. CC01. Next base: position 548,017 of record NZ_CM146909.1, on the reverse strand, counting down.
GTATTGGTAAAATTGTAGTTAAAAGCTGCGCCGCCGCCATCTATCAAGCCGAGCTCGATATTCTCGTTGCCGTAAATGATACAATTGGTAAAGTTGGCTTCGATAAGGTCTTCAAAGCGAATATCCGTCTCACTCAATACTAAAACATTGTCTAATTGTACGGCTGGGAAGCTTCTAAAGCTATCGTTCCAATAATTGACAAAAGTGCAATGTCTAAAGTTGTAGCGTCCGCCAAAACTCAATGCCAAGGCAGATTGTCCGGCATTGTTTATCACCACGTTCTGACCGTCCACATATCCTGTACGGGCCAAAAGGCCAACATTCGAACTGTTGTAGATTTGCACATTGTTCAACACTAGGGTAGGGTCTGCAGAACCGTCGTTGCGATCCATTAAAATGCCAACAGTGGCATTTTTAATGGTGGTATTGGTAAAGGTGTGTCCTGTGCTCCCTTGGGTCAGCCAAATGGCGCCCCATTGCCCAGGAACATCTGCAAATCCAGGTTCTAATCGATCGCCTTCAAAAATAACTTCGTTTTCCAGTGCTTCAGCATCTCCGCTAGGCGCACCATTAGAGATCATGGTGGCATTGTTCGCTACAAGTATGCCACTATTGGCATGAAAATGTACACGAGCCCCAGGGTTTACCGTAAGGGTGCTTCCGCTATTAACTGCCGCATAACCGTAGATCACATAAGGCTTCTCATTGGTAAAAGTCAATTCGTCGTCCTCCAAAATGAATCCTTCGATCAAAATGGGTTCCCCATCGGCATCAGTTCCTAAATTCAAGGTCTCTACAACGCCATCTGCATCGCGCTCCGGAAACAGGAACACCGCATCTTGTACCAGGGTTACCAGTTCAACGTCTTGCTGATTGGCGCCGCTGTCAAATTGGATCTGATCGGTATATAGGAATTGATTGGCTGTAGCGGCAAAATCTTCTATGTCCACAGTGGTCTCTACAAAGACAAAAATGCTGTCCTTGGCACGGATCACCACATCTTCAAAAGTTTTACCCGGAATTCCATCGACATTCAATCGGTAAAGAGAGCTTTCTCCTTGTCCTAATTGTACGGTTGGGATGTTGATATCCTCATCTCCACGATTGTATACCTTTAAGTTATAGGTGCTGGAACCGATATTGGTAAATACCGTATCGAGATAAACGGTATCTCTGGAAAATTCCAACATACCTGTATTGGGTACGGTTTCAAAATCGTTTCGACAACTGGAAAGGAGAACAACAAAACCCAAGATAGTCAGGGCAAGTAAGCTTCGCATAAAGATCTATTTTGTGTAAAAATATAACTTTTTGCATAGCATCTTATTGTGCGTAGCTCCTTATTTGCGTTTTTTGCGCGCCCTGCGTGCTGCCTTTTTCTTTTCGCGTTCTAAACGCTGAAACTCAATAGTGTTGGCATACCGAGCTCTATCTTCTTGTAATTGCGGATTGCCGTTAAAATTGGTCGACGGATTATAGGACGATCTAAAGTCTTCTGGGTATACTTCAGTGACGCTGATTCCGCCTTGTTTAACAACTAGCTGACCAACTACTAACATGTTTTCAAATTCAGTGCCTGGAACCATCTTTACATTTAAAGTATCGGTTGATCTAGCAATGGGAAGCTCAACAGTTTCAAATCCAACATAGCTGAATTGGAGTTCTTGTCCTGGTTTAACTTCTATTTCAAAGTTTCCATCAAAATCGGACATTGTGCTGTGCGTTGTACCGCGAATTACAACGGCTACACCAGGCAGGGGTAGGTCCGTATCGTCGATTATATTGCCACGCACAGTTTTGACCGTATCATTATCAACTTGCTTTTCCATGGGTTCTTCCAGTTGTAAAACTCCTCCAAGTGTGACGCTTACACGCTTAATGGCCTGAGCCACAACGACCACCTCTGGTAAATGTTCTGGGCTGTATTGCAAAGCAAAGCTATAGATGTCTTGGTGCTCATGGACTTGAATTTCTTCCGTTAGATAGAGGTAAGAGCTAAAGCGTAAAGTGTGTCCCACCTGAGCCTTTAAGCGGTAAGTTCCCTTATTGTCTGTTTGGATTTGATCGTTGGTTTCTAAGATGCTTATTCTTACTCCGGGTAGAGGATTTCCTGCGGTATCGGTAACCACGCCTTTAATATCTTTATACGCCTGCTGTTTTTGGCTCCCAATATGGAGTGAGACATAAGACGCATCTCTAGAGAACTGTTTTGGCGACTCTTGTCCGTAAGCTGAACTAGCTGCAAGCATAGCCAAAGGCAATATAAAAGACGCAGCCAGAGGGGGTAAGATAGCGTTTCTTCTTACCGAAAGATCAATGGGTCGATTGAGCTGATCTGATCTAAAGCGTCCGCAGATATTGTCGTGCTTTTTAGAATAAGAGGCAATGAATTTATCTGACTTGGCAGTAAAGTCGACAACGGTCTTGGCACAACTTTCGCAGTGCCTCCCGAGTCCTTGTGGAGTCATTTGGTTCCAGTCTTCGTGACAGGGTTCCGGGATCTGAAGGGTAATCTTCTTGGCCATAAGGTTGATTTAAGTGTTACTCAAATCACCTCAAAATCCATCAGAATAAAAATGCAGAACTAGGGAACGGCCCTTTTCAATGAGGGAAATGGATTATTGCACTTCTGCAATAGCCACTTTAAAGAGTTTTTCCCAGCGTTTACCGGTCAAATAGAGTGTATTAGGCTCGCCTTTATATGCTATACCGTTTAGTACATTGTCTTCGCTGGCCTGTGCCACCTGATCTTTAAGGGTACGGGTGTTGATCACACCTTCTACGGCTCCAGTAGCTGGATTGATTATGGCAATAGCATCTCGCTGCCACACATTGGCGTAGATCTTTCCGTCTACAAATTCCAGTTCGTTGATATTGTCGATCTTGGCGCTGTGGGTGTATACCTCGATATAATCTTCTTCTATCAAGGTTTCTGGATCCAGGATCCAGATCCTGGAAGAGCCGTCGCTCTTGTAGATCTTCTTTCCATCGTTGCAAAGACCCCAACCTTGTCTGCTATCGCCGTAATTGAAGAAATCGAGCTTCTCCATACTGTCTAGGTCGTAGATCAGGCCAATACCACGCTGCCAGGTCAGCTGGAGGATCTTGTTGTCTTTAATAGTGAGTCCCTCTCCAAATTGATTACCAGGTAGTGCTACGGAGTTAACCACCGTACCGCTTTTGTAATCGACCTTGCGCAGAGTGCTTTCTCCGTATTGTCCGGTGCTCTCGTATAAGGTATCGCCAACAAATTCAATTCCTTGTGTAAAGGCTTTAGTGTCGTGTGGATAGGTCTCTAAGATCTCGTAGCTATAGGCTTTAGGAGCCTTGGCAGCCAAGACTGTAATATTCTTTTGGGTCACAAAACGATCTTCACCACTGTAAATACGAGCCAAAATGGTTCTTTGTCCGACCTTTCCATCTGCAATGCGAATGCTCGCATTGCCATCCGCAGCAGCTGCAAAACGCACATCGTCTATAAAGTAAGCAACGGAGTCTACTTGTTTATTATTTGCATTGTATAGACTCACTTCCATGGTCGCATCAGCTTTCATGGTAGCTTTGTCCTCTGAGAAGTTCAGGTTAAAGCCGTGCTCGTCTTTAAGGTTTGGTTCTGCACAAGAACCTAAGAATAAGGCTATTGAAATCGGTAGGAAAAGCGTCTTGAAATAGTTCATCCCAAATTTTTTGGCAAGTTATCCATTTTGCGCTAAAATCAAGGCAAAGAGATTTTAAATTCAACTTAAAATTCATTGCAAATATTAAGAATGAGCGTATCTTTGCAGCGGCAAGTCCTACACAACCAGCTCCTGTTGAATCCCCCAGGGTGGGAACACAGCAAGGGTAGACGGTCGTAGCGGTGTGATGTAGGTAGCTTGCCATTTTTTTTGCCCTTTGGTCAAGGATTTTGCATTTGCTATTTTTGGCCCATAGCAGTTCTATGAGTAAGGTAGTTTTTATAACGGGAGCATCATCAGGTATTGGCAGAGCCATTGGCGAGCTACTACACCAAAAGGGCATGGTCGTTTACGGTACAAGTCGTAATCCGTCAAAGATCACAGACTCTCCTTTCCCTTTAATTCCTTTAGATGTTAACGATCCGCAGAGCATAACAGAAGCCGTTGCCTGGGTATTGGCAGAAAAGGGTCGCATCGATGTTTTGGTAAACAATGCAGGTGTGGGGATAACAGGTCCCATAGAGGAAACTCCAGATGCCGAGATCAACAAAGCATTCGACACCAACTTTTACGGTCCTATCCGCGTGATAAAGGCGGTAATGCCAGCCATGCGCAAAGCAGGGCATGGCCGCATAATTAATATTACTTCTATAGCAGGTTATATGGGCTTGCCTTATCGCGGAATTTACTCCGCCAGTAAAGCCGCCCTTGGAATTGTTACGGAGACCTTGCGTATGGAAGCGCGTGAGTTTGGTATTTCTTTTACAACGGTTGCACCCGGAGACTTTGCAACCAATATCGCTGCCGGTCGCTATCACGCTCCGCTAAAAGAAGATTCTGCCTACTACAACAATTACAAGGTGTCTTTAGACCTGATGAACGAGCATGTAGACGCCGGTGAGGATCCTGCAGCCATGGCCAATTTCGTGCATCGGCTTATTCAAAAGAAAAAAGTTAAGGTACACTACCGTGTAGGGGCGCCCTTGCAGCGACTGTCTATCGTACTTAAAAGACTGCTGCCAGATACTTGGTATGAGTCTATGCTCAGAAAGCACTACAAGCTCTAGCAGTTATTAACAGTTTTAGTAAATAATTTTTACTGCGGATGGCGCGTTGGCTTTTCGAGCTTGCTTATTTTTGTATCCATAATCACACATCTGGAACTTTATGAAATTTTTTATCGATACCGCCAACCTTGATCAGATCCGTGAAGCCCAAGAATTGGGAATTCTTGACGGGGTTACCACCAACCCATCACTAATGGCCAAAGAGGGCATTACCGGACAAGATAATATCCGCCAACACTATGTAGACATTTGTAATATTGTAGACGGAGATGTTTCTGCGGAGGTGATCTCGACCAAGTACGAGGATATGATCGCAGAAGGAAAGGCATTAGCGGCTTTGCACGAGCAGATCGTGGTTAAAGTTCCTATGATCAAAGACGGTGTGAAAGCCATCAAATACTTTAGCGACAACGGTATCCGTACCAATTGTACCTTGGTATTCTCTGCTGGACAAGCTCTTTTGGCTGCTAAGGCAGGAGCTACATATGTCTCTCCTTTTATCGGTCGTTTGGACGATATTTCTACGGACGGTTTAAATCTTATCAATGAGATCCGCTTGATCTATGACAACTACGGATTTCAGACACAGATCCTTGCCGCTTCAGTACGACACACCATGCACGTTATAGACTGTGCTAAAATTGGTGCCGATGTAATGACAGGGCCTTTAAAATCTATCGAAGGTCTGTTGAATCATCCGCTAACGGATATCGGTTTAGAGAAATTCCTCGCAGATTACCGCAAAGGAAACTAAGCGAAGGTTTATGGGACTCGGTTGAGATAACCGAGTAATTGCACTTCAAAAGAACTGCCAAAGATATTGGTGTTGTTCTCAATGATACGACCTCGCGAGTCAACTATGATCGCTTTGTTCGGAGAATTGAGAACCAACTCGCGTTCTGCCTGAACCGCGTCGTTGAATCGGTATTCGGTCTTTTCGTTAAAAGTGCGCAGCGCCATGGTCTTGAGCCATTTCTCATGGTTTTGATCTACGCTGATACCCACAAAATCAAATTCTGGGTATTTGGCTTTCATCTCTGCTGCCTTTTTGTGAATGCGCTTGTTGTGGTTAGACGAACCAGCAGACCAGAAGAAAAGCACCGTAGGTCGGTTTATGAGACTGTGTAGGTCCTTTATGGTATTGTCTGTGGTAACTACCATCTGATTCGGCAGTGGGTTACCAGGGATCATCTTATCACAGGCTTGATGCAACAATTTCATTTCTTTATGCTGCGCCTTGCTGCTGTTCTTTTGCATGAACAAATCAAAGATCTCCTCGCTGCTGTCTTGATCTTTAGAATTGATTAGGTAGCGACGCGTGGTGGCGTACAACAGGTTGTTCTTTAAGGAATCGTGTGTTATTACACTGTCTATGAGTTTCAGCTTCGCCTTGGTGTGTAAGGGAGATGTTCTGTCAAACTTTGCCCGATTCATATAAGTGGTGTAGCTCACATTATCTAGAAAAGACGAAATATATCTGTAATACGGATAATAGGTGTATAAGTGCTCATCGCCGTAATTCACACCGCTTCTAAAGGCGTAAAAATTCTCTGGCAAGGAGTTCATATTCTCTAAATGGTTACTGCCGTAATGGGCAAAGGGATAGAGTTCCTTTTTTGAATAGTAATCGAAGTCAATACTGGCTTGAGCAACCTCGTTAAAGCCTGTGGAGGTCTCGTGTTTTTCTTGGAATCGATTCAAGATTTTTAGACGAATATTACGCATGCTGTCTAAAGAGGCACTAAAAGCTTCTGGGCTTTTCTGATAATAGCTCGGCATAAGCTTTTGCTCTTCTTCGTTGTGCAAGAACATTTCTATCAGATAGTTGTTCTTTGCTGCGCCAGTACCGGAGTAGGCTAAAGATTCGTCGAAGTCCAAAGTGTTAACGCGCAGCATTATGCTGTCTCCAGGTTCTATGTATACCAGCTGATATTCCTTGTGGATAAAACTGTAGAGACCTGGAACAAGACTATCGAATTTATATCGGAAAAAGTTGTCCTTATCTAAGAAGATAGTGTCGACCACGCGAGAATTTTTAGCCAAAAGGACAAAATCTTCTGAGGGGTTGATAATTTCACCACCAAACCATGTGTTTATTTCTTGTAGTTTATCGCTCTTACAAGCCCCAAAAAACAAGGGGAGTAACACACTTAAGGGAAACAAGTATTTTTTAAACATGCGCTCCATAAAGAATCCTTACAAAAATAAGCGCTCCGCCCTGAGCTTAGTGTTAAGCGCTCGTTAAAATAATTGGCTTATAAAACCTTTATAAAGCCCGCATTTATGCCTATTTTTGCGGCGCATTTTAAGACATGAATTATGCTTTCAGTATCTAATCTATCAGTTCAATTTGGTAAACGTGTGCTTTTTGATGAAGTGAATACCACTTTTGTTAATGGGAACTGTTACGGAATCATCGGTGCAAACGGGGCCGGAAAATCTACTTTTTTAAAGATTTTATCTGGAAAGATGGATCCTACTTCTGGACACGTACATCTGGAACCTGGTAAACGCATGTCTGTATTGGAGCAGAATCACAACGTCTTTGATGAGCATACTGTACTTGAAACAGTGATCATGGGAAACAAGCCGCTTTACGAAGTTAAAATGGAGATGGACCAGATCTATGCCAAGCCAGACTTTAACGATGCAGATGGAGAGCGTGTTGGGGAGTTGCAAGTGATCTTTGAAGAGATGAACGGATGGAACGCAGACAGCGATGCAGCCGCCTTGCTTTCTAATTTAGGTATTAAGGAAGAATTCCACTACACACCTATGGCGGATATGGATGGCAAACTCAAAGTTCGTGTGCTTTTAGCACAGGCACTTTTTGGAAATCCAGATGTGCTGATCATGGATGAGCCTACCAACGACTTGGACTATGAGACCATTTCTTGGTTGGAGCACTTTTTGGCCAATTACGACAACTGCGTTATCGTAGTATCCCACGACCGTCACTTCTTAGATGCTGTTTGTACCCATATCAGTGATATCGATTTTGGGAAGATCAACCACTATTCCGGAAACTATACCTTCTGGTACGAATCCAGTCAATTGGCAGCACGTCAACGTGCGCAGCAAAACAAAAAGGCCGAAGAGAAAAAGAAAGAGCTACAAGAGTTTATCGCGCGTTTTAGTGCCAACGTGGCCAAGTCCAAACAAGCAACTTCTCGTAAAAAGATGATCGATAAGCTGAATATAGAAGATATCAAACCGTCTAGTCGCCGTTATCCTGCGATCATCTTTGAGCGTGAGCGCGAAGCGGGAGATCAGATTTTGAATATTGAGAATCTGTCGGCCTCCTTAGATGGAGAGACCTTATTCACAAAGTTAGATCTAAACCTAGCCAAAGGCGATAAGGTAGTGGTTTACGCTAAAGATTCTAGAGCGACCACTGCTTTCTATCAGATCATTAACGGAGAAAAAGAGGCTGATAGCGGGAAGTACCAATGGGGAGTCACCACTACCCAAAGTTATTTGCCGGCAGACAATGACTCTTATTTTCAAGAAAAGGTATCCTTGGTAGATTGGCTGCGTCAATGGGCAACTACAGAAGAGGAGCGTGAAGAGGTTTACATTCGCGGTTTCTTAGGAAAGATGCTTTTTAGCGGCGAAGAGGCCTTGAAGAACTCAGACGTACTTTCTGGAGGAGAAAAGGTGCGTTGTATGCTTAGTCGTATGATGATGCTACGGGCTAACGTTGTTATGCTCGATGAACCGACCAACCACTTGGATCTGGAGTCGATCACCGCCTTTAACAATTCGCTCAAGAACTTTAAAGGAATCGTATTGTTCACCACACATGATCACGAATTTGCGCAAACAGTAGGTAATCGCGTGATCGAATTAACGCCTAACGGGGTTATAGATCGGTATACTACATTTGATGAGTACATGAGTGATCCGAAGATCAAAGAGTTGCGACAAAAAATGTATGCGGTTAACGCTTAGGCGTTGTAATACTTAGAATTCCAAATAGCCGTATTGAAGTTCTTTCCTGCGGCGAATCCGTAATATAAAACAATGGCGGCCACCGCCTTGAACATAAACAGGAACAACATGACGTATTCTGTCATGCCTACTTCTTTGTTGGTAAATACTCCCATGGGTGAGATCGCAGTCAATAAGATGCTCGTTACAAAAATGCTAAACACCATATTATCGAAATTCTTTACCGGCCATACCAAAAGACGTCTAAGGCCACTCAGGTCATTTCCCCATTTGTGAATAAGGTAATAATAGCCATTGCCGATCGGTGCAAAGAGTAGTGGATCGTCTGCATTCTCTAACTTGAAGAGTTTAGAAGGTGCCATCATTTTAAAGCCACTCAGGCTGGTGTCGTGCTCTTCTTCTAAGGCTCTGATCTTACTAATGGCCTCTTCTGGGAATTCGCTTTTAAACAAGGCTGCATCTAAAAAGCGCAGGCGATAATCCACACAGATCGACTTGATAGTGTCTATATGGTAGATCTTAGCAGTCTCTAATGCGTTTAGCTTAAAGGCATTAGCGGTTGTTTTTGACCTGCTTCTAAGACGTGTATGTATGTCTTGTCGCTGCTCTTCATTGGAATCCAAGACCTGTTGAATCTGGTCTAGTATAGATACTTCAGCGCTGTTTTTTGCTCTTCTGCGGTTTAACTCGCGCTCTATGTTCGTGCTCAATCTCATCCGATCAAAATTTTTCAAATTCGTGTACTGAATCATTCAAAAATTGTGCTGCACTTAGAAGCGTTTGCCAAAGGAATGCTGAATTTAGGTGGGTAGAAGGTGATTCCTTTTTAGCTTAGCTCATACCCAATTTTTACTCAAAGTTACACGCTAAAATGCTACATTCCAAATAGCTGTGTTGTTAAAGTCTATTTTTTAGAACGTTGTTTAAGGATATCCTCAATATCTGCTATAGAATACCCTTTAACGTTCAACAGAATAAGGAGGTGATAGAGTAGATCTGCGGCCTCATTCTTAAAAAGCTCGGCATTATCGTCTTTGGCTTCAATGACCAATTCTACTGCTTCTTCACCTACTTTTTGCGCCACTTTATTGATTCCTCTTTGCGCTAAAGAGCGGGTATAAGAATCAACTTCGTCGCTGGCTATCTTTTGGGCTATTGTCGCCTCCAACTGCCCTAGAAAGCCTTGTGCACTGTCATTGGCAAAGCAACTTTGGGTTCCTTTATGACAAGTGGGGCCGGTAGGCTCACACAAAAACAAAAGCGCATCCTGATCGCAGTCCAAATAATGTTCTTTTAGCTCAAGGTAATTCTCAGAGCTTTCTCCTTTGGTCCATAGACGCCCTTTGGATCGGCTGTAAAAAGTAATGTGATTCTCTGCCAAGGTCTTCTGGTAGGCCTGCTCATTCATATAGCCCAGCATAAGGACCTGTTTGGTATTGCTGTCTTGGATCACCGCTGGGAGCAGACCATCGGCGGATTTTTCAAAATTCGGATTCATCTTATTGGGATGTTTTTATCTTTTAATGCTGATTTTAATTGGGGCACTGGGATCTCACCGTAGTGAAAAATACTAGCAGCCAGTCCTGCACTCGCGGTTGTTTTCTTAAAAAGGGTCTCAAAGTGAGCTATGGTACCCGCACCTCCAGAGGCGATCACCGGAATTTGTACCTTCTCTGCCACTGCGGAGGTTATATCTAAGGCAAAGCCAGCCTTGGTGCCGTCGTTGTTCATAGAGGTCAATAAGATCTCGCCAGCCCCTAAGGTTTCCATTTTTTCAACCCAAGCCAGAGTGTCAATACCTGTTGGGGTGCGTCCGCCACTGACGAATACCGTCCACTGATCATCTTTACACTTAGTGTCTACGGCTACCACCACACATTGAGAGCCAAATTCCGCAGCTAGCTCCTCAACCAGCTCCGGACGCTTAACTGCTGCGGAGTTGACACTGATCTTATCAGCCCCAGCTCTTATCAAGGCCTTAGCTTGTGCTACGGTTGTTATACCTCCTCCAACAGTAAAAGGAATGTTTATGTTGGCTGCGATAGCTTCTACCAAAGAGATCAAGGTTTCTCGAGCTTCTATGGTAGCAGTAATATCTAAGAATACCAGTTCGTCGGCACCCTGGTCGGCATACTGTCTGGCCAGTGCTACTGGGTCACCCGCATCTCGGATGTCTACAAAATTGACCCCTTTGACCGTGCGTCCGTTTTTAATGTCCAGACAAGGAATGATTCGTTTCTTTAGCATAGGGCTTCCAAGTCTTTAAGTTTAATGGTTCCTTCGTAGATCGCCTTGCCGATTATAGCCCCTTCACAGCCCAGTTCTCGCAATTGCACTACTTCATCTAGCGTGGTAACACCGCCGCTGGCAATAAGCTTAATGCCGTCTAGTGCTAAGAGCTCTCGGTATAAGTCAAAACTTGGACCTTGTAGCATGCCGTCTTTGGCAATATCTGTACAGATTACATATTGTGCGCCTTTGCTTAAGTAGTCGACAAGAAAATCATTCACATCCAAACTGGAGGCATGTTGCCATCCGTGGGTTGCGATCTTTCGGTCCTTACAATCGGCTCCCAAAATAATCTTCTGTGCTCCGTAGCGTCCCAACCAAGAACTGAAAAGTTCTGGCTTAGACACTGCAATGCTGCCTCCTGTTACCTGTTTAGCACCACTTTCAAAGGCAATGCGAATGTCTTCATCAGATTTAATACCTCCACCAAAATCGATCTGGAGTTCGGTCTTTGTGGATAAGCGTTCTAAAACTTTGTGATTTACAATTTGCTTGCTTTTTGCCCCGTCTAGGTCTACTAAATGCAGATACCTAATGCCGTAGTCTTGAAACATCTTTGCGACCTCATATGGGTCTTCGTTATACACGGTCTTTTGGTTGTAATCACCTTGGGTCAGTCGCACACATTTACCGTCAATTAGGTCTATAGCTGGTATGATACGCATTAGACATTGAGCTTTAAAAAGTTAGATAAGATTTGTTCTCCGACAGCTGCGGATTTTTCTGGGTGAAATTGCGTGGCGTAGAAATTGTCTCTAGCCAGGGCTGCAGAAAACGGTTGAATATAATCGCAAGCCGCCACAGTATCTGGGCCAACCTCCGCATAATAGCTATGTACAAAGTAAAGGTCACTGTTGGTTTTAACTTCATTGAATAGAGGACCTTTCAGATCTATTATTTCATTCCACCCCATATGTGGCACCTTGTACCTGGGCGGAAACTTCTTGACTTGTTCGTCAAAGATGCCTAGACAGGGCGTGTTACCTTCTTCTGAATACGAACAGAACAGCTGTAGCCCTAAACAGATCCCCAAAGTTGGTTTAGTTCGTTGCTTAATAACAGTATCTAAGCCCTTTTGTTTTAAATAGGCCATAGCAGAGGAAGCCTCTCCAACTCCTGGTAGGATCAACTTATCTGCCGATTCGAGCACAGCTGGGTCATCACTTATCACGCAAGCTGCATTGAGCCGTTTGAGCGCGTTCTCCACAGATCTAATATTACCAGCATTGTATTTTACTATCGCTATCATAAACTTCCTTTTGTGCTTGGAATGTCGTTAGACCCGCTTCTGGCAACAGCCATCCGCAGCGCTCGGGCAAAACCTTTAAAAATTGCTTCTATTTTGTGGTGTTCGTTATCGCCTTCTGCTTTGATGTTCAGGTTGCATTGCGCCTTATCACTAAAGGATTTAAAGAAGTGGAAGAACATCTCCGTAGGCAAGTCGCCAACTTTTTCACGTTCAAAATTCGCCTCCCATTCCAACCAAGGGCGACCACCAAAATCTACGGCCACTTGTGCCAAGGCATCATCCATCGGTAGTAAAAAGCCATAGCGCATTACTCCTTTTTTACTTCCTAAAGCTTCTTTAAATACGGTTCCCAAAGCCAAGGCCGTATCTTCTATGGTGTGGTGCTCGTCTATGTGGAGGTCGCCTTTAACAGCGATCTCTAGGTCAAACCCGCCGTGTTTGGCTATCTGTTCTAACATATGGTCGTAAAACCCAAGCCCAGTGTTGATATTGCTTTGTCCTTTCCCGTCTAGGTTTAGGGCGATATTGATCTGTGTCTCCGAAGTATTTCTGGCTACCACGGCTTTGCGGTCTTGCCCTTTTAAAAAGCGGTAAATATCTTCCCAGCTTGTAGTTGTGAGGGCCGCGTCCTTATTAGGCTCCGCAGCGATCAAAATACCTTGACTCCCCAAATTCTTAGCTAGTTCAATATCTGAGACTCTATCGCCTATCACAAATGATTTCTCCAGATCGTAGTTTCCGTGGATATATTCTACAAGCATGCCGGTTCCTGGTTTACGTGTAGGTGCCTTCTCTTCTGGCAGGGTAGGGTCAATATGAACTTTATAGAATTCTATGCCCTCATTAGAAAAGGCTTGCATCACCTTATTGTGGGCTGGCCAAAATGTCTCTTCTGGGAAAGAGGCTGTTCCTAAACCGTCTTGATTGGTAACCATGACCAAAGTGTAATCTAACTCTTGATTTATCTTAGCCAACCATTGAAACACGCCAGGGTAGAACTCTAGCTTTTCCAAACTGTCCAATTGATAGTCTACAGGAGGTTCAATGACCAAGGTGCCATCTCTATCTATAAATAATACTTTCTTGTTCATGCTTTAAATGCGTTGATGAGAATATCGTTTTCTGTTGGTGTTCCAACTGTGATGCGCAGCGAATCAGCGATCACAGAACTTCTGTTGCGCGTTATTATTTGTTGGCCGATAAGTCGCTCGTACCAGCCCGTTGCGTCCGGCAGTTTGATAAGAATAAAATTGGTTTCGCTAGGATATACTTTTTCCACCAGGGGTAAGGCTTTGAAAAAGCTTATAAGACGCTGTTTTTCTTCCAAGATGGCACGTTTGCGTTGCTCAAATCCGGCTTTATCAGCCAATGCATCTAATGCCGCTTTTTGATTGAGCTCGCTTACATTATAAGGTGGTTTGATATTGCTGAGCCAAGTTATCAGCTTTGCATTGCCATAGGCGATTCCCACGCGAGCCGCGGCAAGTCCCCAAGCCTTACTAAAGGTTTGTGAGACGATCAGATTGTCAATGGTATCTATCAATCTTACAGCGCTAGGCGCATTCGCAAAGTCTATATAGGCTTCATCTACAATGACCACACCTTGACTAGCTGCGGCCAAGGCCTTTATAGTTTCCAAGCTAAAAAGATTTCCAGTCGGGTTGTTGGGCGAACACACAAAGATCAACTTAGGTTGTTGCTGTTCTATGAGCTGTAATGCCTTGGTCAGATCGATTTCGAAAGAGGCATCCAACGGGCAATCTAGAACTTCGACATCGTTAATAGCGGCAGAGACCTTGTACATGCCATAGGTTGGGCTAAACTGTAAAACCTTGTCCTTACCCGGCTCGCAAAAAAGGCGGAAACACAGATCGATCACCTCGTCACTGCCGTTGCCAATAAATACTTGCTCACTAGTTACATTTCTCAATTGTGCTAACGCTGACTTGAGTTCTCTCTGATACGGATCAGGATATCGGTTTAAATTGCCGTAAGGGTTTTCATTGGCATCTAAGAAAATTCCCTCTTTACCGGTGTATTCGTCGCGAGCACTAGAATAAGGTTTAAGATCCCTTAAACTAGGTCTTATTAGGGAATTAGTATCCATCTGCAATTGCTTTTAATCTTACACTTACGGCATCTTTGTGGGCTTGTAAGCCTTCTGCTTCTGCCATTGTTTCGATAACGGGGCCTAAATTCTGGATTCCGTCCTTATCGATTTGTTGAAAGGTCACATAGTTGACAAAGCTGTTTAAAGACACCCCGCTGTACTGTCGCGCAAATCCGTTGGTCGGTAAAGTGTGATTGGTTCCTGAGGCATAGTCACCAGCGCTTTCTGGAGTGTAGTTACCCAAAAACACAGAGCCCGCCACCTTAACCGCTTCTGCCCAAGATTCTGGGTTTTGCACAGCCAAGATCAAGTGCTCTGGGGCATAAGTGTTGCTAAAGTCCATACAGGTCTGCAGCTCATCAAACACAACAGCTTTACTGTTCTTTAAGGCTTCTTTGGCCATGGCTGCTCGGGGCAGTTTCTCCACTTCCTTGTTTACCAAGACCATGATCTCGCCTATTTTAGTGAGATCGTCTCCCAACAAGATCACTTGACTGTCTATACCGTGTTCCGCTTGCGACAAAAGGTCTGCCGCTACAAACTCTGAATTGGATTGCTTATCTGCAATAACCAAAACTTCGCTAGGTCCTGCAGGCATATCTATAGCCAGTCCGTAGTTCAGGCTCATTTCTTTGGCTCGGGTCACAAACTGGTTGCCAGGTCCAAATATCTTATCGACCTTAGGAATAGAAGCTGTCCCAAAGCTCATGGCAGCAATGGCCTGTGCACCTCCTACTTTAAAAATTGCATCGAGTCCTAAAAGTTTACAGCAATAAGCAACTTCTGGAGCAATACTGCCGTCCTGGTTAGGCGGAGTGCAGATAACAATGGTCTCACATCCTCCTAGTTTTGCTGGGATCGCTAGCATCAGCAAACTTGAGAACAAGGGAGCAGTTCCCCCGGGGACATAGAGCCCTACTTTTTGTATGGGCAATTGTTTGCGCCAGCAAACAACTCCAGGAGAGGTAGTTACTTTTTCTGGCGTTAGGCGCTGTGCTTTATGGAATTTTTCAATGTTTGCGGCAGCAACTTGTATAGCATCTTTTAAGGACTGGGCTACTTGATCGGCTTGGCGGTCTATCTCGGCGACAGTTGCAATAATACTGCTAAGCTTTATCTTATCGAACTTTTCTGCATAAGCCAACAATTGGGCGTCGCCTTCGCTTTTTACGGCATTCATTATATCGACTACCGTTTTATTTAAGCTCGATGTGTCTAAGACTGGGCGTTTACAGAGATAGTCCCAGCGCGATTTCGGCGGATTGATATAAACTTCCATCAGCGTACAATTTTATCAATTGGTACAACGAGTATGTCTTCTGCACCTGCGAGTTTAAGCTCTTCTATTACATCCCAAAATTGAGATTCATCGATCACAGTGTGCAGGGAACTCCAACCTTCTTCTGCCAAGGGCAAGACCGTGGGGCTTTTCAGTACTGGCAGCAAGGCAGACACGGCGGCTATCTTATTATTGGGTACATTCATCAGTACATATTTAGAAGCTTTGCCGCGCAATACTGCGTTTACTCTAAAGCAAAGTTTGTCCAGTATGGCTTGCTTTTCTTCAGATAGGTTTGGGCCTTTGGCAAGAACTGCTTCAGATCTTAATATGACCTGGGTCTCTCGCAACCCGTTTTTAAACAAGGTACTACCAGAACTTACAATATCGCAAATACCATCTGCCAGGCCAATGTTTGGAGCGATCTCAACAGAACCAGCGATTTGGTGAATGTCTGCCTCGATCCCATTGTCGCTTAAGAATTTATTTAAGGTGTTCGGGTAAGAGGTGGCGATCTTCTTGCCGTTAAAATAGCTGAGTTCGTCAGTTGTTACCGCTTTTGGAACAGCGAGCGACACCCTACATTTCGAGAATCCCAATGGCCTAATTACAGAGGCGTTCTTCTGTTTTTCTATCAAGAGATTTTCCCCAACTATGGCTATATCTGCCACTCCATCTTCCAGATATTGCGGAATATCCGAGTTGCGGAGGTAGAGGATGTCTAGGGGAAAGTTTGCTACAGTAACCTTTAATTGATCCTTTCCATTTTGAACGGAAATACCACAGTCCTTGAGTAATTCGATGGATTTGTCGTGAAGTCTCCCGCTCTTTTGAATTGCAATTTTTAATCTGCTCATTTTCGTTTAATAGTGTCCGAGCAAAATGCGGGAAAAAAAATACCCGTCTGATTGCTCAGACGGGTTATATGGATTTAAACAGTAATCAATACCATACTAGCTCGCCTGAAGGCCAGAATGCGCATGGTGATGATGTAACTGTGTATTATTCATTGTTTCGATATGCTTTTGCAAAGTTGAAACCTTTTTTTAATTCAAACAAATTCTTCTGGTAAAAATTAACAATTCTTTACCAGCCTTAACATCCTCGGTCTTTGAAAGCCCGGCTTATTTGATATCTTAGCATAAATATCCTAGCTATGAAGAATCTGTTTTTTACACTTTGTTTCCTTTTGATCTTAAGCCCATTACAAGCTCAAGATTACAAAGCCGGTGTTGCCTCTAAGTCATATCAACTCATAGGGAATGACACTATTTTTCCAACTAAAAGCATCTATGAGAATATCAAGGGCACCGAGCAATTTAAAATACTCACTACCATCTTTGAGCTCACCAATGCGCAAGAAACTATTGATAAGCTTGGTATGTGCACCGTATTTCTTCCCACTGATGCGGCCTTTGCGCAATACGATGAAAAGGCTTTGGAGGCCCTTTTAAAACCTGCCAATTCCGAGCAGCTAAAAAAAGCCTTGCTGCGTCATATTATTATAGGAAGGGTTGACCAAAACAGTCTACAACGCAATTTGGAGCAAAATGCCGGAGCAGCTTATTTCAGATCTCCTGCAGATGTAGATCCTGAATTTAAAAGTCAAGGCGGAAATATACGTTTGCAGATTCCGAATGCCCCAGCGGCTACGGTAACTGCGACCAATTATTACCACAAACAAGGATTTATACACTTAGTGGACGCTTTTTTAATTGCAGATGAACTCTAAGCAGCTCTGCATATTAGTCTTTTTGCTTACGGCTTTTCAAGTCGGGGCGCAGACTAATTATACCTCATATGTTACAGGAAACCCAACAGATACAGAAGTAAACCCAGAAGGCGGTTTTGTGCTAATGGGTGGAGCTGGCGAGAACGATCAAGCAATGATCTGGTTCTTGCAGCGCGCCAATGGCGGAGATGTATTGGTCTTGCGTGCCAGTGGCTCCGATGGCTACAACGATTATATGTACAGCGAGTTGGGCGTTACTGTGAATTCTGTCGAGACCATTGTTTTTAATGATTGGACTGCCGCAAGTGAACCCTATATTTTGAATAAGATACAGCAGGCAGAAGCGATTTGGTTTGCAGGGGGAGATCAGTGGGATTATGTTTCCTACTGGCGAGGCACAGGTGTCGCTACAGGAATAAACGATGCTATCTCAGAGCGAAGCGCCGTTGTTGGTGGTATTAGCGCTGGAATGGCTATTATGGGAAGTATTTATTTTACTGCAGAAAACGGAACAGTTACCTCAGACCAAGCCACAACGAATCCCTATCATCCTAATATTACTTTAAGTGGAGCTCCATTTTTAGACATTGACTATTTAACAGGGGTGATCACAGACACACACTATGACGATCCGGATAGACGTGCCAGGCACAGTGTGTTCTTGGCGCGGGCCATGGTTGACATGGGAGTGAATGCTCGAGGAATTGCCTGCGACGAGTTTGCCGCCGTTTGTATTGCTCCGGATGGAATAGCGCGAGTGTTTGGGGAGTACCCAACTTTCGATGACAATGTCTATTTCATACATTCCAATTGTAACTTGGAGGTGCCTGGGCCAGAAGTTATAGGCCCTGGTGGACCGATCACTTGGTATAGAGATGGAGCGGCCTTATACGCCTACAAGGTCAAAGGCACGGAAACGGGTGAAAACACTTTCGATCTCAATGATTGGCAAACAGCTAGTGGAGGTGAGTGGCTGAATTGGAGTATCGATGCGGGCATCTTTAATGAAATCCCCGGTACTGATCCTTCCTGTGATCCTTTACACACAGATGAATTCAGACTAAAAGGAATCAGTCTCTACCCCAATCCTGCACGAAGCGACTTTAATTTGGAAATTCCTGAGGGACTCGGCGCACAAGTGCAAATATTCAATACCCTGGGGCAACAATTATATCAAAGCAATCTTAATGACGATTCCGCACTACAGATCAACACCGCTAATTGGTCGGCAGGTACTTACTTTGTACGCATAACGACCACAAGTGGGCAAGTGCTTTTGAATAAATTGATCAAAGAATAAATCGCTTAGCGTAATTGCGCCTCGAACTTGGACTCAAAGGCCTGCTGCAAACGACTCATGATCTTATCGATCTGCTTGTCTGTAAGGGTTTTGTTCTCATCTGCTAAAGTAAAACTCAAGGCATAAGATTTCTTACCCTTAGGTAAAGACTTTCCAGTGTAAACGTCAAAGAGTTGTACCTCCTTAAGCAGCTTGCTCTCCGTAGCAAAAGCAGTGGCGTGCAAGGCTTCAAAGCTAACTCCCTCGTCCAATAGGAGTGCAAAATCGCGTTTTACCTCAGGGTATTTAGAAATGGCCTTAAAGAGAATCTCTTTGGTTGACAAGGTCTGTAGAACAGCGTCCCAGTTGAAATCCGCATAGAAAACAGGGCTATTGATCGCGAAATGACCTACGATCTTTGGATGTACAACCCCTAGGCTCACCAATTCGGTTTCACCCATTTTAAGGCTGATCCCTTCTGAGAACACATCGGTAGCATTGGGTTGCTCGTTGTAATCGGTTAGGCCGAGTCGCTCCAAAATACCGCTTACAACTCCTTTTATATAAAAGAAATCTATCTCGGTGGCTCCGTTGTGTGTCCAGTGGTCCGGATAAACGCTGCCTTCTGCAATGATAGCCAAATGCTTGTGTTCTATAAGATCTTTGCCTTCCTGATGATAAGTCTTTCCAAACTCGAACAATTTTATACTGCTGGCCTTGCGATTCTTATTGTAAGCAACAGCCTCCAGGGTAGTGAATAACATGGACTGTCTTAGTACAGACAGATCGTTGCTCAACGGATTCAGCATAGCCACATTGTTGGATTCGTCCAAGGTTGCGGTCAAGTTTGTATAATCTGGCTTGGTCAAAGAGTTTGCCAACATTTCATTGAATCCAATTGCGGTCAGTTGGTTGGCTGTAAGATTCTGAATTCTATAATCTTCGATGCGTTTGGTCTCTGAGATAGAGGCATTCAGCTTCTTTCCAAAATCAATATTGTTATAACCGTAAACGCGCAACACTTCCTCAACTACATCCGCCTCGCGAGTCACATCGTTGCGGTAAGCAGGGATGGTCATTCCTATGCCAGTTTCGGTGACGTTGTTGATCTTAATGTCTAAAGACGTAAGAATGGCTTTAATGGTCTCCCTGGGGATCTCTTGCCCGATAAGGCGTGTAGCATTGTCAAAGTTCAATACTACTTGGTGATCTTCTATTTTCTTCGGATAGATATCCACCACATCACTAGTGATCTCACCACCCGCCAATTCTTTGATTAAAATTGCAGCGCGCATCAAGGCGTATTCCGTTATGTTAGGGTCTATACCACGCTCAAAGCGGAAAGAGGCGTCGGTATTGAGTCCGTGGCGCTTTGCGGTCTTGCGAATACTCACAGGATCAAAATAGGCCGATTCCAGAAATATCGCCGTGGTCTGCTCGGTCACTCCACTGTCCAATCCGCCAAAAACACCCGCAATACACATAGGCTTCTCTGCATCGCAGATCATCAGATCATCTTGGTGTAAGCTGCGCTCTTCTCCATCTAGGGTAGTGAACTTGGTGCCTGCTTTTAGTGTTTTAACCTCTACAGTTGCTCCATTGATCTTGGCAGCGTCAAAGGCGTGTAGGGGTTGCCCAAGGTCGTGCAAGACATAGTTGGTGATATCTACCACATTGTTCTTAGGAGTTAGCCCAATAGCCTTTAAGCGGTTTTGTAACCATTTGGGGGAGGGTCCAACTTTAAGGCCGCTAATGGTGACTCCGCAGTAACGAGGAGCCAGGTCGTTATTGGCCACTTTGACATCGATCTTATTAGATCTGTTGTCCACTCTAAAATTGGTGTTAGAAGGAGTGATCAATTCTATATTCACCTCTTGCTGTAAAAGTCCTGCTCTTAAGTCGCGAGCGGTTCCCCAATGACTCATCGCGTCCGCGCGGTTAGGGGTAAGACCAATTTCGAATACGTGGTCAATTTCTACATCAACTACTGTATTCATAGGAGTTCCTGCAGTGAGAGCTGCATCTAAGACCATGATACCGTCGTGAGAATCTCCAAGTCCGAGTTCGTCTTCGGCGCAGATCATTCCCATGCTCACTTCTCCGCGAATCTTTCCCTTTTTGATCTTCCAAGGCTTGCCCTCGGCATCATATAAAGTTGTACCTACCGTTGCTACAGGTACTTTTTGCCCTTTGTCCACATTGGGTGCACCACATACTATCTGTACCGGTTCGTCAGCACCTATGTCAACTTTGGTTATTTTTAAGCGGTCGGCGTTCGGATGCTGTCCGCATTCCAAAACATGTCCTACTACCACACCTTCAAGGCCTCCGGGTACAGATTCAAAACGCTCTATACCTTCTATCTCCAAGCCGAGATCTGTAAGTAATGCTCCTGTTTTTTCAGGATCCCAATCGATGTTTATAAACTGTTTTAGCCAGTTGTAAGATATCTTCATGCCCCTATGCGCTATTTAAGCTGCAAAGATAGCATTTACCAGATGAAGTCATAGCGTTTTCGGGGATTGCTGCGGATTTTTCGCATTAAACTCCAGAGCGACATCACAAGATTGAATTTTGTAAGTACTTTTACATCTTTCGACCAAGTCTTTATAAATCCTTTCAGATGAGATTGCTATTACTGTCATTCCTTGCCTTGCTTTTATTTTCCTGTGCTGATGAGGCTCCAACACTTAAAACTGGAGATTGGCGCGTTAATATGGAACTACAGGACAAGATGTTGCTTCCATTTAACCTAGAGATCAAGGCCGATGGTACTGCTGTTATTCGCAATGCTGAAGAACGGATCGCAATTACGGATATTGTTCAAAATGGCGATTCTGTACTTATAAAACATCCGGTATTCGCTGGTGAATTCCAAGGTGTATTTACAAACGAGAATAATGTTGAAGGTGATTTTGTCATTGCCAATATGGATAGATCCATTCCTTTTTCTATGGCCTATGGTAATAGTCAACGCTTTAAAGAAGTGGATCCTGCACAAGTGCAACTTGGCGGTACTTGGAAGATCGAATTTACAGAGAATGACGGCAATTCCTATCCGGCGCAAGGTGTGTTTGACCAGCAAGGCAGTGACCTGACTGGAACTATTCGCACAGAAACTGGAGACTATCGTTATTTAGAGGGTGTGGTCGATGGAGATTCCTTGAAACTCTCCACCTTTGATGGAGCCCACGCATTTTTGTTCACTGCGAAAGTGACCGACAGTACTTTAAACGGAGGCATGTTTTACAGCGGGAATCATTACAAAGCGGCTTTTAATGGTAAGCTTGATCCTGGTTTTGAACTGGCTGACCCAGATTCCTTGACCTTTTTAAAGCCCGGTTATGAGCGGTTTAATTTTGCTTTCCCCGATGCTGATGGTAAGACATGGACCTTAGACGATCCGCAGTTCAAGGACAAGGTTGTCGTTGTGCAACTTATGGGGACCTGGTGTCCTAATTGCTTGGACGAGACCAAATATTTTGCAGATTATATAGCTCGCAATCCAGAATCTGAAGTAGAATTCATAGCATTGGCTATAGACTATTCCACGACCCCGGAACCAGCTTTTAAGGCCATAGAGAGGCTTAAGGAACGTATGGGCTTGGAGTATCCGATAGTATTGGCGCAATACGGTACCAATTCTAAAAGTGAGGCTAGCGAAAAACTTCCCATGTTGAATGCGGTATTGAGTTACCCCACCACCATAGTGGTCGATAAAAAGGGTGCTGTACGCAAAATACACACCGGGTTCAATGGTCCTGCCACTGGCAATAAATACACTGAGTTTGTCACTTCCTTCGAGGCATTCTTGGCCGATCTGGAGGCAGAATAAAGAATTTACGAAATAAAATTCCAGATGTTGCCGTATTTAGCCAATTCGATATAGGTGCGCCTTACTGCTTCGTTCTGCGGATGCTCTAGGTTCGGATCCTTTTTGAGCAGGGCAATAGCGTAACTGCGAGCCAAACTCAATATGTCGCGATCTCTTACCACATCGGCAATGCGAAGGTTTAAAACCCCGCTTTGTTGAGTTCCCATAAGATCTCCAGGTCCGCGTAGCTTGAGGTCAACTTCGGAAATCTCGAAGCCGTCATTGGTTGCACACATGGTCTCTAAACGGGTTTTAGCTTCCTTAGACACCTTTTTTCCTGTCATGAGTATACAAAAGGACTGGTCGGCACCGCGACCTACTCGGCCGCGCAACTGATGCAACTGAGAAAGTCCAAAGCGCTCTGCACTTTCAATGACCATAACGGAAGCGTTAGGAACATTTACACCAACTTCTATTACAGTGGTGGCCACCATGATTTGAGTTTCTCCTTTTACAAAGCGTTCCATTTCGTAATCCTTGTCGGCTGGTTTCATCTTTCCGTGAACTATGGAGATCTGAAATTCCGGCATAGGGAAGGAGCGTGAAATAGACTCGTAACCATCCATCAAATCTTTGTAGTCTAAAGCCTCGCTTTCTTGTATCAATGGGTACACAATATAGACCTGTCTACCGAGCCTGATTTGGTCCTTTAAAAAGGCAAACATTTTAAGCCGATTTGCATCGCTTCTCAGGACGGTTTTTACAGGCTTTCTTCCAGGGGGTAATTCGTCTATCACAGAGAGGTCCAGATCGCCGTAAAGACTCATGGCTAAAGTTCTCGGAATTGGAGTTGCGGTCATCACCAAAATGTGTGGAGGGCGCTCATTCTTTTTCCAAAGTTGCGCGCGTTGTGCCACTCCAAAACGATGTTGCTCGTCTATAACTGCTAAGCCTAAATTCTTAAAAACAACCTTCTTTTCTAAGAGTGCATGAGTGCCAATTAAAAGGTCCAATTCGCCATTTTCGAGTTTTTCGTGAATTTCTCTTCTAGTTGAAGCATTGGTTGATCCTGTAAGTATATAAACACTGATATTCAATTTTTTACACCACGGTAATAATCCATTGTAGTGTTGAACTGACAAAATTTCAGTCGGCGCCATTAAACAAGCCTGAAAACCGTTGTCAAGCCCTATTAACATTGACATGAACGCAACTATGGTCTTTCCTGAACCCACATCTCCTTGCAAAAGTCGGTTCATTTGGGCATTGCTCCCCAAATCGTTGCGAATTTCTTTGATCACTCGTTTTTGCGCGTCGGTCAATTCAAAGGGTAAATGTTCGTTGAAGAAGGTGTTGAAATATTCCCCTACTCGAGTGAATGGATAACCTTTAATTTTTTGTTTGCGTTGAAAATTCTTGCGAATAAGTTGCAGTTGTATGTAGAATAATTCCTCGAATTTTAAGCGGTATTGTGCCGCAGCCAAGACGGTCTGATTCCTGGGAAAATGAACTGCAAAAAGAGCCTGTTTTTTGGTGGGTAATTTGAGCTGTTCTAAAAGGGCTTTTGGAAGGCTTTCTTGGAACTCATTTTTGGCTCCTAAAAAGAGCTGTTCAACCATGCTAATTACGGCTCGATTTGTCACCCCTTTTGCCACCAATTTTTCGGTCGATGGATAAACCGCCTGCATGCCCGAACGGAGCTTTTTTTCGTGTTCAGATTGTAATTCCAACTCTGGATGCGGCATGGAAAACTGCTGTTGAAATTTATTGATCCGGCCAAAGGCGACATATTTTTTTCCAAGCTTGAGTCGTTCCTTTATCCACTTTTGTCCTCGAAACCATACCATTTTCAAGCTTCCGGTTTCGTCTTCAAAGGTCGCTTCGAGTCGATTGCCTTTTTGCTGTTGAATCGTTTTTAGATGGGTTATCATGCCAATAACTTGCACTTCTGCGCCAGTGTCGCGCAAGTCACTGATCTTTAAGTACTGGGTACGATCTATGTATTTACGTGGAAATAAGTGTAATAGATCTTGATAGGTGTGTATAGCGAGTTCAGAACGCAGCAGATCGGCCCGATTGGGGCCTATGCCCTTAAGATAGGCGATAGGTGTTTGCAGATAATTCGCGTTCATAGTTTAAAAATAATCGATTCACCCGCCACAGCCTACCATTGTTAAAAAGTTCGTGGGATTGTTAATGTTTACTATTGGCATTCCACATTATTGTTGCTTTTCATGTAATTTGCAATCTATGCGTCTAGTGATTTTTTTTAGTTTTCTTTTTTTTGGGTTGCACTGTTTAGGACAAAATCAGCCCGATGTTGACTTTCTCAGGGTAGAAGCCGTGATTACGCCTGACTTTAAACAACAAAGCATTCACGGTGCTGTTCGTTATGAGGTAAAAGTAATTAAGAGGACGGACTCCATTTATTTAAATGCTCACATTGATAAACTCATTGATCTGTATACATCAAAAGGAATCAATTATGCAGATGACCAACACAAAATTTGGATAACGGGAGAATTCGAGGGGGGTAACACCTACAACTTCTATATTAATTACGAGGTAAAACCAAAACAAACGCTTTACTTTTTTGGAGATCAGATGTGGACTCAAGGCCAAGGAAAGTACACGAGTTATTGGTTGCCGAGTATTGATGATATGACCGAGAAGATCGAATTCGATTTGTCAATACCATTACCCGCTGACTATGTCGCCATATCAAACGGTAGATTAACTGATAAGGAAGATGATGAGAGTATTTCTCATTGGCACTTTGATATGGAAACACCTATGTCGAGTTATTTGGTAATGATCGCTGTTGGAAAGTATGACAAACAAGAACTGAATTCAAGTTCTGGAATTCCTTTAGAGAATTATTATTTAAAAGGTGATGAAGCCTATATAGAACCTACCTATCGCTACACCAAAGAGATCTTCGATTTTCTGGAACGCAAGATAGGCGTGCCTTATCCCTGGCCAAACTACAAGCAAGTACCTGTGCGCGATTTTCTATACGCCGGCATGGAGAACACTACAGCCACTGTCTTTTCGTCGGCCTTTGTGGTGGATAGTATAGGCTTTAATGATAAGAATTATGTCAACGTGAATGCGCATGAGTTGGCGCATCAATGGTTCGGAAATTACGTCACAGAGGTATCTGCGGCAGATCATTGGCTGCACGAAGGTTTTGCAAGCTATTACGCCTTATTGGCAGAGCGGGAACTCTTTGGAGATGATTATTACTACTGGAAACTCTTCAATACCGCAGAACAACTCCGCAGCAGAAGTGACAGCGGAAAAGGGGAGGCCTTGTCCAACCCTAAGGCGAGTTCGCTCACTTTTTACGAGAAAGGTACTTGGGCTTTAATTGCTTTGGATGAGTTGCTGGGTACTTTTGACTTTGATCGAGCGATCAAAGCTTATTTGGAGCGTTACGCTTTTAATAATGCGACCTTAGACGATTTCTTTGCAGTAGTTACCCAGATAACCGGCAAGGATATGACGGAGTTTCGCAAGCAGTGGATAGACCAAAGTTCCTTCAAGTCTGCTTGGGCCTTAGATTATTTAACGCAGTCCGAATTTATAAAATCGTACTTGAGCTTAGAAGCTCTGCGAAAACAGCCACTAAAGGCCAAACAAAGCACCTTAGCAGCAGCCATTGGTAGTTCCAATGATTATTTGGGGCAAGAGGCCGTCTTTCAACTTTCCGGAGAGTCTATGAACTTAAGTTTGCCATTATATACGGCCGCTTTAGCCGATGAACAGCTTCTGGTTAGACAAGCTGTAGCCCAAAGTCTAAGTAGTATTCCTTTTGCTATTAAAAGTGATTTTGAGGAACTTTTAGGTGATGAATCTTATGTGACTCAAGAAATGGCCTTGTACAGACTGTGGAGCAGCTTCCCACAAGATCGATCTAAATACCTGGACCGAATGGCCTCCGCCCTAGGTTTTAAGGAAATGAACATCAGACAGCTTTGGCTTACTTTGGCCATTGTGACTCCAAATTACAAGCAAGATCAGAAACGGGAGTTCATCAAGGAACTAATGAGCTATGCGACAGCGAATTACAGTTTTGAGACAAGGGAGTTGGCTTTAAACTATCTCACGGAGATTCAAATTGTAAACGAATCGGTGCTGTTGTCCTTGGTAGACGCTTGTGTACACCCCAATTGGCGATTCCGCTCTGGTGCCAGAGAATTGCTGAAAAGACAAATGGATAATCCATTGTCTGTCTCGAACTTGAAAGAAATTTTACCCGCTTTGCCACTAAAGCAGCAGCAGTACCTTCGCAGTGTACTAGAATAATTCCGCCACCTCTTTTCTAATGTAAGCGAGCGCTTTTTGAGAAGGGGTAACGTCGTCCATGAAGTTGGTCAACAAATACTGACGTAAATTGTCTGGAGATCCGTCTTTTTCGTGCATCACGCCTTGACGGATAACGTGAATGGTTGCATTCTTGGCGGCATTGATCAAATTCCAACACTCTTGAGAGACATAGATCTGCTGAGAGATATTGTGGTCGAACTCCTGTTCAATATTACGGATCAATAGGCTCTCGTAGTTCTCCAGGCTATCTCCTACGGGTTTAATGCGCGTTAGGAGTCGGTTGGGGTCTATGCGCTCCAAAAACAAGGTCAAGCGTTCGTAGGCTTGTAAACGCATTGGAATGGTGTTCTTTTGCGCTTCTTGCTGGATCAGATAACGACGGCGACCTTCTTCGTTAGCCGTGTGACCTTTGAAAAAGTAATAAGCGACAATTCCAACCAAGATGGCCGGAAGTAAGTAGGCGACATATCCTAATACCTGTTCGATTTCCATAGTTCTAGTTTGATGTTTGGTAGGTTCCTCCCAAATGTATGCATTCTTTCAATTTCTGCATACTTTCAAAAGGTACGGGTTGTTTTTTGTATTTAAACGTAGCGCGCATGTCTTGCGACAAGTGCTTATCGTCCATGTTCATTTCTACATCTCCCATAGTGAATTGACATGGGTGTTCGTAACCTGCGGCATGGGTGATCTCTATGAGCTCTTTTCTAAAGGTTTTGAAGTACTGATTCAATCGGTCCGATTTGAGCGGAATATCAATTCCGTTTTGTAACCATTTGGATTGGGTGGCCACGCCAGCCGGACAGCGATTGGTGTGACAGATCTGTGCCTGTATGCAGCCAATGCTCATCATGGCCTCTCGGGCAACGTTGATTATGTCTACACCCAAGGCAAAGGCCATTGCTCCTTTGGCCGGAAAACCCAGTTTGCCGCTCCCCACAAAGACAATTCTGTCTGTGAGTCCATGGTTTAGAAACAGTTTGTAAAGATCCGCAAACCCGTATACCCAAGGTAGTGATACATGGTCGGCAAAACTTGGGGGCGCTGCGCCGGTGCCGCCTTCACCACCGTCTACACTAATAAAGTCAGGCCCTGTGCCGCGTTGTTTCATTTCTCGAGCTAACTCTTCCCATTGATCCAACTTACCAATAGCGGCTTTGATTCCGACAGGAAGCCCCGTGTTATCTGCTATGTCCTCTATAAAATCTAGAAGTTCTGGAACTGTTGAAAAGGCAGAATGTGTTGGAGGAGACAGTACGTCTTTGCCTACCTCAACCCCGCGTATTGCAGCGATCTCTTTGGTGATCTTTTTCCCGGGTAATACGCCGCCTTTTCCGGGTTTAGCCCCTTGGGAGAGTTTTACCTCTATGGCCCGAATCTGCGGATTATCTGCCACCAATTGCCTCATTTTTTCCATGGAGAAGGTACCGTCCGGGTTTCGAACTCCAAAGTACCCGGTGCCAAAATGAAAGACCACATCCGCCCCTTTCTGATGGTACGGGGAGAGGCCGCCCTCGCCGGTATTGTGATAGGCCTGGGCCTTTGCAGCTCCAATATTCAAAGATTCGATCGCCTTGGCAGAAAGCGATCCAAAGCTCATGGCACTGATATTAATGATGGAGGCAGGTCTGTACGGTCGCTTGCGCTTGTTGTGTTGTCCCATTACCTTGGCGCAGGGCAAAAAGCATTTGTCTAGCGTATTCGGATGATCTGGACTGAGTTTGTAGGGTATCATCGCATTGTTTATAAACACATGTTGAAACTGGTAAATGTCTCTATCGGTTCCGAAGCCTTCGTAATTGTTCTCTTTTTTGGCAGAGGCATAGATCCAGCCGCGCTCAATGCGATTAAAGGGCAACTCCTCTCTGTTGTTGGCCACCAAATACTGGCGTAGTTCTGGGCCAATGCTTTCCAGCATATAGCGAATATGCCCAACAATGGGGAAGTTGTGACTTATGGTGTGCTTGCGTTGGAATATATCGCGCAGCGCAATAAAACCAAACACGACA
This sequence comes from Gilvibacter sp. CC01, assembly GCF_055755295.1. Lineage (NCBI taxonomy): Bacteria > Pseudomonadati > Bacteroidota > Flavobacteriia > Flavobacteriales > Flavobacteriaceae > Gilvibacter > Gilvibacter sp. CC01. The sequence continues at coordinate 519,232 of NZ_CM146909.1, read as the reverse complement.
AGTAGCCAAGCCCACCAAGGCATTGTGCCTAAAAAGTCCAAAATTGCGTCCATGGTTTAGTTGTTCAGATAATCCATGCTGAGTTGAATAAATGCTTTCACTCCTAAGAGCATTCCGGATTCGTCGATCTTAAAATCAGGCGTGTGATGCGGAAACGCTTCGGCCCCGCCTGGAGCCCGTCCGCCCAAAAAGAAATAAAGTCCTGGAACCTCTTGTGCAAAGAATGAGAAGTCTTCAGCTCCGGTAACAGCTTTGGTTTCAACAACTTTAGAAGCTCCAGCAGCCGCTTGCAATGAAGGCAGCATCTGAGCCGTTAAAGCCGGATCGTTATACGTGATAGGGTAACCCTTAGCGATCTGAATACTGGCTTCTGCACGATAAGCTGCAGCAATGGCAGGTACCATTTCTTCCATACGTTTGTTGATGTAGGCCTGCATGTTCTTGTCTAAGGTTCTAAGCGTTCCGACAATTTGAACTTCTTCTGGAATGATATTACTGCGGACTCCGCCCGTGATTTTACCAATAGAAAGCACGGCAGCCTCTTGGGTAAGTGGAGATTCTCTAGAAATAATGGTTTGTAAACCGTCTATGATCTTAACAGCAGCCATGATCGGGTCCACACCACCCCAAGGTTGAGAACCGTGTGTTTGCTTGCCTTTTACAGTAATCTCAAAGCTTTGTGCTGCCGCCATTATACCGCCAGGTTTGTAAGTGATAAGGCCAACAGGTTGTTGCGAAGAGATGTGTAAACCAAAGATAGCATCTACATCTGGATTCTTCAACACGCCTTCTTTCACCATAAGTTCCGCACCACCTTCTTCTCCCGGAGGAGCACCTTCTTCTGCAGGTTGAAAGATAAACTTGATGGTTCCGGCAAAGTCATTGTTCTTACTCAAAACCTCTGCAACGCCCATTAAGATAGCGATGTGTGTGTCGTGGCCACAGGCGTGCATAACTCCCGTCTCTACACCTCTAAAGGTAGTGGTAACAGTACTTTTAAAGTCCAGATCGTTGCGCTCGGTTACGGGAAGAGCATCTATATCTGCGCGTAAAGCTAAGACCTTCCCAGGGCGATTTCCTTTCAGGATACCGACTACACCTGTCAAAGCAATGTCTGTTTGAACCTCCATTCCAAGAGATTTTAAGTGTGCTGCGATCTTCTTTGCAGTATTGTATTCTCTATTGGATAGCTCCGGATTCTGGTGGAAGTAGCGCCTCCATTCGATCACTTTGGATTCAATATTGGCAATATCAGCATCCAAATTGGCCTGTCCAACGACAGGCAGGGTAGCGATCGCTGCGATGGCTACAAGAATTAATTTACGCATCTTATGGTGTGTTTAAATAGTCAACAGTTAATTGTAAAAAGGCCTTAACGCCAAGGAGTAAGCCTGAATCGTCAATTTTAAAGTCAGGTGTATGGTGCGGGAATGCCTCTGTGTTACCTTGAGTCATTCCGCCTAAAAAGAAATAAAAGCCAGGCACCTCTTCTTGATAAAAAGAAAAATCTTCTCCTCCTGTGGTCGCCTTTACCAGCTCTACTTGATCTGCTCCGGCCACTGCTTGTAAACTTGGCAGCACCTGATTGGTCAAGGCCAGATCATTAAAAGTGATAGAAGTGAAGTTCTGAAACTCAATACTCGCTGTTCCACCATAGGCTTTGGCTATGGTTTCTGTCATTTCTGTCATGCGACGTACTATCAAGGCTTTCATGTCTGGGTCAAGGGTGCGGACCGTACCGATCATTTCTGCGGATTCTGGAATGATATTAAAGCGCACGCCGGCTGTTATTTTACCTACGGAGATCACCGCTGCCTCATCGATCAGGCGCGACTCTCTACTGATAATACTTTGGTAGCCATCTACGATCTTGGCTGCAATATAGATAGGGTCAACACCGCTCCAAGGTTGGGAACCATGGGTCTGTTTTCCATTGACCTTTACCACGAAGCGTTCTACTGCTGCCATAGTGCCTCCCGGTTTGTATCTAATGGTGCCCACAGGAGTGGCCGAGTTGATGTGCAGTCCAAAAATGGCATCCACATCGGGGTTTTTAAGCACTCCTTCTTTGATCAAAAGTTTGGCGCCGCCTTCTTCACCCGGAGGAGGGCCTTCTTCAGCAGGTTGGAAAATGAATTTTACCGTTCCTTTAAGTAGGTCTTTATTGGCTGCTAAAACCTCTGCCACTCCCATGAGTATGGCTGTGTGTGTGTCGTGGCCGCAAGCGTGCATAACGCCTGTTTCTGTGCCTAAAAAGGTAGTGGTAACTGTGCTCTTAAAAGCAAGATCGTTGCGTTCGGTAACGGGAAGGGCATCAATATCTGCGCGTAAAGCAATTACTTTTCCAGGTTGATCTCCTTTGAGAATACCGATAACACCAGTTTTACCGACCCTTGTTTGAACTTCCAGACCAAGACTTTTTAAATGGGCCGCGATCTTAGCGGCTGTTTTAAATTCTCGGTTGCTGAGCTCTGGATTCTGATGGATCTCTCTGCGCCATTGAATCACTTTACTTTCAATGGATTCGGCATCCAGCATGAGTTTTTCGTTCACTTCTTGCGCCTGAGACCAGCCCAGGGTCATAAAGGCTAAAACGAGACAAAGGTGTCGGTACATATTTTAATTGAAATTTATAATGGTATAACCTTCTTGTTGGAGCTGGATCATTGCAGTCATAGTAGACAATGCCATTTGAACACCCGGAATACGACGTGAATCACTGAGATTTCTGCTTCCTGCAGATTGTCCGCAGAGAATAATATCCACATCGGCAGCTTGCAAGGCTTGGATAAGTCCTAGATTTGGATTGTCCACGCCGAACTTCTCCTTGTAGAATTGATTTTTAAGCAAGCTGTAGCTTGCATTCCCGTGAAATACAGCCGCAACTTCTAACTGAGACCTATCTTTACCGGCGGCGACATGCATATTGAGAAAACGGGCAACAGTATTGATGTAAGCGCTTAATTGTCCTGGATCATCTGGCGCTCCCCTAAGATCGAATAAGACCTTAAAAGTATCGGTTGTATTTAAAGGAATGTCTAGGTTGGGAACATCAAAGATCGCTCCGTAATTCTCGATGACTGTTCCCTGAATACGAGCATTCTGGGAATAACCTATAAGCGAGCTGAACAAAAAAGCGGTAAGCAGTAATTTCATTGTTTTAATTAGGTTTTTAAATATACGCATATTCAAGAACTACCAAAAGCATGGCAAGAAGCAATATAGGAGTCGGGTATTCTACACTTTAATGTTCATAAATATTGAGCTTTTGAACCAAATTTCTGCCCTTAAATGTCTATTTTCACGACTCTGAAATCGAGACTTCCAAAGCGAGCATTTTGCAAGATTTTTTAAATGAATTGAACGAGGCACAGCGGGCTCCCGTACTGCAAAAGGACGGGGCTATGATCGTTATTGCCGGTGCTGGTTCGGGCAAGACCCGAGTATTGACCTTTCGAATTGCTTATTTGATGCAACAAGGGTTAGACCCTTTCAATATCCTGGCGCTAACCTTTACCAATAAGGCTGCGCGAGAGATGAAATCTCGTATTGCCAAAATCGTAGGAGCTAGTGAGGCTAAAAACCTCTGGATGGGAACCTTTCACTCCATCTTTGCCAAGATCTTGCGCTTTGAAGCAGACAAGTTGGGGTATCCGTCTAATTTCACCATTTATGACACCCAAGATTCTCAGAGTGTGATCCGCAGCATCATAAAAGAGATGCAGCTCGACAAGGATATCTATAAATATAAGCAGGTCTACAATCGCATCAGCAGTTATAAGAACAGCCTGATCACAGTAAAGGCTTACTTTCAGAATCCGGAGTTACAAGAAGCCGATGCCATGGCCAAAATGCCGCGCTTGGGAGAGATTTACAGGGCCTATGTAGACAAATGCTTTAAGGCTGGAGCTATGGATTTTGACGATCTTTTATTGCGCACCAATGAACTGCTCACGCGCTTTCCAGAAGTGCTTGCCAAATATCAAGATAGATTTAGATACATCCTGGTAGATGAGTATCAAGATACCAACCACAGCCAGTATTTGATCGTTAGAGCATTGTCAGATCGTTTTCAAAATATTTGTGTGGTAGGAGATGATGCGCAAAGTATTTACGCCTTTAGAGGTGCAAATATCAACAACATTCTCAACTTCCAAAAAGACTATGAGGATGTCAAGGTTTATCGTTTGGAACAGAATTACCGCTCTACCAAGAATATCGTAGAAGCTGCAAACAGCATTATAGATAAGAACAAGACCAAACTCGAAAAGACCGTATGGACAGCCAATGAGGATGGCCCTAAGATCAAGGTAAATCGAACCATGACAGACGGTGATGAAGGACGGTTTGTGGCGAGTTCCATTTTTGAGAACAAGATGCAGCAACAACTCGCCAATAGAGATTTTGCAATTCTTTATCGCACCAATGCTCAATCGCGAGCCATGGAAGATGCTTTGCGAAAAAAGGACATTCCTTATCGCATTTACGGAGGGTTGAGTTTCTATCAGCGTAAAGAGATCAAGGATGTATTGGCCTATTTGCGCCTCATCCTGAATCCGAAGGATGAAGAATCCCTAAAACGGGTTATCAACTATCCGGCTCGTGGAATAGGGCAGACCACTATTGATCGTCTAATTGTAGCGGCGAACCACTACAACCGCTCCATGTTCGAAGTGATGGAGAACATCGAAAAGTTGGAATTGAAGATCAATAAAGGCACCCAGCAAAAGCTTTTGGATTTCTGTACAATGATACGCAGTTTTCAGGTTTTGAATGAGTCCTATGACGCCTTTCAGATCACCGAACATGTTACCAAAAAGACCGGACTAGTTCAGGAGCTTAAAAAAGATGGGACTCCAGAAGGTATTGCTCGAATTGAGAATGTGGAGGAGTTGCTCAACGGTATCCGTGATTTTGTAGAAGAGCAAAAGGAATTGGCAGACGCTACCGGGTCACTCAATGAATTCTTAGAAGATGTAGCCTTAGCTACAGATCTTGATCAAGATACTTCTAATGAAGACAGGGTGTCTTTAATGACGGTTCACTTAGCCAAAGGCCTGGAGTTTCCTTACGTCTATATTGTTGGGATGGAAGAGGAATTGTTCCCAAGTGGAATGAGCATGAATACGCGAGCCGAATTAGAGGAAGAGCGCCGCTTGTTCTATGTCGCTGTAACTCGAGCAGAGAAACAAGCCTTTTTGACCTACACCCAATCGCGCTATCGTTGGGGTAAACTCATCGATGCGGAACCCAGTCGTTTTATAGAAGAGATAGACGATCAGTATATGGAATACCTAACGCCGATCACCGAGCACAGGTACAAACCACTGATCGATGCTGATATTTTCGGGGAAGTTGATAAAAGTAAGCTCCGACTCAGAAAACCTACAGCGGGTTCTCCTCCTAAAGGACCTTCTCAAGAGCAGTTAGAAAAATTACGAAGATTAAAGCCGGTAAGCAGAGCCACCGCAAACCCCGGAACGCATCTTAGTGCGTCCGAGGTTCAAGTGGGTTCTTTAGTGGAACATATTAAGTTTGGCAAAGGTGAAGTCCTAAAACTCGAAGGAGTAGGAGGAGATACCAAGGCCGAGATACGATTTGAGCACGGCGGACTCAAAAAGCTATTGCTGCGCTTTGCGAAGCTCAAGCTTTTGTCCTAATGCAGATATAGGGCAAACAATTATCTTAGAAAAAGGCCTACATACTTTTCGATCTGGTCGTACGTCTCGTTCCATTGCGTATCGTCCCAGCTGTTGGAATGTCCGGCATCAAATTCTTTGAATCGCATCTGAATACCTGCCTCTTCTAAAGCACTGGAATAATTGATACCGTTACTCATCGGTACCTTTTTGTCGTCCTGTCCGTAGATCAGCAGGCGCGGTGAAGTAAATATATTGATATTGTGTAAAGGACTTAAGGTCACAAGAGGATCCTCACCATAAGTTTCAGGATCTACAAGTATTCCTAATAGGTCTTCAAAGTTATCTGCTCTGTTGAGGTAAGGATCGGTAAAATCCGTAGGGCCAGCAATGCTAGTTACGAACTTAACCTTGTTCTCTTTATCGAAAACACTGTCATACATAAGGCCTATGTGACCTCCGGCGCTACGACCTACAATGCCAAACTCTGGCAGGATCTGAAAACTGTCCGAAAGCATGCTCACATGATCGATCACCATACCGACATCCAAAAACTGTGTTGGAAAGGCAAAATTCTCTGCATCAGCCAAGGTGTAGTTCATATTTACAATAGCTACATCGGGCATGCGCTCCAAAAGGGTAGCTACCATATCGTTCAGGTTGATCTTGTCGCCGTTGGTCCAGCCTCCACCGTGAAGTAAGATAACTACTCTAGTTTTTCTGTGATCTCGGTTAACAGGTAAATAGATGTCGTAGGTCTGATGTTCACCAGTTCCATAACTGATATCAGAAAATACAACAGAGCGTCCGGCAAAATCATCCATTTGGGAGATGGATTTTGGGCTTAATTCTTTGTATCCTTCAAAGCCAGAATTTAAAGGTGAATACCCAGTTAAAATAAAAATCGCGGTTAGAACAAACAGGATCAGATTTTTAGGGTGTGACATAAGTATGTTGTTCTAATGATTAGGGGCTCTAAATTAGTCATATTTGTAATATAAATACGACAAACAACATAAATAATCGATAAAATGCTTAAAATATTAACAAATCAGAAAATTCCTGTTAAAAAATTATGGGTTAACCGCAAGGTATTGTGAGATATAGTCAAAGAGTTGAAATTGGAGGTTTTGATAGTTGGCTTGGCTCCAATCATCGCCATGACCTCCTTCGTAGATCGTGAAGCTGTGCGAAATGTTCGCATTGGCCAATGCAGCCTCTAAATTTATACCATTGGTGATGGGGACTAAGGGATCAGTATTCCCGTAGAACATAATAGTAGGAGCACTTGTACTATTTACTTGATAGACCGGACTTGTGACCTCTGCATAATCGGTATCACTAGCGTAGGCAGATTCGTCTGTTAAGGCTGCGAGTAAGAACTGGAATTCTGGGTTGTCATTATAGAAAGGATCTGTAAAATCGGTAGGGCCAACAATACTGCATACCATTTTTATCAGATCCTCATTGTCATAGACATAGTCGGTCATTAAGGAGATGTGAGCTCCAGCACTTACGCCAATCAAACCAAACTCAGGCAATACCCCAAGCTCACTGGCTTGTTCTTTAACCTGATTCAATGCCGCCTTTAGATCTAAGAATTGATTCGGAAAGGCAGGAGTAGTGGCATCGGCAAGTACGTAGTTGATATTCATGATCGCATACTGCGGTAATTCAGTTTGGATCCAACTTATATAAGGAGTCATGTCTTGCTTGTCTCCGGAAACCCATCCGCCACCGTGAACCAATACCAGCACTTTTGTTTTTGTACTGTTGCGTCCCGCAGGCAAATAGAGATCATATACCTGCTGCGGATCTGAGCCGTAAGAGACATCTGTTTGGATCGCAGCGGCTAGCGGCACAGTGGTGTCGCTTTGCCCCTGCATGTTTGTGTCTTGTGGTTGTTCGTCAGAAGAACAGCCCAAGGTCAGCATAAAACCAAAGAAAACCCAAATAAAAAAGTGCGATCGCAACATCTTGTTCCTAGCAATTTAGATGACCTTTTAGAATCACCGTTTAATAAAAGACGCCCGATTTAAGAATTTATTACAGTTTGTTTAAGATTTTTTTTAGTTGGCTGCGGAATTTTTTTGTGCTAACTTTAAATAAATGCTTGGATCATGGCGACATTTCTTAAGATTTATCCAGAAAATCCGAATCCGAAACAGGTTTCAAAGGCCGTAGCGATCATTCGCAATGGCGGCCTAGTGATCTACCCTTCGGATACGGTATATGCCTTAGGTTGTGATATAAACAACAAGGCTGCCTTAGAAAAGGTGGCCAGACTAAAAGGCCTTAAACTAGAGAAAGCCAATTTCTCTTTTGTTTGTAAGGATTTGAGTCATCTGTCTGATTTTGTCAAACAGATAGACAACAGTACCTTTAAGATCTTGAAGCGCTCCCTGCCAGGTCCTTATACCTTTATCTTGCCGGCAGGTAATAATCTGCCTACAGCCTTTAGAAAAAAGAAAGAAATAGGGATACGCGTTCCAGACAATGCTATTGTTCAGGCTATAGTGGATCAGCTTGGGCATCCTATTATTTCTACTTCTATACGTGATGAGGATGAGATCATCGAGTACACTACAGATCCGGAACTTATCTATGAGAAGTGGCAAGATTTGGTAGATCTGGTCATCGATGGTGGCTACGGAGGAAATGTTGCTAGCACGATCATAGATCTTACTTCTGGCGAACCTGAACTTATTCGAGAAGGAAAGGGAAGCTTAGAGATCTAGGGAGGTCTATTATTTTCGATTAACGGTTGTGAAAATCGCGATCGGCAACCTTCGTGCCCTCTGGTACATAATAATCTACTATGGTTCGCTCCTGATTTCCGTATTGGGTGTGTTTGTAGGAGACCACCAGAGAGTCTACATTTAGGGTTATTAGTCTAAAGTATTTGTAGTCGTTCTCTATTTGCATCAGTGATGGCAATTGAGGACTTTCCCATTTAATGAAACTACCGTGCTCGTTTTGAAAGGCTTTCCACTTTCCGTATAGACTTGGACCGCAACTACTGCTGCTACCGTTGTTATCGGTAAATGTACTGTCGCGATGATAAGTGATGCGATAACGCAGAAAGCAGTCGCCCATATTCATACGGTGCCCGCCATTGTATCTACTGGCCAACATCCAGGTCTTGGCAGAATCCGAAGCGATAAAAGAATCAGCCTCTTGAGGTAATGTTAACCTATGGGGTTCAGAATTCCCACAACTTGTCATCAACAGTAGGAGTGTACCTATTCCAATGAACCAAGATTTACAAAACATAAGTCATTGCGAATTAATGGTTCAAGTAGGCCGAATACATCCAAACCAGTTTTTCCTGTTCGCGGATATAATCGCTCATAAGGGCATTGGTGCCTTCATCATCTGACTCAGCGGACATATTTAATAGTTCTCGCTCTAGCGGAAGTAAGACCTCATATCCTTCCAAAACAGCTTTTAAGGCCTCTTTTCCATCCGTGATGTTTTTCGCCTCTGGGATACTAGCTACCGCTATAAAGTCTGAATAGGTATGTAAAGGAGTAAAACCTAGTGTTAGTACGCGTTCTGCTATCTCGTCGATCTTGAGTAAAGAATCGTTGTAGAGCTCTTCGAACTTAAGGTGTAATTCAAAGAATTTATCTCCTTTAATGTTCCAATGAAAGCCTCTGGAGTTCATGTAAAACAATTGATAATTAGCCAATAGAACATTCAATTTGGCGGCGGTAGATTCCGATGCAACTCGGTTTAATCCAATTCTAGTTAGATTCATGCTGTTGAGTTTGATACGTACAAGATAGTCCATTTTTTAGCAAGTCTACGGTAACAGGGGTTACTTATGGATTATTAAGATTATTTATGTTTTTTATAAAAAACATAAATAAAAATAAATGAAATTGATTTATGAAATTTGCATCAAACAAATAAACACCTATGCAGAATCAATTGCTTAACAAAGACATTACAGCTCCACAGGCCGGAGTAAAGACCAAGGTTGCCGTTGCCAAAGGAGACGGGATAGGACCAGAGATCATGGACGCCACTTTAAAGATCATGGAGGCCGCTGGAGCCCGGATCGAAGTAGACTTTATCGAAATCGGAGAACAGCAGTACCTTTCCGGGAACACCTCCGGGATCTCTCCAGAAGCGTGGGAGTCTATAAGAGCGAACAAGGTGATCCTCAAAGCACCGATCACCACGCCGCAAGGCAAAGGTTATAAGAGTTTGAATGTGACCCTTAGAAAGTCACTCGGACTCTTCGCTAATGTCCGTCCTGTAAGTGCTTTACATCCATATATTCATACGCCTTATCCAGACATGGATGTGGTAATAATTCGCGAGAATGAAGAGGATCTTTACGCAGGAATAGAGCACCAACAGACTGACGATGTAGTACAGTGTTTAAAACTGATTACACGTCCTGGTTGTGAACGTATCATTCGATATGCCTTTGAATACGCTAAAGCCTATGGTCGCAAAAAAGTGACCTGTATGGTGAAAGACAATATCATGAAATTGACAGACGGACTCTTCCACCGCGTCTTTAAAGAGATCGCTGCAGAGTATCCGCAAATTGAAAGCAATTCGCAGATCATTGATATCGGATCTGCCCGCTTGGCTGCCCGTCCTGAACAATACGACGTGATTGTGACTGCCAATCTTTACGGTGATATCATTTCTGACATCGCTGCGGAGATTGCCGGTTCTGTTGGGATGGCGGGTTCTGCCAATATTGGGACCGAAGTAGCCATGTTCGAGGCCATTCACGGCTCAGCACCAGATATCGCAGGGAAGAAAATTGCTAATCCATCGGGCTTGATCAACGGTGCGGTGCTCATGCTCGCGCACCTAGGTCAAACCGAGGTTGCAGATCGTATTAAAAACGCATTACTCGCAACAATAGAGGCAGGTATTCACACTGCAGATATTTACCGCGAAGGTTCATCGACCCGCTTGGTAAACACCAGTGAATTTGCAGAAGCTGTAATTGCTAGGTTGGGAGAAACACCAAAATCTTTGAAAGCAAGCAAGCTTTCAGAAGGAGCCGGTACCATTCAAATTCCCGACTACGTTCGAAAAACACGTAAAAAAGAGTTGGTTGGAGTAGATGTCTTTATCGATTGGAAAGGGGAGGACCCAAACCAAATTGGCGATGCATTGGTCGCTATCGATGCCTTTAAATTGAAATTGAAGATGATCACCAACCGTGGGGTAAAAGTTTACCCTAAAGGATTAAAAGAGACTTATAAAACAGATCACTGGAGGTGCCGTTTTGTGGCCATGGACGCCACAACAACAAGTACAAGCCCGGTGTATCAACCAGTAGATTTTGAGCAAGTGGTAGCGCTCTTATCTAAACTGCACGCCCAAGGTTTTGATGTCATCAAAACCGAGAACCTCTACGAATTCGATGGTACACGCGGATTCTCACTAGGTCAGGGAGAGTAGTGTTTCATTTCCACAGTTAATTGTTTAGTTAGTTGATGCAAAACCTCCGCTCGATCCTTTAAGAGCGGAGGTTTTCGCTTTATAGGGTGTTTAAGAATTCAGTGAGATCGGTTTCCTTGTCCAAGTTCAATTTTTGTTTTAAACGGTATTTGGATTTAAGCACACTTTCTGGCAAAACGTTAAGCATAGAAGCGATCTCTTTGGTACTTAAATGCATCCGTAAAAAGGAGGCTAATCTGAGCTCTTTTTCGGTTATAGTATCGTTGATCTGACGGATCTTATCATCAAAATTGTTGTGTACTTCTGAGAAGTAAGATTTAAAAACTTCCCAATCCTTGTCTTCTGCCCGTTCTTTTTTAAGCAGTAGGATCAGCCTTCTAAACTCTATCTTAAACAGCTCCGGAGAAGATTTGATTTTCTCTAAATTCTCTTTAAGCTCCTGAATAAACGTACTTTTTTGTACTAAATGCAAGGTCTGACTGGCCAGTTCCTTCTTTTTGAAATCGATCTCCTGACGGAGCATGGCTTCTTGCTTTTCGCGTTCTATCTTGTTTTTACGCATCCGCTGATGCAATCCGAAGATCACTAAAAGGCCAATGACCATCGCTGCAGCAAGTCCGAGACCATAAAGTAGTTTGGCTAATTTGTCCGATTCTGCTTGAGCGTCTAAAGCAATGATCTTCTGTTCTTGTAACGCCAAACGCGCTTCTTTTTTTTCCAGATCGAACTGGGCTCGCAGGTTTTCTATATTATCAGAGGTCTCTGTGTTCAAGATAGAATCACTGAGCGTTTTAAAGTACTTGTGGTGTTCTAGAGCTTTGGCATAATTTCCGAGTTGCTCATAAGCCTGACTCTTTACACGTTGGGAGACTCTTTGAAATGAAATGGTATTGTTTGGAACAGAATAGGCGAGCGAGGCTTCTGCCAATTGCACGGCCTGGTTCGGTTGTCGCATAGCCAAATAGGCCTCTGCCATTTTGTTTTGGGCCAATGCTATCTTGCGCTTGGAATTAAGGCTTTCTGCCAAGCTTATGGCCTTTTCAAAATAAGGTATGGCTTGTTGCGGCTGGCCTTGTTCTTCATACACCTCGCCTATATTGGTTAATACAGAAACGGTTATATCTTGGGCTTTAGCCTCTTGACTTACACGCTCTGCCTTTTTGAAAAAGTCCAGAGCCTTATCGTGCTGTTTGAGCACTTTATACATCACTCCAATATCATTTAAGGCTTGCGATTCGTAATAAAGATCATTCTCTTTTTGGTATACTCCTAAAGCGATCATATTATATTCAATGGCCTTTTGCGTATTGCCGATATTATTCTCTAAAGTGGCCAAATGGTTGTAAGTATCTGCAATTCGGATGGAATCTCCCAAGGATTCAAAGTACTTCAACGCCTTCTGTACATTGGCAATAGCAATATCGTAATAACCTTTATTTTGATTTATAGTGCCTTTAAAATCATATGCAAGGGCGATGCCTGTACTGTCTTCATATTTAATAGAGTTCGCGAGGTCCAGATCATTTATACTGTCTGCAGCGGACATATTCCCCTGACTAAATTCAATAATAGATAAGCCTCTATAGTTAGATGAAATTCTGGGTACATCTTCATCTTTTAGGGCAATTTGCAAACTTTGATTGTAGTAGTTGCTGGCAGAATCAGTTTCAAATAGGGTGTAATGATACACTCCTAATTGATACAAGGCTAGGGATTCCCCTTTGACGTTTTTTAATTTTCGCGCCAATGTGAGCATCTCTTCTGCATAGGGTTTTACTTCTGGAGTATTCCTATACATATAAAAATTGATCAGGTTGTTGATCGTTCTGAGTTTTAAGCTGTCTTCTTTATGCTGATTGTAGGCGGTGAGTAAACTGTCAATCCGGCTTTTGTTTTGTCCGAAGCTCGTACTGCACAGAAGAATAAAAAGGAGAAGTAATAGTGGTTTTTTGCTCATAATGATGGCCTTAGTTGCTAGGTCTAAGATAGTTAGAATCAGGATGCAATCTATAGCCACTAAGGTGTCAGTCTATAAAATTCACTTCATATTTCCACATTTCAAATGAATTTAAACTAAACTGTGTATTTATTTAAATATTTGATTAATAGTGGTTTGAGGGCTTTTGTTTATGTTGATTCTAACTTGATCAGCACATCAGTCTTGTCCATATTTATTTGGAGCTGTCCATACTTTGTCCATGCCACTTTTTAGATTTTCATCAAGCTCGGCGCTAGGTTTGTACTGTCCTTAAAAAATGGGGCAACAGCATAACTAAAATTCTAAGTCATGAATCGCAATCTTTTATTTATCTCAATTGTAACGGTCGCCACACTTTGGGCTTGTAGCTCAGAGAACTCAGACGACACAACAGATCCAGATCCGCAGCAAACCACAAACGACATCGCTCGTTCTATAGCGGAATATCCAACAAGTGGAACTTTACTCTCTAGCCTAAGCAGCAGTTTAAGTGGGGAGGTTAGTTACAATCTTACTTTCGAATCGGTACCAGGAGCCTTTACAATCACAACTGCAGGCCTTACCGTAGCGGATTGGTTAGTATATGATTACGAACAGCGCACCAATATTACAGGAACTATTGAGGCCAGTAACGGCACTGAAACGGAAAATTTGAACATAGACATTGAAATAGACAATGTAGATGATATTTGGGCCTTTTTGCACACTTCTGGAGATGCTTATCTGGATGCAGAACCAGGCGAGTGGGTTCCTGTTTTAGAAAGTGAATACAACGATTTGGCCAATTATCTGGCCATGACCTCAAAAAGTGGGGCAGAGGACAGTGACTTGATCAGTCCTACGACTATCAGTTCCTCTGCAGGGAATGTAACTATAAGTACCGTCAATGAGCAGAAGTTGCCTGCGGGAAGTTATTTATTCGCTTTTAAATACTACAGCTGGGTAAACAATTCTAACAATGTCCAAGTAAAGCTCTCAGAAGGAAACTTTAGCGGCCCTTTTGAAGATGTAGGCATGGCTTTTCCAGAGCATGACGATGAATACAATCACTTTGTGATCAAAGGTGCAGACAGTCCCACAACAGGTGAGGGCTATTTGGGTATGTACGCTCCTAACAATTACGGTTCTAAAGCCAAATCCGGAGCCCAGTGGCTGTTCGGTACAGGTAATACTTCTATTCTGCCCAGTTCAGGCAGTAATTTTGTTCCGCTCTATCAGGGACTCAGTTCCACACTCAAACAATGGGAATAAAAAAAAGCAGCTCTATTAGAGCTGCTTTTTTGCTTTTAAACATGGCTAGTCATCTAAGAAAATAGCTGGTAGCTGGAGTGTATTATACAGGGCGTTATAGGCCTGCATTTCTGTGTTGATTATCGCATCGCGTTCGTCCTGATAGACCTTCCAATCATCCATAAGGTCCTTGAAGCGCTGTTTTGCCCCAGCAGTTAAGTTAGGATCGTCTTGATCAATATACCCCGCCAACACTCTAAACTGTGCATTTAGCTTATTGTTGAAATTGATCACATCTTGGAAGGTTTTTTGCTTGGCTTGAATCAAATTCTCCTCCCATTGGGTAATCCGCTTGCTAATTTCCTTTCCTTTTTCTATCAAGCTTGCTGCGGATTCATTGTCGGCCAAATATTCTGCATAGCGTGCAATCTGAGATTTTGCAGAACGCATTTTGGTCACGGACTCATGCATCTCGGTCACTACTCCTTCTATTTCATTAAGCATTTGTTGCTGAGCTGCCCAATCGGATGCCGTCGCTTTCACTGCAGGATTTGGCAGAACGGTAGCTTGAGTTTCACTCACTTTTCCGTTATAACTCATACGTAGTGTATAAATCCCAGGCGCGACGCTGCCACCGTTCAAGCCACCAAAGACAAAAACCTTGTCAACCCCTGGCATCGGATCTCTATCAAAGCCCCAGCTAAAGCGGTTGTAACCTTGCTTTTTAGGCAGCACCTGTGGTGGTGGAGGTCCGCCCGGCCATGATCTGTATCCTTCCGGGCGCTTACTGCTAAGGGTTCTAATGACCTTTTTGTCTTGCAAGATCTCTAGTTTCACCTCCAAGCTGTCAATAGCCTCTTCCAAATAATAATCAAAGTAGATCCCCATTCTCGGGTTGCGGCCTTGTTCAGGTGCATTAGAAACACCTCCAAAAAGTCTGTAATTGTCTTTAGGTTGAAATATTTGAAAGCTTTGACCACTCACAGCCAATTGTTGTAGCGGACTCAGATCGTCCAAGATCCAAAAGGCGCGACCAGAAGTTGCAGCGATCAAATCGTTCTGACGAATAAAGAGATCATTTATAGCAACCACAGGTAAATTAAGATCAAACCTTTGCCACTTGGCCCCATCGTTAAAGGAGACATACATACCAGTTTCTGTACCGGCATAAAGCAGCCCTTTGCGTTTTTTATCGGCGCGAACCACGCGAGCAAAGCCGTTAGGATCGTCCAAACCGTTTACAATTTTAGTCCAAGATGCACCGTAGTTGTTGGTTTTAAACACATGCGAACTAAGATCCATGGATTTATAGCGCATCACCACTACATAAGCTGTTGCCGGATCGTGCTCGGATACATCAACGCTATTGATTATACCATCTTTGATTCCCGGAGGAGTGATGTTAGTCCAGTTCTTACCGCCGTCCTTTGTAATGTGTAGTAAGCCGTCGTCTGTTCCTGCGTAGAGTACGCCTTCTTCATGTTGAGATTCTACCAAAGATGTTATGGTGTTGTAGTTTTCACCACCCGCGGCCTCGTTGGTATACGGACCGCCGCCAGGGCCGTGTTTGTCTTTTTCGTTCTTGGTAAGGTCCGGACTTACCTCAGTCCAACTCAAACCACCATCTGTGCTCTTAAATACAATATTTCCCACATGATAGATCACCGAGCGATCATGGGGCGAAGTGATAATAGGAGCATTCCAGTTGTAGCGATACTTGGCGTCTTTGGGTGCAATACTTAAACCCAGTTCCGGATATTGCTTTATCGATTTCTGATAGCGCGCATCTCGGTCCCATTTGCTGAGATTTCCCTGATAGGTTCCGCCGTAAACGGTCTGTGGATTGTCTGGGTCAAAGGCGATAAAGGCACTCTCCCCTCCGGCAACAGAATACCAGTCTTTCCAACCAATTCCGCCATCGTTGGTTCTGCTCGCAATCCCTATGGCAGAATTATCCTGTTGCCCACCGTAAACGTGATATGGCACTTGATTGTCTGCTATAACTCTGTAGAACTGAGCCGTGGGCTGATTGCGTTGAGAACTCCAGCTTTTACCGCCGTTAAAGGAGATATTGGCTCCCCCGTCGTTAGAATTGATCATGTTTTGATTGTCCTGCGGATTGATCCACAGATGGTGGTTGTCACCATGCGGTACTGCAATACCAGAGAAGGTCTTTCCACCGTCAATAGATTTCATAACAGGTGCATTGAGCACATAGACCATGTTTTCATTCACAGGGTCGGCAAAGATCTCCATATAATACCAAGAGCGTGCAATGTTTACACGGTCCTTGTTGATCTGTTTCCAGTTCTTTCCGGCATTGTCTGAGCGGTAAACCCCACCCTTAGTGCCTTCTGCTTCTATGACTGCATAAACTCGTTCTGAATTGGCGCGAGAAACCGAGATCCCGGCTTTGCCAAAATCCGCAGGCAAGCCGTCGGTCATTTTTTCCCAATTGTCACCACCATCGGTAGATTTGTAAAGTCCGGATTGTGCTCCCCCAGACTCCATTATCCAAGGAAAACGCTGATGTTCCCACATGGCGGCATAAAGGATGCGCGGATTATTCATATCCATGCTCAAGGAAGAAGCGCCAACTTTGTTGCCTACACTTAATACTTGCTCCCAGCTTGCACCACCATTGGTAGTTCGGTAAACACCACGTTGCTTGGAGGGAGCGTATTGCGCTCCTTGTGCACTTACGTATATTACATCTGGATTCTGCGGATGAATGATCACGTCAGAGATGTGACGTGAACTTTCAAGACCAATATGTTTCCAGGTCTTTCCTGCATCGTGAGAGATATAAACACCATCACCCATAGAGGTCATAACGCCTCGAGCTGCGTGTTCTCCCATACCTACCACTACCACATTAGGGTCGCTTTCAGAAACGGCAATGGCGCCTACGGAACCCGTCTTAAAAAAGCCATCGGAAATATTGTTCCAGGTGATTCCACGGTCTGTGGTTTTCCAGACACCGCCTCCGGTAGATCCCATATAATAGGTGTTAGGATCGCCGACCACGCCGGTGCTCGTCACAGACCTACCACCTCTGAAAGGGCCAATATTGCGCCATTCAAGGCCGTGAAATAAAGTGTCTGCTACTGTGGGAATTGATGCTTTGCTCTTGCGTTGTGCATTGGTGCATAAAGGAATGAGCAATGCACTTAAAACCAGAAATTTTAAGATTCTCATGGGTTGGATGTTAGTATTGTTGGTTGTTTTCTAAGGTACAAAAAACCTCAATGCAGTGAACAAGCGGGGCAGCGAGTATTTGTTTACCATCCATTATTCCGATATAAGCAATACTGATAGCGGTCATAGAAATATAAGGAGAGCTTATGGTAAATTTGAGGAAACAATCAAAATCATCAAAAAATGGGAAATAACGAATTAGGAGACTTGAATAGCAGCGACGCTAGCAAATGTCCTTTTCTTAGCGGAAAGCAGAACACTGTTGGCGGTGGCGGCGTGAAGAACCGCGATTGGTGGCCAAACGAATTAAAACTGAACATACTGCGTCAGCATGCCACTAAGTCTAACCCAATGGGAGAAGACTTTAATTATGCGGAGGCTTTTAAGAGCTTGGATTACGATGCTTTAAAGAAAGACCTTGAAAAATTAATGACAGACTCTCAGGAGTGGTGGCCGGCAGACTACGGGCACTACGGAGGTTTAATGATCCGTATGGCTTGGCACAGTGCCGGTACCTATAGAGTAGGAGATGGTAGAGGTGGCGCCGGAACGGGAAACCAACGTTTTGCGCCAATTAACAGCTGGCCAGATAACGGGAACTTAGACAAAGCGCGTTTGTTGCTTTGGCCTATCAAAAAGAAATACGGGAACAAGATCTCTTGGGCAGACCTAATGATCCTTGCCGGGAACGTCGCCTTGGAATCTATGGGATTCCCAACCTTTGGTTTTGCCGGAGGACGAGAAGATATTTGGGAACCAGAACAAGATGTTTACTGGGGTAGCGAAACCGAATGGGGAGCTAATGAAGACCGTTACGAAGGAGGTAAATTAGAAGATCCACTTGCAGCAGTAATGATGGGATGGATCTACGTTAATCCAGAAGGACCAAACGGAAACCCTGACCCTATGGGCTCCGCAGCAAATGTACGCGAGACCTTTGGCCGTATGGCTATGAACGATGAAGAGACCGTAGCCTTGGTTGCTGGAGGACACACTTTTGGAAAAGCACACGGAGCTGCCGATCCAGGAAAATACGTAGGACCTGAGCCTCACGGAGCTTCAATTGAAGAAATGAGTACCGGATGGAAGAACACTTATAAGTCTGGAGTGCTAGAAGATACTATTACCAGTGGTATCGAAGGTGCATGGACACCGAACCCAACCCAATGGGATGCCGATTATTTTGATGTATTGTTGAATTACGATTGGGAATTAACCAAGAGTCCTGCAGGAGCGCACCAATGGACACCAACAGCGGAGTCTAAAGCAAGAATGGCACCAACAGCTGGAGATCCTAACGGACAGCAAGCGCTTATGATGACCACAGCAGATATCGCCTTAAAAACAGATCCTGCTTATTTGGAGATCTCTAAGCGTTTCCACAAGGATCACAAAGCCTTTGAGGATGCTTTTGCTAGAGCTTGGTACAAGCTTACGCACCGTGATATGGGACCAAAAGTACGTTATTTGGGGCCAGAAGTACCTGCTGAGGAGCTGATCTGGCAGGACCCGATTCCAGTAGCAAACTACACTTTGAGCAGTGCTGACGAGGATTCTTTGAAAAAAATGATCTTGGCTTCTGGTTTGAGTATTTCTGAATTGATTAGAACTGCCTGGGCATCTGCTTCTACTTACAGAGACACCGATAAGCGCGGAGGTGCCAATGGAGCTCGAGTATGTTTGGAGCCGCAACGCAGCTGGCCGGTGAACAATCCGGAGGAACTGAATAAGGTCTTGGGTGTTCTAGAGGCTATTCAGAATGAATTCAGCGGCGATGTAAGCATGGCAGATCTAATTGTATTGGCAGGTAATGCTGCTGTAGAAGAGGCTGCCAGAAATGCAGGACACAATATCAGTGTTCCTTTCCGCGGCGGCAGAGGAGATGCTACCCAAGAGCAAACCGATATTGAGCAGTTTAATTACCTAAAACCACTAGGAGACGGTTTCCGCAACTATGTGAATCCTAACCTTGATGTTGCAGCAGAAGATCTGCTTGTGGACAAGGCTAACCTAATGGCACTATCTATTCCGGAAATGACTGTGCTTGTTGGAGGTATGCGTGTCTTAGGTGCGAACTACGACGGTTCTAAGCATGGAGTGTTCACAGACAATGTAGGACATTTGACCAACGACTTCTTTAAGAACTTGGTAGATATGACCTACACTTGGAGCGCTGCTTCTGGCGACGATAAATTGTTCGAAGGCCGTGATCGCAGAACCGGACAAGTTCGATTCACAGGTACACGTGCCGATCTGATCTTCGGATCGAATACTGAACTACGCGCTGTGGCAGAAGTGTATGCTGCAGACGATGCCGAGCAAAAGTTTGTAAATGATTTTGTGGCGGCTTGGACCAAAGTAATGAACGCAGATCGCTTTGATCTGGCCTAGTTACTCCCTTATTGAGTCTTAATTTTTAAAGTGGCCTCTGCGGAGGTCACTTTTTTTACATACCGAATTTCTCGTTGATGCGTCTGGCCTGTTTGGCAATAAATTCTGGTGGGTCTAATCTGATGCCTACAAAGAATCGCGCAAAGACCTGGTCGTTGATCACTGAACTACCAGAACCGGTTTTGGTGTAGATCGATTGAAAGTTTAGTAGTCCACCAGCAATAAAACGCTCCGAGCTATATCCCAATTGCAAACCACCATCGAGTATTACAGGGAAGCGGGTGTCGCGTTCTCGCGCTGTTGTATTCTCTTGAGTAGTGTTACTAAAGCGTATGCCGATTCCTGGGGAGAGTTGCGGTGCTATAAACCAGTTGGAGTGGATCACCCAGGTGTAATAGTATGCGGCAATAAGGTCCAGTTCAAAATTGTTCTCAATTTCTCTGGTTTGATTTAAGGTTGCAGAAATTCGTCGGTAACCATATCGCGCAGTAGGCACAAAGCTGCCCGCGCTTTTTAGTTGCCATTCGGTATTGTACACAATATTTCTAAGAGAAAACCTATCGTTTAAAACGTAAGCTGTGGATCCTCCGTAGTAGGTACGTTTTAGATCTGGAAACTGAATGTAAGGGTCGCTATTGGTATTCCAGTCAGCAATAAAATCCGCAGTATTCTCAACGTAGAATCCTTCATTGCTTTGGTAGGTGAGTTCTTGTGTCCATCGGCCTAAAAAAAAGCGAAATCCAATATCGGTAAGCTCGCTTGAGCCTTTTCTGGCGTCATCCTTATTGGAGTTAAAAAAGTTCGGAGCAAACCCAATGCTAAAACCTAAAAACTCATAATCTAAGGAGAGGTCTAATCGGAGGCTATTGTTGGTGCTCAATGCGATCTGCTCTTGTTGGTCTGAAAAGATGAGAAACTCTTCGTTCTGAGTGTCTAAGTTTAATTTCAAGATGATCTTATCTACGTATGACTTGATTTGCAGGCTGTCTGCTTTTTGAGCAAGTAGCGTATTGGAAATCAGTCCTAGAAGTAGAAGTGGGCTGCAAAACGCAAGCGATGGGCGATATTTGCGTATAGAGAAAATACTTGAATTATTATCTGAATCGAACCGACTCCAAGGTCGCTTTAAACTGCGGTAATCGTTGTAAGGGTTGGTCAAAGGCACTGGCAATAAAAACTAGGGCGCTGTTGGGACCATTTAAGATCGCTGCGTAAAAGACCCCGGTTCTTCCGTCCGCATTCACAGTGGTCTCTAGAACCGTTGCAGGCATTCCACTAATGACCAATTGCTGGGTTTCTTTAGATGTGATCTTTAATTTTCCCTCTTGACTCTCTGTTATTAGCTGCTCAAAGTATTTTTCTTGAGCTTCCACCGGGAGCACGGGAATTGGGGCAAAATTCATAGAGGTCGGGAGGCCTTTTTCCTCTTCAGGATCTCCGCTGAGATTATAAATGTCTACTGTTTTACTGAGAACAGCAGCTTTAAAACCAGTGATATTCGGATCAAAGGTGTAGAATGGTCCGGAGAGATCTTCTGGATTCTGGTCCTTATCGTGTACCATAGATTTAAAAATACTCAAGATCTCGTTGCGAGACTCCGGACTATCGCTAGGATATTCACCAAAGATCAAGCAGACAAAGTCTTGATCTCCAAAAACTAAGGAGGCCTTTCTTTGGGTAGGTAAATTAGAAGGTCCGTCTAGAAAAATTCCGTCGTAGATCCCAAAGCGAATAGGCCGCACAATGTCTACTTTAGATCCGCCGGCTTCGATATTTTCGCGGCTAAAGGCCTTTTTAGCATTCTCAAAGTTCGCAGAAGGTGTTTCTACGATCTGTATAAAAGTATTTTGATCTTTTTGGATCTGATTCTGAGCGCGAATGAACTTGAAATCATCGGGAAGTAAAGCATAAACCTTAGAACCTGGGATGCGTTTGTGCGCTTCTGTAAGCCTACTGTTTACAGTATCTGGAAAGCGAGTTGGATCTTCCTTCGGATTAGTAGAAACAGTCTTTTCATCTTTACAACTGGTGGTAACAACTAGCCCTAAGGACAGTATTAAGAGTAGATTCAGGATGCGCATATTTGCTTGTTTTGTGCAAGCCAAAACTACAGAAAAATGGACAAAACTGAGCCCTTATCTTTTGGGCTTAAGAATTGGAATATAAGTTTCGTCCTCAGGTACTTGTGATTTTTTTTGCCTCACCAATCCGCTTTGTCGGCTAAAACTTTTTATTCGGCTTGTAGCTAACAGCGATTTTGGCTTCTTCTTCCGAATCAAAATAGACCTCAAGACCTTTAGAAAGCAGTAGTTCTCGGGTCTGTTCTGGTTTTACGGTCACTTCCTGTAAAATAATGCCCTCTTTTTGTACTCGTACAGTGAATACACCCTTTCCAATATTGGTGACCACAATTATACTGTTTTCAGCAATGAATGGGTTAATGGTAGCATCTTGTCCGGGCCCTTTTCCGGTTATAGACATGGATTGGTTCGGATCTAGTTCAAGGATGTTCGCATCTTGAGCAAATCCGCAATATACCATGGCAAATAGTGCAAAGAGTGTAGTTGTAATTCTCATAGTTGAATTTTTTTCTAAAGGTACGTCCGCTAGGAACTTAGGTATCCCTAAGGATTCCTAATTCTTTGGTAATGAATCGTTAATCTAAGATGATCCGAAATAAGATGAAAATAGTATAACTAGTATTTTAGTCTAATCAATTCACTCGTTACATTTTTTTTCTGCTGAGGTATTTTCTCAGTATGCCACCTTTGACGTTATTCACATCGAATTCTATTACAAAGGCGTTTGGGTCTAGCTGATCTATAAGTCGCTGTACACGTCGGATATCGATCCTGTTGATCACCGAGTGGATGATCTCTACATTCTCTTTTTCACCACGTCGGCCAAATCCTTTACTACCCGTATAAACGGTCATTCCTATGCCTAGGTTTTCAGTAAATGCCTCGCGCAAGGCAGGTGCCTGTTCAGACACGATCATAAGTCCTACATGATCTTCAAAACCTTCTATGGTAAAGTCAATGGCCTTGGCAGTTACAATGTAGGTCAATATAGAGTATAAAGCAACCTCGATCGAGAGTAAGAAAGCTGTTGCTCCAAAGAGGATGATATTAAAGGCCAAGATTACACGTCCGATACTTATACCCCATTTCTCGTTGATATAGATCCCAAAGATCTCTGATCCGTCTAAGACCGAACCGTTCTTTATGGCCAGGCCAATACCAGCGCCAAGAAACAATCCGCCAAAAATTGAAATGATAAGTTTATCGTCTGTGATAGATTGAAAATTCTCGAAATGAATAACTACTGCAAGCAGTAATACCGAGAATATCGACTTGATCAAGATCTTCCTTGAGACAGTAAACCAACCTATCACGAAAAACGGAATGGTTATGATCGGTAGGGTGTAAGAAAGTTCCACGGTAAAGAGCTCAGAGATCAAAATAGCGATCCCAGTAACTCCGCCATCTAAGAATCCATTGGGCAGCAGAAAGGCTTTTAAGCCTATACTGGCCAAAATAACAGCGATTCCAATTTGTGCGAATTCAAAGAACAGTGATCGATTCATAGGTGTTTAGTTAGCCTACTGCTTCAAATATTGCTTCGGAATAGGATTGTCCGGAGTCTCTGGAGTCCAGTATATATTTACGATCCACCAACGCGTTCCGTCGAACTGCATTTGTATACTGTTTATGCCACGCATAAAGGGTTTGTCGTCTGTCTTGCTGCGGTAGGATTCGTAGGTGCTAAATACCTGACAAATGTTTCCAAAGTGATCTTCTTTGCGCGCTACTTCTACCTCAAAGAATCCGTTTTCTACTAACCAAGGCCCAGACCTTTCGATATAGTCTTGCGGGCTCATATAGGTAAGAGCATGAGCACCACTTTTGGTCTTAACAGAATAGATAAGTTGTCCCTTCGGATGAAACAGATACTTGAAAAGTTCCCAGTCTCTGGCTTCTCCTTTTTCTCCGGATATCACTCCGTATAGGGTTGCTAAGGTGCTGTCTAGCGTTGTTACCAGGGCAGGGTAGGCTTTGTTTTCTTGGGCAATACTTGGCCATGCAAAGCTCAATACTAGCGCCAATAACAGGAGTTTAGGCTTCATCGGTGTGTTGGTTGTTAATAAAGTCTTCTACAACGCCTTTAGCCGTTTCCAGATCGTCTTGATGCACTTTGAGCCTCACAGTGTTTGGGGTGCCTCCGCCAAATCCTGCAGTGATCCCGGCTTGATAGTCGTTTTGAACCATGGTATCAACGCCAGCTGCAGCTAAAAGTCCTTGTAAAACTATCACACGTACCTCTGTTCCAGAGTACACGGTTTCGAATTCTTGTTCACTCATATCGTAAAATAAATGATGGTGTCTGTTAAAGTTAAGTCTTTAAAATAAAAAACCGCGCTTTTGGGCGCGGTTTCTCAAATCTTTATACGAACTCTTAGTCGTTAATAACAGGATCTTTTAGACCGTCTTCTATCATGTTGTAGAACTGGTCGATCTTAGGCAATACAACAATACGTGTACGTCTGTTTCTAGCCTTACCTTCTGCAGAGTCGTTAGAGGCAACCGGTATGTATTCCGAACGTCCTCCGGCTGTCATACGCTTAGGATCTACTCCAAAATCGTCTTGTAATAAACGCACCACGGCAGTAGCTCTAAGTACACTCAAGTCCCAGTTATCTTTAATGCCAGCACGGCTAATTGGGTCGGTATCGGTATGTCCTTCTACCAAGAACTCAAAGTCTGGTTTGTTGTTAACCACTTTGGCCACCTTACCTAGCACTTCTTTGGCACGATCGGTAATAGCATAGCTTCCGCTCTTAAACAATAATTTATCTGAGATGTTTACGTAAACCACTCCTTTTTCTACACTCACCTCAATGTCTTCGTCGTCCAGGTTGCCCAGAACTCCTTTAAGGCTTTGAACTAAGGCTAGGTTCACAGAATCTCTACGAGTAACCGCATCTTGCAGTTTGCGAATGGTCAGATCCTTTTCTTTAAGGCTTTCCAATGAGCGCTCCAAGTTCGCTGCACCTTGTTGGGTAAGGGTAGTGAACTCTCCAATTTGTTTGATCAGATCGCCATTGGTGGCGTTTAGTGAGGCAACTTGAGATTCTAAAGAGTTGGCACGAGCTGTAAGACCCGCTTTTTCCTCCAAACAGCTGTTTAGTTTAACTGTTGCAGAATTTAATAAATCTTCAGTGTTGCGTTGTTTTGCTTCTAATTCAGCATATTGCTTTTTAGAAACACAGGAAACCGCAGTAAGGGCAATCGCGGCAATTAATGCTATTTTCTTCATAAATCTCGGTTTAGTGATGTAAAATTAGTGGATAAGCTGCTTAGCTAAAAATCCTTAACAATACTTTAGGTAAAGGTAGTTAAAGCTTCCCAAAAGAACGAATCCCAGCAACAAAATAGTTCCATACTATGCTGCTATGGGTGTAGTATTTTTCGTTTTTGTAAACCCCTGGCTTACTTTTGCTTATGCTGCTGTAATTTCTGTAGAAATCCAAATGTGCCCGTAAGATGGCGCTGAGATGGGCAAATTTACCTTGTAGTAAAAATCGCAGTCCTGCCAAGCCGTCAAGTAACATGCGTACAAAGATGCGTCGCATTGCGGTAAAGCCCTTGAGATTTTTGGCTAAACAGTAAAGCGAATTCCTAAAGTTGTAGTAGGTTTTCTGCGGATGCATACTTGGCAGGGTTCCCCCGCCTAAATGATAGACCACCGCTTGCGGTATGCATTTCACAGTGCGGCCCATGTGAAACAAGCGCCAACATAGGTCGATCTCTTCCATATGAGCAAAGAAACGCTCGTCAAGACCTCCTGCAGCAATAAAATCGTCCTTGCGAATAAACAAACAAGCACCACTGGCCCAAAAGATATCAAGTGGCTCATTGTATTGCCCCTTATCTTCTTCCAGACTGTCAAAAATACGTCCGCGGCAATAAGGATAGCCGTATTTGTCTATAAATCCACCGGCTGCTCCTGCATATTCGAACTGCTTCGGTTGGCTATGATCTAAGATCTTAGGCTGAGCCGCCGCCAAGTCGCTATAGTCGTTAAAGGCTGCCTGCATGGGTTCTAACCAGGCGGGTGTTACTTCAACATCGCTATTGAGTAAGACCCAAAGGGGTTCGTCGACCTGTTTTAAAGCCTCATTGTATCCGCCTGCGTAACCACTATTGGTCTTGTTCTGAATTATGGTGATCTGTGGATAGTGATCTTTTACAAAGGCGACCGAATCGTCCGTAGAGGCATTGTCGGCAACGTAGATATGTGCCCCTTCACTGTGAGCCATCACCGAAGGCAAATAGGTCTCTAGCAAAGACTTTCCGTTCCAATTAAGTATAACGACCGCAGTTTTCACAAAGGCAAATTTAGGCATACGGTGGCAACTCTGCTAAGAAATTATAGCGTCCTTGCTGGTAATCTAATTGACAATAATAATGAGACAGTCCATTGGTCACCATTAGCAAGTCTGCTTTAAGCGATAGATTATAACGCGCAATCTGATCAAAGGTCTCTTGCGTAATTGCCACGCTAGGGGCTTTGCATTCTACCAGAATGCGAATTTTTCCCTCCGGAGTAAATACAACTACATCGTAGCGTTTCTTTAATCCGCTCACTTGCAGTTGCTTTTCTACATTAATCAAACTCAAAGGGTAGTGGAGCCCTTCGTTGAGGTAACGCACACAATGTTGGCGCACCCATTCCTCTGGGGTAAGTACCACGAATTTTTTTCTAACCACATCAAAAACGCCGGGCTTATTTTTGGTATTTTTGAAGCGAAACTCGTACCGAGGAAATGCCAGTTGCTGCATAGAGCAAAGGTGCATCTTTTTTTTCAGATGGAAGACGTAAAGCGCATAGTGGCCGATATTAGAAACGGCAATTTTAAACCCATTTACTTTTTAATGGGCGAGGAGGCCTATTATATCGATCAGATAGCTGATTATATAGAAGCCAATGCGTTAGATGAGTCTCAACGCGACTTTAACCAAATGATTCTTTACGGCAGAGATGTTAGTATTGATGATATTGTTGGACAGTCCAAGCGTTTCCCTATGATGGCAGAGCGCCAAGTGGTCATTGTAAAAGAGGCGCAAGACCTTTCGCGCACTATTGAGCAGTTGGTAAGCTACGCAGAGAATCCGCAGCCAACAACGGTGCTGGTTATCTGTTACAAATACAAAACACTAGACAAGCGCAAAAAGCTTTACAAGACCCTCAGCAAACAAGGCGAACTCTTTACCAGTAAAAAACTTTACGAGAATCAAGTTCCAGATTGGATTCGCAGGGTGCTCAAAGGGCGTGGATATACCATAGCGCCTAAAGCTGCTCAGATGCTTGTTGAGTTTATTGGGACCGATCTTTCCAAGATCAACAACGAATTGGAAAAATTACAACTCATAGTGTCCGTTGGTACTGAGATCAG
Source organism: Gilvibacter sp. CC01 (assembly GCF_055755295.1). Classification (NCBI taxonomy): domain Bacteria; kingdom Pseudomonadati; phylum Bacteroidota; class Flavobacteriia; order Flavobacteriales; family Flavobacteriaceae; genus Gilvibacter; species Gilvibacter sp. CC01. The sequence continues at coordinate 491,904 of NZ_CM146909.1, read as the reverse complement.
TCCAGAGATTATAGAAGAGAATATTGGGATAAGCAAGGAGTTCAACAATTTTGAATTGCAAAAGGCCATAGGCGAACGCAATATCAAGAAAGCCTACAGTATAGCGCAGCACTTTGCACAGAACCCCAAGAACCATCCGTTGGTCATGACGGTGGCTTTACTCTACAGTTTTTTCAACAAATTACTCAAGTACCACGCCCTGCCAGACCCATCCGCAGCACCAAAAGTACTAGGAGTAAGTCCTTACTTTATCAAAGATTATCAGGTAGCAGCGAGAAATTATCCGATGAAACGCGTAAGCGCCATTATAAAAGGTATACGTGTGGTGGATATGAAGAGTAAAGGAGTAGGGGCGCACAACATGAGCCAAGGCGATTTGCTCAAAGAACTCCTTATTACGATTTTTGATCATTAGGGACCAGGCGCTCATCGAGCCTTTTTAGGGCTTCCTCTGCTTGTGTCTTGTACTGACGCAAAACCGGCAACAGATTTTTACAGGCTATCACATTAAAAAATGCCACCCGATTGCGGTATTCTGGGTCTTCTGAAATATAGTCCAGATAGGCCTCCGGTAATTTGCCACTAAGTATGTCGGCAAACCAAGGTTGGGTGTTTCTCCATTGCTCTAACGTACTATAAGTATCCTCTTCCACACGAGAGGAGATCTCGTCTATGATATTTATAAAACCGTTGTAGAACTGCACAATTTCTACCGCCAAGGAATCCTTGTTCTCATTGGACTGATTAAAGTTGCGTAATTGGCTGTAACCTTTGTCATTGAGTTTAAAAGGAACATAGGTGGTTATCATGGAATGACAAGGCAAACACCGTTTGTAATCTTCTCTTGTAAAGAAACCTTTAGAAATGCTATCTGCGAGTTTTTCTCGAGCTTCATAATACGGGATGATCCGCCCTACCAAAGTAGTGTCTATGACAAGGTCTGCCTTAACATCAGAAAAGATAGCCAGCAGTTCATCCCGTTCTTTTTTTTGCTCATTAGCATTGTTTATGGCCAAGGCGATCAATATTCCAGCTACAACCAAAACGATCTCACCCAAGGCATATAAGAGGTAACGTCCAACTTTGCCTTTGCTCATCGCTGGTAATTTAGAAAGTTTAAAGAATCGTCCGGCCAAAAATTAAAACAGTTGTTTAATGGTGTATTTGCCGCCACCCATCAGGGCAATTGCGGTAAAGCCAACCAGATACATCAATGCTTTTTCCATAGAGCTAAAAGGATCATTGCCATGCACTATAAATGCGGCTACGGCCATAGTAATGATTACCGGAATGGCGGCCAATCTAGTCCGTAGACCCAAGATGATCAACACAGGACAAATCGCCTCAGCAAATACCACAAGAATGAAACTTAAGGTTGAACCGATCCCTAAGGGGTCTCCAAAGCTCATATCGCCTTGGATTAAGTTTATTAATTTGGGAATGCCGTGGGTTAGCATTAGGGCAGACATACCCACTCTTAATACCAACAGTCCGGTTTGGTAATTTTTAGAAACGCTCATAAAAGTTAGTTAAGTTGTTCGTTTTAAAGGTAAGCAAATTCATATAACCTTGTTTTTACCTTTTCTTTAAAAAACAGTTGACAAACAGATAGTCGTGTAATAATAAATCATGATAGGTTAATATTCTTTTAAACATAAGGCCTCTTTGTAGCGGTAATTTTAGGATGATTTAAATCCAACAATATTTATCAAATTGACATGAAAAAAATTACAACGACTTTATTATTACTTGGCGGAATCTTTGCTTACGGGCAGGATGCTAGCGTTGGTACTGTCATTGCCGGTACCAGCTTTGAAGAACCGGCCGCTGTTGGCGGTTCCTATACAGACACCGGTGATGCTGCTGTGGCCCACGATCTTGTGAACAATGCTGGAGAGCCTTTAGTGGATTATGTGGCGGTAGCTACTGAACTAGGTTTTGACGCCGTTTATGAACCTTACGACACTCCTGGTTCTGGACTTACTGATGGTGACTTTGTAGGAGTAACTGATTTTACTGGAGCTGTAGGTGCTTACACCGACGGAACTCAAGGCTACCAGATATCAGATTCTGACGGAAACATGATCACCACTTTTGATCTTGTAGACATGGATGGGTTCACCAATAATGAAGTGTCCTTGGACCTGTTTATTAATAGCACCGGTTATGAAGGTGATGGAACCGTGAATGAAAGTGGTTCTGACCGAATTCGTGTTTATGTGGTTGATATAACAGACGGCAGTGAATACGATCTTTTAGACACTACAGGTTCAGACATTAATGACTTAGCCATTGAAGGCGCTTGGCAAAACCTAAGTGTTAGCTTGCCAGATAACGCTCAGGCCGAGTTGGTCTTTGAAGTTCGCACCAACTCTTCTTCAGAAGCGGTTTATATGGACAATGTGGTCTTTACTGGTGAGGAGGTTCCTCCAGCAGTAAGTTTTACTTTGCCTTTTAATTCAGTTCCAGAAGACGGTGGAAGCATTGAAGTTGAAGTAGAAATTGCAGAAGCACCCGCTGCTGATGTAACTGTGGATGTAGTGTTGGTTTCTGGTGGAACTGCTGCAGAAGGAGCTGATTTTACTTATGCTGCTACCCAAACTTTGACCTTCCCTTCGGGGAGTTCAGCTCCACAAGCACTCAACATTCCAATTATCAATAATACGGATGATGGAAGCGATGTGTTTTTTGTTTTAGAGCTGCAAAACCCATTAGGAGTTTCTATTGATGAGGATGACCTAACCGCGATCTACATTTTAGATGATGACACCGTGGTTCCTACTGGGGACCCTGCTGTTTTGGATATTAACTTTGTAGACAGCTATTTGGTTGATGCTTCTGGAACTGCAGAGATCACTGCATATGATCCAGATACGCAGCGCCTTTTTGTAACCAACTCGAACAGTATAGAGATCCTTGACTTTAGTGATCCTGCGAACATATCTTCTATAGCCTCTGTTGATGTTTCTGGTTTTGGAGATGGTGTTCAGTCTGTTGCAGTAAACAACGGAATTGTCGCAGCCGCCATTGCTGCCGATCCGGCAACAGACCCTGGAGTGGTGTTATTTATGGACACAGATGGAGGTTCTCAATCTACAGTAACTGTAGGAGCGCTGCCTGATATGTTGACATTCACGCCTGATGGAACCAAAGTTTTGGTAGCCAATGAAGGAGAGCCAAATGGCGATTACTCCGTTGACCCAGAAGGGAGCATCGCTGTGATTGATGTTACCGGAGGTCTGGGATCTATTGTTGATTCAGACGTAACGATTGTTGACTTCAACGCCTTTGACGGTACGGAAGCAGCTTTAAATGCAGCGAACATTCGTATTTACGGCCCGGGAGCTAATGCTTCTCAAGATTTAGAACCTGAATACATTACTGTTGCTAGCGACAGCCAGACCGCTTATGTGGTGTGTCAAGAGAACAATGCCTATGCCGTTGTTGATTTGAACACAAATACGGTAACGGATCTATTTAGCTTCGGATTGAAAGATCACAGTCTACCTCAAAACTCTTTAGACGTTTCTGACGAGACCGATTTTGTATTTAATGCCAGTTGGCCAATTTTTGGAATGTACATGCCAGATGCCATCGATTTCTATGAAGTAGGAGGTACAGGGTATATCGTTACCGCCAATGAAGGCGATGCACGTGAGTATGACACTTATGTTGAGGAATTCAAACTAGACGATGACGAATACACTTTAGACCCGGCTGTGTTTAGTGATATCGACATTTTAGAGCTAGAATCTAATTTGGCCGAGATCAATGTTTCCATCGCCTCTGGAGATACAGATGGTGATGGAGAATTTGAAGAGATTCACGTTTACGGAGCCCGCTCTTTCAGTATTTACAATGCAGACACTGGCGCACAGGTCTTTGATAGTGGAAACGACTTCGAAGTGATCACTGCGGCAGATCCAGTTTACGGCGGCATCTTTAATGCCAGCAACAGCAATAACAATTTCAAGAACCGTTCGGACAATAAAGGGCCTGAGCCAGAAGGTGTAGTTGTTGCAGAGATTGGAACTTCCTTTTACGCTTTTGTCCTTTTAGAGCGCATTGGAGGTTTTATGACCTATGACATTACTGACCCGAACAATCCGGTATTCATTGAGTACAACAACTCTCGAGGCGCTGTACCCGGAGATGATGAATCTGGAGATTTGGCACCAGAAGGTGTGGTCTATGTTTCTGCTGAGCAAAGCCCTACGGGTATTGCACATTTAGTGATCTCTAACGAGGAGAGCGCTACTTTGAGCATTTGGTCCTTAGACAATGTATTGAGTGTGGACGAGTTCCAAACTGCTGACGATAAATTCACCATCCATCCAAACCCCACAACCAGCACCGTTTTCTTTAGCACCCCTGGAGATTACACCATTTACGACATTCAAGGAAGATTGATCGTACAACTTAAGCAACAAGCATTTTTTGATGCTTCTGGGTTAAAAAGTGGTGTTTATTTGATTCGCAATGAAAACGGACTTGTTCAACGTCTGATCAAGCAATAGTCTCCTTTCCAAATCTGCTGTTTTAAAATTCGCCTCGTTTGATTAGTACGGGGCGGATTTTTTTTGCCGTATTTTTGCAAAAACACTTTATGAGTACCACCAAAGCTTGGATCAGTGCGGCACGCCCCCGAACGCTACCCTTATCGATAGCAGGCATAATTGCTGCAGGCGCTTTAATCCTGCCTTCCGGATATTTTGATGGCCTGATCTTTACCCTGTCCATTTTTACAGCTATAGGGTTTCAGGTACTTTCTAATTTTGCTAACGACTACGGCGACGGTGTTAAAGGCACCGATAACGAAGACCGAGTTGGCCCTGCGCGTGCCATGCAAAGTGGAGCGCTCACCGCGACAGCTTTAAAAATGGGCATGTATCTAACTGCAATCATTACATTGCTCTTGGCGGTAGCCTTGATTTATCGAGCTTTTGGAGCCGAAAAACTTCTTTATGCCTTGGCGTTTCTCGCATTGGGAATCGCCGCTATCATCGCTGCTGTAAAATACACCGTAGGGGATTCGGCTTACGGTTACCGCGGTCTGGGCGATGTATTTGTGTTCGTTTTCTTTGGTCTTGTCAGTGTTGTGGGAGGTTACTTTTTATACAATCAAAGCATACAGCTAACAGTGGTTTTGGCTGGAGCTGCCATTGGACTTTGGAGCGCAGCCGTACTCAATCTGAACAATATGCGAGACCGCGAAAGCGATACTGAAGCTGGTAAGAATACCCTGGCGGTAAAGTTGGGCAAACAAGGCAGCATGAATTATCACAGTTTTCTCATCTTAGGCGGAAGTGTCTGTGCCATAGTCGGGCAATATTTAAGTTGGGATTCTACAGGCTACTGGGGCCTTTTACCGCTAGTCGCTGTAGTGTTGCTGAACAAACACTTAACGGTAGCTAGAAACACTAAAGACCATAAAAGTTTGGATCCACAGTTAAAAGTAGTGGCACTTAGTACTTTTGGTTATGCTGTACTTTTGCTGCTAGCCAACTTGCTTTAATAGGCCCATAGTCCGTATCTTTAACTCAAAACATTTACGGCATGCAAATTCAGTATTTAGGGCACAACACCCTCGCTATAAAGACCAGTGAGCATCATATAATTATCGACCCTTTTATCAATGGAAATCCGCTTATCGAAGACAAATCGATCCTAGATCAATTGGAGGCCGATTTTATCTTGCTTACCCATGCGCATCAAGATCATGTTTTGGATGCAGAAGCTCTGGCCAAACGTACTGGGGCGGCCATAGTTTCCAATTATGAGATCGCCATGCATTACGGTGCCAAGGATATCCCGGTTCACCCTATGAATCACGGAGGGCACTGGAATTTTCCCTTCGGGCGAGTGAAATATGTAGCCGCAGTGCATACTAGTGGTTTTGCTGATGGTAGCTACGGAGGAGAACCTGGTGGTTTTGTCATTGAGGCAGACGGCAAGACGGTTTATATCGCCGGCGATACAGCACTGACCATGGACATGAAGCTCATTCCCTTAGAATACAAACTGGATCTTGCGGTCTTACCTATTGGAGATAATTTTACTATGGGCTACAAAGATGCCGTACATGCCAGTGATTTTGTAGCTTGTGATAGGGTCTTGGGAGTTCACTACGACACCTTTGGTTATATCGAGATAGACCAAGAGGCTGCAAGTGCTGCCTTTAAAGCTGCAGGTAAACAATTAGAATTGCTACCTATAGGAGGCAGCTTGACTGTTTAAATGAAAGCTAGTTACCAATCTTATTTGCTGAACTTTAAACGGCCCAGCAGAACTTCTCGAGGTGTGCTTACACAAAAGCAGTCTTATTTTTTACAATTGCGAGATGGTGAGCATTGGGGTATAGGCGAATGTGCTTTATTACGTGGGTTGAGCATAGACGACAGACCGGATTACGAAGATAAATTGGCTTGGCTTTGTGCAAACATAGATAAGCCGATAGCGGAGCTAATAGAAGCTTTGATAGATTTTCCTTCGATCCGCTTCGGATTGGAAATGGCGCTGGCCTCTTTACACAACGAAGATCCCTACGAACTCTTTCCTTCTGACTTTACGCAGAAAGAAGCTCCAATTCCAATAAACGGCCTAATCTGGATGGGCAGTCTAGCGTTTATGAGTGAGCAGATAGAGCAGAAGCTCGCTGCGGGTTTTGATTGTATAAAGATGAAGATCGGCGCTATCGATTTTCAGGCGGAGTTAGATATTTTAAAACACATTCGAACTCGTTTTGATGCCAAAACTATTGAACTCCGAGTAGATGCAAATGGTGCTTTTAGCTCTGCAGAGGCACTGGACAAACTCAAACGTTTGTCTGAGTACGAGATCCATTCGATAGAGCAACCCATAAAACCCAAGCAGTGGGAGGAAATGGCAGCACTTTGTGCCACTAGTCCTTTGCCCATCGCCCTTGACGAAGAGCTCATTGGTGTGCATGACCCTGAGCAACAACTGCAAATGTTGGCTGCTATTAAGCCACAATACCTGATCTTTAAACCCAGTTTGCTCGGTGGATTCGCAGCCACGGATCAGTGGATAGCTGCGGCGGACAAATTCGATATTCCCTGGTGGATCACCTCCGCCCTAGAAAGTAATATCGGTTTAAATGCTATTTGTCAATATACCTTTTCAAAAAGAACTATCTTGCCACAAGGTCTGGGAACAGGCAGTCTCTACACCAATAATGTAGAAGCGCCTTTGGTGGTGGACTCAGGATATATCCACTATTGTAAGACAGGCCAATGGAATCTAAATGTTTTAAATTTAAAGTCATTATAGTCTATGTACATAGCACAGGCGTATAAATCCCTCTATCAACCATGGCGCTACCTTTTGGGAGTGGTCATCGTTTTTATAGCCTCCCAACTCGGGAGTATTCCTTTTATCATTGCGATTTTTATGAAACAATCTGCCAGCGGTGGCAGTATGTTAGAATTGAGCGACGAGGCAGATATGTTCAGCGTGTTGGATTCCAATAGCACCTTGTTCTTTATGTTGCTGAGTTTCGCCATCGGATTGGCAGCCTTGCTCATCTGGGTGAAATATGTGCACAAACAGTCGTTTGTAAGTCTTACAACGGCCCGTTCTAAGATCGATTGGGGCAGGGTAATGTTTGGGTTTTTGCTTATTGGGTTAACAACCACCGTGTTAACCGTATTAGATTATTATGGAAATCCGGATGATTATGTACTGCAGTTCGACGCTAAGCTATTTGCTATTTTAGCTGTTATTGCAATAGTCTTTATTCCGTTACAGACCAGCATGGAAGAATATCTTTTTCGAGGTTATCTGATGCAAGGAATAGGAATAATGGCCAAGAACCGATGGTTACCCTTGCTTATAACATCCTTTGTTTTTGGAGGCTTGCATTTTTTCAATCCAGAGGTCGAAAAGTTAGGCAACATAGTAATGATTTATTATATCGGTACCGGCTTGTTCTTGGGCATAATTACACTGATGGATCAAGGAATGGAACTCGCTCTAGGGTTTCATGCCGGGAACAATTTAATAGCGGCACTTCTAGTTACTGCAGATTGGACCGTATTCCAAACCAATTCGATATTCTTGGATGTTTCCGAGCCCGCGGCAGGTTTTGATGTATTGGTTCCTGTCTTGGTAATCTATCCGATATTTCTGGCCATCATGGCTTACAGATATAAATGGAAAGATTGGTCAGGGCGGCTGTTTGGAGAGGTGCCTCCACCCCCAGAGCGCGATCCGATAGATTACCTCTAATATAAGATTCCCCCGTGATAGCCGTACATCCTGCCTTTAAACTCAATGGTCTTAGCTTTGATAGCGCAGAAGAACTATTGGGCTTTACGCTGAACTTGGAACAGCAAGGTGCAGATCACGAAGTATCCTTGTCCAAATTCTTGCAAGAGTGGTTGAATAATGATGACTTCATTATTACTACAACCTCCGGATCCACAGGAACGCCTAAAGCCATCCGCATGCCTAAGAGCGCTATGGTCTACAGTGCACGCAAAACTGGCGAAGCGCTAAACCTTGGCCCAGAAACAGAAGCCTTGTTGTGTTTGTCTTCGGATTATATTGCTGGAAAGATGATGTGCGTGCGTGCCCTAACCCTAGGTTGGCATCTGCACGTGGTAGCTCCGTCTATGGAAGCTTTGACAGAATACGATTCCGAGTACGACTTTGTGGCCATGGTTCCTGCTCAGGCCATGCATTCACTCGCAGCCTTAGACAAAGTTGGCACTTTGCTTATTGGTGGTGGTGTAATATCTACTCAATTGGAGGAGGCCTTGCAAAAGGTGGCAACAGCCGCTTATGTTTCTTACGGCATGACAGAAACGGTTAGTCATATTGCCTTAAGACGTATTAATGGAGATCAGTCTTCCGCATATTACAAGGCCCTGCCCGAGGTATCTCTTTCGCTAGACAGCAGAGGATGCTTGGTGATCAACGCTCCGGGTATCGCTAAAGAACCCGTTATTACTAATGATCTAGTGGAGTTTAAAGATGAGATTCACTTCAAATGGTTAGGTCGCATAGACAATGTGATCAACTCTGGCGGTATAAAGATCTATCCCGAACAAGTTGAAGCCGCCTTAGAAGATCAGTTGGATGTACCTTTCTTTATTGCTGCCGAGCCAGACCCAGTCCTTGGGCAGCGGGTAGTTCTAGTTGTGGAAAGTCCTACTAAAGATGGCCGTGCTTCTGGAGTACATAAAGGGCTCTTTGATAACTTGCCTAAGTATTCTCGTCCGAAGAAGATCTACGGAGTTTCAAAATTCAGATATACCGAGACCGGTAAGATCAGACGTAAAGAAGTCTTGTCACTCATTGAAAGTTATCCTAAGAAAAAGTAATCCTTGGTATAGTTTTTGTCCTTTCTGGTTGAAATTTAAGATATTTGTAACCTAAAATATACATCATGCAGCCAAAGAGTCTACTGCTAATTCTATTAATTGTGTTCGGTTCCTTAGGAACAGCCCTAAGTCAAAACATGGGACAGATACCTAGAGGACAGCGGGGATATGTTCCGCCACCATTACCAAGAGATCAGGGCGCTATTGCCATTGAGAACACTTTAGAGGATATAGACGAGAAGATGGATCTCTACGCCACAGAGTTTGAACTGGATGCATTTGAAAAGGCGGTTGTTAAGAATTATATCGTAGAATATGAAAAAGAGAAGATGGCTGTTATGGCAGACGAGACGGTTTCTTACGATGTAAAACAACAGACCTATAAAAAGCTCAACGAAAAACTATCTGGAAATCTTTCCACCATGCTGACCGAAGAGCAAGTTGCCCGTTTTGGAGAGCTGCACTTTGGCGATCAGAAGAAGAAAAAGAAGAAAAAACGTCGCAATAAGAACAACTAATTGCAAAAAGGGCCTCGGCCCTTTTTTTTATGGCCGATTTTTTGCAGATGCGCTCGTAAAGTTTGAACGGAATTAACTAAATCATCGCTGTGATGTGTTTATTTAGTACTTGCCTTTCTGGGTCTTAGCAAGTCTACAGAATATAATTTATCTTTATAGGACTTGCTGATCTAGCCTTGAGGCTTGAACAACTAACCGAGCTCGATATGAAAAAACATCTTCTATTAGCACTACTCACGCTTTTAGTGGGTTTTAGTGCGCTGGCACAAGAAACAGTAAAACAACTCACCCTACTATACGATACCTCTTACGATATGAGGAACAAAGATCTGGAGGCAGAACTGCGTTTTATGGATTCGTATTTCAATCAAAACAAAGCCGTAGATGTGCGTTTTGTGAGTTTTAGCAACGATATTATTCAAGAAGGAGTTTACAAGGTTAGAGGAGGCATTTGGACAGCGCTTCGCGATGAATTGGAGAACAGTATTTATGACGGAGCAGGAAGTTATAAAGATCTGTTCAAAGGCGTTGCCACAGAGGTTATGTTGGTAACCAATGGGCGTGCAGATCTGCAGGATTTCCCGCAAGATTTCTCGAATAAGGTAAACGTGATCTGCAGTGTGACCAATTCCAATCAAAAGGGATTAGAAGGGCTTGCATTGCGCAGCGGAGGAACTTTTTTCAATGTTTTTGCTACTACCAATGAAATTCCTCAAGGCGATGGAATCCGTTCGGTAAGCGGTCGTGTATCCGACAGTGCAGGTCCGCTAGAAGGAGTGTCTATCTATAACAGGGAGACAGGTGCGAGAACTTTGAGCGCAGCAGATGGCACTTACAGTTTAAATGCCAAAATAAACGGGATCTTAGAATTCAGTTATGTAGGTAAGAACACCTTGCTAACCCGCGTTCCTGAAAATGGTGTTAAAGATGTACTTATGGTCGCAGGTAGTGAATTACTCGATGAGGTTGTGCTTACAGCCACCCTGGAGTCCGATGATGATGCGGTCAATACAGGGAATATGCGAGTTGCCAAGAAACGATTGGGTTATTCGGTAGAGACCATAACAGATAAGGAGATCAGCGAGCAGGACATCAATCTTGAAACTGCCGTACAGGGGCAGTTTTCAAACATCAATTTAAAACCAGATCAAGACATTACGCAGTTCCTCTCACGAGGAAACAATATGACCATCTTGCTAGATCAAACCGGACTCATCGTGGTAGATGGTGTTCCCATAGAGAGCAGTCCAGGGGCCTTGAGTGGAGTTACCACGGGGAACAATGGAGTTGGTACCGGAAACGACCGCTCTATCTTTGGGCAAGGTGGCTTGTTAGATCCGGCCAATATTGCAGACATTACCGTTTTGAAAGGACTCGCCGCTACCAATAAATACGGGACCTTGGGTAGAAACGGAGTTATCTTGGTAACCACCAAGACTGCAGCGGTGAGCAAGGTACAAACGCGTGACAGTGCAATTCCACTGGGAACCACAGCTACTTACACCGGATCTGCAGCAGATATGGCTGCCTTACCCAATACGCCTTACATTAAAGCTTTACAAGCAGCTTCAAATATCGATGAGGCCTATAACATCTATTTAGAGCAACGAGAACGCTATGGCAATGCGCCTTATTTCTTTATCGATGCGGCGAGCTATTTTAAAGACTGGAACAATCCGGTATTGGTATCTCGGGTATTGTCTAATGCAAAATTAGTTGCCAGATCCGCCAACGAGCTACGAGCCACAGCCTATCAATACGAAAATCTGGGCATGCATGATGAGGCAGCCGCCATTTACAGTGAATTGGTGTCTGCCTATCCGCAGCAAATTCAACATTACAGAAACCTGGCTTTGGCTTTAACCACCGCTGGACGCCCAGATGAGGCATTATCCATCTACAAGGGAATAGACAACAAGGAACTGGCTCAAAACGGACAATTGGGCAATTTGCAAAAGACCTATGTCAAAGATTACAAGAACCTCATTTTTAGCCATAAAGGTAGCTTGCAACTCGCAGGAGTCAGAGATTTCTTTAAAAGCAATGTTTCGCATAGAGCTCGGGTAATTTTTGAGTGGAGCGATTACGATGCAGAGTTCGATCTGCAGATCGTGAATCCACAGAACCGCTTCTTTACCTGGACGCACGATAAGGCGACAGACGCTATTCGTTGGGCAGATGAGCAAACTCTGGGTTATGGTTTGGAAGAATTCTTTATGACTGCTCAAGACAAGGGAGAGTGGCTCTTCAATATGACCTATAAAGGAAAGCGGACAGGAGATAACGCGGCGCCTACTTATGTGAAGGTGACCACCTATTTCGATTTTGGCAGCCCGAACCAGCGAAAAGAAGTGAAGCTGATCCGCTTGGAGGCCTTAAGCAAAGAAGAAACCGTTCTAAAGGTTAAGCTGTAAGGGGTTTAATATTTTTTGTACCTTCATTGGGTATTCTGACTGACCTCCCCGCCTAATAGTAATAGGCATGCAAAAATGGTTTCTTAAGGGATTGAATCCACTGGTCATTCTGTGGATACTGCTTTCTTTGCTGTTGCTTTTCTGCACGGCTAAATTCAGACTCAACGATTACATCTACGCGCCTCAGCACGGACAATTCGATAACTTTGAACTCATTAAACAACACAACGACACTATTCGTTGGGTACTTCGCGATTACGAAAATTACAAGCTCAGGCAGTGGGGCGTAGTGGAGCCTCCTTTAGCTCGAGTATTATCTGAACCCGCGGTGCGATATCAAGAAGCTATGGTGTATTATCACCCAGAGGTACAACGGGCATTCGCCAGGATAGATGCCTACTTGAATACCCCTGAGATCATTGACAATTCCTTTAAGCAGCGCATACAGCGAACCATTAAAGCAGATACCCTGATCAATCCGTATCAGAAGTTTAACAAGCAATAGTTGTTTTGTATCTTTAGGCTTTAATCCTGCCAAATAATGAGATACCTATTTTTGCTTGTATTTCTGCTGAGCCAAACTGTCTTGGGTCAGTATGACAAAATTCTATCAGAAAGAGATCGCGCTACACTAAAAGACGAGATCCTTGCAGATCGATTCAACAATTTGCTGCCTGAACTTATGGACAAGGCTGGAATAGATATGTGGATCCTGATTGCGCGCGAATACAATGAAGATCCTGTTATGCGCACTATGCTTCCGGCCAAATGGCTCAACGCCAGAAGACGCACTATGCTGGTGTTTTACAGAGATGCAGTGCAAGGAACCATTGATAAGCTGGCCGTGGCCCGCTACAATGTGGGAGAGAATATCAAATCGGCTTGGAACAAAGAAGAAGAACCCGATCAGTGGAAAGCTTTGGTAAGGCTTATAAAAGAGCGCAATCCTAAGAAGATCGGTATCAACACTTCGGACTACTTTGGCATTGCGGACGGTTTGGTAAAGACGGATTATGAAGCCCTGTTAGAAGCTTTACCGCCAGAGGAAGAAGCCAAATTGGTCTCCGCAGAAAAACTGGCTATCAGCTGGATAGAGACCCGCACCGCTAAAGAAATGGAGCTCTACAACATCTTGGTTCAAATTACCCATGATATAGTCGCCGAAGCCTTCTCTAGAAAGGTGATCACGCCTGGAGTAACAACCTCTGACGATGTGGTCTGGTGGATGCGTCAAAAGGTGACCGACCTGGGCTTAGCCACCTGGTTTCACCCAACGGTAGATATTCAACGCAGTGATGAGGCCTTAAAAAGTCATATAGAGTCTTTCTCTAACGGTTATAAGGACAAGACCATTATGCCGGGAGATCTGTTGCATTGTGATTTTGGGATCACCTATATTGGACTGAACACCGACTGCCAACAACACGCTTATGTTTTACAAGAAGGGGAGGCTCAGGTACCTGCGTTTTTGGCCGATGCTTTTAAGCTCGGTAATAGGTTGCAAGATATCTTGACCAATAATTTCGTTACGGGGCAAACCGGGAACCAGATCTTGTTGAAATCTCTTGCAAAAGCTAAAAATGAAGGCCTTCGCCCATCGATATATACACATCCATTAGGTACTTACGGCCACAGTAGCGGGCCTACTATTGGAATGTGGGATTCTCAAGGCGGAGTCCCTGTCAATGGTGATTATCCTTTGTATCCTAATACCGTGTATGCTATAGAACTCAACACCACGGTTCGTATAGAACCTTGGGATAAGGACATTCGTATCATGCTAGAAGAAGCGGGTTTTTATGGCACTAATGGCTTCCGTTATGTAAACGAGCGGCAAGAGGCTATTATTCCTATTGGTTCGGATTAATCTTTAATTCCGGGTTGTTTTAAGGTGAAACCTTCTGCCTCTTTGGCGGCATCTACCATTGCTTTAACCTCCGCAAGCAGTGCTTTGGCGTCATAGATGATCCCATCTTTAATGGTGTACTTAACTCCACCTACGCGTACCACCTCATTGTCTTCGGTGAGTTTTATGGCCCCTGTACCGTAGAGGACCTTGAGGTTTTCTAAAGGATTCTCTTCTACGATCACAAAATCGGCCAGTTTGCCGATCTGTACAGAGCCAAGGTCTTGGTCAGCACCCAAGGCTTCTGCACCGTTCAATGTAGCTGCACGGATGACTTCTAAGGGGTGGAACCCTGCTTCTCGTAACAATTCCAGTTCGCGGATATAGGCAAAGCCGTAAAGCTGAAAAATAAACCCAGAATCTGAGCCGGCAGTAACGCGCCCACCTCGATTCTTGTATTCGTTGATAAAGGTCATCCAGAGGCGGTAGTTTTCCTTCCAAGCGACTTCCTCTTCTGTTCCCCAGAAATGCCAATACGATCCATGAGAGATCTTGCTGGGCTGATAAAACCGCCAAAGCGAGGGTAGGGTATAGTCTTCATGCCATTCGGCTCTGCGCGCTCGCATCAAGTCCCGGCTGGCCTCATAGATATTAAAGGTTGGGTCTAGCGTGAAATCCAGGGCTAGAAGCTCGTCCATTACTGCATTCCAATGGTCTGAGAATGGCGCTGCTGCTTGTTGCCAGAGTTTTCCTGCTTCTCCAAAGCGATGTTGTTCGTTTTGATAATTGTAGTCTAGTGGGTAATTCTGTACCGTTCTGTCGTTGAACAGGGCTTCTGGTAAGCCGTACCAATGTTCCATACTGGTTAGTCCAGCGCGCGCAGAATGCAGTACGTTCCAGCGTGCCACACTCATCTGTGCGTGGTGCATGGCCGATCGCAATCCTAGTTTTTTATTCTCGTCCAATGCAGCTGTCATGATCTCTGGTTCTGCGCCAAAGAATTTTATACCATCTGCACCGCGTGCGGCATTTGCGCGTACCCACTTACGAGCCAATTCAGGAGTGCTTATCGGCATATCATCTAACGGGTTGAAGCTATTTGAAGTTTGCCCAAAGCCTGTGTAAGCGAAAATACGAGGTGCTGTTATACTGTTTGCTGCGGATCTTTTCTTTAGATCCAAGGTCCAGTCGATTCCACGACCAGATGGTTCGCGAACGGTGGTCACCCCATGGGCCATCCAGAGTTTAAAAACATAATCCCAATCGGCTCCTTGAGCTACGCCACCAATATGTCCGTGCATGTCCACAAAACCTGGCAGTAAATACATGCCATTGGCATCCAATTCTCGGCCACCAGATTTAAGTTGAGGTCTGGAAGAATCTTTTATAGCTACTCCTGGGTAGCCCACAACTTGTATTTGCGTGACCCTATTGCCTTCTACTACTATATCTATCGGGCCCCTCGGAGGAGAGCCATCGCCATTGATCAAGGTAACCCCGCGAATGATAAGCTGATCATAAGGTCCGTCACCTTGGGTTTGTGCATAGTTACTAGTGGTAAAAAGTAGTGCCGAGAAAAGGCAAAAGGCAATTTTAAACGCTTTCATATTGGTTGGAATAGTTGTACCAAAAGGTACGGATTTATTTTCTGTTGATGCGATACAAAATGGTCGAAGCTATAAGCCCCAGCATAGCAAAGCCACCGAGCATCAAAAAGACATAACGATAGCCTTGAGCTCCTGGCCAATTGTCTATTAAGTAACCCATGGCCGGACTGGTAAAGATATCTGGGGTGTATCCTATTAGCGAGATCAATCCAACAGCTGTTCCCGTGAGTAAGACGGGGACCTTGCTCTCTTTTAAGGTCGCAAAGTACAAGGCTCTTGCTCCGTAAATGCCCGTAGCACATAGCAGCACTCCCATAATGAAGAAGTAGGTACTATCAGCCTCAATAAAACCGAAGCCAAACAGCGAGGCGCCAAAAACACTCAACACAAAGCTTATAACAAGCCACAGCGTTACCTTGTTCCTATCGGCCAAAAATCCGAAGAGCAAACCTGTTATAGGTCGTAAGTATAGCAGGGTAGCACCAGTTTTGGCGGCATCTACTTCGTTATATGCCATGACATCTCTGGCGTAGCGAGAAAAAACATCGGTCAATTTATAACCGACGTAAGCAGATAATATGATAATCATTAAAAGCCAGATGGCTGGGATCTTAAGCACAGAGCGGATCTCTGGCCAACTTATTTTGTTTAAGGTAGTTTGCTCGTCCGATTCCGTTTTCATGAATAGCCAAACCAATAACCCGATCACACTTACTATCGCAGTAGTAGTATAGATCACATAAGAGAAAACCTCTTGACGCTCGGCCGGACTGATCTCTTGAATGTCCGCAGAAGAAAAGGCAGCTAAGATCCAAATACCCATGGATGCAAAAAGGGCACCGACCAAGCCGCGTCCGCCATCGAGTATACCAAAGGCTCGGCCTTGACTTTTATCACCACCCCAAATGCGCGTCGCTTTGATCATGGCTGCCCAAAACAAAAATATGGTTGTAAAACCCCAATATCCGAATAGTATTTTTAGCCCTAATATAACAGGATAGGTAGCCATATAAAGACCACCCAGTGCTGTTGCCCAGAGGGAAACTGCCATGAGTTTACGGGCTTCGTATTTGTCGGCTAAGGGTCCTCCAAAAACATACGCTCCAAATGCCACTATACCGTAAATAGATTGTGCGGCCCCAATTTCAAAGTTGGTTATTCCAAAGGCGTCCAGAAAAGTCTTCCCGAATACACGAATGAGCACAAAGGGTAAGATAAACACGGCTTCTCCGGCCAAAATGAGCAGGAGTAAATAGAGTGATCGTTGTTGTTTGGATGTTAGCTTAAGGCTCAAATTCTAGTATGAATAAGGCCAAGTTACAACAATTAAACTTGTAGCACGCCCATATTAAAAGGCTTCTCGATTGGGGCATTATTTGCGGCTTCTATCCCCATACTTATCCAAGTTCTGGTGTCCATAGGGTCAATTACCGCATCGGTCCAAAGGCGAGCAGCAGCATAATAGGGTGAGATCTGCTCGTCATAACGAGCTTTGATCTTGTCGTAAAGGGCAGACTCTTCTTCTTTAGTGATCTCTTTGCCGGCTTTCTTTAAAGAAGCCGTCTCGATTTGCAGCAATACTTTTGCTGCGGAGTTTCCACTCATCACCGCGAGTTCAGCACTTGGCCAAGCAGCGATAAGACGCGGGTCATAGGCCTTGCCACACATGGCGTAGTTTCCTGCTCCATAAGAGTTTCCAATCACTATGGTAAATTTAGGCACCACGCTATTGCTCACAGCGTTTACCATTTTGGCCCCATCTTTAATAATGCCTCCGTGTTCGCTTTTAGAGCCAACCATAAAGCCAGTAACATCTTGTAAGAAGACCAATGGTATTTTCTTCTGATTGCAATTGGCTATAAAGCGTGTTGCTTTATCTGCGGAGTCACTATAGATCACTCCACCGAACTGCATTTCTCCTTTTTTGGTCTTAACGATCTTGCGTTGGTTAGCAACTATCCCTACAGCCCAACCGTCAATTCGGGCATATCCCGTTAAAATGGTTTGGCCGTAACCGGATTTATATTCTTCGAAATCCGAATTATCTACTAAACGCTCGATGATCTCTAGCATGTCGTATTGTTCAGCTCTGGAGGCGGGCAGTAGTCCAAAGATCTCTTCCTGGTCTTTGCTAGGCTTGGCTGCGGCAATTCGGTTAAAGCCTGCTTTGTTGGAATCGCCTAACTTGCTCATCAGGTTCTTGATGGTGGTCAGCGCGTCTGCATCGTCTTTGGATTTGTAGTCCGTCACCCCAGAGATCTCACAATGGGTAGTAGCACCACCAAGAGTTTCGTTGTCTATGGTCTCTCCAATGGCAGCTTTAACCAAATAACTCCCAGCTAAAAAGATACTTCCCGTTTTGTCTACTATTAGGGCTTCGTCACTCATGATTGGTAAATAGGCCCCTCCGGCAACACAACTACCCATAACCGCAGCTATCTGCACTATGCCCATACTGCTCATCACTGCGTTGTTCCTAAAAATGCGTCCAAAGTGTTCTTTGTCTGGAAAGATCTCATCTTGCATAGGTAAATACACTCCCGCACTGTCTACTAGATAGATAATAGGCAGGCGGTTCTCTATGGCGATCTCTTGGGCTCTTAAATTCTTTTTAGCTGTGATGGGAAACCAAGCTCCGGCCTTTACCGTGGCATCGTTTGCAACAACCACACATTGCACTCCCTTTACGTAACCGATCTTAACCACAACGCCACCAGAAGGGCAACCACCGTGTTCTTGATACATACCATCGGCTACAAAAGCACCGATCTCAATACGCGGTTTTTTTGGGTCCAACAAGAAGTCGATCCGCTCGCGCGCTGTCATTTTACCTTTTGCATGCTGCTTTTCAATGCGTTTTTCCCCACCGCCAAGCTTGACTTTGGCCAAACGGTTTCTAAGGTCTGAACGGAGTAATTTATTGTGGTCTTCGTTTTTGTTGAAGCTGAGATCCATAAAGTGAATTTTGTCAAAATTACGAAATAAGCTAGGATTCCATCCGCAGTAAAACCATAAAAGCTTCTAAAATATTTACATGGAAATAGTTTCCTTGGAAAATAAATTTATTCTTCCGAACTTTGTATCAGAAATTCAAAACCAGTTATGAAGAAAATAATCGCCTTTGGGGCAAGCAACAGTAAAAACTCGATCAATAAACAATTAGCAACTTATACGGCTAAGCAGGTCGAGGGGGCGGAAGTAACCGTCTTGGACTTGAACGACTATCCGCTACCGATCTACGGGATCGATTTGGAGAACGAATCGGGGATACCTGAAAATGCGCATCGCTTTTTAGAGGAGATAAAAGCTGCCAATGGGATAGTGATTTCTTTTGCCGAACACAATGGAGCTTATGCTACCGTCTTTAAGAATTTGTTCGATTGGATGTCGCGCATAGACGGAAATTTGTGGTCTGAGGTTCCTATGTTCCTTATGGCGACTTCTCCTGGAGCTAGAGGCGGACAGACAGTATTAGATATTGCAGCCGGACGCTTTCCTTTTATGGGTGGTAATGTGATCTCCAAATTCTCTTTGCCGAGTTTCGGATCGAATTTTAGCGAAGAGGGTATAACCGACCCAGAGTTGGCTGCTGCATTTCAGGCGCAGTTGAGTCCTTTTCAAGCAGCTGTAATGGGATAATTTATGGGCGATCTTTCTAAGGAAATACAATCTAAATTCAGCTCAGAGCGAGCCAAGGCCTTGATCAACATCTTGTATACCGCAAGCTGGATCAGCGGCCACCAGAATGCTTTCTTTAAGCCTTATGGGATCTCTCCGCAGCAATACAATATACTGCGCATCTTGCGCGGAGCAGGTGGGCCAATGCCCACACAGACGGTAAAAGAACGGATGATTGATCGTGCACCCAATGCCACCAGACTTATGGATAAACTGTGTGCGAAAGATTTGATGGTTCGAATTCCCTGCGCCTCCGACAGGCGTGTAGTGCATGTAGAAATAACTAAAGCCGGATTGGCTTTGTTAGAAGAAATAGGCAGTGATCCGAACAATCACTTGCTGCAAAATTTAACCGTTCAAGAGGCCAAACAGCTCAGCGGGCTTTTGGACAAAATTAGATAAGAAAGGAACATTATAATGAAAAGAGCAAGTGTTAAACAATTAGGTCAGAGTCCCTTTGTGAATATGGGGCCAATAGAACTCAGACAGCCAATTCCTACGCGTAGTATAGATATGGTTGATCCGTTCGTGCTGCTGCATCACTATGGGCCGTATGAGATAAGTCCGGAGTCCAATCCCTTTGATCTGGGGCCGCACCCACACCGTGGCTTTGAACCAATTACCTTTTTGATTCAGGGCGAGCAATTGCATCGGGATTCCTTGGGTAATGAGAGCGTGGTTAGAAGCGGAGACGTGCAGTGGACCACAGCAGGCCGCGGTATCATACATGCCGAAGCCCCAACCAAAGAGTTCGTGCAGCGCAGCGGAACCCTAGAAGGGATTCAGCTTTGGTTGAATCTTCCGGCGGCAAAAAAAATGATACCTGCGAATTACCAGCACGTTCGCGATGCGGAATTTGAGGTATATAAAGGGGAAGACGGTCTGTCTACAGTACAGATCGTGGCGGGCAGCTTAGGTGATAAAAAAGGTAAGATAGCAACCCAAACGTCTGTAAATGCCTTTATGCTTAAAATGGAGGCCGGAGCTGTTTTGGAACTTCCTTTAGATAAGATGCATTATTCTTTGTTGTATCTGTTGCATGGAGCGGTCAATATAAACGGTCAATACAACCTCATGGAAAAGGCCGATCAATTGGTTACTTTTGAGCAAGACGGTGATAGTGTGTTAATTAAAGCCAATGAGACGGCACAATTACTGTTCTTAAGCGGAGAACCGTTTCACGAAGAGGTTGCCAGCTGGGGACCTTACGTTATGAATACACAGACAGAGATCATGGAAGCCTTGAGAGATTATCAAATGGGCAAAATGGGCTATCTGTCTGTAAGCGCAGGATAAGGATTAGGAAACCGACCTGCCATCTAAGCAGCCTTCGGGCTGCTTTTTTTATTAAAAATGTCCGATATTTGTTTTCCTCACAAAAACAACAATTATGGGAATGAATAAAAACACCGTTCTGGCCTGGGCAACTACAATAATGATCTTGGTTGGAATTGGACTTATAGCCATGGGCGCTTTTAAATATGACGATGTAGCCGGATGGGGCTTTGCCGCCGTGGGTATAGGATTTTTTTGCATTGCCTGGGTATTCAACGCGCTCAAAGGACGCGTATAACACACTGTATATATGAGTGACGATAAGAAGGTCATCTTTTCGATGTCCGGGGTTTCTAAGACCTATCAATCAACCGGAAAACAAGTACTAAAAGACATTTACCTGAGCTTCTTCTACGGAGCCAAGATCGGGATCTTGGGTCTTAACGGTAGTGGTAAATCTACACTGATGAAGATCATCGCCGGAGTAGAGAAGAACTACCAAGGCGATGTAGTCTTTGCCCCGGGCTTTACCGTGGGCTTGCTAGAGCAAGAGCCAAAGCTAGACGAATCTAAAACAGTCATCGATATTGTAAAAGAAGGCGTACAAGAGGTGGTCGATGTACTGGATGAGTACAACAAGATCAACGATATGTTCGGTTTACCAGAGGTATATGAGAATCCAGACAAGATGCAGGAGCTCATGGACAAGCAAGCTAAATTGCAAGACAGGATAGACGCTACCAATGCCTGGGACTTAGATACCAAATTGGAGATCGCTATGGACGCGCTTAGAACGCCTGCGCCAAAAACGCCTATCAATGTATTGTCTGGAGGAGAACGACGCAGGGTTGCCCTGTGCCGTTTGCTGCTCCAAGAACCAGATGTTCTATTACTGGATGAGCCGACCAACCACTTGGATGCGGAATCTGTACACTGGTTGGAGCACCACTTGGCTCAGTATAAGGGAACCGTGATCGCTGTAACTCACGACCGTTATTTCCTAGATAATGTTGCCGGATGGATCCTTGAGCTTGATAGAGGTGAGGGTATCCCTTGGAAGGGTAATTACTCTTCTTGGTTGGATCAAAAATCCAAGCGTCTGGCCCAAGAGCAAAAGCAGGCCAGCAAGCGCCAGAAGACCTTAGAACGCGAATTGGAGTGGGTGCGTATGGCTCCAAAAGGACGTCAAGCTAAACAAAAGGCACGTCTGAACAATTACGACAAACTGATGAGTCAAGATCAGAAACAACTTGACGAAAAACTAGAGATCTATATTCCAAATGGTCCACGTTTGGGAACCAATGTTATCGAAGCAACGGGTGTTTCTAAGGCTTATGGGGATAAATTGCTTTATGAAGATCTAAACTTCAATCTACCTCAAGCTGGTATTGTTGGGATCATTGGACCTAACGGTGCAGGGAAGACGACCATTTTTAGAATGATCATGGGCGAGGAGACCCCAGACAAAGGATCGTTCACGGTTGGTGATACTGTTAAGCTAGCCTATGTAGACCAAAGCCATTCTAACATTGACCCAGAACGCAGCATTTGGGAAAACTTCTGTGATGGGCAAGAGTTGATCATGATGGGCGGAAAGCAAGTCAATTCTAGAGCCTATCTGAGCCGTTTTAATTTTGGCGGAAGTGATCAGAATAAAAAAGTGAGCACCCTTTCTGGAGGAGAGCGCAACCGCTTGCACTTGGCTATGACTTTAAGAGAGGAGGGGAACGTACTGCTTCTGGATGAGCCTACCAACGACTTAGATGTAAATACCCTACGTGCCTTAGAAGAAGGTTTGGAGAATTTTGCCGGCTGTGCTGTAGTGATCTCTCACGACCGTTGGTTCTTAGATAGAATTTGTACGCATATTCTAGCTTTTGAAGGTGATAGCCAGGTCTATTTCTTTGAGGGCAGTTTTAGCGATTACGAAGAGAACAAGAAAAAGCGTTTGGGTGGCGATCTTATGCCGAAACGCATCAAATACAAAAAACTGATCCGCTAGTGGAATTGCACCACATCAAGGCCATTGCGTTTGATGCCGATGACACCTTATGGGTGAACGAACCGCTGTTTCGACAGGCAGAGGAACGCTTTTGCGAATTGATGGAACCTTTTGCAGAAAAAGAGGATTGCAATAGGGAATTGTTCGGCTACGAGATGCAAAACTTACCGCTTTATGGTTATGGCATCAAACCTTTTGTGTTGTCTCTAATAGAGGCCGCCATGCGTATATCGGACAATAAAGTCCCTCTAAAGACCATAGATCAACTTATTGCAATGGGGAAGCAGATGTTGGAAGCCCCCGTGGAGGTTTTAGATGGTGTAGAAGATACCTTAGAAGGTTTGGTGGGCAAGTATCGCTTGGTGGTTGCTACCAAAGGCGATCTACTGGATCAGCAGCGCAAGCTAATCAAATCAGGGCTGGAGCCCTTTTTTCATCATATAGAGATCGTTTCTGACAAGACTCAGAAAGAATACAACAAATTGGTGCGGCATTTAGACATACGCAACAAGGAATTCCTAATGGTGGGCAATTCGGTCAAGTCAGATATTTTGCCTGTTCTAGAGATCGGTTCTTATGCAATTCATATCCCATTTCATACGACCTGGGAGCACGAAGTGGTCAAGGAGCCTGTTGAGCATCCGCATTTTAAAGAGTTGTATCAGGCTACAGAATTGTTAGCTCTTTTGGCCTGATAATGCGCCAATAGAGTCTTTCCTTTTTGGGTATGCTTGTGGATTCGATCCTTTTATTAACTTGTAAAGCAAACTCATAATTATGCGTACACTTTCCTTCTGTTTAGCCCTGTTTTTAGCCATTACAACCACTGCCCAAGAGGTATTCCAACCTCTGGATGTCTTTGAACTGGAATATGCCGGAGATCCGCAGATCAGTCCAGATGGGAGTCAAATTGTGTACAGACGCACGGGCTTCGATATAATGGAAGACCGCTCTTTTGGTAATTTGTGGTTGCTGAGCGCAGATGGAAAGGTCCACCAAAAACTAACTCCTAATGACGTAAGTGAAGGGAGTGCACGTTGGTCACCTAGTGGCGATCGATTGGTTTACAGAAGCAGTTCAGACAAAGGTTCGGAGGTCTTTGTTATGTGGATGGATAGCGGCCGTACGGCACGTTTGACCCAGTTGGAGAAATCTCCCTCTAATTTAACTTGGTCACCTGACGGCAAGTGGATCGCCTTTACTATGAAAGTAGATGCCAAAGCTCCGGTTATTGCGCAGATGCCTTCCAAGCCTAAGGGTGCCAAATGGGCCGATGCCCCTAGAATCACAGACCGCTTAAAGCACGAGGCCGATGGTGCGGGTTATCTAAAACCTGGTTTTACACACATTTTTGTTGTGCCCGCCAGCGGAGGAACCCCTAGACAATTGAGTAGTGGCGATTTTAATCACGGGGGATCTTTGAGCTGGACACCAGATGGCAAACAACTCCTTTTTTCTGCCAATAGAAATCCGGATTGGGAATATGATTTTAGAAACTCGGAAGTCTACGCCTTAACAGTTGCAACGGGAGACATTAAGGCCCTGACAAGCGCTGCTGGGCCAGACAGAAGCCCTGTAGTTTCTCCAGACGGCAAAACAGTAGCCTATTTAGGGTATCAAGACAAGGTGCAGACCTATCAAGTTACACGTCTTCGACTCATGAACGTGGACGGAACAAATAAGCGTGAAGTGTTGACCAATTTGGACCGATCTGTGAAGGATATCCAATGGTCTGCAGATGGCAAGCGTATTTATTTTATGTATGACGAATTTGGAGACACCAAAGTGGCGCAATACAATTTAGGAGGTTCTCACAAAGTGGTGGCAGAGCACATCGGCGGCACAAGCTTGGGAAGACCTTATGCGAGCGGAAGCTATAGTGTTTCTAAGCGCGGCGATATTGCCTTTAGTTTGTCTAAACCAGACCGTCCGGCAGAGGTTGCATTACTTATGGCGAAGAGTGCCAAACCCAAACAACTCACAGCCCTTAACGAAGATCTGTTAGGTCATAAAACCCTCGGAAAAGTGGAGGAGTTGTGGTACAAGGCCAGCACAGACGGAAGAGACCTGCAAGCTTGGGTGGTTTATCCTCCCAATTACGATCCGAATAAAAAATACCCTATGATGATAGAGAACCACGGGGGGCCAATTTTAAATTATGGCGACCGTTTCTCTGCGGAGATACAACTCTATGCTGCAGCTGGTTATATTGTTTATTATCCGAATCCACGGGGAAGTACCGGTTATGGTGAAGAATTTGGGAATTTGCTGTTTAACAACTATCCGGGCGATGATTATCAGGACGTGATGGATGGAGTAGACGTGCTTATAAGCAAAGGCATCGCTCATGAAGACCAACTCTTTGTCACTGGCGGTAGCGCAGGCGGGATCATGACGGCTTGGATCATTGGTAAGAATAATCGTTTTGAAGCTGCCGTTGTGGCCAAACCAGTAATGAACTGGATCAGTAAGACCTTGGTGGCAGACAATTACTACGGATACGCCAACAGTCGTTACCCGGGGCAACCTTGGGAGAATTTTGAAGGCTATTGGAAATTCTCACCGATCTCTTTGGTCGGTAATGTTGAGACCCCAACCATGGTCATGGTAGGTATGAATGACTTGCGCACGCCACCTAGTGAGGCCAAGCAATTGTACCACGCTTTAAAGCTGCGTAAAATAGAAACCGTACTCGTAGAGATTCCCGATGCTTCGCATGGTATTGCTTCCAGACCGAGCAACTTAATCACCAAAGTAGCGCACACCTTGGCATGGTTCGATAAATTTAGAACCCCTAAGAACTAAGGGAAGTTTCGTTTTTTCTGCGGATTCTACCTATGAGTTTGTAGCTCAAAAAATGACTTATCGCGAGTATAGCTGCTGCCCAAGCAAAGGTCTCCTTAAAATAAGGGGCCAAATAATTGGTTTGACCGTCGGTGGCTTTCCAGAGTTCAAAGGTCACTAAAAACGCTACCCAAGACATGAGTCTTATTCCCAGACGTTTGTGGCGCTCGTCCACACTGAAAAGCAAAAAATGAACCAAGACCATCACGAGCAGTGAAGGGATACTTATAACAAAGAAGATCCACAACAGCAGTAACCAAGAGCTCGCGTCAAACACATTAGACGGCGCATTGACCAACAAATAAATAACTGTAAGAATCAAAATATTGGTGATCCAAAAAACCACCAAGCCATCGGTAGACTTCAATTTACTGGGCATACCAATCTTTTTGAATTACAGAGATCTCTTTCCCACCAGCGTCTACAATAGCTTTAAACTTAGCTACATCGCTCAGTCCATTGGCTCCGCGGTAGTGATAAGGGTAGACAGTAGTAGGCGCAAATTCTAGAACCGCATCCGCAGCACTTTCTACCGTCATTGTATAAGGCAAGTTCATACAAACAAAAGCGATATCAATATTCTCTAAAGCTCTCATTTCAGGAATGTCTTCTGTGTCTCCAGAAATGTATAGGCGTTTACCGTCCGACTCAAGGACATAACCGTTTCCGCGTCCTTTAACGTGTTTGTCTTTGTCCTCTTCTCGCAAATTGTACATCGGAATTGCAGTGATGGCAATATCATAACGAGTTTTGGTCTCTCCATTGGCTAGCACATCTAGTTGGGCCGTGAAATCGGCTCCCAGACGGTCTGCACAGGCCTGTGGCAAAACGATCTTAGATTTGTCCGTACTTACTGCAGCCAGAGTCTCTGCATTTAAATGATCTCCGTGGATATCGGTTACCAAAATAAGATCCGGGCTGTCAAAATTGGCAAAGCGTTCTGCACCACCAACTGGGTCTACATAAATGGTAGTGTCTCCCCATTGCAGAACCATAGTAGCATGCCCTATTGGGTGAATCTGAAGTTCTTTTTCGCTTTTTACAACAGCCGCAGTAGTATCTGCAATTGTATCAACATCGGCTTCTTTAAGGTTGTTTTTACAGCCTACAAGGCTTAGGGCCGTAAAGAGGCCAAGGATTAATCTTTTCATTATAAAGGGAATTGATGGGTCTTACAAAGATACGCAGAAATTGAGCAATTTGATAGTCAGTTACTTGAGGGTTAAATGCATCTTGATATTGCTGCGCTCGTAAGGAGAATCGGGTTCTACAGGAATCTCCTTAAAGCCGTATTTGCGGTAGATGTGAATGGCATTCTCTAAAATGCGGTTGGAGTAGAGCAGTAGGCCTTTCCAGTTTTGAGACTTCGCAAAAGCGATACAATGCTGCATTAGTTTTTGACCAATGCCCTTGCCTCGGGCGGCTGGAGATACGGCCATCTTGGTGAGTTCAAAGAGATCGTCTTCTATTCTCAATAGGGCCACACAGCCCATAACTACACCAGATTCTACCGCAAAAAAGATATGTCCTCCCGGCCCAATGATATATTGCTCTACCTTGCTAAGAACTTCTCTGTCGTAATCTTCTACATAAAAGTAGGTTTCCAGCCATTCGAGATTGAGCAGCTCAAAGGCTTTGGCATACTGTTTATCGTAGGCGACTATCTGCATTGTTTACATCTTTTCGTTCACCAGTGCGATAGTCTCATTTTCTATAGTGAGTGCTTCCTGGTAGATTGCTTCTGCACGCGCCAGTATGTTGTCTGCAAAGTCGCGATCCTTAAGGTCTTTGGCATTGATCCGCACATTGAAATAGGCGCCTAAAACGGCAGTTTTAGCGCAAAGTATGCCAACTGCTGAATCTGAAAGACAACTCTGCAAGCCGTCTTTAAGCATGGCCTGCATGACTTCCATAGAATCTAAAGCGGTTTGCATCACTTGGAAAGGAACCTCTGTAGCATATTGCGTTGCTGCCTCAATAGCCGCTTTGCGCGCCAACACATCTGCTTCACTGTCCTTAGGCAATCTAAAGGCATCCATGATCTTGTTAAAGGAGTTGGTGTCTTCATCCACCAAGAAAAGCAGCTTATCCTTGTAAGCCTGTCCTTTTTCTGCCCATTTAGAATAGAACTCCCATTTGTCGTCCCAGCCTGCTTTGTGAGCGGAGAGGTTAGCTACCATAGTTCCTAGAGCAGCGCCGAGCGTACCTACATAAGCAGCAATGGAACCTCCACCGGGAGCCATAGATTCTGAGGCCGTCTCCTCAGCAAAGCCACTAACCGTGAGATCGATCAATTTGTCCGCGGAATCATCCGCAAGCATATATTCAATGATACGCGCTTTTGGGTCAAAGGGTTTTAGATCGTCTAGCCCTAAAGACTTCACAGCGATCTTGATCTTTTCACTTTCTGAGATCCCTAAGGATCTGCTCTGCTTGGTCAGGTAAAAATCCGCAGCGTCTAACATGGCCTTAAGAGGAACCAAACCAACCAATTCCGAACCTGTTACACGCAAACCTCTGCGGTCTGCAGCTTTACAGGTCTCGTCAAAAGCAATGTGCATGGGTGTAATGGAAACATTGGTCAAATTGTAAGAGATCTGCGCAATGCCGTATTCTTCAATATACCAACCAATACCTTTTACTGCTTTTAATTTTCCTGGAATGAGTACCGGTTCACCGTTTTTGTCCAACACCTTTTTTCCTGTGATGGGATTACCGTCTCGCTTAACACGACCTCGCTCGCGAATGTCAAAGGCGATAGCGTTTGCACGGCGTGTAGAAGTGCTGTTCAGGTTTACGTTGTAGGCAATTAAAAAATCACGAGAGGCGATGGCGGTAACTCCTGTTTTAGCAACACGCTCATTGAACTCGGCTGGGCCAAAATCGGGAGTCCAATCAGGATCTACCAATTTAGTAGCTAAACCTTCATACTCACCTTCGCGGCAATTGGAGAGGTTTTTACGCTTCTCTTCTTTAGCAGCGGCTTCATAGAAATAACCGGGAATGCCCAGTTCTTTACCTACTCGAGCTCCTAGTTTATGAGCATATTGTGCAGTCTCTTCTAGGCTGATGTTGGCAATAGGCACCAAAGGACAAACGTCCGTAGCTCCAAAACGCGGATGCTCCCCGCTATGTTGGCGCATATCGATGAGTTCACTGGCCTTTTTGATCAAAAGGAATGCCGCTTCAATAACAGGCTCTGGCTCTCCCACAAAGGTTATCACCGTTCTGTTGGTGGCCGCTCCCGGATCAATATCCAAGAGTTTTACGCCAGGCACGGTCTCTACAATATGAGCGATTTCTTGAATTTTGTCTGCATCGCGTCCTTCACTGATATTAGGAACGCATTCAATGAGTTGTTTTTGCATTTTAGTTAGTTGGATGAATTAAGGCGTTGCCCGCCAATAATGACTTCTTTAATATGGTTCTGCCCAAAGGAGTAGGGCAAATATCCAATAGAAGGAATGTTTTCTGTAATGATCAGGTTGGCGCGTTTTCCTTTGGTAATACTGCCAACCTCATTTTCTAAGCCCATGGCATAGGCTCCGTTTATTGTGGCTGCGTTGATGGCTTCTTGTGGAGTCATCTTCATTTTGCTGCAGGCTGCAGATACCACAAAGTTCATATTGCCGCTTGGTGCAGACCCAGGATTGTAATCTGTGGCTAAAGCCAGAGGCAGTCCTGCATCTATGATTCGTCTTGCGGGCGTGTAAGGAATCCCCAAGAAAAAGGAGCAGCCTGGTAAAGCTACAGCCATGGTTTCACTGCCTTTAAGGGCCGTTAAGTCTGCCTTGGTAAATTCTTCTAAATGATCTACGCTTAGGGCATTATGGTCAACACCAAGTGCAACCCCGCCTTCTGCGGTAAATTGGTTGACATGGATCTTGGGTCGGAGTCCGTAAGCTGCCGCTGCTCCAAGTAGCTGATCGGTATCATTCAAGGAGAAATAGCCGTCCTCGCAAAAGATGTCAATATAGTCCGCTAGACCACTTTCTGCCACCTTGGGCAACATCTCATCTATGATGTGTGCTACATATGCTCCGGAAGTCTCAAAGGATTCCGGCACAGCATGTGCTGCCAAAAAACTGGTTCGCACAGGAATATTGAATGCTTCGCCCAATCTTCTAGCTACGCGTAACATGCGCATTTCTGCCTCAAGTTCTAAGCCGTAACCGCTTTTTATCTCAATGGCGCCAGTTCCCATGCGCATCACAGCTTTTAAACGCGCTGCGGATTGCTGGTATAGCTCTTCTTCGCTAGTATTTTGTAAGGTCTTTGCAGAGTTGAGTATACCTCCACCTGCTGCCGCAATCTCTTGGTAAGTCGCACCTTTTAGTCGCAGCTCGAATTCCTTTTCACGGTTGCCGGCATAGACCAGATGCGTGTGTGAATCGCACCAGGCAGGTAATACGTAAGATCCGTGTGCATCGATCACTTCTAAAGCGTCCTTTTCAGGACAAGTGTCCATGCTGCCAAAATCACTGATGTGACCATCTTTTAGGCTGATCCAAGCATTTTCCAATACAGGAAGTTCTTGCATTTGCGCACCACTGAGGTATTTCGGTGACTTTTCACGCACTTGGACTAGGCCTTTGATATTCTTTATAATGATCATGTGAACACTGCTGCAGTTGCAGGGTAAAGATAACAAAGCTCTCGCGAATTGAGTCTCACATTTTTCGTAATTTAGAAGCATAAAACTATAGGATCATGGCCCAAGGAAAACTCGGTTTAAATACCGTTTGTACGCACACAGGAGAAGTCCCTGATGAGCAGTTCAAAGGAGCGATATCGCCCATATATTTGAGCAGTTCTTACGCCTATGAAGGCGTTGATGTTAAGCGCTATCCGCGCTATTTCAATACGCCCAACCAAGAAGGACTGTCTAAAAAAGTAGCCGCACTAGAAGACACAGAGGCCGGCCTGATCTTTGGCAGTGGTATGGCTGCAGTAAGCACAACACTGATGGCCTTTTTGCAAAAAGGAGATCATGTGGTCTTGCAAGAGGCCCTCTACGGAGGTACTTATAATTTGGTGGTGGAGGAATTTGACAAGTTCGGGATTGCATACAGCTTTACCCAAGGCCTCAGTGAGGCGGCTTTTGAGGCTGCCATTACAGACAAGACCAAAGTGATCTATGTGGAAACGCCATCTAATCCGCTCATGAAGGTGACAGATCTGGCAATGATTGGTCGATTGGCTAAGAAACACGGCCTGGTTAGTATGATAGACAATACATTTGCATCTCCCATAAACCAGACACCCAAGGATTTTGGGATCGACATTATGATCCACAGTGCGACCAAGTATATGGGCGGGCACAGCGACATTTGTGCTGGTGCGGTAGCAGCTTCTCAGGAGCATATTGATAGGATCTGGAACTTGGCCAAGAACTTTGGTGGTAGCCTGAGCGATATGACCGTCTGGATGTTGGAACGCAGCATGAAGACCATGGCCTTGCGCGTAAAGCAGCAGAATAAGAACGCACTAGAGATGGCCAAATGGCTAGATACCCGTGAAGAAATAGGACGGGTGTATTATCCAGGTTTGGAGTCGCATCCAGATCACGAACTGGCTAAACGCCAAATGCGCGGATTTAGCGGCATGATGTCCTTTGAGCTGGCAGATGGTATCAATGCAGAGGCCTTTTTAGAAGCCTTTAGCTTAATAAAACCCTCGATGAGTTTGGCAGGAGTGGAGTCTACCATGTTGTTGCCTAGTAAGACCTCTCATTTCTTATTGGGAGAAGAAGAACGCGCCAGACAAGGAATCTCAGAACAACTTATTCGATTCTCTGTTGGTATAGAAGAGGTAGAAGACATTCAGGCCGATATAGTCGCTGCTTTGCAAAAGACAGCGCAAATACAAACTGTAAATTAAGAGCATTTGAAATTAGATATACTGGCCATAGGAGCGCATCCGGACGATGTTGAATTGGGTTGCGGAGCCACGGTGGCAAAAGAAATAGCAGCAGGCAAGAAAGTAGGTATCTTGGATCTTACTCGTGGAGAACTCGGCACCCGAGGAACCCCAGAGATCAGAGAGCAAGAGGCCAAGGCGGCTGCAGCAATATTAGGTGTTGAGGTGCGAGAGAATCTAGCCATTCCAGATGGGTTCTTTATCAATTCTAAAGAGAATCAGCTCAAGATCATTGAAGTATTGCGCAAGTACCAACCGGATATAGTGCTTTGCAATGCTGTAGACGACAGGCACATTGACCACGGCAAAGGCGCCAAACTGGCCAGCGATGCCTGTTTTTTGAGTGGTTTACGCCGGATAGAGACCACCCACAATGGACAGCAGCAACAAGCTTGGAGACCTAAATTGGTGTACCATTACATTCAATGGAAGAACTTAGAACCCGACTTTGTGGTAGATGTGGGCGATTTCATTAAAAAGAAAGAAGAGGCTGTCTTTGCCTATACGAGCCAGTTTTATGATCCGAATAGCGATGATCCGTCTACACCTATAAGCAGCTCTAATTTTAAAGAGAGCATAAGCTACAGAGCTAGAGACCTGGGGCGTTTGATAGATGCCGAATACGCCGAAGGATTCACGGTAGAACGCTATGTTGCCGTGGATAGCTTATACGATTTGAAGTAAAATTTTTTTGGCCCGCATATTGCGCTGTGGAATTAAAGTGATTATATTTGCCTCCGCTTATTAGCAAACCAGTATGATAAGCGAAAAATGGTGGTTGTAGCTCAGTTGGTTAGAGCGCTGGATTGTGGTTCCAGAGGTCGCCGGTTCGAACCCGGTCTTCCACCCAGTAAAGCCTTTGCGCATGCGCGCAAGGGCTTTTTATGTTCCAGCGCGCCAAGCTCGCTTGAGCGCGCGAAGGAACAAAAAAAGAACTGCAATCGCAGATTGCAGCGGGCTTTATTGGCAGTTTTCTCACATCCGGATCACGCCGAGCAGGGCGAGGCGTAACCTTCTGGAAGTTTTACTGAATCATTTTCTAAAACTGCCGGCGCGGCGGGCTGGCCCCTTCGCTAAAAACATCCATCGGATGTTTTTTAAACGCTCGGCCCCCACACGGATCACAGCCATTTACGAAGGAAATGGCTGTAACGCGAACCGTCGAGTTTTCGAACAAGTTTATGTCGAAATATCTCCTTATATTTCGATAGATAGTATATTCTAAATAAATCTCTCCCCAGCCATATTAACTATCAAATGAAAATTAATTTTAACATTCTCGTATTATTTTTTGTTTTCAATAGCTGCGCAGGCCAATTCAATTCTGATGATTGGAAGAATGCCTCGTCAGCTATAGAATCTCGAGAGAATATACGCAAGAATATGGTCCAAGACTTAATGGATAACCACTTAAAAGAATCGATGACTAAAGAACAGATTCTTTAGATGCTAGGCACTCCTAACAAAAGTTCTACTGAGAATCGTGTAGATCGGAACGTAGCGAAGACTTTACCGGATTCTCTATCGGCTAAAACAATAGTTAAACTTCCAAAGAAAGATCAAGCGAATCGAATAGAAGAACTGGCAAAATGGAGAAAAGCTCACGCAGAGACAATGGATTCGTTTATCTATAATATAGGTTGGGCTGAAATGGATCCGGTATTCTTGTATGTCCGCTTCGAAGATTCCAAGGTTATCGATTATTGGACAGGTAAGTGATACAACCCCGTACCCCCGCGCCAGCGATAGTAGCGTAAACCCCACAGCGAGTATAACGAGCGAGGAGTTGCAGCGAATAGCGCGACCGTGAAGTGAACTTGTTCTACTTCAAGGGGCGCCCACACAAATCCCAAATGTTACATAAGTAACGGGAATTGTTACAATAGACAGCTAATTGCAATTGCTTAGCTTATACTTTTACAAAAGGTCTTTGAAAGTCAAAGACCTGAGTGTTCAATAAAATATATCTAATGAAATCTATACTTGTTATTATAAGTTGTTTTATTCTAAGTTCCGGTCTGGCTCAGGACAATTGCAGTAGTTTTTACCCGACTACAGAAGGGCAGACACTGGTAATACATCAAATGGATAAAAGAGGTCGTTTGGAGACCATAGTGGATTACACCATCACCGATGTACATTTGGGTGGGATGACCATAAACACCGAGATCAAAGACAAACGCGGCAGGAGCATTACCCAAAGTAGTTTCGACGCTATTTGCGAGGGGGGAGTGACGCGTCTGGATCCGACCTCATTCATGTCTGCACAATTGCGACAGTATGAAGGGATGGAATACAGTATAACGGGAGACGATATCTTTTTTCCGAATTCCTTAAGTGTGGGCCAGGAGCTCCCAGATGCTTCGATAGAGATGCGCGTAGATGCAGGCGTAATGGCTATTACGACCACCATAAGCATGACAGATCGGAAGGTGATTGCCCTAGAAACCCTTACCACAGCAGCAGGAACCTTTGAATGCTATGTGGTGACCTATACCAACAGTGTTAGCGTTGGTGGCATGCGACAGAATTTGACTGCCAAACAATGGATAGCCGAAGGCGTAGGGATGGTAAAAGAAGAATCTTATAAGGCCAATGGCAATTTAATGACGCAAAGTGTATTGCATGAGATTCGATAGTGCAGCTAGTGAATTCTGCATTATCGGTTCTTAGAAAATTAAAAAGCCCTGAGTTATTTCAGGGCTTTTCGTTTTTATGTGTTTTGCGTTATTGCTTCAAATAAACCAATCGCTCCAAACGCGCCAATTCCTTGTCGTCTACATATTTTCCGATCTCTTTGCGGAACTGCTCCATACTGGTGTAGGGACGATATTCTTCGAACTCGTGAGTCATACGGTCACCAACACCCGGTAAGGCCTTGATATCTTCTTTAGAAGCAGTGTTGAGCTCAACCGGCACAAAGACATAGTTCAGGTAATATTCCACTTGCGCCTCGTCTACATATTTTCCGATCTCTTTGCGGAACTGCGCCACAGAGGTATAAGGTCTATACTCCTCAAACTCGTGGGCCATTTTATCGCCTACTCCCGGGATCTGTTTAAAATCGGCCTCAGCAGTGGTGTTTAGGTTAAAGGGAACAAAGATCTTTTTGTACATATTCTCTTTGCTAACGTCTTCTCCTAATTGCGCAGCAAAATCGGCAAGTGTCAAATACGGACGGTTCTCGATCACCTTTGTGG
Organism: Gilvibacter sp. CC01; assembly: GCF_055755295.1. Lineage (NCBI taxonomy): Bacteria > Pseudomonadati > Bacteroidota > Flavobacteriia > Flavobacteriales > Flavobacteriaceae > Gilvibacter > Gilvibacter sp. CC01. The sequence goes on along the minus strand of NZ_CM146909.1, from coordinate 457,257 downwards.
CAAGTTCCTCTGACATACCAATACCTTTAAGTTCTTCTGCCGTGGCCAGGTTTGCGTTTAAAACAACGGTAGCTGTATTTTCAGTTGCTTCGGATTTTTGCTCCGTAGCAGTAGTTTCTGTGGTAGTTTCTGCTGTGGTCTCTGCCTGTTTTTCTGACTTACATGCAGTAAAGCTCAGGGATGCAACTAGGGTCACTAAGAATAATTTGTGCAAAGTTTTCATGATTTTTTATTGATTAATAAGGTGTACGAATATCCAATTAGGGCTAATGCGATCATACTGCCAGGGGCTAGAGCAGGTAAGGCTCCGGCCAGACTTTCGGTAAATAGCTCCCAGCCGGCAGCTCCGGGTTTCATCTCCAATTCAAACTCGTAATTGGCTTCTAGATGAAGATAGATTCCCACCAGACCGCTTAAGGCATTTAAACCTAAAACGGTTTTAAAGACAACAAGGCTTTGGCTACTTGGTCTAAGCAAAACTACTATAAAACTCAGTAGGGCAGCTGCCAGACAGAGTAGCGGAATAAGCTGTAAGCTATCTTCGTAATGATCTAACAGATAAAGCTCCATAGCCGTACCTATCACCATAAAAAGTAGGGCGACAATTAGGATTTTATTGACCGATCTGTGCTGTGTTTTTCGCATAAGCCAGACAAAAGTACGGTAGCCTTTTGGCTTAAAAAAATTATTTAGACAAATTCTAAATAAAAGTTTTGAGCCCCGGTTTGCAGTTTCAGATTTGCTTTTTAATTCAAGGATTTGATTACCCATATCAATGCAAATCTCAGGACCATTGTAATCTCCTTGATTAGCGAAGCATTACTAGTTCATGTTCTATGAACCCTACAACATATATATCGTGATCTTCATGAAATTAGAGCAAAAGAAAACCCTCCACGATAGCCTGGAGGGTTTTCAACATGCGCCTAAAGCGCAAATCACATAAGTGGGTGTGCTTTACTGGTCTGTTGAAGTTTGTTGCACTGCTAGGTTGTAAATTACAAGCCCAAATCCGATCTTGTTGATCGCATCTGCAATATTGTAGAATACGTCCATGCTCAATCCGCCAAAAATTCCCTCATACCATCCTGGGGTGCCAGCCATGTAACCGATTGGGTAAATTGCCCATCCGACCAACACGAACCAACAAAGGATCTTGTGTGAGCTCGCTACTGAACCACCAGCTTCTTTGGCAAGCTTTGCAGCGCCACCAAGCCAGATCTCGTAAACAATAACGAAGTAAGCGATACCAGAGATAAGACCCCATAACCAGGCATTGTCTCTGTCCACACCTTCTCCCCAGTATCCTGTTACCAACATCACTACAGAAAGCAAGATAAGCTTCCACATCAGTGATTTTTTGGCTCCGGCCACTTTGAGGATCAAGTAGAACTCCACACACATTAGTGGAACGGTAAGAATCCAATCCACATAACGGAAGAAGGTTGGCGATTCCATATTGGTTGCCCAATAATCGCGCATGTACCAATAGTGTACTGCAGCTATGAAAGTAATAAGACCAGAAACGAGAATCGAAGTTCTCCATTTGCGGTCAAAACTGTTCATAGACAAAAAGAAGAAGGCAGAAGCTGCCATCATAGCCATACACCCTACAAAGAAGGTGAAGCCTACGTAATCGTCTGGCGCCAACTTAGGAACCAGTGAAATAAGGTTAGCAAAATTTTCCATATACGTATGAATTATTAAATAAAAGGTTGAAATAAAATTACAAATAATTAAACAAAAAACACGTACTTTGTTTAATAAATTAACATATTCATTAAACATTATAAATGGTCAAAACACGGGAAATACTGATTATCATTACGTTTTTCAGCCTTTGGCTAACGAATTATTTTGAGGCTGGATCGCAGTCAATTTTAGCATTTAGCTTGCTATTTTCTGTAGGTTTATTGCACGGGTCTAACGATTTACAACTTTTAGGGCGTACGTTTTTTAAAGAGAAAAAGGCGACTTTTTACACTAGACTAGCACTTTATTTAGGCGTAGTTTTTGCTGCATTCACTTTGTTCTTTTTGGTGCCTTTTGTTGCGCTTATCCTGTTTATAGGAGTAAGTGGATATCATTTCGGAGAACAACACTGGGACGAATACTTAGGCAGAAGCCCGCTAAATAAGCTGTTCTTTGCGGCCTATGGCTTGGGTATATTGTTCTTACTTTTCTTTTTGAATCCGGTGGAGACTAGCCAGGTAATAGAACAGTTGACACAGTTTGCAGTACCCAAAATGTGGTACGCTTACGGGCTTTTAGTTTCGGCGGGCTTTTTTGCTGTTATTTTACCTTATTATATAGGAGCTAAAAGGATCAGTCCTCCGAAGGCGTTTCAAGAGCTCTTTTTACTTCTGGTGTTTGCGATTCTATTTCGATGGGCATCTTTGGTATGGGCCTTTACTATATACTTTATCTTCTGGCACAGCGTGCCCTCTATAAAAGAGCAGGTCGCTTATCTATACGGCAAGGTCAATAAACAAAGTGTGAAGAATTACCTGCGCGGAGCTATTTGGGTGTGGTTGGCGTCTATTGTTGGTTTGGTGGTTTTCTTTAAGCTGATGGAAGGCGGGAATCAATCCTTTCTCACCATTTTCTTTTCGTTCTTAGGAGCTATTACCTTTGCTCATACGGTTATCATAGCGCGTATGTTTGATCAGCAGGAATAGTAATTGAAATTAAAAGCACAAAAAAACCGGCACTAGGCCGGTTTTTATTTTTAAAACTGTGTGCTTAAGGCTTAACCTTATCCGCAGTGATTCTACCTTCGCGATTGGCTACTTCCCAAGCAGTTAGGAAGATAAGTTGCGCACGCTTGGCCATAAGTTCGTATTCGATCTTGTCTGGCGTGTCTGTGATCTGGTGATAATCTTCGTGAGTACCGTTAAAGTAGAAGATGATCGGAATATTGTTCTTGGCAAAGTTGTAGTGATCTGAACGGTAGTAAAAACGATTGGGATCATTTTCGTCATTATAGGTGTAATCCAACTCCAAGTTTACGTATTTGCTGTTGATCATCTCAGAAACATCGTGCAACTCTTGACTCAACTTATCGCTACCGATTAAGTAGATATAATCAGGTCCGCCGGCCTTGTCTGGGTCTATACGACCAATCATATCTGTGTTTAGGTTACAAACCGTGTTCGCTAGTGGATAAACTGGATTATCGGTATAGTAACGCGACCCGTACAAGCCAATTTCTTCACCGGTAACGTGCAAGAATAGAATGGAACGCTTAGGACCATTACCTTCCTTTACGGCTTGTTGGAAAGCCTGAGCCATTTCTAACATAGATACGGTTCCGCTTCCGTCATCGTCTGCACCGTTAAAGACATTACCTTTTTTGTCCATGCCCACATGGTCGTAATGTGCAGAAAGGACGATCACCTCGTCAGGGAATTCAGATCCTTTAATAAAGGCTAATACGTTTTCTGAATCTTTAGGATCTCTGGCGCGAGAAAAATAGCTAGCGGGAATCTCTTGATAGTAGTCCTCTGCAGTAACACCTCCGGCAATGCCTTCTGCCTTGTAGAAGTTCACCAAATATTCTGCCGCCATTTTTTGACCTTCTGATCCTGTCATGCGCCCTTGCATTTCATCGCTGGCAAAGGTGTACAAATGCGATTTAAGGTCGTCTACGGTAATGGTCGAAGCATAATCGACATTGGTCTTGGTGACTTTTTTTGCATTTTGAGCCGGTCCGCAGCTAATGACAAAGCCCGTAAGTAGCGCTAATAAAGTGTATTTCATTCTGAGTTTATTTGCTTGATTTTGATCGCTAAAGATAACAGAATCCCTCAGTCTTTTCTGTGAAATATTTGTGAAAACAATCCGTAACTCCAACTAGGTGAAAACCCTTGATTTTTAAAAATACCCGCTAGGGGGGAGCGATTTTTCAATGGCTCCCTGTATCTTTAAGTCAACTAAACGCACTACCATGGCACTATTGAATACTACCATTATCAACATCCAAGATCAGGCAGTGGCCAAACAGCAATACGATAATTTAAATACACAAAAATGTATTTTGTTAGTTGTCTTAGGTGATTCTGAAAATATTGCAGAAGGAGTATCACTGGCTGACGAACTAGCAGATACCTCTCCTGGAGGGTTTACTCGTAAGGTGATGTGGGTCAAAGATTTTGTTACCCTTAAGGCAGACTTGGAACCTTATTTAACTGCTGCGAGCATTATTGAAGACGATACCCCCTATGAAGAGATTAAAGTGTTTTGCCTTTCCTTAAAACCGCGCAAGGCCAACTCCAGAATCCATAAGAACGGTCAAATGACCTTTGTTAAACTCGAGAAACTTTATGTAGAAGCAGAGTCTCAATCTATAGATCAATAAATCATGAAAAAATTCCTCCTACCGCTTTGCTTATTGATTCTGAATTTTGGGCAGGCCCAGTCAATTATTACCATGATTGAAAAGACCAGTTATGATTCCGATACGGTTCATAAATCTGGACCACAAATTGTGGATATCAACGGAAGTTTGAGCCTTTACATCAATAAAGAACTTTTGGCAGAAAAGATAGCGGCTGAATATCCGCAGTACAAGGCATCTATTGATTTACAGAATAAGATCGATGCTTTAGATTCAGCCTTGTCTTTACAAGAACAAATATTTGCTGACGTTAAGCGAACCACACTCAATACAGGAGACTTAAATGCTTTGTATTCTGGCCTCAATCAATTTTATCAGACCCTTGACACGCCGTCAAATGCGGCTTTGGCTACCGAGGTAAACGACTTATTCAATGATTGGCGCGCGCTTTACGGTCGCAACGGGATTAGCCCCAGCGAGGATGTTCCTAAGGAAGTTTACATATTGTCTCGACTCAATGATCAATTGGGGCAGCTTAAAACCGATCTGGAAAATAGTTCAGGCAAGTCCTACAGTATTAGCTTGACGGCCTACATGAGCAGCAAATTAGGCTCTGATCGTGTACATATTGAAAATTTTGACAACATAAAAGAGAAGGAGATCTACACGGTAGAGCGCTGGGTTACTACACTCAGCGATGATCAATTGAAACAACTTCAAAGCTTAAAGGAGCGCGCAAAAAAATACAATGCAGAGGCACCTAAGGTTTTTGAACAGCTCAAGCAAAGTCTGTTGCAAAACTTTCCCGATTTGGCCTGCATTGAGAGTGCCAAAACTGCTATTGTTGATTTTGTTAACTCCAACCCATTAGGCAGTGTAGAGGCTGCATTGAAGGATAAAGCCAATGAGGTAGTAGCCGAGTATACCGCAATAGTGTCATTAATAAACAATGCGAAAGCGCAAATATCGTCCTGGAATATTGAATCGGTCTTTGAAATATTGGGCCTTGTACAGTCCTTGCAAGGAAAGCTAAAGGATATTGAGCAAACATTCATGAATTTTCAAAGCATTTTGGACACGCTACAGCAATTAAAAGATAAAGCTGCAGCGCTTTACATGGATGCGGAAAACTGTTATGGTAGCCTAAGCGATGCCGTGAATGCCATTGGCCGCATGACTGGCTTGTTGAAGAATCAAAGTGATCGTTATAAGGACAATTTGGATTTGGGAGATGAGATTTTAAAATTCACCTTGAATGATCTGCCTAGTGAGGGATTTATTAGACTCAAAGGTGCCGGCCCACGTGAAGCAGGTGATAACCTGGAAATAACCCTTCTCCTGCTATTACCAAAATCAGACACCCCAGAGAATGCGGCAGCGACGGTTGCTTACGACCCGCGTAGACTGGAAGCATGGGATTTACAGATGGAGATCATTGGTCTTAGATCTGAAACCTCTGTAGGGATCATTATGGCCGAGCCATTGAACGCTGAAAAATTGCATGGAGCACTGCCCGACGACCGTCGTTTCTTATATGCGCCTTCTGCGTCGCTTTTACTCAAGATTGGGTCTAGAAAACACCGTTGGTACAATGATTTTGTTGACCTCGGTTTGGGAATAGCGGTTTCCACTCCTGACTTTAATACAGACGGGACTCCTGAGTTTGGAGTGGGAGGTATGCTAACGGTCTTTAAAGACATACTTAGTGTAGGATATAGTTATAATGTTACTCTTGATGTTCCTTATTGGCACTTTGGTATAAACTTGCCGTTCAATTTGCCAGGGATTCCGCTCAATGCGCCCAAATAAAAAACAACACTTTTCTTTTTTATAAAACAAAGGAGTGATTATATTTGCATCCGCTAAAGGAGAAATGGCAGAGTGGTCGAATGCGGCAGTCTTGAAAACTGTTGAGGGTCACACCTCCGGGGGTTCGAATCCCTCTTTCTCCGCTACTGAAAACCGTAATTACTTTATTTATAAGTTTTTACGGTTTTTTATTTCCGTATTTAGTCAGTTATCAGTCAGCTATTGGTTAAATATACAGTTTTTTATTATTCCAGTACTTGCTAAACAATTACCATAATACAATACTGCCGTCAATTTAATACTTGTTTTTAATAATAGCATTTAACAAAGGTTTACTGCCAATTTTTCTTTTGTATTACTGCGCATTAAAACAATACTTTCCTATACATTGATAAAGCACATAAGGAAGTACCCTAACTACTAATAACTCTCTATTAAAAAAAACTCCAATAAAAAACCTAAAAATTCCAACCATATTACCCAAAAACTCATCCCCACTATTGAATTTAAAGTCGTTTTCCTTTTAGGGGGTGCCATCATAAAATAGGTATATTGACCGAAAGCGATAAGAAAGAAACACTAAAAAATCTGCAATTAGTTTTTTTTAATGAATTAAATTCTATTTTTACTTAGTATTTCGAACCCTTTTATGGGTACCAACCGAGTGTAGACACCACGGTGGTCAAACAATACGGACGACAAGTCAAAATAAACGTCACTATTCCTATTGCTTTTTCGAGATACAAATAATGTTTGTTTAACTAAATTTTATTTGTATGAAAATTAAATCTATTTCACAGTTCAAAGAAGGATATGGTATATTCCCTTACATAGAACTATTCCCAACTGTTCAATCTGGAAATACATATGTTCAAATTCCGATTCACTTTGTCTGTGAAGAAGAAGAAGAAATTGATGTGAAAAAATACCCAGGTACTGAATTAATAATTAGTTCAAATGATTTTCAATCTTTAGATAGAAAAGAGTTAATAGAAATCTATGAAGAAGAACTAAAAGCGTTAACCCAATGGATAATTGATCGAGCTAAAGAAAACTGGAAAAAAGAATTCACTGCCTATCTTGTTTTAAAAAGAGATAAAAGTTACTTCTTTACTTATGTTGGTGAATATGAACTACAAAATAGTATTCCTTCTGGAGGATGGCTACATGACCAACAGCACAATTTACTAGCCTATAATAGAGACCACTACCTTGATGAATTGAACGACAATGATGATCCAAATTTATGTGTTGATTATTGGCCTTACTAATTTTAAAAAAAAACAATAAGACAACTAAAATCATAAAAAAGTCAGTTGCTCCATTTTCAGCAGTTGTTACAATAAGTTTGGAAGAAGGATATTCAGGTAAGAAAATATCAAAACAAGTTGTTATTACATGTATCCAAGAATATCAAGTTAAACTCATTGATGATCAGCTATTTTTTATCAGCTAAAATAACAGAATGTGAAATTGTAATTTTTAAGCTTAATGAAGTTTATGCGACAGAACCAAACCACCATTACAAAAGATATAGATATTAATTAAATAAAATCATATGAATTTAAATAAGATACAAGAGTCAATAGATGACACTAATACTAAAACAATTGAATACAATGCCAATACCTTCATAGTAGCAAACCATGAAGAGAATGGCAAAAACCTCTTCATAAACATTAACAATACAAACGGGAACACGATTCTCGACTTTTCAAAAGCATATGACTACATAGTGCTCTGTTACGACACTATTGGAGAACTAAAGAGCAGACACTATGCTATTAAAAGTAAGGGGAGTTTTATGATACAGACACCCTATAATAGCATACATCTAGTTCTACTCGATACAATTAGCAATAAAAACAAATACAATGAATAATAAAAATCACCCCATGTGGGAACATATCAACGCCTCGCTTGAAGAAAAGGTGCAAATTTTGGCTCAAAACCCCTATCGCTTTATATTGGACTCAATGTATGGGCTTTTAGAAACAGTCGACAGGAAATATTAAAAGACTACCTTAAGCAAGCCATTGCTCTTGAAGATTTTGAGCTTTGTCAAAAAATAAAGGAGGTAAAAACTTTCATAGGATTTGTAAATAACCATGACACCAACATGGATTATGTCTTTATATTTGAAACTGAAGAAACCATGTGGGATGTTGCCGTTAGGTATTACTTAAAAAAAGAAGGTGACCTATTAAAGCTCTATACCACCAACGATACCAATGAGGAATATTTTGACTGTGATGAATCACTGAAAATAAACGATTACTTGAACAAAAAGGATGTTATTGAACTTCTTGAAGAATACTTTGATAAGGGACAAGCGTTTGGTGGGCTACCAAGGTTCAGGAAAGAGGGGTTATTGTATGAAAAGGAGTTTTATGCCATCATTGATAGTGTAAAAGAAAAAAGGGAGCAATATATTAAGAGAGCAAAAGAACTAAAAACACCCTTTATTGACTATCTTGAAAAAGTGAATCTTGAACCCATTCCAGATGGTAAAAATGAATACCAATGGTTAGCTAAATGCCCCTATTCCGAGGGTAAACATTACATAATGGTCTCTACAAAAAACGACACCTATGGATGTGGCTGGTGCAGAAAAAAAGGGAATCAAAAGGATTTGGAAGACTATTTGGAAACAAAAACAAACTAATTATGAAACTGCATCATTTAGAGGAAATACTGAGCAACAGGAAACCTACCCTTGAATGGATCCATGACTTTATGGAGAATCAAGAGTACGGTAAATATAGGTTTAAGTATTATTGTAAAGATGGTATCTGTCTCGGAGCTGATTTTGATTTTATATCAGAATGTATTGACCTGGTCGATGATGTCGATGAGTTCAATGCCATTGAAAAAAATAGGGTACCCTTGTTTTTGGGTTCAACACCCGAGCTTTTGCCAGGACAGTTATCAAATGAAGGTGTACAGCTTAAAATGCCCTTGATTGCCATCCTTAACAGGACCCTGGTAACGAACAAGACCCTTGGACTGGGATTCTATTCCATCAAACCGAAAAAAAGCAACGAAAGGGCCTATTTGAGAAGACGTGAACTTGTGTTTTTCAATAACCCAGATTATGAGGAAATCAATATCACGGGAAACATAAAAAAAGTACCCATCGATAATTTTAAGTCCGAAATCACCATTGGACTGGAAGAGGGCTATACCCAGAAAGAGATTGACAAATCCGAGGTGATTGGATATATACAGCAATTCCAGGACAACCTAATCGAAAAAGGGGATATTTACGTATCTGCAAAAGTAACGGCCTGTGATATCGTTATGTCTGGACAAGTAGAACCACACCTTACCATTTCCCTTAGCAACCATCCAAAATTTTCATTATCCAAAGATAAGTTCAAGGATATTGTGGAACAACTTGGAAGATATTTGATGGAAAGGTTCAAGCAAAACAGAATTGTGGTGATGCATTCTGATGAAACGGTCATGTTAGAAAAGGATGACCAAATAGATGGTAGGATTAAATCAAAATAACAGATATGTTGTTCAATTTCGGAAAACCAAAAAAACTGCCCCTTGAACTGATATGGGAGATGTTCATTAATGAAGAGGAGTGCGATGAATATGATAACATTGAATTTGATGACCCTTTAAAAAAGGAGTTTCACTCATCCTTTAAGAGCATTAAACATGAAAAATGATTTAATTATGATGAGCCAGAAGAAATTGAAATATCTTAATTACTTGCCAAAACCAATTCATATTGATGAGAGCCAATATGATTTGGTAGATGATGGTGAATTTTTTGAAAAAGATCATCGCATAACTCTAGTAATGGTTACACAGTTCGGTATTTTTCCCACAAAAGGACAATATAAGGACAAACCCAAGAAAGATGTTAGAGTACTTGAGGGATTAGAAAATCAGACTGTGACTTTTTTTTGGAAAACCTACTTAGGTAATACGGAATTAAAAGGTATTGTTATGATGTATGCTGATGAGCATCTTGTGGAAAAGTTGATTAAGGACCAGAGCATATTTGATGAATTATTTAAACAATACCCTTAATTAGATTATTTTTAAACTAATGGTAAAGATTCATTTAAATCACACATCAAAATAAATTTATATAAATACAACAAAATATTGTGTATTAATTACAAAAGTATTAGATTTTATTTTACACAAATTTTAGCGTCATGAATCGAATCAAAGATGTTTTGGAAGAAAAAGGTATTAAACAAAAATGGCTTGCTGAGAAGCTTGGTAAAAGTTTTAATTCCGTTAACAGTTATGTTCAAAATCGACAACAACCAAGGTTAGAGATATTGAACCAAATTGCTAAGATTTTGGATGTTGATATTGAAGATCTAATTATATCCAATAAACCTAAAAAGTAATTTGGACTAACTGATCAATTTTGACTTAATAACTGATTTTTCTTGAACAATACACTTAAAATACCTGTTATAGATTTGTTTGCTGGCCCAGGAGGTCTTGGTGAAGGTTTTATGTCATTAAAAGATGAGAAAGGAAACTCCATTTTTGACATTAAACTGTCCATTGAGAAAGATGAAAATGCACATAAAACATTAACCCTAAGAAGTTTTTATAGACAGTTTGTTAAAAACAATGAAAGAGTCCCAGACGACTATTATAAAGCCTTAATGGAACCTGATTTGACAAAACGTGAAAAACAAATTGAAGAAATGTTAGAATAGATGAGTTAATGATGAGAAAAATGTTTGAATGGGATTCTACTGCAAAAATTTTAAGTAACAAGGAACGCACTTATATAGCTGATTTTGCTTGGGGACTAAAAAAACTAAATAGTTTTCACGAAAAAAATGTCAAGAGACATCTAGAAACACTTTCAAAAAATGGCTTTAAAATATATTAGAAAATGGCAGAACGTTCAAAAGAATTAATTCAAGTTGAATATTATTTATCTAAATACGGTCAAGAAGATCTACCAAAGAGGCTAGAAACAGATAAATGGAATGAAGCTTACGTTTTTAGGAAAGGCTACAACTAAATATTACTCTATGATGAGGGTTTTATAATATTTTCTGTAGCTTAATCTACCAAATCATACAAAAATCGTACAATTAATAAAAATAAAAATCCGTAAAAGCTTCTAATTTAGCTATTTACGGATTTTAAAAGTACACCCCATTGAGCTATTTTCGAAACAAAACCTCTATTTTTTAAACATAATTTTAGAATCTTTTTGAAAACAAAACCCCGCAAACTAGGTAGCGGGGTTTTCTATTTACTGTTATGATTATTCTCTAAAAATTATAACGTAGTGCAAACTCATGGGTCTTTCCAATATCAGCCAAGGCTGCTCTTGTACTTCTCTCATAGCCCCATCCAAAAGTTAAGTTATTGCCTTCATACTCCATCAAATTAAATTCAGCAATGATAGCATATGATTCATCGGTTCTGTAACTCCCCCCTAAATTGAAAATTTCTTTGAAAATAACCATCGTGTTAAAATCATAGGATGAAGGTGCTCCTTCTACAATTCGTGCAAACACCCTTGGCTGAAGCGCAATCTGATCCGACAAATCAAAACTATTGGTAAGTCCTAAATAAAAATGTGGACGATCCGTAGCTTGTGTGGCACGACCCCTATCGTTTTTATAACGCTCGGTATTCAACATTCTTGGAACTGACACATTCAACTCCCATTTTTTGTGATGCAAAGAAAACCCGACTCCTACATTAGGTAAAAATCTACTAAATGATTCCAAAGCCGGATCAAATAAGACATTATAGGTCAATAGCCCAGAGGTGTTAACACTATAATTATTGCCTCCACCTTTAAGTCCAAGGTATAAACTTGTATCTTCATTAAACTTCAACTTGTAAGAAAAATCTATGCTGATAAAAGTGGATTTTTCAATAAAGGTCTTATCTTGAATTAAACTTAATCCTAAACCTACATTTTTACCCATCGCTCTGCTGTAGGCAAAGAAATAAGTGGTGGGAGCATCCGTAATTCCTGACCACTGCTGACGAGTAGCTAAAGCTACATGTGACGTTCCATCAACACCAACTGTAGCTGGATTGTAAACTGTGGGTAATGTCCAATATTGTGAGAACATACCCTCTTGCTGAGCATTTAACCCTTCAAACAAAAGAGCTGTAAATGCAAATACTACTATATATTTAATTTTCATTATCATCTTATTTTGTTATGTATAACCATCCATCGTAATCAACTGTACCATTACCATCTAAATCAATTTGATAGTAATACGAAGAAGCCTCTGGCAGTAAACTATCGCTACCTACATTACCATTAGATTTGACATATCTTCCATCCCAATCGTTTTGATAACTACGGGCGCTAAAGACTTCATTACCCCAGCGGTTGTAGACCCTAACTATGTTATTAGGATGGTTTTCAATGTTATAAATCATCCAAGTATCGTTGATGCCGTCTCCATTTGGTGTAAAGGCTTGAGAAGCATTAATCTCAATCAAATCACACACATCACCTAAACCATCGTTATCACGATCTTCTTGGCCTGGGTTGTACGTCATTGGACAATTATCTTCAACATCTAATACCCCATCGTCGTCATCATCGTCATCACACACATCGCCAATGCCATCCATATCATTATCAGCTTGGTCTGGGTTTGGTGTGTATGGACAGTTATCGTCTACATCAAAAATACCATCATTGTCAGCATCGCAATTGGTTACAGTTACAATAAAAGTTGTTGTTGCAGTATTGCCTGAAGTATCTGTAACGGTCATCGTCACAACATTATCACCGAACATACTACAGTCAAACTGAGAGATATCAAAAGTAATCGATGCTATACTACAATTATCACTACTGCCATTATCTACATCAGCTGCTGTAATTTCTACAAATGGATTATTCCCAACAGAAACTATAATGTCTTGTGCAACCGCTATCGGATCTATATCATCTACTACTGTAACTGTTTGTGTGGCTGTGGCAGTATTGCCTGTGCCGTCAGTTACCGTCCATGTCACTACTGTATCTCCTAATGGGAATGCTCCTGGTGCATCACTTGTGGTACTGGCTACACTACAGTTATCTGCTGTTGTTGGCGATCCTAATGCTACGCCTGTAGCCTCACAACTTGCGGCATCTACACTTACGGTAACATCTGCTGGTGCTGTGATTGTTGGATCAATGTCATCCACTACAGTTACCGTTTGTGTGGCTGTGGCGGTGTTGCCTGTGCCGTCAGTTACTGTCCATGTCACTACTGTATCTCCTAGTGGGAATACTGCTGGTGCATCACTTGTGGTACTGGCTACACTACAGTTATCATCAGTTGATGGTGTTCCTAAAGTAACGCCTGTGGCTTCACAACTTGCTGCATCTACACTAACTGTAACATCTGCTGGTGCTGTGATTGTTGGATCAATGTCATCCACTACAGTTACCGTTTGTGTGGCTGTGGCGGTGTTGCCTGTGCCATCAGTTACTGTCCATGTCACTACTGTATCTCCTAGTGGGAATACTGCTGGTGCATCACTTGTGGTACTGGCTACACTACAGTTATCTGCTGTTGTTGGCGTGCCTAATGCTACGCCTGCGGCCTCACAACTTGCGGCATCTACACTTACGGTAACATCTGCTGGTGCTGTGATTGTTGGATCAATGTCATCCACTACAGTTACCGTTTGTGTGGCTGTGGCGGTGTTGCCTGTGCCATCAGTTACTGTCCATGTCACTACTGTATCTCCTAGTGGGAATACTGCTGGTGCATCACTTGTGGTACTGGCTACACTACAGTTATCTGCTGTTGTTGGCGTGCCTAATGCTACGCCTGCGGCCTCACAACTTGCGGCATCTACACTTACGGTAACATCTGCTGGTGCTGTGATTGTTGGATCAATGTCATCCACTACAGTTACCGTTTGTGTGGCTGTGGCAGTATTGCCTGTGCCGTCAGTTACCGTCCATGTCACTACTGTATCTCCTAATGGGAATGCTCCTGGTGCATCACTTGTGGTACTGGCTACACTACAGTTATCTGCTGTGGTTGGCGATCCTAATGCTACGCCTGTAGCCTCACAACTTGCGGCATCTACACTTACGGTAACATCTGCTGGTGCTGTGATTGTTGGATCAATGTCATCCACTACAGTTACCGTTTGTGTGGCGGTGGCGGTGTTGCCTGTGCCGTCAGTTACCGTCCATGTCACTACTGTATCTCCTAGTGGGAATACTGCTGGTGCATCACTTGTGGTACTGGCTACACTACAGTTATCTGCTGTTGTTGGCGTGCCTAATGCTACGCCTGCGGCCTCACAACTTGCGGCATCTACACTTACGGTAACATCTGCTGGTGCTGTGATTGTTGGATCAATGTCATCCACTACAGTTACCGTTTGTGTGGCTGTGGCAGTATTGCCTGTGCCATCAGTTACTGTCCATGTCACTACTGTATCTCCTAATGGGAATGCTCCTGGTGCATCACTTGTGGTACTGGCTACACTACAGTTATCTGCTGTTGTTGGCGTGCCTAATGCTACGCCTGTAGCCTCACAACTTGCGGCATCTACACTTACGGTAACATCTGCTGGTGCTGTGATTGTTGGATCAATGTCATCCACTACAGTTACCGTTTGTGTGGCTGTGGCGGTGTTGCCTGTGCCATCAGTTACTGTCCATGTCACTACTGTATCTCCTAATGGGAATGCTCCTGGTGCATCACTTGTGGTACTGGCTACACTACAGTTATCTGCTGTGGTTGGCGATCCTAATGCTACGCCTGTAGCCTCACAACTTGCGGCATCTACACTTACGGTAACATCTGCTGGTGCTGTGATTGTTGGATCAATGTCATCCACTACAGTTACCGTTTGTGTGGCTGTGGCGGTGTTGCCTGTGCCATCAGTTACTGTCCATGTCACTACTGTATCTCCTAGTGGGAATACTGCTGGTGCATCACTTGTGGTACTGGCTACACTACAGTTATCTGCTGTGGTTGGCGATCCTAATGCTACGCCTGTAGCCTCACAACTTGCGGCATCTACACTTACGGTAACATCTGCTGGTGCTGTGATCGTTGGATCAATGTCATCCACTACAGTTACCGTTTGTGTGGCTGTGGCGGTGTTGCCTGTGCCATCAGTTACTGTCCATGTCACTACTGTATCTCCTAGTGGGAATACTGCTGGTGCATCACTTGTGGTACTGGCTACACTACAGTTATCTGCTGTTGTTGGCGATCCTAATGCTACGCCTGTAGCCTCACAACTTGCGGCATCTACACTTACGGTAACATCTGCTGGTGCTGTGATTGTTGGATCAATGTCATCCACTACAGTTACCGTTTGTGTTGCCGTGGCGGTGTTGCCTGTGCCGTCAGTTACCGTCCATGTCACTACTGTATCTCCTAATGGGAATGCTGCTGGTGCATCACTTGTGGTACTGGCTACACTACAGTTATCATCAGTTGATGGTGTTCCTAAAGTAACGCCTGTGGCTTCACAACTTGCTGCATCTACACTAACTGTAACATCTGCTGGTGCAGTGATCGTTGGATCAATATCATCCAATACTGTAACTGTTGCTGTTCCTGTATCTAAGTTACCATTTGTATCGGTTACCGTTAATGTGACTGTGTTAGCTCCTAGGTCTTCACAGTCAAAGACCGTAATGTCCAATACCATTGTATCGATACTACAGTTATCTGTGCTACCATTGTCAATCATATCTGGAGTAATAGTAACTTCTCCATTAACATCTAATTGTACGGTAATGTCTTGAGTGACTACCGTTGGGCCTATAGTATCTTCAACAGTTACTGTAGCAGATCCTATTGCCGAGTTTCCATTAACGTCAGTCACAGTAAGTGTCACAGGGATACCTGAAGTACAATATGGAGATACAACAGGGGTTCCAAAAGCCACCCAATCAGCTGCAGGATCCATGTTGTTCAATACCGCATTGTAACTACTTGTAGTATCCACTAAAGTAGTGCTGTTGGTACCATCCTCAAAATTATAGTAGGCTAATAAATTACTATCAGAGACAACTGGAGCGCTACATACTAGGGATTGTACTTCAGATTCTGATAAGACACTTGACCAAACCGTAAGGTCATCTATTTGACCATTAAAGAAGCCTTGATAAATACCATTTGCAAACGTTGCTCCTATAGCATTTGCTGTAACAGAGTTGACATATTTTGTCACGTTACCTGTTGCATCCAGTACACCATCAACATAAATATTCACTTCTCCAGCGCTTGATCTAGTAATAGCTACATGGTGCCATTGGCCATCTAAAACATTGGTAGATCCAGTAACAGATTCTACTGGAGCAACACCGTTTCCTGCATAATATCTTAGGCTTCCTCCTAGGAAAGAAACACTCGAGTAATTATTTATTCCTGAACCGCCCCAACCAAAAATATTTCTATTAATGGTGCTACTTTTTATCCAAGCTGTAACGGAATGATTCGAAGTTTGTGGAATAACCGTTGTTGGTGACACATAATCATCTGTGCCGTCAAAAGACAACGTTGTCACACCATCGTAAGATCCTGGTCCAGAAGTAATATCTGAACAATCAAAATCTGTAACATCTAAACTCATCGAAGCAATGCTACAATTATCCGTACTACCATTATCAATCATCTCTGGAGTAATAGTAACTTCTCCATTAACATCTAATTGTACGGTAATGTCTTGAGTGACTACCGTTGGGCCTATAGTGTCTTCTACAGTTACAATTGCTGTATCAGTAGACACGTTACCACTGGTATCTGTAACAGTTAACCTTACTGTATTTGCTCCTACATTAGAACAATCAAAACTTGTAATATCTAGACTAAGTGTGTCCACTGCACAGTTATCAGAGCTGCCATTATCTACCATATCTGGTGTGATAACTACTTGACCATTGGCATCCAATTGTACAATAATGTCTTGAGTGACTACCGTTGGGCCTATAGTATCTTCAACAGTTACTGTAGCAGATCCTATTGCCGAGTTTCCATTAACGTCAGTCACAGTAAGTGTCACAGGGATACCTGAAGTACAATATGGAGATACAACAGGGGTTCCAAAAGCCACCCAATCAGCTGCAGGATCCATGTTGTTCAATACCGCATTG
The DNA here is from genome assembly GCF_055755295.1 of Gilvibacter sp. CC01. Classification (NCBI taxonomy): domain Bacteria; kingdom Pseudomonadati; phylum Bacteroidota; class Flavobacteriia; order Flavobacteriales; family Flavobacteriaceae; genus Gilvibacter; species Gilvibacter sp. CC01. The sequence goes on along the minus strand of NZ_CM146909.1, from coordinate 440,011 downwards.
TAACTACTTGTAGTATCCACTAAAGTAGTGCTGTTGGTACCATCCTCAAAATTATAGTAGGCTAATAAATTACTATCAGAGACAACTGGAGCGCTACATACTAGGGATTGTACTTCAGATTCTGATAAGACACTTGACCAAACCGTAAGGTCATCTATTTGACCATTAAAGAAGCCTTGATAAATACCATTTGCAAACGTTGCTCCTATAGCATTTGCTGTAACAGAGTTGACATATTTTGTCACGTTACCTGTTGCATCCAGTACACCATCAACATAAATATTCACTTCTCCAGCGCTTGATCTAGTAATAGCTACATGGTGCCATTGGCCATCTAAAACATTGGTAGATCCAGTAACAGATTCTACTGGAGCAACACCGTTTCCTGCATAATATCTTAGGCTTCCTCCTAGGAAAGAAACACTCGAGTAATTATTTATTCCTGAACCGCCCCAACCAAAAATATTTCTATTAATGGTGCTACTTTTTATCCAAGCTGTAACGGAATGATTCGAAGTTTGTGGAATAACCGTTGTTGGTGACACATAATCATCTGTGCCGTCAAAAGACAACGTTGTCACACCATCGTAAGATCCTGGTCCAGAAGTAATATCTGAACAATCAAAATCTGTAACATCTAAACTCATCGAAGCAATGCTACAATTATCCGTACTACCATTATCAATCATCTCTGGAGTAATAACCGCTTGACCATTAACATCTAATTGTACGGTAATGTCTTGAGTGACTACCGTTGGGCCTATAGTATCTTCAACAGTTACTGTAGCAGATCCTATTGCCGAGTTTCCATTAACGTCAGTCACAGTAAGTGTCACAGGGATACCTGAAGTACAATATGGAGATACAACAGGGGTTCCAAAAGCCACCCAATCAGCTGCAGGATCCATGTTGTTCAATACCGCATTGTAACTACTTGTAGTATCCACTAAAGTAGTGCTGTTGGTACCATCCTCAAAATTATAGTAGGCTAATAAATTACTATCAGAGACAACTGGAGCGCTACATACTAGGGATTGTACTTCAGATTCTGATAAGACACTTGACCAAACCGTAAGGTCATCTATTTGACCATTAAAGAAGCCTTGATAAATACCATTTGCAAACGTTGCTCCTATAGCATTTGCTGTAACAGAGTTGACATATTTTGTCACGTTACCTGTTGCATCCAGTACACCATCAACATAAATATTCACTTCTCCAGCGCTTGATCTAGTAATAGCTACATGGTGCCATTGGCCATCTAAAACATTGGTAGATCCAGTAACAGATTCTACTGGAGCAACACCGTTTCCTGCATAATATCTTAGGCTTCCTCCTAGGAAAGAAACACTCGAGTAATTATTTATTCCTGAACCGCCCCAACCAAAAATATTTCTATTAATGGTGCTACTTTTTATCCAAGCTGTAACGGAATGATTCGAAGTTTGTGGAATAACCGTTGTTGGTGACACATAATCATCTGTGCCGTCAAAAGACAACGTTGTCACACCATCGTAAGATCCTGGTCCAGAAGTAATATCTGAACAATCAAAATCTGTAACATCTAAACTCATCGAAGCAATGCTACAATTATCCGTACTACCATTATCAATCATCTCTGGAGTAATAACCGCTTGACCATTCGCATCTAACTGTACGGTAATATTTTGTGTCATAACCGTAGGTACTTCGGTATCCGTAAATGTCACACCAAAACAGGTCTCATCTGTTCCTGAAGTTAAAGCTGTTTGCGACATCGTTTGGAAGGAACACGCTAGCACAATTGTTAAGAAGATGATTAAACGTGTTGATTTAAGTGGTCCCGAGACATGTGGGCAACCTTTATAACCATGTTCTTTAAAAATACTACGAGATGCTTGGTCTCCTAATCTTAATTGAGTCATAATGTAATGGTAATTTAGTTAATAAGAAAATAATATGTAAGTCTTCAAACAAATCTGAACTTTTTAGGTCAGAATTTCAGAGAGTAATTGTTCCAAATTACAGTATAGATTACTCTTTTTGATAAACAAATTGCAGATAGTAGAACACTTTTTGCAGGATATCTTGAGTTTGGAGAAGTTTCTTCAGCTTGCAGAGAACTTGTTATATAATCAAAAAATATGATTTTATCAGCGTCTATTTGCCGGATAAAATTAGTTTTTTAGACAATATCTTGAAGTTCTTGATGAGAATGAAAGAGACATAGTTCAGTGCGGCTGGTCCAACTATCGAATGTCTGAGAAGTCTCTTATTGATTTTATGGAGAGACGTATTAGAGGTGAGAACGTTAAGTTCCCTGACGATTACTTTCCTTTAGGGATTTGATTCCTGATCTCCGAGAGAATTCTCTTATCTCTCTCTACTCTGAGATTATCCATTAGTGACTTTACTTGAATCTCTGTGAGTATCACAACCTTTTTCTTTGATTTCATAGGACTTGTTTTCTTATAAATAGTCCTTTAAAGGATGAAGTTGTGCTGCAACTTTGAATAATAATTTTACACATTGTTCTCTGCTGGCTTTTAATTCAGGTTTCTATATTCCGTTGGACTTATTCCTGTTTTACTTTTAAATAGTCTGCTGAAATACTGAGGATATTCAAATCCCAAATCAGAAGCTAATGTCTTTATTGGAATGGTAGAATTCAATAATTTAAATTTAGCTTTATCTATTAGCTTTATATGAATATGTTCTTTAATTGATTTTCCTGTTTCTAATCTCAATAAATCGCTTAAATAATGCCCTGATATATTCAATGCTTTTCCGCATTGTTCTAATGTAGGTGCTCCCTTGGAAGTTAAGAGTTTCGAATCAAAATAATCTTTTAAATATTGCTCAAATTGACTTACTATATCTTTGTTTTTATTGGTGCGAGTTAAAAACTGTCTGTCATAAAAACGTTTGCTATATTTCAAAATGGATGCTATATTATGAATTATTATTTCTTGACTGTGTCGGTCTAAGCTTTGTGATATCTCACTTTTAATATTATTTACAAATACAGTTAAAACAATTTTTTCTTTTTCTGATATATGCAATGCTTCATTTATATCATAAGAAAAGAAATTGTATTTCTGTATAGCTTGATGCAGGTAAGATTTTGATAATAAATCGGGATGAATAAATAAAGTCCAACCTTTTAAGTCAATTATTGGCTTATCTGTAATACTAAATACTTGCCCTGGGGCAGAGAACAACATAGTACCTTCTTCAAAGTCATAGGTGTTTCTACCATAATTGATACTTCCTTTTATGTCCGACTTTAAAGAAATAATGTAAAAATCAAAAAACACTTTGGTGTTTGTTATTTCCAAATTCATACTTGGGATATGCTCACAAACAGAAATTAATGGATGCAAAGGTTTTTCTACATTTAAAAAATGGTGTATTTCACTAATCGTTTTAATTTGAATAATCTTACTCATTTACTCTTCTAAGTGTTTTTGTATTTTAATATAATAAATTTCAGCTCTTTCCTTAGAAAAATGGTCGATAATAATTAAAGAAACTGATAATAGCATTAATGCAATACAGATAGATTGAAATATTCTGTTTTCAACAAAGCCAAATGCAATAATTGTTAAAACGAAACTAACTGCTGCAAATCTAACAGAATATTTGTATAAAACTTGAAAATCTTCCACACGTTTTTTTTCTGCAAGAATAAACTCTTTAGCGTTTTCTTTAAAGGCAAGTTCAGACGCAGTCATTCGCTTAGGGTAACTTGCCATCATGGCACCTATGCCAATTGAAAATAATAGACCGACAAGTAATACTGGTAAAAACAGAGATTTTGCATTAGGAGTAGAACCGTATTTCCATATCAGTAAGGAAATAATTATCATTATTATGCCTGAAAAAATAACTATTTTCCCTTCAAATAGTTCTCCTTTATACCAATTTTGACGATTATGCCTTTTGGATGCAACCCGAGCTTAACGGCGATGTGGACCTAGACATCAATTTGACCTCTAAGAAACTGCGATTGGAGGATGTGTTCTCTTACAAAGGAGCAAACTATGTGCCCGAGCAGTACCGCCATGAGATCTTTGACGATCTGGCTTTGCATTTTACTTCCAGCATGCATTATAGGGATTCCATTTTGCAATTTGTAGAATTGGCTCTAGATAAGTTAGACACCAAGATGGAGCTCCATCCGCAGCGTTTTACCAATTTTAGAGGAGACATCCTGTATGAAGATGACTATTTGTTCATAAAGGGCTTCCACGGTGAGATAGGGGCTACCAATTTTAATTTCGATTTGAATTATTATTTGGGGGATGCTACTCAGGCCAATAAACAAGAGAATTACCTATATCTCAATGCCGACTATATTGATTTTGATGCCTTGTTTGCCTTTGAGCTCAGCCCTCAGCCGCAAAACACTAGCATCCCAACCACAGCAGATGTAACTGCCCATACAAGCGCTTTTAATAATTACGAGCTGCCCTTTACCGAAATGCGCTTTAAGGCCGATATAGCACATTTTATATATCACAAGATAGACCTGCAAAATATTACGGCGGAATTACGCACCACCCCCGACCATTATATCTATGTGGATACCCTAAGCATGGATGCCGCCGGAGGAAACATTCGGCTGAGCGGTTATTTTAATGGTAGTGATCCGGGGCATATCTATTTACAGCCTGATCTGCAAATGACCAATGTGGAGTTAGAAAAGCTCCTTTTTAAGTTCGAGAATTTTGGCCAAGACCACTTGGTCTCAGAGAATTTACAAGGCACCTTAACTTCTAGAATTCAAGGCAAGATTCGCGTCTACCCAGATCTGGTTCCAGATCTGGATCAGTCTAGCTTGACCATGAATGTCAAAGTGCTCAATGGCCGACTCAAGAACTACGACCCCATGTTGGCCTTGTCGGACTATATGGGCGATAAGAACTTGCAGAACATCCGCTTTGATACCCTGCAAAATAACCTGGTTGTCCGCCAGGGGACCATCAGCATTCCAAACATGACCATAGAGTCTTCTCTTGGACATATGGAGCTTTCTGGAACTCACGACAGCAATCAGAACATTGACTATTCCCTGCGAATTCCATGGAAAACAGTGCGCAAGGCGGCCTGGCAAAAGCTTTTTGGCGGCAAGCGTGATACCGCGGCCGATCCGCTGCAGGAAGATGAGATCGTTGAGGTTGATCCTAAACGGAAAGTCAAATTCTTGAACGTTCAAGTAAAGGGAAGTATAGACGATTACGAGGTTTCACTGGGAAAGAAAGCAAAACAGAATAGTTAGCTTTGCATAACTTTAACTTTGAGATTTTATTAAGTCATGGCTAAGGAAAAATCCTTTTTGCGTACCCTTTTAGAGATCATTACCCAGATCTTCGAGACCACGCAAAGAAACTCGCGTACCCGAACCTGGCATCAACACGTAGTTCCCTATGAAGACGGCTGGGCGGTACGTTGAGAAGGAAACAAGTGCATCACTTCAAAACACCGCAAGCAGAGTACGGCTATCAATCGGGCTAAATCTATAGCGCGTAAAAAGAAAGCTGACGTGATTATTCACCGCAAAGAAGGTGGTATTCGCGACCGCATTAGCTTTGATTGATCTGTATTCGCTTCAATATAATTTGGGATTTTATTCGTATTTTAAGGTTGGCATATCTTTTGTGTCCTAAAAAGTGAGAAAGAGAAATCCTATGCGGCAAAAACTAGCCATTAAAAGCCTACTATTAACTGCTGTTATTGTGGGTTTAAGCAGTTGCCAAGTGTACACTGTAAGCCCAGAGAGTTTTAAGATCCAAATGCTGGAGTATCCGGTCTTTACCCAGCTGGATTCCACAGATAGCCTGTATTTAGGCCCTGTGTATTTTTATGCTTACGATATGGAGTACATCTTTGTCAAAGACAAGAACGGCAAGTCTAAATTCTTGCAGAACAATCCTACTATAGAAGCGCGCATATTTGAGAACAGCGGCCGTAAGACCGTTTTCTACTTCGACACTATGGAGCTTAAGAACGATACCCTAACGGGAATCCGGAGTTTCCTTAATCCCGAACGCAACGATGTTACTATCCCATACGATTCCGTTCAGAGAATCGAAATCCAGAACCATAAGAAGAAATTCTACTTTATAGACCAGGAGTTTTAAAACAAAGGTATTGGCACTATATTTTCCAATTTTGATCTGCTCGAGCTTTTAAGCTTTCGGGATCCTCCTGCCACTTTTTTAGTGTATTGTTTCCCCAAGCGTTGTAGAAGAGGTATAACTTTTCATCTCTTATCTCAAAGGTCTCCGGATCGATGTCTACCTTTTTTCCATTTAGTGCTATGGCATAGGCGCAGTATCCTCCGTATTGGGGTAAATAGGCTTTTGGATTAGCCTTGAATCTTTTTGCGTTTGCTGCGGAGGCAAAGCGGTAATTAACTCCCTCGTAGGAAAACTCATGGGCTTTATCACCTTTTTGCGCCTGCCCATCAAAATAGGCCACCACATCATAGCCTTTAACGGCTACTCCTCTTTTGGAATTGACCTCTTGTGCCTGGCTCATAGGACTCAGCATTAAAAAGAAAGCGGCGATCATTAATTTATACATAAAAGTTTCTTTGATAGTCTGCTCCTAAAGCTTCTCCTTACAGTTAAACTGTCACAAGACATTGTTTTTTTGCCGCTTGCGCTTTAACTTTACTAGAAAGTCAAAGCTATGAGCAGCAGATTAGACAAAGCCCTTAATACCCTTTACCAAGGTTTCTATAACGGCAGCTTGCACCCAGAGGATGCTTGCCGTTGCGCCGTTGGAACACTAACCGGAGGCTGGAGCGCCTGGAAGCATTTTAGCGATTTTCACGGCAGTGATAGTCTCAATTATGTTGGGAAGGTTCACGAAGGTCTTGGCCGGCGTTATGCAGGATATTTACCCAGTGAACTGTTGCGCATTGAAGCGGCTTTTTTAAGTGGCTGCGGATACCAACTCCCGCTGGACCACAAAAGCGTGCGACCTGAGGATCCGCAGGATACGCAGGTTATTTACAATGGGCTTTTGGCTGCAATTAGTGAACTATGCAGACTCGATGGAGTTCCCGACCTTGTTCGTCATACCAGAACCCTAGAGCGGATATTGACAGAACGTCAATTACAAACAGCATAAAAAAACCCGGCACTTGGCCGGGTTTCTTATTTATTATCAACTTCTAGTAGAAGGTTACACTTCCGTCTGCAATGTCGTACATACCTCCAACAATGGCGATACTGCCGTCATCTTCCATTTCTTTCAAAACGCCAGAACGGTTTCTGATGTTTTGCATGGTCATTTGGACGTTCTTTTTAGCTACGGCGTTGACAAAGTCAATGTTCTTAGAGGTGCGCTCCTCTGGTTCTGTCGGCTCGCTTACCGCTTCAACAGCAGGCTCTAGTTTGTTGATCAGCGTAGTTAGATTGCCTAAGCGTGCGTGATCACAAGCTCCCTTGACTGCACCACAAGCGGTGTGTCCCAAAACAACGATCAGTTTAGTTCCTGCCAGTTTACAGGCAAATTCCATGGAACCTAAAATATCATCGTTGACAAAGTTTCCTGCTATGCGAATGCTAAAGATATCGCCTATACCTTGATCAAAAAGTAATTCGGCAGATACTCTAGAGTCTATACAATGCAAAACAGTTGCGAAAGGATATTGCCCGTTAGCAGTATCTGCGATCTGTTGGTTCAGATCGCGATTTACCTGCTGGCCAGCCATAAAGCGCTTGTTTCCATCTATCAGTGCCTGAAGGGCAGTGGCGGAGGTCATTGCCGCCTGTGTTTCTTTAGTATGTGCTTTCATTACTTATGAAGTTGGTTTTAATTTGAAAAATTCGATATAACTGTCTGGATTTTCTACGGTTCCCCGAGTAGAGATCAAGTTAATGGTAATGTTCCTATTCTTGGCCTTTTCTTGGAAGTCCTCCAGAATCTCTATGATGTCATTGTCCAGATAACGCGTATTGCGCACGTCCAATTCCAAATAAGAGTTTTCTTCTAAAGCATCCAGCTCTTTTAAGATTGCTCCTTTGTTAAAGAAGGTCACCTCTTCTGCCAAGGTCATTTTAATCTTCTGCTTGCCGTTACTCTTGTCTTCAATATGCAAGAAGTGTGAGTTTTGGTAGCTCTTGTATAAAATGATAATGATACCTACTGCTAAACCAAGTCCAATTCCTTTAAGCAAGTCTAATCGCACAATTCCAACAACGGTAACTATGAAAGGAATAAACTGCTTCCAGCCCATGCGATACATTTTAAGGAACAGTTTGGGATTAGCCAGTTTATAACCTACTACCAAAAGTACAGCTGCCAGAACAGACAGTGGGATCTTGTTCATCAAGGTTGGAATAGCGATCACAGCCAGAATCAGGAAGAATCCGTGAATAATAGCAGATAGCTTAGATTTTCCTCCAGATTGGATATTGGTAGAACTTCTTACAATTACCTGAGTTATCGGAAGTCCTCCAATAAGTCCAGAGACCATGTTTCCGGCTCCTTGAGCCAGTAGTTCTCTATTGGTAGGAGTAACGCGTTTTTCAGGGTCGAGCTTGTCGGTCGCCTCCACACAAAGTAGCGTCTCTAAAGATGCTACCAAAGCAATTGTAAAAGCGGTTACCCAAATCCCTGAGGTGGTAATGGCGCTCCAATTCGGAAAGGTAAACTGACCTAAGAAAGAGGAGAAATCTTCTGGTACAGGAATTTGCACCAAATGTTCTTTGCTTATCTCCATGCCTGTGCCTGTAGTGAAAGAAAAGAATACTATACCTAATACTACGGCTACTAAAGGTCCTTGAATCAATTTAAAGATACTCGCTTTCTTTGTTAAGACTCTGTCCCACAAGATCAAAATAGCCAGAGAGATCAAAGCGATCAAGGTGGCACCAGGACTGATATAGTCCATCATATTGCCTAATTCTGAAAAGGTGGTTTGTCCGTCCATTTGGTTGTAAGCAAAGTCGCCTATAGCGTCCTTGTCATATCCAAAGAAGTGCGGGATCTCTTTTAGGATAATTATGATACCAATACCTGTAAGCATTCCTTTAATCACCGAGGACGGGAAATAATAGGCGATGATTCCGAAACGCAACAGTCCAAAGCCAATTTGAATTATACCGGCCAAAACTACCGCCAAAAGAAAGGTCTCGAAGCCCTCTAAAGAAATAATTGCTGCAGAAACAATAGCAGCTAAGCCCGCAGCAGGACCAGAAACTCCAATACTCGAACCACTTAAAGATCCGACAATAATACCCCCTACAATACCTGCGATAAGACCAGAGAACAGGGGAGCTCCACTAGCAAGCGCGATTCCCAAACAGAGTGGAAGCGCTACAAAGAATACGACGATACTTGCAGGCAAGTCGTTTTTAATATTTTTAAACATAAGATGCACTTTTGAGCCTTGCAAAGGCATTAGAAATAAGATGAAATTTGACCTAGATACGGGTCATTTGTTCCGGAGGCGGACAACCAACTTCTGATGGAGGGAGTGCATACCCAGTAAAACGTGTAACGAAATTGTGTTGGCTCCGCTCGGCAAAGGCCAGCAAAGTGTTGCTAAGACGAGGTGTGTCCCATTGTTTTTCTTCGGATTCCTTTTCGGTCTTTTCCTTTTTAGATTCGTCATCGCTTTCTTTGACCAAAGAGGTCTCTACGCTGATCTCCAATAAGGTACAGACAGAAGGCGCCAGTATTGACAAACTCAATACTCCAGAAATAATAAATAAGACCAGTGACTTCCTCATTGATGTAAATATAATGCGTTTTTATAAGAATCATAAATCATTTTAATGTGATAGATGTTAAAAATCCTTAAATCCTTAAAGTTCAAAGGCGAAGGCATCATTTTGAAAACTGTATTTTTGCTTTCATGGAATTCGATTGGAATCTCTTGTTACTCGTAGGAGCAGGTTTTATTGCTGGCGTGGTCAATACCTTTGCCGGCGGAGGCTCACTGCTCACTTTGCCGGTGCTGATCTTTATGGGCTTACCTGCTGCGGTGGCCAACGGAACCAATAGGATCAATATCCTTTTGCAAACTATGTCGAGCTCGGCAGGGTTTTTATCTAAAGGAGTGAACACCTTTCCTTTCAGCATTTATTTGGCTATCCCGGCGGTGGTAGGTGCGGTTTTAGGGGCTCGAATCGCCATCGATCTACCTGAATCGCTGTTCAACAAAATCCTGGCCTTTGTTATGATCGCAGTGGTGGTCTATTTGGTCACCCAGCGCAAACGCGGAATAAAGGAGCTGGCCGAACGCCTTAGTGGGAAACACTTGTGGGTAAGCATGCTCTTATTCTTCTTTATTGGTATTTACGGCGGATTCATTCAGGCTGGAACCGGCTTTTTGATTCTTTTGGTACTCGCCATGGTAAACCGTTTGAGTCTGGTCAAATCCAATGCGGTAAAGGTCATTGTGGTCTTTATTTTCAATATCGGCGCCTTATTGACCTTTGCTTTGGCCGGCGATATCAAATGGAGTTACGGACTAGTAATGTCAATAGGAAGTGCTAGTGGAGCTTGGTTGGCCAGCCGTTGGGCCGTAGACAAAGGCGATAAATTGGTCAAGATCTTTTTGGTGGTCATGGTAATTGCTATGGCTATTAAGCTTTGGTTCTTCACTTCCTAGTGCTATCAGTATTACTTTTTTTACCATTTGAGAATCTTATAGACAGCCTGCTAAAGGGAACTTCTTTAGACCTTATCTTTGCATTATGGAATCAGCAGTAGTAGAAAAACTCAATTGGCGATATGCCACTAAGAAGTTCGACCCGAACAAAAAACTGAGTCAAGTCCAGCTCGAGACTTTGGGCGATGCTTTTAATCTTACCGCAACCTCTTATGGTTTACAAGCGCTAAAAATGGTAGTGATCTCCAATCAGGCCATAAAAAAAGAACTCGTAGCTCATAGCTGGAATCAACAGCAGGTCAGCGATGCTTCGCACGTACTGGTGATCTGTAGAGAAACCGTTCTTGATTCCGACTTTATAAAAGCGCATTTTAAGCGGGTGGAGGAAATCCGCAGTACACCTCGTGAGATCTTGGCCCCCTTTGAACAGTATATTTTAGAATCCTTTGCCGACAAATCGGAGATAGAACTAGCTACGTGGATGGACAAACAGGCCTACATCGCTTTGGGGAATCTACTTACAGTTTGCGCTTTGGAACAGATAGATTCCTGCCCTATGGAAGGCTTTGATCCAGCGGCATACGATAAGGTTCTAGGCCTTGAGGCTAAGGGACTGACCTCGGTTTTGGTCTTGCCAGTGGGTTATCGTGCCGAAGATGATTTTATGGCCGAACTCAAGAAAGTTCGTCGAGGCACAGACCAAGTGGTCCTTAGGGTTGAATAACTTTCTCTCTTTGCCGTTTTAAGGGCGAGCTGCAAATGCTATATTTGTTCAAAACAAAGAGCTCATGCCCGGATTTGAACTTTTCGGTGCTGCAGAACGCCAGCACGTACAAGACGTACTCAATACAGGAATTTTAATGCGTTATGGCTTTGATGGCCTGCGCGACGGAATTTGGAAAGCCAAAGAGTTTGAATCGGCCTTTGCCGAGCGCATGGGCGTAGAACATTGCCAGTTGGTAAGCAGTGGAACTGCAGCACTTACTGTGGCTTTGGCTTCTGCTGGAATCGGGGCAGGAGACGAGGTTATCATGCCTACCTTTACTTTCGTAGCCAGCTTTGAATCTATCATAGCGATAGGTGCAGTTCCGGTTCTTGTGGACATAGATGACACCCTTTGTTTAGATCCAACTGCTGTAGAAGCGGCCATAACGCCTAAAACCAAATGTGTCATGCCTGTGCATATGTGCGGTGCCATGGCAGATCTAAAGCCTTTAAAGGCCATTTGTGATAAACACGGCCTCTTGCTTTTAGAAGATGCTTGTCAGGCCATAGGAGGAACATATCAAGGCACCGCCTTAGGGGCCTATGGCGATCTAGGATGTTTTTCTTTCGACTTTGTAAAGACCATTACTTGCGGAGAGGGCGGGGGAGTCATCACCAACAATGCCGATTATGCCAAACGCGCCGATCATTACCAAGACCACGGCCACGATCATATTGGCAACGATAGAGGAGCAGAAGGGCATCCCTTTTTGGGCTATAATTACCGCATCAGTGAATTGCAAGCAGCAGTAGGGTTGGGGCAACTTAGTCAGTTCGATGAGATCCTGAAAATACAAAAAAAGAATTTCAGCATTTTAGCAGAAGCTTTAGCAGACCTACCAAATGTAACACCAAGACGCATTCCAGAAGGGGCAGAAGGGAACCATTCCTTTATCAATTTCTTTATGGAATCCGAAGCACAGGCCGTGAAAGCACATAAAGCACTTGCCGAGGCTGGTATAGACGGCTGTTTTTACTGGTATAACAACAATTGGCATTATATCCGCGGCTGGGCGCACTTAAAGAACGCCACAGGAGCCGGGCCACTATCAGAAGCCATAAAAAAGCAATTGTTATCCCTTGACGATCGCGATTTCTCTAAAAGCGATCATTGGATGGGTAGAAACCTCTCTTGTCTTGTGAAACTATCGTGGACAGAAGCAGAGGTTCGCAAACGCGCAGCTACTATGCGAGAGGTGCTATCTAAGCTTTAGTAATTGATATAATCAGTGATCTCCAAACCGTAACCGATCATCCCAACACGCTTGGTTTGTGGATTGTTAGAGATCAGGCGTATCTTGGCGATGCCTAAATCGTGCAGAATTTGAGCGCCAATACCAAAATCCTTGTTATCCATAGCAATGCGAGGAGCTTTCACCACTTCGTTTCCGGACTGCTGTGTCTTGAGCTCGCTTAAACGCTTCAATAGATTAAGCGATTGCGACTGCTGATTGATAAACACCACGGCACCTTTTCCTTCTTTCTCGACAGCCTTGAACATATCGTCCAGTTTTTTGTCGGCATTGTTGGTAAGGGTTCCTAAGATGTCATTATTAACTAAGGTTGAGTTGATCCTTACAGCCACAGGCTCGTTAGAAGACCAATCACCTTTCGTAAGGGCCAAATGAACTTGGTCATTGGTGGTTTGCTTGTAGGCACGTAAACGGTAGCTACCAAAGTTGGTCGCTATCTGAAAATCTTTCATCTTTTCGATCAAAGAATCGTGCTGCATGCGATAGGCCACCAGATCTTCTATAGAGATCAACTTCAGATCGAATTTCTTGGCCACTTCTACCAATTGCGGTAAACGGGCCATGGTTCCGTCTTCGTTCAGGATCTCTACCAAGATACCTACTGGCTCCATGCCGGCCAGTCGGGCCAGATCTATAGCCGCTTCGGTATGTCCGGTACGTCTAAGTACCCCACCTTCTTTGGCTCGTAAAGGGAATATGTGCCCCGGACGCCCCAAGTCTTGTGGTTTGGTGTCTTTATCTACTAAGGCTTTTATGGTCTTGGCGCGGTCATGAACCGAGATTCCGGTGGTACAACCGTGACCAATAAGATCTACAGAAACGGTAAATTGGGTATGGTGTAAAACCGTATTGTTTTCTACCATCATGTTGAGTTCTAACTCTTGGCAGCGCTCCTCGGTAAGTGGTGCACAGATTAGACCGCGTCCGTGAGTAGCCATAAAGTTGATCATTTCTGGGGTTACGGCCTCGGCGGCAGCGATAAAATCCCCTTCATTCTCTCTGTTCTCATCGTCGACCACTATAACCACCTTGCCGGCACGTATGTCTGCAATGGCTTCTTCTATGGTGTTTAAAGTGATCTGCTTTTGAGCCGTCTCCATGATTCGAAAATTTCTGCAAAGATAAGGCCTTTACAATTGTTTTATGTCTGCTTCTATGCGTTTGTTGTAAGTGCGCTTGAAAAAGTAGTAAAAGGGTATGCCTAATCCTAAATACGCCAAATATATTTCTAAAGGAGTTTTCTTCTTCATTGCCTTATAAATCTTGGTATGCCAAATCATTGTTTGAATGAGACGGATATACACTAACCCTAAGATGATATAGAAAACTATCGGTAGCGCATCAAGTATAAATGGAGCCACTTTAGGGCTATAAATTGAAGTAATTAAAACCCCAACGGCCAATACTAAATTCGCAACATACAGATAGACTGTTTGGTTGGCATATTTCTTATGTTCCCCATATGCCAACATGGCTTCGTTGTAAATGTGGTCTTCAAAATTGCCTTGCATCCGCAGTTCTAATTCTGAGATACCCCTTTGTTCCAGATAGAGTAGGGCCTGATTGCGATACGTACTGCTATAGCCGAATTTGCGGTGGTATTTCACAACACGTATTAAACCGTCGTTGTCTAAGGCGGCCAATTCATCTTTTTGTTGCTGACTCAATGCTACTTGATTGATTGCGGGAGCCAATTTCGGTTTACGTCTAAAGCGGCCAAAGAAACTGTCAAAGTCAAAGACATTCTGGTCTGTTGTAGCGCGGTAGGTGATCCAGATTCCCAAGGGGAGTAAGATAAGGCTAGATAGCCAGGTTGCCATAACCGCATTTAACGAGCCGTCTTCTGCACTGTTCTTGGCAAAAATCCCGATAAAGTGATAGGTCAGAAACAGTAAGATGGCAATAACCATGGGCAGTCCAAAACCTCCTTTTCTAATAATAGCTCCCAAGGGCGCTCCAATAAAGAATAAGATCACACAGGCAATGGCAAAGACGTATTTTTCGTGTAAGGCTATTTCGTGTTTGATGATGTTCTTGCGTTTTAAGAAGAACTCGTCCTTTTTGGCCTCTAAGGTCTGTAGCGTCCCGCTAACACTGCTCTGAGCAATTTGAATGATCTTTTTCTGATCTACTGGCTGAAAGGCATCTAGCGGATTATAAACAGTATCCTTTGGTTCTTTAGGGGCATAATTCTCGCCAATACTCGGCACACCACTGCGCAAGTACATAGTGTTGGCAAAGGTCTTTATATCCGTAGAGAAATTATCAGAAAGGGTGTCTATGGCAGGTATCAATTCCGAAATAGGATACATTCCGTGATTGCTCAGTTCGCCCTCAGCCTCTAGGTCAATATTGTTGATCTCACTCAGATCTATATTTATGGTATAGACATCCAAATAACTCTTAACAAAAGGCTTCTTTTTCTTCTTTTGGACATCTCGAGGTTGCACCTCGTCGTAGTAATAGACGTTGTCTAGCTTTAAGGAGAGCACGTTGGAATCTTCGGAGCCGATGAGTTCCCCACGTTCTGCCACCATAACCGTATAGTTACCAGCTATTTTGGGTTTCTTTTTGTGAATGATGACCTCTTCCAAGAACTGGTCTCTATCGCCCGTTTTTTTCTCCACCTTAATGTTCAGTTCCTCACCAATAGGACTGAATTGTCCTTCGGCAATGACCATAGCCGGTTTTTTCTGAGCGATGTTGCGCCTTAGGTTGAGTGATTTATATTCTGCCCAGGGAATAACACTATTGGCAAACCAAAAAGCAGTAAAACTAATTAGTATAATAAAGAAGGTAAGGCTACGCATGGCCCTTTGCAGGGAGATCCCGGTAGACTTCATGGCGGCAAACTCGTACTTTTCCGCAAAGTTCCCGAATACCATCAGGCTAGAAACTAATATCGTCAAGGGCAATACTAGCGGAATCAGTTTTGGCGAGAAGTACATTAAGAACTTCAAGACCACCATCATGTCCAAACCTTTTCCGGCGAGCTCAGAAATATACAACCAGATCGTCTGCAGTATAAAAATGAACATAAGGATCAGGAACACACTTATAAAAGTGCGTATATAGGTGACCAATATGTAACGATCGAGTATTTTCAAATGCCTCTAGTTCAGTCTGTTGATGTAGTAGCCGTCTGCTTCGTATTTGGGCTCATCAAAACTAAACAAGGTTTTCGAAATGGGCTCGTTGGTTTTAAAAGAATTAACAGTAATGGTAAATTCCGTCCCGTTGGCATCGGTCTGGATAAGCTTGTAGATGTGCTTGGTCATGCTGTCTATACCCAATAAGATATTTTTGATCTCCGCATTGCTGTCTATAGGCATCAGCTTTACATACTGGATCTTACGACCTTTTACGTTTTGAACGATGTCCATTTTATAGGTATAGCCCTCTTCGTAAAAAGTAAGCATCTCGCTTGGAGTGATCCCCGTTTTCTCATCGCTTCCAATAGTGGAAATGGTCACTTCTTCATCTTCCGGAACTATAGAGTAAATGTACTTGCCATCGCTAATACGCGTTGTTCCTAACATGTTCAAGTGGTATTTGTCGCCCTGCAAGGTAACATTACCTCGGGTGTCTTGTTTCACCTTTTGTTTTTCGTTGTTAAGGCTGTATTTAAAGTCGATGACGATATTGTCATAAGACCGCACCTTGGCAGATACTTCGTCCAATAGGGCTTTGGCGTCCTGTGCTTGGGCAAATCCGCCGCTAATAACTAATAAACACCCTAGAATTATCGATTTCATGGTTTTAAATTTTTGCTACTTTTTATTCTTCGTTATCCAAAAGTTGATTTAGGGCCTCAATGGTGGGCACTAAGACCTGTCTGGCCTTACTACCTTCAAATGGGCCAACGATTCCCGCTGCCTCCAACTGGTCTATGATCCGGCCTGCCCGGTTGTATCCCAGTTTGAGTTTGCGTTGCAATAAAGAAGCCGAGCCTTGCTGAGCAATTACCAGCACTTCAGCCGCTTCTCTAAAGAGTGAATCGCGTTCGTCTTTAGATATATCAAGATTTGTACCACTTTCTTCTCCTACATATTCCGGTAGCAAATGCGCATCCGGATAGGCTTTTTGTCCACCTATATAATCGGTGATCTTTGCAACCTCGGGAGTATCTACAAAGGCGCACTGCAGACGGATTACTTCATTGCCCTGTGTATAAAGCATGTCTCCGCGTCCAATGAGCTGATCGGCTCCGGCTGCATCTAAAATAGTACGTGAATCTATCTTAGAGGTTACTCTAAAGGCAATTCTTGCTGGGAAGTTTGCTTTTATGATACCGGTGATCACATTAACCGAAGGGCGTTGTGTAGCAATGATGAGGTGAATCCCAATAGCACGAGCCAACTGGGCCAAACGTGCAATAGGAGTTTCTACTTCTTTACCTGCGGTCATGATCAGATCGGCAAACTCATCCACCACTAAAATGATATACGGCAAATATCGGTGGCCATTGTTGGGATTAAGTTTACGCGTCTTGAATTTGGTGTTGTATTCTTTAATGTTACGCACCATAGCGTCTTTGAGCAGGTCGTAACGCGCATCCATTTCAATACATAAGGAGTTCAGCGTATAGATCACTTTTGTGGTATCGGTAATAATGGCATCTTCCGTATCGGGCAACTTGGCAAGGTAGTGACGTTCTATCTTATTAAAGAGCGTTAATTCTACCTTCTTTGGATCTACCAACACGAATTTTACTTCGGCAGGATGTTTTTTGTAGAGTAGGGAAGTCAAGATCGCATTGAGTCCAACAGACTTACCTTGACCTGTAGCACCTGCCATTAGTAAGTGCGGCATTTTGGCTAGATCCACTACAAAGGTCTCGTTGGCAATAGTCTTTCCTAAAGCCAGAGGTAAAGCCATTTCAGCTTGTTGGAACTTGTTAGCCGCTATCACTGACCGCATCGATACAACACGCGGATTCTTATTCGGAACTTCAATACCAATGGTGCCTTTCCCAGGGATAGGCGCAATGATACGGATCCCAAGGGCAGAAAGTGAAAGTGCAATATCGTCTTCTAAGTTCTTGATCTTAGAAATACGGATCCCGGCCTCTGGGACTATCTCATACAAAGTAACGGTAGGTCCAACTGTGGCTTTGATCTGCGCTATGGCGATCTTATAGTTGCGCAAGGTCTCTACAATTCGATTCTTGTTCTCTTCAAGCTCCTCTTGATTGATAGTGATCCCTGCGCCGCCGGTATAATCTTTCAATAGCTCTAGCGGAGGAAACTTATAGTTGCCCAACTCCAGAGTAGGGTCGAACTCACCAAAGTCTTCTACGAGTTTCTTGGCAGTTTGGTCTGCGGGCAGTTCCTCTTCTTCTGCGGCGGCTTCTACTTCCATAGTAACCTCATCTTCTTGAGTAACTGTCTTAGGTGTTTTGAGTTGGATGTTCTCCAATTCCGGTTCTGGAGTGAGCTCTAAGGGTTGCGTTTGTGTCTGATTCGTTATTACCTCTGGTTCGGGTTCAGGTGTTGATTCTATGGTGTTTACTGCGGAGTCTGACTGGGCCAGTGTCTCCTCAGTAGTGCTTTCGGTTTTAAAGTCTTCAGCTATGGCTTCTTGGGTCTTTTTAAGCTTGGCGGCTACCTTGTCTGGAGTAACACGTAAGCGCAATACCAAATAAGCGATCAATAAAAAAGCCATAAGGATGGCGGTTCCTGTGAAGCCTAAATAGTCTTGTAAAAAGTCGTTGAGTTCGTAACCGACAGTTCCTGCCAAGATACCACCTTGGGCTGCAAAGAATCCGAAGAAAACAGCAAGCCAAAGCATGACCAAAAGACCCCAAAACCAGAATCGGCCTAAGGCAGACTTCTTAAAATCAAAGAAAAAGTAAACCCCGCTTAAGGTGACTAGGGTGCTAAAAATAAAGGCTGCAATTCCGACTCCTTTATAGATGAAGAAATTACCAAGAGCTGCACCGAACTTGCTGAGCAGGTTTCCAGCTTCCGCTTCCCGATTACGCAATTCTCCCAAAATGGATTGGTCTTCTTGCCAATTAAAAAAGAAGGATGCAAAGGCTAGAGTGAGAGCCAAACCAAAGAGCATTAAAAAGCTCCCAAAAACAACTTGTTGTTGCCTGTTGAGGGTCAATTTAGGTATCTTGAATCGTTTAGCTTTTTTCGCGCTGCGTTTAGTAGTCTTCTTCTTGGCCATAAAGGGTAAAGCAAAGGTACAAAATGTTAACGTTCCGAGTAACGCTCGTAGTACCTAGCCAAAGTAGGGAATATAGATGATACAACCAATCACTATAGCGATAACTGCTGCAAAAAATACCGCCCCGGCAGCTACGTCTTTGATATAACCAATTTTAGGGTGATGGTCTGGGTGGATAAAGTTGGCAATTTCCTCTATTGCCGTATTGGCTCCTTCTACAGCCATTACCAGACCAATGGCAAAGAATTGCAAGGCCCATTGGGTGGCGGTAATGTCAAAGTAAAAACCAGCCACTATCATAAGCACGGCAATAGCCGCCTGAACCTGAATGCTAGCTTCGTTCTTAAGCAGCATCCAGGCTCCGCGACCAGCGTATTTGAACGCCTTTAATCGTTTGCCGATAAAGGTGTTTTTCATGCTTTATAGTGCAGCAAGCGCAGCAGCGTAATCAGGCTCTTCACCAACCTCTGCTACTTGTTGGTTGTAAATAACGTTTCCGCTAGCGTCCGCTACTACGACTGCTCTAGAGTGCAGCGCGTCAAAGGCTCCGCCTTTAATAGTCACGCCGTAGTCTTGTCCAAATGCTCCGGTTTTAAAATCAGAGAGCATCTCTACGTTCTCAATGCCTTCTGCAGCACAGAACTGCTGCTGTGCAAAAGGTAGGTCTTTAGAAATGCAAAGCACGGTAGTATTCTCCAATTTAGAAGCCTCTTCGTTAAAGCGTCTTGCGGAAGCCGCGCATACCCCTGTGTTTACAGAAGGGAAGATGTTCAAGATTAGGTTTTTGCCTGCGTAATCTGCAAGTGTTTTTGTTGACATATCGTTGGCCACCAAGCTAAAGTCAGGAGCTTGAGATCCAACAGCAGGAAGTGATCCTACAGTTTCGGCGGGGTTGCCGCCCAAGGTAATAGAAGCCATAGTTGTTGTTTTTTACAAAAATACGATGCCCCAATGCAGAATGCATTAAGGTTCTCTTAAAAAATCTAGATTATTTTACACTTCCCAATTGACGGATCTTAATGCGGAATGCAGCAAAGATCAACGTCATAAATGGACTCAGCCAGTTAAAGATCGCGAAGGCAAAGTAGTCGACTACTGGAACGCCTAAAACGCCACTCTGATAGGCACCACAGGTATTCCAAGGCACCAATACAGAAGTTACCGTACCGCTGTCTTCTAAGGTTCTAGAAAGGTTTTCTGGAGCTAAGCCGCGGTCTTCATAAGCTTGTTTGAACATCTTTCCTGGAATTACTAAGGCTAAGTATTGGTCTGAGGCAACGACATTAAGCCCCAAACAACTGATCACTGTTGAGACAAAAAGTCCGAAGATAGAATCTGCCAAACTCAGGAGGGCCTTGGTAATTCTTGCCAAAGCACCTATAGCATCCATAACGCCTCCAAAAACCATAGCGCAAATAATCAAGGCGATGGTCCAGTTCATACCCCACATACCTCCAGCGGCGAAAAGGTCATTCAGATCGGCATTGTCTGTTGCTACCGCAGTATCAAAAAAGATTGCATTTACAACCACGCCTATATTGGAATCGCCCAAGCTGGCCAGAACGTCGCTTTGAAAAACTACAGCGAAGATCACTGCGGCTATTATACCACCGCTGAGCGCTACTAAAGGCTTGGCTTTAAGAAGGATCATCCCAATGACAACTAAAGGAACACCAAACAACCAGGGGTTGATATTGAAGGTATTATCTATAGTGTTCAAAATGGCAGAGACATCTGCATCTCCACTTACATCGGCACTGAAAGAAAGAATGGCAAAAACCACCAAAGTGATCAAAATAGAAGGCACTGTGGTAATAGACATATATTTTATGTGGGTAAAAAGATCAGTGCCCGCCATAGCTGGGGCTAAGTTGGTCGTGTCGCTCAGAGGAGACATCTTGTCTCCAAAATAGGCACCAGAGATCACAGCTCCTGCAATCATTCCTGGGGAGATGCCTAAAGCTATTCCAATACCCACCAAAGCAATTCCCACAGTTGCAGAGGTGGTCCAACTGCTTCCGGTAGCTATAGAAATAATTGCCGAGATGATCACGGAGGCTGGTAAGAATATCTCAGGGCTCAATACCTTAAGACCATAGTATACCATAGCGGGAATTACACCACTAACCAGCCAAGTTCCGGCCAAAGCGCCTACCAGTAGCAGGATTAGTACCGGAACAAAAATACTTTTTAGGTTTTCCCAAATCTCGGCGAGCATCAGATTCAGGCTTACCTTATTAACAAAGCCCATGATCATGGCAGCAGCACCTCCCAATAATAGTATGAATTGATTGGAGAAATCTCCTAACCAGGCACCGTCTTTGACAAATATGTTATAAGCGAGCAAGGCCATTAAGATTACCACAGGTATTAAGGCTTCCCAGATATTGAGTTCTTTGTTTTCTATGATCTTTTGATTCTCCATAGGGATCTTTTCAATATTGTCTTGCTCGTTTTGCATGCTTAGTTTTTAAGAACTGTAATGTTACGATTTTAGCCTCCGAATTGCAAACGCTAATAGGTCGTATCCGCAGCACAAAAAAAACGGGCACTAGGCCCGTTCTAAAACTTGTTTCTATTATTTAGACTGCTGTTGCAGGTTGTAAAACACCAACAGCTTCCATACATGCCTTCATCTGCGCGAAGGTTCTGGTGATGTCGTTGTCTAAGCCTACGGAGAAACGAATAAGTCCGTCGCTTAGGCCCATTGCTGCTTGTTCTTCTGCCGGGATCTCTGAAGAAGTTGAACTGCCCGGAGCACTGAATAAGGTCTTGTAGAAACCTAGACTAACTGCTAGATAGCCTAAGTTGCGCTCTTGCATAAGTTCCATCAGCTCATTGGCTTTCTCTAAACTGCCTACGTCTATAGTCAACATGCCTCCAAAGCCATATTCTGAGTTCATCATCTTAGAGAACACCTCATGACTTGGGTGCGATTCCAAACCAGGATAAACGGTTTTTAAACCTAAGCTTTCAAAGGCTCGCGCCAAATAAAAGGCATTGTGGCTGTGTTGTTTCATACGGATGTGCAGCGTACGGAGATTTTTAAGGATAGACGAGGCTCTAAGACTGTCCATAGTGCTACCCAAGAGCATGGCAGCTCCGTCATTTACGTTGCGCAATTGGTCAATGAATTCTTGGGTTCCACAGATCACACCACCCACAGTATCCGAAGAGCCGTTGATGAACTTGGTCAAGCTGTGGATCACTACATCGGCTCCTAAACGCCCTGCAGGAATTGAGAGCGGGGAGAAGGTATTGTCAACTACCAGCTTTAAATTGTGCTTTTTGGCAAGTTCAGCTAAGGCCGCAATATCTGCCACCTCAAGCAATGGATTGCTCACCGCTTCGCAATACAACACTTTGGTGTTCTCGTTAATGGCTGCTTCTACCACGTCGAGCTTGGTGATGTCTACAAAACTGGTAGCAATTCCTAATCGTGGGGTGAAATTCTTAAGAAAGGCATAAGTTCCGCCGTAAATGGTGCGACTAGAAACTATATGATTCCCTTGTCCACAGAGCTGTAAGAGCACTGGGCAAATGGCGCCCATACCACTGGCAGTCACATTGGCGGTCTCTGTACCTTCTAAGGCTGCAAGAGCCTCTCCCAAATACAAATTGCTCGGCGAACTATGTCTGGAGTAGAGGTAACAACCGTCTGCGTTGCCTTCAAAAGTATCGAACATGGTCTTGGCCGATAAGAAGGTATAGGTAGAAGAGTCTGAGATCGATGGGTTAACGCCACCGAATTCTCCAAAATATTGTAAGTCTTGAATGTTGTCTGCAGGTTTGAAAGCCATTTTAGTAGGATTTTATTCATCAAATTTAATTTATAAAGGTTTATTTAACCAAACATTTACATATGATTAGTATATTATTAGGTCAAAAAGCATTTAATTAGTAAAAAATTTATCCCCTTTTCTAAAAAAAGCTACGAACACCGAAAAATTTTCTATGCAATTAGACCAAACGGATAAGCAGATTTTAAACATGCTGCAAGAGGACGCTAAAATCACCAATAAAGAACTGTCGTCGCAACTCAATCTTTCGCCTACGGCAATCTATGAGCGCATTAAAAAACTAGAGCGCAATGATTTCATCAAGAATTATGTGGCCTTGCTCAATGATGACAAGATTGAACGTGACTTTGTGGTTTTTTGTCAGATAAAATTGTTGCAACATGCCAAAGACTATCTGACCACCTTTGAGGCAGATATCATTGCTTTACCGGAAGTTTTGGAATGCTACCACATTAGTGGCGATTACGATTATTTGCTCAAAGTAGCGGTAAAGGACATGGAAGCTTACAGGGTCTTTATGGTTACTAAATTGACTACCTTGCAGTACATTGGTAGCACGCATAGTTCGTTTTCGATCAGTGCGGTTAAACACACCACCAAACACGAAATGGGTAATGAATAAACAACTGCTGTTAGGTGCAGAGTTTCTGATCTTTTTTGTTGTCTTACCGGTAAGCTTCGCCTGGAATTATTCTATATGGATAAAAACCGGCTTGGCCTTGGCAGGCTTGGGTTATATCATTGCCAGATTGGTCAAGGACCCGACTAAACCCCTAAAGTGGTTCAATTCTTATCCCTGGAGATCCTTTTTAAAACGCATCTCGTTACAGTTCGTTATCATTGCCGTTGTGACAACATTTTTTGTCTTGTGGAAAGCGCCGGGAAGTCTATTTTGTGTGCCTAAAAATGATCCGCAGCTGTTTGTAAGCATCTTGGGGGTGTATACTTTTTTGTCCGTATGGCCACAAGAACTTATCTACAGAACCTATTTCTTTAGTCGCTTTGAGACTTTGTTCCCCAATAAGAAGGTCTTGATCTTTGTCAATGCTGTTATCTTTTCTTTGGCCCATATCTTTTTTAGAAACACCTTAGTGACTGTGCTTACCTTTATAGGTGGTTTGCTGTTTGCCTATACTTATTTGAAAACCAGATCCACACTCTTGGTCAGCATAGAACACGCTGTATATGGGAATTGGTTGTTTACCGTTGGGATGGGAGACATGCTGGCTTTCCCTGGGATGGATGCCTGCGCTGCTTAGAGCTTAAGTATGAACAAAACATTGCGACCAAGCCCTTAGGTAGAACGCCAAAAGCTTTGTAAATTTGCAGTCGATTTAAATCATTTTTTCTATGAGTTCATTTGATGTAGTAGTAATCGGTTCGGGCCCTGGAGGCTATGTAGCAGCCATTCGTTGTGCGCAATTAGGCATGAAGACAGCCTTAATTGAAAAGTACAATACCCTAGGAGGTACCTGTTTAAATGTAGGTTGTATTCCGAGTAAGGCCCTGTTAGATTCTTCACATCACTACGAAGATGCCGTAAAGCATTTTGAGGAGCACGGAATTGAGGTTCCGGGCGAGGTGAAAGTGAATTTAGAGAAAATGATTGCTCGCAAGCAATCGGTTGTGGATCAGACCACCTCTGGGATAGACTACCTAATGAAAAAGAACGAGATCACCGTTTACCACGGGATGGGCTCATTTGTAGATGCAACGCACGTAAAAGTTGACTTGACCGAAGGAGGCGAAGAGACCTTAGAGGCTAAGAACATCATAGTTGCTACCGGAAGTAAACCATCGACCTTACCTTTTATCACTATCGATAAGGAGCGTATAATAACATCTACAGAGGCTTTAAAAATGCCAGAGATCCCAAAACACTTGGTTATCATTGGAGGAGGAGTTATTGGCCTTGAGTTAGGACAGGTTTACCGTCGTTTAGGGGCCGATGTTTCTGTTATAGAATATATGGATCGCATTATTCCAACCATGGATCGTGCGCAGAGTAAAGAACTCACCAAAGTGATGAAAAAACAAGGTGTGAAATTCCACGTTTCACATCAAGTGACTTCGGTAGAGCGCAATGGCGATGAGGTGACCATCAAAGCCAACAACAAAAAAGGCGAAGAGGTTAGCTTTACCGGAGACTATTGTTTGGTCTCTGTGGGGCGTCGTCCGTATACTGACGGATTGGCTGCCGATAAGGCTGGAATCCAAATGGACGAGCGCGGTCGTATTGAGGTGAACGAGCACTTGCAAACCAATGTTTCTAATATCTACGCCATTGGCGATGTAGTTAAAGGTGCTATGTTGGCGCACAAAGCCGAGGAAGAAGGTGTATTTGTAGCTGAGACCATTGCCGGACAGCAGCCGCACATAAACTACAATTTGATTCCTGGAGTTGTATATACCTGGCCTGAGGTTGCATCCGTAGGGAAAACCGAAGATCAGCTCAAAGAGGAGAACGTAGACTACAAAGTTGGACAATTCGGCATGCGTGCTTTAGGACGTTCTCGTGCAAGTGGTGACATAGACGGATTTGTAAAGATCCTTGCCGATGCCAAGACAGACGAAGTCTTAGGTGTACATATGGTGGGAGCTCGTGTAGCTGACCTGATCAGCGAAGCGGTTACTGCAATGGAGTTCCGCGCTAGCGCAGAAGATATTGCACGTATGAGTCATGCGCACCCAACCTATGCAGAAGCTGTTAAGGAAGCTGCCTTAGACGCCACAGATAAGCGTCCGCTGCATATCTAGATTATTCACCTAGCGCTTCTTTATAGCTGCGCAATAAAGCTCTGGCTTGTGCTTTCCATGCAGTTTTGACTTCGTCAAATTCTGTGTAAGCAGGCGTAACTGAGAAGTCTTCAGGGTCTGGGGAATCGATCACCCCAATGGCAAGGATGGGTTCGCTTTCGTCAGAAGTTGATAAGACCTTGTAAACACCTACGCGGACTCCAGAATCCTCTATTTCGCCCATTTTCTCGACCTCGTTATTGTATTCGCCGATATAATCTCCGACGTAATTGTAAACACAGAGCTCGGTAAAACTATCTGGTGCTAGATATTGCTGCGGAATCACATCTGACAGTTCGGCATTGAACAAGGCTTCCATGATCTCGTAACGCGAATAGAAAGGGTCCATATATTGCTTGAGAATTTCAGGATCCGCCTCATAACCCATGCGCATGTATTTGAGTAAGGCTTCGGTTTTGGTCCAAGGCTCTTTGGCGTATGGAGTATAGATGGCTTTTAAGATGGCCCCGCTCTTCTCAGCATCAACGGCAGGGTCAGACTCCGCAATAGACATATAATAGTAGATCAAGCTATCGTTGAGGTAGAACTCTTTGTCACGGGTAGTAGCATCGTTGTATTTGCGCAATTGTGTTTGGATGTCTTCGGTGATCGCTTCCTGCAAGGCACTGAACATTTCAGGCAAGTCTTCTTCTCCCATGATATAGTCTGCATAAAGTCCAACAAGTAGATCTTTAAAATCATCGTTGCGGTATAGTGCTGCCAACTGCTGTGGATATTTCTTTATTATATGTAAACTATCCTCCAGCTGATAAAAGGCCAAGAAGGTTTCTTCTGTGCGCTTTGGCGGATCGGTAAGCAGCAGATCCATAAGCTTTTTATCTGCTTGTAGCGCTTGAAAATTTAAAAATTCACTAACGATCTCTTCTCTTACCTTTTCTGGGGTTTGATCTTGTTGGTAATAGGCTAGCAAGCCATCCATATGCGACTGATTCCCCAGCTTGGTTATGGGAATAATAAGGTCGGTCTTGTTCTTTTCATAGCCTTGATCCTCTACTGCTTCATAGGGCATGGCAGACAATAGTAGATCTATATCAGCAGTGGTAAAATCGTGATAGAGTAGTGCCGTTTGCCCGCGTTTTACCTGGGTGGTATCGCTGCTGAGTAGCGCAGCCACGATCTCCTTGGTCTTTGGCGCGCTGATGTCCATTTTGGGCGTTTTTCTAGTGTAGGAAAAGGAGCCCAGAAAGCCATTTATTAAGCCTAGGTCTATTTCTTCTTGTCCCACACAACTGTAAAGTTGTACCAAATGGTCGTCCACATACATGGTTTGGATAAACTGCTGTACGTTGGTGTTTGGGTTAACGATCCTTGCCCTGATTCCACGCACTCCGTTTATATCAATCAGCTCTTTCTCGGCAATGGAGTCTTTGTACTCCAATAAATCGTCCAAAGCTCCAATAAGGAAAGTATCTACATCTTGGGTTCTGTAAAGCGAATTGAGTTTGCTGGTCTCTACCATATAAAGACCACCTGTAAAATCTGATGTTCCGGTATACGAACGGGTGTATAAGAATTCGTCAGCCGGTGTTCCTTGTTCTTCTGTAAACAGACGCATTTCTGTTGGAGCTTGAAGCTTAAAAAGATCTTCAAAGACAAAATCACTGATCTGATCCTCTTGAAAAGGTTCTAGCTTAAAGGAGGTGAAAAAGCGCGAATCGACATCTACTTTGTCTCCCTTTTCTTTGGCCTGTGCCATGATGGCGTAGCTGCGATTACCTCGAAAATAGAATTTAAACACGCCGTTATAGGTGTTAAAAAAGCTCAGATAGGCAATAAAACCTTTTACGCCTTGCTCCTCAAAAGGAATAGGGTCACCCACAAGTTCGATGCCATTAGCTAATTCAGATCCCAGAGTCTCTAATACCTCTTCCTGATTTACCAAGTAATATCCCTCTGGTTGATCGTTGTAACGGATCAGATAATTGAAATCTAGCTTAGGGTCGCTTATGAATTCGATATTCATATAATAGGGCTGCCCTTCTGGATCCAGCGGATTTTCTACCTCTCGATCCATTTGCTTCATAGGCACATCGGGGATCTCTACACTATATGCGCCTTGGGCGTTAGAATAGGGAACCCATTTAACTTTACGGTCTTGATCTGTCTTGGAAGTTTCTAAAGAGATTAGCGTTGGAAGGCTTTTGTAGCTGTTCTGACCTAATGCGAGCTGAAAGCTGAGCGTTAACAATAATAAAGTCGGTGAAAGACCACAAATACAGGCCCAGGGGCGTAGCTTGTTCAATTGTTTAAAAATAAAGGGATTTGTACCAATCAATAATAGTAATTTTAAGCCATAATTCTTGAGTTTCTTGAGGAAATCTTATCAATTCACCGTATCTGATCCCGCTAAGTTCAAGCAGCAGCTTTTTAAGTGGAGCCGCAGTTTTGAGCAATTGGTCATCTTGGATTCCAACGCACATCTGTCTGCGCACTCTGCTTTTGATACAGCCATTGCGATGGGGGCACGAGCAGCTATAAAATGCCAGGCAGGAAAAGCTTTTGCTACTTTACAAGCCTTTAGAGCATCCCATCCGGATTGGATGTTCGGCTATTTGGGCTACGATCTAAAAAATGAATTAGAAGACTTAGACTCCCAAAATCACGACGGACTCCAATTTCCAGATTTACACTTTGTGGTTCCTGAGAAACTTATCATTCTAAAAGGGAATAGCTGTACTTTTTGGTATCCGGAGGAATTAGAAGATCAGGCAAGCAGCGATAAAGAGACCATTGAAGCCATTGTTTTAAGGCCGCAAACGGAAAAGAAGAAACCTTTAAAGATCCGCCTGCGAACTAGCAAAGACACTTATTTTGAGCGTTTCGCCAAAATACAGGCGCATTTACAGCGCGGCGATATTTACGAAACCAACTTTTGTCAGGAGTTCTTTGCGAATGCTACGAATCTGGATCCGTGGCAACTATACCAGCAGTTAAACACGGTAGCGGAAGCGCCATTCAGCACTTTTGTGCGTTTTAATGAGCATTATATTATTTCTTCTTCGCCGGAGCGTTATTTGCAACGTAAAGGCACTGTGGTGATCTCACAACCTATTAAAGGCACTGCCAAGCGAGGCAGCGACCCTAAAACAGACGAACTCCACAAACAACGTTTACAAGCAGATCCTAAAGAACGCAGTGAGAATATCATGATCACAGATCTGGTGCGTAACGATCTGTCGCAATTGGCTGTTCCTGGTAGTGTGCAGGTCACCGCACTCTGCGAGCTGCATTCGTTTAAGCAAGTGCACCAACTTATCAGTACGGTTCAGGCTGAGGTCTTAGCAGAAACCGATTCGGTAGATATAATCAAAGCGACCTTTCCGATGGGGAGTATGACCGGGGCGCCGAAAATAGCGGCAATGCAGATCGCAGAAGAGGTAGAAGACTTTAAACGGGGGGTATACAGCGGTGCGATCGGTTATTTTACTCCAGAAGGTGATTTCGATTTCAACGTGGTTATCCGCAGTATTTTGTACAATGCTGCTCGAAATTATGTCAGCTTTCCCGTTGGTGGTGCCATTACCGCTGCTGCCAACGCTCAAGACGAATACGAAGAATGCCTTTTAAAGGCCAAAGCCATGCGGCAGGTGCTAGAAGGTATTTCTTAGAAAAGCCTTAACAGTTGTATTGATTGGCAAATCCTATCTTTGCGCATGCTCACTATCTTTTCAGCTCAGTTTGGTGAAAACCTCCCCGAAATTAAGGGAGCCAAGGTTCTCGTTGCCTGTAGTGGTGGCTTGGACAGTTGTGTACTCTTACATTTAATGGCGCAACAAGATTGTGAGCTAATGGTAGCCCATTGCAATTTTAAATTGCGAGGCGCGGAGAGCGACCAAGATCAGGAGTTTGTTCGTGAGCTAGCTGCTAATTATAATGTGGATTTCTTTGAAAAAACCTTTGAAACAAAGGCCTTACTAGAGCAAAGCGGGGAATCGCTTCAAATGCTGGCTCGCAGGCTGAGATATGATTGGTTCGAGCAGTTGCTCCAAGAGCAGCAAGTTGACTATCTGATGACCGCGCATCATGCTGATGACAATCTGGAGACCTTCCTGATAAATATCAGTAGAGCAAGTGGAATTAAAGGCATTTGCGGGATCCCATCGCATAACGATAAACTGTTAAGGCCGCTATTGAGTTTTGATCGAGACACGCTCAGGGCCTTTGCCAAAAAAGAAGGGCTTGCTTGGCGAGAAGACAGTTCCAACGCTTCCGATGCCTATTTGCGCAACGCTTTGCGCCATAATGTGATTCCTAAGTTAAAAGAGCAGCTTCCCGATATAGAAAGCCAACTTTTACAGACGCAAACCTATTTACAACAAGATTTGAAACTCCTTGAGAGCCTTGTGGAGCAGTTAAGGGGCAAAGTTTGGCAGCCTACTTTTAACGGCATGACAATAGACCTTGATGCGCTCAGTGACCTTGGAGCTGCAGATGCTCTGCTGTTTCATTTGCTGCGTGATTATGGGTTTACAGATTGGAAGGCCATAGGAGAGCTTAAACAAGCCCAAACGGGTAAAAAGGTTTATTCTGCAACGCATCAGCTATTAAAAGATAGAGAGCAGCTGCTTCTAACCAAGAAGGAGGTGAGCACTCAAGATGCCTATTTCGAGTTTGATGCCTTTAACACCCAAGAGCTGCCTGTAGCGCTACAGTTTAAAAAGGTTAGCAGTTGGTCCAAACTTGCAAACCATACTATAGTAGTGGATCAGGACTGTTTATCGAGCCCTTTGATTTTGCGAAAATGGCAGCCTGGAGATCGATTTTTTCCATTGGGAATGCAAGGTTCTAAAAAATTGAGTGACTACTTTACAGACCAGAAGATTTCGGGACCAGAAAAAGAAAAAATATGGCTACTTTGCAGCGATTCTGAAATCGTTTGGGTTGTTGGCTATCGAGCTGACGATCGATTTAAAGTAACCGAAAACACTAAAAATCTACTCCAAATTTCATGCGCAGCTTCAAGTCATTAATAACTTTATTGGTTTTATTTTTCGCCTTAACTGCTAACAGTCAGGTCATTGATCCAATCAAGTGGGAGGTAAGCATAAGCGAGCAGCGCGGTGATACCTTAAAGCTCAGCCTAAATGCTGAGATCATTGAAGATTGGTATACCTATGCTTATTATATGGACGAAGGAGGGCCTATTCCCACCGAGATATCATATGAATTTACTGAGGGAGAATATACCGTTTTAGACGATGTTGCAGAGAGTGAAGTGATCCGTAAATTCGATGAGACCTTCGAAATGGAGATAGGTATTCACGAGCAGACCGCAACTTTTACACAATCTGTTATTCAGCATAAGCAAGGTGCGCCACTAAACATTGTAGTAGACTATCAGTCTTGTAATGCGGAGCGCTGTATATTCGAAAACGCTGTGCTGGCTGTTCCTGTGCCTGGAAGTAGTTCGGTAATTGAAAACCCTGAAGCCACAGAAAAGGACAAGGCACTTAGTGATGCTCTTAAACTCGATCTGGGTAATGGCCAGTACTTAGAGACGGATCAGGAAGAGAATTCCGGCTGGATGAATTTTTTCTTAGGATTTTTAGGCGGACTCATCGTACTGCTTACACCCTGTGTTTTTCCTATGATCCCGCTCACAGTCTCCTTTTTTACCAAGGGCAGCGAAGATAAAAAGAAAGGTATTTTCAACGCTGTGCTCTACGGTTTATTCATTGCGCTTATCTATGTGCTGCTGAGTGTTCCTTTTCACGTTTTGGATTCTATAAATGAAGAGATCCTCAACACCATCTCTACCAATGTTACGCTCAATGTGGTCTTCTTTGTGATCTTTTTGGTCTTTGCTTTTTCCTTGTTTGGGTATTTTGAATTGACCTTACCGAGCTCTTGGGGAACTAAAATGGATCAAAAAGCGAGCTCTTTAGGTGGTGTGCTAGGTATTTTCTTTATGGCGATAACCTTAGCCATTGTGTCTTTTTCTTGTACCGGACCTATTTTGGGTACGCTCTTGGGGAATTCACTTTCTTCCGATGGAGGTGCCTGGCAGTTAACTTATGGTATAGCAGGCTTCGGATTGGCACTGGCCTTGCCATTCGCACTTTTTGCCATGTTCCCGAATTGGTTGAACTCCTTACCCAAAAGCGGCGGGTGGATGACCACAGTAAAAGTGGTTCTCGGATTTTTAGAACTCGGTTTTGCCTTTAAATTTTTAAGTAATGCCGATCTGGTCTCGCATTGGGGAATCCTTAAGCGGGAGATCTTTTTAGGAGTTTGGATACTCTTGAGCTTGGCCCTAGCGGCCTATCTCTTCGGATTCTTTAAGTTTCCGCACGAAGCTAAAAGCAAGCGCAAGGCGATCCCGGTATTGCTCGGGCTCTTGTTTGTAGCTTTTGCGGGCTATATGACCTTAGGCTTGACCAATCCGCCTAAATCGAACCTACCTTTATTGAGTGGTTTTGCACCGCCGATGTTCTACAGTGTCTACGATAAAGACATAGCCGATATTCACGGAGAGCACACCTATACAGATTTTGAGCAAGGTGTGGCTGCAGCTCGTAGTTTAAACAAACCGCTGATAATAGACTTTACCGGTTGGGCCTGTGTTAATTGCCGTAAGATGGAAGAACAGGTATGGGTCGAGCCACAAGTCCGAGATTTATTACACCAAGACTATGTGCTTGTTTCTCTTTACGTGGACGATAGAGCGCCTTTAGATGCCTCAGAGCAATTCAATTTTTTACGTCAGGACGGTAGCTTAAAATCAATTCGCAACGTAGGTAATAAATGGGCAACCTTCCAAACCGTGAACTTTAAGAACAACTCTCAGCCTTATTATGTTCTTATGGATGCAGACCTGAATCTGCTGAACAGGCCAGTAGGATATACTCCAGACGCCGACGAATTTGCTTCTTGGCTGAAAACCGGGCTGGAAAACTTCAATGCTACAAAAGCACCAAAGCCAATTGTCGGGAATTAAAAAAGCACTCTGAACCGAAGTACGAGAGTGCTTAGACAAACCTAACTTAACAAAGACTGAAGCTCTTGAGCTTCAGTTACATACTTGTGTCTATTAATAAAAATTCATCCCCACAAAAAATTATTAATTGTAATGACAAAAGCACGTTTTCTTAGTTGGTTAAAAATAATATCGGATGGACGCATATCCTATACGTACTTCCACGTATTTTTTCAAGTCCACTAAGATAAGCATTTACGCCAATTTTTTGGTATTTTCACATCTTATGAGGCGATTATTGCTTTTAACGGGTATTTTCTGCTTGCTCCAATGCATGGTATATGGACAGGAACTTCCTCCCATAAAGGCGTATACCTCTAAAAACTACCAGGCCGGAAACCAAAATTGGGGCATAAGCCAAGATTCCAATAATAATATGTTCTTTGCCAACAATGAGGGCTTGCTTCATTTTGACGGCAATAACTGGAAGCTTTACAATTCACCAAATAAAACCATAATGCGATCGGTACTTGCGGTTGGCGAGCGTGTTTACACTGGTTGTTATATGGAGTTTGGATTTTGGGAAAAGAATCCTGCTGGAGCTTACCAATACACTTCTTTGAGTCAGGACATAGCTGGGCGTCTAGTGGAAGACGAACAATTCTGGAGTATTCAGCAAGTGGACGACCTGGTGTTGTTTCAGTCTTTGGATAGAATTTATATTTATGACACGGTCAACTCAAGTATAGAGACGGTTCCAACGCCTGGAATCTTTAAGATGTTCAGACAGGGGAACACTTTTTATTTCCAAGATAACGACTTGAGCTTTTACCGCATTGATGAGCAATTAGCCCAGCGAACAGGAGATCTGTCCGATTTTAGTAGTGATCGGGTAGTGGCGCTATTTCCGACAAGTACAGGTACCTTATTGCTCAGTCAGACCTCTGGGTTTTACCGGTTGACCCCGAACGGCTATGAGCCTTGGCAAACAGCTTTAGACGAAATGGCCACCGATTTGAGAGTCTACGCAGCAATTCAACTAGAGAATGGGAATTTTGCTGTGGGCACCGTGGCTTATGGCCTATTGATCTTAAACAGCGAAGGGCAATTGATCGCTCAATTTAATCAGCGCAATGGCCTATCAAATAACACGGTACTGGCACTTTATGAAGATGCCGACAACAACTTGTGGGCGGGCTTGGACAATGGGATAGATGTCCTAAATCTCAACGCTCCATTAAAGATCTATACAGATGTAAATGGAACCATCGGCAGTGTTTATACGGCAGTTGAACATCAGGGAATGATGTATTTGGGCACCAATCAAGGGCTATTTTATCGCGATCTTAACGAGGCTGTAGAGTTTCAAAGAGTAGATGGTACCAATGGCCAGGTTTGGGAGTTAAAACTAATCGATGGCAATTTGTTCTGTGCGCATAACGATGGCACGATGATAATCAAGGGGAGCACAGCTACGCTTTTATCTGACCACTCGGGTAGTTGGACCTTTTTGGCTGTTCGAGACGATCCAGATCGTATTCTGGTCGGTAATTATCAGGGAATAAGCCTTTTAAAACGCAATAACGGCAACTGGGAATTTGATGGCGTAATAGAAGATTTTCAATACTCCTCGAGATTTTTGTATTATGATGCCGATGGCAAGGTGTGGATGAATCATGAGTATAAAGGGGTTTTTCAGCTCGAACTAGATCTAGAAAACAAACGACTGCTCAATATTAACCGGGAGGATGATTTGCCACTTGGAAAGAATTCAGGATTGGTACGTTATAAAGATCGTTTGGTCTACGCTGCAGAATCTGGAGTTTTTGTAAAAGATCCTGGACAAGAGTTTAAATTAGACAGTCTCTTATCTGCAGCATATCAGAAAGACGATCAATATGTAACAGGCCAGTTAGATGTAGACGAGCAGCAGAATCTTTGGCTTTTTGGAGCTAATCAGATCAAGATCTACGGACCTAGTTCATTCGGTCGCTCCATAGTCATGAAGAACATTGCCTTGTCCGAAGATATTAGAAATCAAGTGATTGGGTATGAAGAAGTTGGTGTAACCGCAGACGGTCAATATATCCTCGGAACCACCACTGGATACCTTATGTTGGATATAGAAGGCTTTGCTCCCAGAGTTAATGTGGTGCAAATTGGTACAGGTTATATGACTAGTGAACGCGGAGAAGAAAGAGCCATCATACTGTCCGAAGAGCAGTTCAATTCAAAATTCAACAGTTTACATTTAGCACTCCACACGGCCAATTACGATACCTATCTCAGTAAGGAGTTTCGCTATCGTTTGCTTGATTTTAGGGAACAATGGAGTCCTTGGAGTAAGGACAATACGGTGATCTTTGAGAATTTGCCTCCAGGAACCTATACTATAGAAGCTCAGTCTCGTGTGGGCTTAAACCCATCTTCCAATACGGCCACTTGGGAATTTACCATAGCGAAACCTTGGTACGCTTCCAATTGGGCAGTTGGTTGCTATATCCTTCTAGGCTTGCTGAGCATGCTTTTTATCAATGAAGTTTACCGACGCCGCTATAAGAAACAACGCAAGAAAATAGAGGAGGACAATCAGCGCAAGTTAGAACTGGAACGCCTTAAAAATGAAAAACAGAGCATAGCTTTGCGCAATGCTAATCTAGAGCGCGATATGGTGAGCAAGAATCAAGAGTTAGCCATTGCAACTATGGGTATGGCGCGCAAGAATGAGGCTCTACAAGGGATCAAGAAAGACCTCGATAAGATCGACGAGAATGACGCCAGACAAGCTCTTAAGCATGTGCGTTCCATGATAGAGAACAATCTAAACGACAGTAGCGATTGGGAACTTTTGCAAAAGGCCTTCAATAATGTTGATAAGGATTTTATCAAGGAGTTAAAGACCAAGTATCCAAAACTTACTCCAAACGACCTAAAACTATGTACCTATTTGCGTTTAAATCTCAGTTCAAAGGAGATCGCACCTCTTTTAAATATCTCGGTCCGTTCTGTAGAGATCAGCAGGTATCGCTTACGCAAGAAAATGGGATTGCCTACAGAGATAAACTTGGTCGATCACATACTTTCCATATGATGTTGAGGTGTTAGATTGTTAATTAAAACTCAACATTACCTATACAATATTGATCTAAACCTGTACTATTTTACCCGAAGTGACTCAACAAGTATTTTGTTAATTAGCTGTAAAATAGGCAATTATAATTTTAAAATTATTAAATCGACAATTTAAATGTTAAAATTTTAGGATGTAGATATTTTGTAGGGGTGTAAATTATCAAGTCGTAAATGTAGTAGTGTAATTTAGTGGATGTATTATTAAAGTATCTCTATGAAACTGCTCTTCACTGCAATTTTCGGCTTTTTTATCTTGTCTGTCTCCGCACAGCAACTCAACATCACCGGTACCGTTTACGACAATCAGAACATTCCTTTAGGGGGTGTTAATGTTGTAGTTCAAAATACCAACCTTGGGGCTATATCTGACTTCGATGGAAATTTCGAGATCCAGAATGTTCCAGCTGGTGCTACCTTGGAATTTACCTATATAGGGTTTAAAACTGTGACTCAGGTTGTAAATTCCACTGGAGCCCTTACTGTAATAATGGAAGAAGATGCGCAGGCCCTAGATCAAGTAGTGGTTGTGGGTTATGGAGCTCAAAAACGTAAAGAGATTACTGGGGCAGTGACTGTCCTATCCGCAGAAACCATAGAAGAACTAAAGCCAACACGTGTGGAACAGGCGCTTCAAGGTCAAGTGGCTGGGGTTCAAGTTACCTCTGGATCCGGGGCGCCAGGCGCCGGACTTAATATTACTATCCGTGGTGTTTCCACCAACGGGGATTCTCGTCCGTTAATATTAGTAGACGGAAACGTAATTGAGGACTTAAGTACTATTAGTCCAACAGATATTGAGTCTATCAATGTACTAAAAGATGCTACAGCAGGTATCTACGGTGTGCGTGCTGCAAATGGTGTTATCCTTATTACTACCAAATCTGGTCGTAAAAATGCACCGCTATCATTAAGTCTAAACACCTTTACCGGGTTTCAGCAGACCAGCAGAAAGATCCCTGCGCTCAACGCTACAGAGTATGCTTTATTGGTCAATGAGGCTAGAACCAATGGAGGACAGGCTCCTTTATTTAATGACGTTTCTGGATTAGGGCAGGGTACAGATTGGCAAGATGAAGTGTTTACCTCAGCCGCTCGTTCTTTTATAGAACTCACTGGAGATGGTGGAGGTGAAAAATCTCGTTATTCCTTCAGTTTGGCCTACACCAACCAAGACGGTATTGTAGGTGGAGGAGATAAATCTAACTTCGAAAGAACCACAGGACGTCTTAACTACCAATACGATATACTAGACAACTTAAAATTCACTACCGCTGCGATTTACACCTATACAGACAGCCGTGGTATCCTAGAGAACGCTATTGGATCTGTACTTTACAACGCACTCAACAATGCGCCGACTTTCGCTATTCGCGATGCTAACGGCGATTTTACTTTGGCAGAAGGACTCGGCAACGAGGTGATCAACCCCTTGGCGCAGTTAGAGAATACTTACAACAGAACCAAAGTGAATAAGATTGGTGGTAGTGCCACGCTTAGATATGAATTCTTAGATGATTTTGCTGCGGAGGCCCGTTTTCAAGGAAACTATTCCGAAGTTGACAGTTGGTTCTTTCAGCCAGAGGTTTTTTACGGATCTGGTAAGGTCTTTAATATTGCCCGTAATGCTGTTGGGGAGTCCTTAAATACCTTTAAAGATTACACCTTTGATGCCTTTGTAAATTACAACAAATCCATCGGAGACGATCACAACATCAAGGCCACCATTGGTACTTCGGTTTTCCAAACAGTAGGCGAATTCACAGGTTCAACTGGTTTTGACATTCCAGACAACGATGTTGCCAACGCGACTATAGCCAATGCCTCAGATGTTATCGATAATTTCTTGAATGTTCCTAATACTTTCGATGCGCGCTTGCTTTCGTATTTCGCGCGAGTTCAGTACGATTATAAAGGAAAGTACTTGTTCTCCGGGGTTGTAAGACGCGACGGTTCAACCAAGTTCGGACCTCGAAACAAGTTCGGGATCTTTCCATCGTTCTCTGCGGGTTGGATCATGAGTGATGAGGCCTTTTTGGCAGATGTGTCTTGGTTAGATTTCTTAAAGCTAAGAGCTTCTTATGGTATACTCGGAAACGACCGTATTCCAGATTTCCAATTCGTTTCTCTACTAGGAGGTGAAGGAGAATACGTTATAGACGGCAACTTAGAGCAACGCCCTACGCTTGGGGTTATTGCTAACCCAGAGATCCAGTGGGAGCAGCAAGAGTCTTTCAACATCGGAGTCGATTCGCGTTTCTTTAACAGCCGCTTAAACGTGACTGTTGATTACTTCAACAGACAGACCAACGATTTATTGGTATCTGCACCGATCTCTGGTATCCTTGGAGCCAGTGCGCCAGGATCATTACCACCTATCGTAAATGCTGGTACTGTAGAGAACCAAGGGATTGAATTTGCCGTGTCTTGGCGCGGAACTATCAACGAAGATTTTAGATACAGCATTAGTGGTAACATGACTGCCCTGCGCAATGAAGTTTTGTTCGTTAATAGCGACAATTCATTCTTGCCTGGAGGTTCCTTTGGGATCGGACAAGATTTCCCTGCCCGTATGGAGGCCGGTTTCCCTATCGGATATTTCTACGGATTACAAACAGACGGGATCTTTCAAAATCAGGCAGAGATCGACGCACACGCTATTCAAGACGGTGCATTACCTGGAGATCTTCGCTTTGTTGACGTAAATGGCGACGGTGTCATTGACAGCAACGACCGAACCAATATCGGAGATCCAATTCCTGATCTCACTTTTGGTCTGAACCTCTCATTTGAGTGGAAGAACTTTGATTTCTTGGCTTATGCCTTCGGATCTGTCGGAAACGACATTGTTCGTAATTACGAACGCAATCAGCAGCTAACCAACCGAACCGTATATTATTTAGACCGCTGGACTGGTCCAGGAAGCTCAAACTCTTTCCCGCGTGTGACCACTGCGGCTACATCAAACACATTATTCTCGGATTTCTATGTAGAAGACGGTAGTTTCTTGAGAATGCAGAATCTTCAATTGGGATATTCTTTTGGAGAAGGCATGCGCGAGAAATTCAAGCTCAGCAAGTTTAGAGTATACGTATCTATTGAGAACCTATTCACCCTAACCGAATATCAAGGGTATGACCCGACAGCTTCTGGTGGCGCACCAATTGGAGCGGGAATTGACCAAGGATTCTATCCTACGCCAAGAACCTTTTTGTTAGGCTTAAACATCAAATATTAAACCCATGAAAGTGTCCATTTTTCTAAAACCTGTCTTAGCTTTTTGCCTGCTTGTAGGCTTTGCCTGGAGTTGTAGCGACGATTTTGTAGACGTTGACGCTCCTGTGGCTAATTCAGAAGACTATTTCAACAACGAAGAGGAGTATCAATCTGCCTTAATCGCGGCTTACGATCTACTCCAGAGTAGCTATATCAACGTGATGTTAGGCGAGATAGCCTCTAACAATACTTTGGCCGGTGGTGAAAGTGCGATCGACGTTCCTGGAATTCAGGAGATAGACGATATGCGTCACACACCTATCAACCAACAGCTACGTGACATCTGGACTTGGATGTACGGTGGAATCAACCGTGCGAACTTTATTATGGAGTTTAAAGACAAGACCGATTTCCCAGGGAAAGCTAATGTGCTTGGACAAACCACATTCCTTAGAGCTTATTATTATTTCGAATTGGTAAAATTCTTTGGCGATGTACCGCTAGCGGTAGACAAACGCATCCTTTTTGGAGAAGAGACCAGTATCGACAGAACTCCAGCGGCAGAGGTTTATGCTCAGATCGAGGCCGATCTACAATTTGCTATAGACAACCTGCCCGTGGCACAACCTGAAACAGGGCGCGTGACCAAAGGTGCTGCTCAAGCGCTTCTGGGTAAAGTTTACTTGTATCAGAATAAATTCGGCGATGCTGCCACTGTTCTAGATCAAGTGATTAACTCTGGCGCCTATTCTTTAGTAGAGAACTTTGCAGACATTTGGGAATTGGAAGGAGAAAACGGACCAGAATCTGTTTTCGAAGTACAGTATACAGATATACAAGGAGCGAGTTTTGACTGTTTGCAGTGTAGCGAAGGAAACGTTGCCGTTGGTTTCAATGGGATCCGCAATTTTAGCGGCCCGTTGTACGATTCAGGCTTTAGTTTTAATGTACCTACTCAAGAAACTTATGACGCCTATGATGACTCTGACACCCGAAGAGATGCCGGTATTTTGAATATCGAGCTGTTTGCTGCAGAGAATGCAGATTACAATGGTGGAGCAGGAGTATCTTGGGTAGAAGGTTTTGAGCACACTGGTTTTTACAACAGAAAGTATATTGCAAGACAAGGGGATCTCAATGTGGGAGATCAAAACCTGACCAATCCGAACAACTACAGAGCTATCCGTTATGCAGACGTATTACTAATGGCTGCGGAGGCGCACAATCGTGGAGGAGGCTCTGATGTAACTGCACAGCAGTATCTGAATCAGGTTCGCGAAAGAGCAGGCCTAGGTCCGATCACTGCGACTGGAGCTGCATTAACAGAGGCTATTTACCTAGACAGAAGATTAGAGCTTGTAGGCGAGGGACACCATTTCTTTGATTTGGTAAGAACTGGCCGTGCAGCTACTGATATAGACGGTTTTCAAACCGGCAAACACGAATTATTTCCAATCCCAGAAATTGAAATTCAATTAGCGGGTAACCGATGGGAACAAAACCCCGGATATTAATATGAAGCATTTAGTGAGAACCATACGACCATTTGCGGCAGTTGCCTTTGTCTTTCTGCTTGTTTTTAGCGCCTGTAAGGATGACGACCGCGATCTTGACTTTTTAGATCAGATAACCGTTCCTCAGGACTTGCGACTCGGGGTGCTTCTGGCCCAAGACAATTCCGGAACGGTGACCTTTACGCCTACGGCCCAAGGCGCTTCGACCTTTGTTATCGACTATGGCGATGGTGGAGGGTCTAGCGATGAATTGACTCCGGGGCAACAAGACAGCCATGTCTATGCAGAGGGAACCTACACTGCTACACTAACGGCTTTTAATTTGGAAGGAGAGAGTACAACCTTGGAGCAAGAGGTAGTTGTATCGTTTCGCGCGCCAGAGAATTTAGTGGTCAATGTGGTGCAAACCAGTGATGCTTTCACTATAGAGGTTTCTGCCTCAGCTGACTTTGCTGCCAGCTTTGAAGTATTCTTTGGTGAGGTTGCAGATGAAGAAGCTACTCCGTTTGGAATAGGAGAGACCGTGCCTTATACATATGCCGAGGTTGGCTTTTACGATGTTCGCGTTGTGGCCTTGAGCGGTGGTGCAGCCACTGTAGAAGAGACCGTTACCATAGAGATCAGAAACCCGATAGTATTGCCTATCGATTTTGAATCTAGCACTATCAATTACGCATTTGTAGATTTTGGCGGAGCACAAAGCCAGGTCATTGACAATCCTGATCCTTCTGGAATAAACACTAGTACAAAGGTTGCGGAGTTCTTTAAAGAACCAGATGCTGAGATCTTTGCGGGAACCATACTGCAATTGGGAGATCCAATAGATTTTAGCGAGTTCCAAAGCTTTACGGTAGACGTATGGTCTCCAATAGCAGGAGCCGTGGTTAAATTGAAATTAGAGAATGCAGACGATCCGGCTAT
This sequence comes from Gilvibacter sp. CC01, assembly GCF_055755295.1. Lineage (NCBI taxonomy): Bacteria > Pseudomonadati > Bacteroidota > Flavobacteriia > Flavobacteriales > Flavobacteriaceae > Gilvibacter > Gilvibacter sp. CC01. Next base: position 398,894 of record NZ_CM146909.1, on the reverse strand, counting down.
TGCCACAGAGATTGACGCAGTAACCTCTGTTACCAATGAATGGGAGCAGCTAGGTTTTGATTTCTCGGGAGCAGACCTGACCCAAGAATATTCTAAGTTGGTGATCTTCTTTGACTTCGGTAATGCCGGAGCAGGTGACACTTTCTATTACGACAATATTGAACAAGCCAATGTTACTACAGGTCCTATTGTAACACTGCCGGTAGACTTTGAAGACGATACTTTGGATTACGGTATCTTCGGATTCGAAGGTGCAGATTCTGCTCGTGAGGCCAATCCGGTGCCAGGTGGTATCAATACGAGTGCTAATGTGGTTCGCACTACCAAAGAGGTAGGCGCGCAATTCTTTGCAGGGACCATTGTACAACTGGGAGAGCCTATTGACTTTACTGAGTCTTCTTCTATCCGAATGAAAACTTATTCTCCTAAAGCTGGAATTCCAGTACGTATGAAACTGGAGAATTCTGCCGATCCGGGCGAATTTGTTGAGCTAGATGCCAACACCACCGTGATCAATACTTGGGAGACTTTAGTATACGACTTCACCGGTGCATCAGGAACCTACGATAAAGTAATCGTATTCTTTGAGTTCATAGTGGACTTACCTGGAGATGGTTCTACCTATTATTTCGATGATATTGAATTAGACACACCGGCTGGTGTTGAATTACCAGTGGACTTTGAAGATCCTGATCTGACCTATACCGTCTTCGGATTCGAAGGTGCAGACTCTGCAGTAGAAGCCAATGCCGTACCTGGTGGTATAAACACCAGTGCAACAGTGGTGCGAACTACTAAAACAGTAGGGGCTCAATTCTTTGCAGGAACCATAGTGGAACTAGACAGTCCAGTTGACTTCTCTGCAACACAAATGATTTCTGTGAATACTTATTCTCCTAAAGCCGGGATTCCGGTACGTTTAAAATTGGAGAACTCAGCAGATCCAGGCGAGTTTGTAGAGCTCGATGTCAATACCAATGTCATCGACACCTGGGAGACCTTGACTTGGGACTTTTCTGGTTCAAGTCCAACAGGAACTTACGACAGGGTGATTATTTTCTTTGAGTTCGTAGTAGACCTCCCTGGAGACGGATCGACCTATTATTTTGACGACATTCAACTTGCTTTTTAAAAAATAGACTATGAAACGTATTTATCAATTATTTTTCATCATCACAGTGATTCTAGGTGTCCAGGGATGTCAAGAAGACGATAAGGTCTTCGGCGATGTCACTGCACCGACTAATTTGCAAGTTGAACTCACAGTGGCCAGTGACCAATCAGGCATAGTTAGTGTTTTACCATCGGCAGACAATGCCATTAATTTTCATGTCTTTTTTGAGCCTGATGCTGACCCTGTGGTAGTTAGTAATGGACAGGAAGCCACCTTCCGCTATATCGAAGTTGGCCAGTACACACGAGATATCGTTGTAGTGGCCTTTGGTAGAGGAGGGGCTTCCAGCTCATTGCAATTAACAGCAGAACTCGACGTTATTTTGGTGCTGGATCCGGAGGTTCAATTTGCCTTGGCGGGAGACGGCAGCAAGACGTGGGTATGGGATTCAGCAAATGGAGGCCACTTCGGAGTGGGTGCTCCAGATGTTGACTTTGCGAACTTCTTTAGTGCAGCTCCCAACCAATTAAATCCTTGCCTTTATGACGACACTATAACTTTCAGCTTCGACGGAGCTGGAGGCTTTTTCTATACCCTTAACCCTGGTGCGGAGACCTTTATTAACTGGACAGAAATTAAGCGTTTCTTTCCTGATGCTAGTCCAGGAGAGTTTGTAGATGAATGCCGCGACATATCTGATCAGATAGAACTCAGTACAAACTTCTCATTAATTGAGTCAGACGGCACAACAACGCTAACAGTTCCAGGAAGTACCTTGTCTTATTATGCAGGAATTACAGAATATGAGATCGTAGAACTGACTGAGAATAAATTAGTGGTTCGTGGAATTCAGAATCCATTCGATCCACCAGGAGATCCATTAGCTTGGTACCACACCTTTGTGCCAGAAAGTGGCGGCGGAGCTCCAGGTTGTGCTGGCGGTTCTACAGGAGCCACCGGAAGTGGAAACAATGATGTTTTAGTATGGGCCGACGAATTCGATACTCCAGGAGCGCCTTGCGAAGCCAATTGGACCTTTGAGATCGGAGACGGTTGTCCTGACCTATGTGGCTGGGGTAACGCAGAGGCACAGTACTATACAGATCGTCCAGAGAATGCTATTATAGAAGACGGTGTATTAAAGATCACTGCACGAGCAGAGGCATTTGAAGGGTCAAACTATACCTCGGCTCGTATGATCACCAAAGATAAATTCGAGTTCCAATACGGACGTGTGGAAATGCGTGCCAAACTGCCTACGGGCGCCGGAACTTGGCCAGCATTTTGGATGCTAGGAGCGGATATAGACACCAACCCTTGGCCAGGAGCCGGAGAAATGGACATTATGGAGCACGTTGGCAACAGCCAAGACGTGATCTTTAATTCCCTTCACTTCCCTGGGAATTCCGGAGGAGACGCCATCACAGTGGACACCCCATTACCTGGAGCGTCAGACGACTTTAATATCTACGCCTTGGAATGGACAGAGGATCAGATAACCTTTTATGTCAATGATACTGTTGGATTGAGCTTTCCAAATTCTGAGTCGGTACCATTCCAAAAGGACTTTTTCCTCTTGGTCAATGTGGCCATGGGAGGAACCTTTGGTGGTGCTATAGATCCGGCCTTTACGGAATCTACATTCGAAATCGATTATATAAGAGTATACCAATAGATGAAAAAAGCAGCATTTTTCGGGATAGTTATTTTGGCTTTGACCTTTGCGGCCTGTAATTCAGGAACAGGGTCGTCTACAGCCAATACAGACAGTTCGAGTCCTTTTGCAGCCGAGGTTGATTCTTTACTGAATATCATGACCTTGGAAGAGAAGATCGGCCAAATGAATCAGTACAACGGTTTCTGGAACGTAACAGGGCCAGTACCAGCGGGTGATGAGGCTGCAAACAAAAAGTACGATCACCTGAAGAAAGGTTGGGTGGGCTCTATGTTGAATGTTCGTGGAGTTGAAAATGTGCGCGCAGTTCAAAAGATAGCTGTAGAAGAGACCCGCTTGGGAATACCGCTTATCATTGGTTTTGACGCCATCCACGGATATAAAACCCTAAGTCCAATCCCACTGGCCGAATCCGCTAGCTGGGATATGGAAGCCATTAGAAGATCAGCAGAGGTGTCTGCAGCAGAGACTGCAGCGTCTGGAATAAACTGGACTTTTGCTCCTATGGTGGACATAGGACGCGATCCACGTTGGGGTCGAGTAATGGAAGGAGCAGGAGAAGATCCTTACCTCGGAAGCAAGATAGCCATGGCTCGTGTTAAAGGGTTCCAGGGTGATGACCTTTCTGACCCCTTTACCATTGCGGCTTGCACCAAGCACTTTGCGGGATATGGTTTTGCCGAAGGTGGAAAAGATTACAACACAGCCGATTTTGGCAGCAGTACGCTATACAATATGGTTCTACCCCCTTTCAAAGCTACAGTAGATGCCGATGTAAAGACCTTTATGAATAGTTTCAATGTGCTTAACGGAATACCGGCAACTGGAGATGAGTTTCTTCAACGAGAGATATTAAAAGGCCAATGGAATTTCCAAGGTTTTGTGGTTTCCGATTGGGGATCAATTGGAGAAATGGTAGCGCACGGTTATGCCAAAGATGGAAAACACGCTGCCGAGTTGGCCGCAAATGCTGGTTCGGATATGGATATGGAATCTTATCTGTATGTTGAGCATTTGGCCAAACTAGTAAGAGCAGGTAAGGTGGATGAGGCCTATATCAACGATGCTGCACGACGAATCTTAACAGTGAAATACGAATTGGGTCTTTTTGAGGATCCTTACAAATATTGTGATGAGGCCCGAGAAAAAGCCACCATAGGTAAAGAAGCACATCAAGAGGCTGTGCTAGATATGGCTAAAAAGTCTATTGTACTGCTTAAGAACGAAAACAAATTACTCCCTTTGAAAAAGTCTGGGCAACGCATAGCCGTAATAGGTCAGTTTGCTAATGACAAAAACTCCCCACTGGGTAGTTGGAGAATTGCTGCCGATGACAATACTGCCGTTTCATTAATGGAGGGTATGGCAGCCTACCCAGACAACAGGCTTACTTACGCCTTAGGGGCGCAAGTATCCGTTGGACCTACCTCTTTTGTCATGGAAACTCAGATCAACGAAGATGACACCAGTGGATTTGCAGAGGCAATTCGCGTAGCTCGTGCGGCAGATGTTGTGATCATGAATCTCGGAGAGGTTGGATGGCAAAGTGGAGAAGGACGCAGTCGAGTAAATATAGATCTGCCAGGCGTTCAACAAGAGCTTTTAGAGGCAGTTTATAAAGTCAATAAGAACATAGTATTGGTATTGCAAAGTGGACGTCCTTTGGCCTTGCCTTGGGCAGACGAAAACATTCCAGCTATTGTCCAAGCTTGGCAGTTGGGAACTCAAAGTGGAAACGCTATTGCTCAAGTGCTTTATGGAGATTACAACCCGAGCGGGAAGATGCCGATGACCACGCCAAGAGACAAGGGGCAAATTCCTTTGTATTACAACCATAAGAGCACGGGTAGACCGACTATTCCAGCGCCAAATTTGGTTTTTTGGTCACATTATATGGACGAATCCAACGCGCCTTTGTATCCATTTGGTCATGGTTTGAGTTACACAGAGTTCAAATATGATGGTTTAGAGGTCAATGCCAACGGAGACGGCACTTATAAAGTCAGCTTTACCCTTACAAACTCCGGAGCTGTTAAAGGCAAAGAGGTAGCTCAGCTATATATACAAGATGTTGCTGCTTCTGTAACCCGACCTGTTCGTGAACTCAAAGGATTCGAACTGGTGGAATTAGAACCAGGAGCATCCAAAGAGATAACATTTAACTTGAGTGATGCCGAATTAGGTTTTTATAATAATGAAGGCGAATTTATAGTGGAAGATGGTCTTTTCCGAGTTTTTGTTGGAGGAAGCTCGGCAACTCAATACAGTACAGAATTTGCCAGATAAAACATGTTAAGAGCCATTTTGATCATATCGTCTTTTTTGCTTTTAGCTGGTTGTGGACACACTTCTAGCAAGCTCGTTTTCGAGGAGCATTTTGACGGGAATCAGCTCAATGAGGTCTATTGGAATTACGAACTCGGCGACGGTTGTCCTAATCTCTGCGGTTGGGGTAACAACGAGCGACAGATCTACAACAAAGCCAATGCTGTGGTAGATAACGGTCATTTGATCATCTCCGCCACTAAAAAAGGTGAGGTATACAACAGTAGTCGTATCACCACCAAGGGTAAAATGGAGTTCCAATATGGCAGTATTGAGGTTCGAGCCAAATTACCTAAAGGAAAAGGAATCTGGCCAGCCATTTGGATGTTAGGCAACGATATTGACACCAACACTTGGCCGGCTTGTGGAGAGATCGATATTATGGAATACGTTGGCAAGCAACCTGGGGTTATCTATAACTCCTTGCATACGCCCGACAGTTATGGCGCAACGATCAACTCAAAACAAACACATATAGCTGATGTGGAAAACGATTTCCATGTGTACCGTACGGATTGGACGGCAGACAAGATCAGCTTTTATATAGACAGTAAAGAAGTATACACTTTTAAGCCCAAGACAAAGAACGCCCAGACCTGGCCGTTTGATAAGCCATTCTATTTGATAATTAATATGGCGATTGGAGGACATTTTGGCGGCCCTGAGGTAGATGATAACATCTTTCCGCAGGACTTTATCGTGGACTATGTGAAGGTGTACAATTTTTAAACTTGAAACTTGATTATTAATTTAAATTAAAATGTGATGAGAAAAACTTACTTACTATTAGCAGCAATGTTTGCGATGTTCACAAGTAATGCACAAACAACGATCGAAGTAGATCCTTGTGCTGGAGTTGACGGAGACGCTTGGTTCGGATTCATGAATGTATTCGAATTAGACGAAACAACTTTTGTATTCAACTCTGGATGGGGTGTAGGAGATCTTAAGTCAACTGTAAACTGTGCTGACGGGCGTATCACGCTTCAGCCAAACTTCAACACTTACGCAGAAAACCCAGACGATCCGTTTTGGGTAAACCAAACTACTGGAGAAGGTGCTAAGTTCATGAGAGCTAACACTATTGTAGGAGACAACTCTGGACTGGGTGGAGAGCAGACTTTCACAGGTGGTGTAGAGAGCTATACTTTGAGTTCTGAGTATAGCGTAGTTGCTTTTATCCGTGTATTCAACGCAGATTTTTCTGCTTTACTTCGTGAGATGACTTTGCCAATCACAGAAGCTGGTGTATTCTCTATGACCATGACTGAAACTGATGCAGCTGATGGACAAGTACAGTTCGGATTTGAAGTATCTGGACCTAACGCTAACCCAGCAGATGAAGGTACACTAGGAAGCGTAGTAGTAGGACCAGTTGCTCTTAATGTGAACGATGCTGAGATCATCGGCTTGTCTGCTTATCCAAACCCAGCTAGTGATGTGTTAAACGTACAGACTAGAACAGAGCAAACAGGAATTGCTATTTACAATGTACTTGGACAACAAGTATTGACTCAGAAGCTTACTGGAACAAACTCTGCTATCAATGTAGCTGGTCTTAAGACCGGAGTTTACTTTGCTACAGTGACCACTGATGCTGGTCAGCAGCAGATCAAGATCGTAAAGCGATAGTCTAAAAAGACGGCAAACCTAAAGAACAATACGTTCTTCATTTTTATTATTAACTTGCCCAGACTGTCCGTTTGGGCAAGTTTTTATCAACCAACATCAAACAACTATGCTAGCAATTTTATCCTTCGTAGGCTTTACCGCAATGGTGGGTGTGATCTCTTATTTAGCAACCCGAAAAACAGACGAAAATACCAGTGACGGTTATTTTCTCGGTGGCCGAAGTCTTACGGCTGGTGTCATTGCCGGCTCGCTCTTATTGACCAACCTTTCCACAGAACAGATCGTTGGTCTTAACGGATCTGCTTACGATCAAGGTATCTTGGTAATGGCTTGGGAAACCCTTGCGGCGATTGCTATAGTTGTTACCGCTTTATTTCTATTACCACGCTATTTAAAAGGCGGACTCACAACGGTACCTACATTTTTGGCCAATCGTTTTGATGTCACCACAAAAACATTGACATCTGGTTTGTTCTTAACTGGATATGTAGTTGTATTATTACCTGTTATTCTTTACTCCGGATCTTTGGCGATCTCCAATATGTTTGGGATCCCAGAATTATTAGGCGTTTCAGATACCGCAGCACTGTGGATCTGTGTTTGGGGGATCGGAATTATCGGTTCTATTTACGCCGTATTTGGAGGGCTGAAGGCAGTAGCCGTTTCTGACACCATCAATGCCATTGGCTTACTCATAGGGGGATTGCTTATACCTATCTTCGGACTGATGGCCATAGGTGATGGCAGTATCATGGACGGCTGGACAACACTTACCGAGGCGAATCCGGAGAAATTCGACGCTATGGGTAGCAAAACCAGTGCGATCCCATTTTCTACCATTTTTACAGGAATGATGCTGGTTCAACTTTTCTACTGGGGAACCAACCAGCAGATCATTCAGCGTGCCTTGGCGGCTAAAAACCTTAAAGAAGGCCAAAAAGGACTGATTCTGGCTTCTTTTATTAAAATATTAGGCCCTGTGATCGTGGTATTGCCGGGTATTATCGCCTTCCATTATTTTCAAGGCGGATTGGACCAGGCCGATGCGGCTTACCCTAGACTAGTAAATGCTGTATTGCCTTCGGCTTGGCTAGGTTTCTTTGCGGCGGTGCTCTTTGGAGCGATCTTGAGTTCGTTCAACTCGGTACTTAACAGTTCGGTGACCCTTTTCGGGATAGACATCTACAAGCAGCATATAAACAAAGATGCCGACGAGAAGACCGTAGTTAAGAACGGAAAGACCTTTGGAGTTGTACTTGCGTTGGCTTCGATGTTCATTGCGCCGCAATTAGCCAATGCTGGTTCGCTGTTCGATTACTTGCAAGAAGTGAATGGAATCTATTCGATCCCCATACTTACCATTATTGTGGTAGGTTATTTGACAAAACGCGTACCTGCTATAGCAGCAAAGATCGGACTCTTGTCCGGGTCATTGCTTTATTGCATAAGCCAGTTCATTTTGCAGCCATATTTTGTAGGTCGTGCAGAGGCGCGAATCGCCGCAGAAGGTATAACCGATCAGCAGCAAATTGCTGAGATCATGGCAGACGCTTATCCGCACTTCTTACACGTAATGGCGATCCTGTTTGTATTAAACACTTTGATTATGCTCGCTATCGGAAAGTGGAAGCCGAGAGAAACGCCTTATGTACAAAAGTATACCGAGCAGGTTGATATAGAACCATGGAAACACGTTAAGCTTGCCGGAGCGATAGTGGTGATTATAGTTATCAGCACCTATGTGTACTTCCAATAACAAAAAAGGCGCTCATTGAGCGCCTTCTTTTTAATATCAACTATAATAGCGACCCTTAACGGGCTAAAAATTCACTAATAGATGCTATTATTACTTCCTTAAAGTAAAAGTAGCCTAAATATTGAGTCTGCAAAGCTTGCGCAGCTAAGAAAGACTCACGAAAACGTTTGCGTGTTGATAAGTTTGCGTATTTTAACGCTTTCTAAAATTTTACGGACGAATACTACAGAATCGAGAATATTTCGGCCTTTGATTATCAATTGTTTAGCACTTTTTAGAATCCTACACGAGAGCCTATGCCAAAAATGACCCTAAAGAAGATCGCCTCAGAATTAGAGGTGTCTATCTCTACCGTATCTAAAGCATTAAAGGACAGCCACGAAATTGGGGAGGAAACCCGCAAGAAAATCCAGGCATTTGCCGCCTTGTACAATTACAAGCCCAATAATATAGCCTTAAGCCTAAAGAATCAACGGGCTCATACCATAGGGATCATTATTCCGGAGATTGTCCACCATTTTTTCACTACGGTAATTCAAGGCGTAGAAGAGGAGGCCAATAGTAGAGGTTATAATGTGGTAATTGGACTCTCTAACGAGTCATTTGCCAAAGAGGTGCACAATATGGACACCCTAGCCAACGGGAGTATAGATGGTTTTATCATCTCCGTAGCAAAGGAAACCCTGCTTAAAAAAGACTATCACCATTTGCGCGAGACCATAAATCAAGGAATGCCAATTGTTATTGTGGACAGGGATCTGCCAGATCTGGACACCGATAAAGTAGTGGTAGACGATGTGCGTGGCGCTCGAACAGCAGTTTCTTACTTGGTAGATCAGGGCTGTTCCAATATTGGTATCATTACCACAAACGATCATGTCAATGTAGGTAAGCTACGGTATATGGGCTATCAGAAAGCCTTAAAGGATGCAGGTCAAGAAGAAATGACGCAGCGGGTGTTAAAACTAGATGACGATATGGACACCATAGCGCAGAGTGATGCCTTAGACTTGGCCATAGGCGCTTACTTAGATAAAAACCCTGACCTGGATGCTATTTTTGCCGTGAATGAGATCTTTGCGATTGCTGCCATGAATGCGGTTAAAAAAACTGGTAAACAAGTGCCACAAGATGTAAAAGTGGTTGGTTTTACAGACGGCTTGCTTTCTAAATACGCGCAACCGCCATTATCTACAGTAAGTCAACACGGGTATGATATGGGAAAACGCGCAGCACATTTACTGATAGACAGAATTGAGAACGACGACCCGGACGACGCTTATCAGACCTTAGTGATACAGACCGAATTGATTCCCAGAGCCTCAACTGCCAAATAAGGCTTTGGTGTAAAAATTCCTTATATTTATACCGCATTTCTGCGGCTATTATTACTTCCCTTTTTTTGACGCAGATGAGCATAGTGCTTGTCGCTTAAATACATAAGCGATTTGCAGCTTTCAACATCTATTTAGTTGGAGGCACAGGTCGCGTTATAATTACGATGAAAATAGAAGGAATTATATTTGATCTGGATGGGGTAATTGTAGATACAGCCCATTTCCACTACCTAGCCTGGAAAAAAACTGCAGCCACCTTAGGCTTTGAGCTAACACCAGAATTAAACGAACAACTCAAAGGCGTTAGCCGTATTGATTCCCTGCAAAAAATATTAGATTGGGCAGGGATAGAGATCACTCAAGAGCGATTTGACTTTTTGACTTCGGACAAGAATGTCGACTACTTGGCACATATAGCCACCATGAGTGCAGACGACGTACTGCCAGGGGTACGTGAGTTCATTGCCAAATTAAAGCGCGAAGGGTATCGTGTTGCCTTAGGTTCTGCCAGTAAGAATGCCAGACATATTTTAGAACGTGTTGGCATGATCAATCAATTTGACGCCATAGTGGACGGTACGAACGTTTCCGCTGCCAAGCCAGATCCTGAGGTTTTTTTGCAAGGCGCAGAGCTTCTCGGATTACAACCACAACAATGTGTGGTCTTTGAAGATTCTAAGGCGGGAGTAACGGCTGCTAACAATGGTGGCATGGTCTCCGTGGGAATTGGAAAACAAGAGCATCTGTCTCACGCCCATCACGTCTTTGAAAATTTTGAGCAAATACCAACCGATTTTATAAATCAATTAACCAGCGAAGAAGTAAAATGAATCAGGAATATATCGTAACACATCCGTGGTCTATCATAGAAGAAGGATTTGATCCGGAGCGCGTAAAATCATCTGAAAGTCTTTTTAGTCTCGGTAACGGAGCAATGGGCCAACGCGCCAATTTTGAAGAGCAGTATTCAGGTCCCACCTTTCAAGGAAGCTATATTGCCGGAGTCTACTATCCGGACAAGACACGAGTGGGTTGGTGGAAAAACGGTTATCCAGAATATTTTGCCAAAGTACTGAATGCGCCGAATTGGATAGGCGTAAATGTTAGTGTTGATGGAGAAGCGCTAGACTTGCATACTTGTAAAAGTGTTGTTGACTTTAAGCGCGAGTTGGACATGAAGACCGGCCTATACACCCGTAGCTTTAAAGCAAGGCTACAAAATGGCAAGGAGGTTGAGGTTGCCGTTTTGCGATTCCTTTCCTTGGATATGGACGAGTTAGGCGTTATTGATTATCGCGTTACACCACTGAGCGCAGACGCTCAGATCAGTTTTACGCCCTATATCGATGCCGGGATCACCAATGAAGACTCTAACTGGGACGATAAATTCTGGGATATCAAAGGCATCAGCGCGAACAAATCTGCAGCTTTTATACATTCAGCCACAGAGAAGACCGCCTTCCATGTGTGTACTTATATGGATTCTCAGGTCTTTCTAAACGACAAACCTGTTGCAGAAAGTCAGGTAGATCAAACTGAAATGACGGCCAGTGTTACTTATGAGGCCATGGTCGCTAAAGGAGATACCATCAATTTAGAAAAGTATGCCGGTTATACAGTATCTACCAACCATGCCATAGATGATTTGATCCCAGCAGCCAAAGCTGTTTTGGCAAAAGGAAAGGAAACCGGAGTTAAGGCATTAGCTAACGCTCAGGCGGCTGCTTGGCAGCAGATTTGGGCCATGGCAGATATCAAAATTCAAGGGGATGATAAAGCGCAGCAGGGAATCCGTTTTAATATCTTTCAACTCAACCAAACCTATTTGGGTAAAGACCCGCGTTTGAACATTGGCCCTAAAGGCTTTACGGGCGAAAAATATGGAGGTAGTACCTATTGGGATACCGAAGCCTATTGCTTGCCATTCTACATGGCTACCAAGAATCAGCAGGTGGCCAGAAACCTTTTGATCTATAGATACAAACACCTGCAAAAGGCCATTGAGAATGCTCAGAAACTTGGTTTTACCGATGGAGCGGCATTGTATCCTATGGTAACCATGAACGGGGAGGAGTGCCATAATGAATGGGAGATCACCTTCGAAGAAATACACAGAAATGGGGCTATTGCCTTTGCGATCTTTAACTATGCCCGTTATACAGGAGACACCTCTTATATCAACGAGATGGGCGCCGAGGTGCTTATCGGGATCGCTAGATTCTGGAAGCAGCGCGCTACCTTCTCCAAAGAGAAAGGGAAATATGTGATCTTAGGAGTTACTGGTCCGAACGAATACGAAAATAACGTCAACAATAACTGGTATACCAATTTCAGTGCCCAATGGTGTTTGAATTACGCCGCAGCGCAGATGAACCGCATTCAATCCGAAGCAGCTGCAGATTACGAGCGTATCACCAACAAAACGAATTTAACGGCTGCCGAGATAGAAGATTGGACTGCTGTTGCCGACGGCCTTTATTTTCCGTATTCAGAGGAGCACAATGTGTTTTTGCAACAGGATGGCTTCTTAGATAAAGAGCTCATTGAGGTTGGTGATCTTGACCCGAAGCAGCGCCCAATAAATCAACACTGGTCTTGGGATCGTATTTTGCGTTCGCCATACATCAAACAAGCGGATACGCTTCAAGGGTTCTATTTCTTTGAAGATCAGTTTACAGATGAGGAGTTGGAAAGACATTTTGATTTCTACGAGCCATTTACTGTTCACGAATCTTCTTTATCGCCTTGTGTACATGCTATACAGGCTGCCAAGTTAGGTCGTATGCAGCAGGCGTATACTTTTTACCTGAGAACTTCTCGTCTGGATTTGGACGATTACAACAAAGAAGTGGAAGAAGGTTGTCACATCACCTCCATGGCCGGTACTTGGATGAGTATTGTGGAGGGTTTTGCTGGCTTTAGAATTCGCGATGATAAACCGAGTTTAACTCCGAGAATACCTGAACAATGGGACAGCTATCGTTTCCGTGTGAATTTTAGAGGACAGATCCTTACTGTGACCATAGATGCTAATTTGTGTAGTTTAGAAGTTGACGGAGACAGTTCGCTAACTGTTAGCATTAACGGCCAGGATGTTTCGGTTAGCCAAGGGGCTGCAACCACTGTAAATCTTTAAGACTATGCGATTACGATCTGTATTTTATGTACTGCTGATGCTTGCTTTGATGGCTTGCAAACAGGAGGCCAAAGAGTCGGTTGCTGAGGCTGAAACGCAAAGCGAGACAGCTAAAGCTTTCGATTGGAAGGCTGCCAATTTGTACTTTTTGTTGACCGACCGTTTTAACAATGGCGACACTACTAACGATGTTAATTTTGAGCGCAACAAAGAGACCGCTGTTTTGCGAGGTTTTGAAGGCGGAGACCTAAAAGGGATCACCCAGAAGATAGAGGAAGGTTATTTCTCGGACCTTGGTATCAATGCTATTTGGATGACTCCAATAGTAGAGCAGGTTCACGACGGTACGGACGAAGGCACTGGCTATACCTATGCCTATCACGGTTATTGGACAAAAGATTGGACGCAATTAGACCCGAATTTCGGAACCTTTGAAGATCTCGCAGCTTTAGTAGAAGCAGCTCATGGCAAAGGAATTCGCATTCTGCTAGATGCAGTGATCAACCATACAGGGCCTGTCACCGAGCAAGATGCGGTGTGGCCCAAGGAGTGGGTGCGTACTGAGCCAACCTGTACCTACACCTCATACGAAACTACCGTAGAGTGTACCTTGGTTAAGAACTTACCGGATATTAAGACAGAAAGCAACCAGGATGTGGAATTACCGCCGGTCTTGGTTGCCAAATGGAAGGCAGAAGGCCGTTACGAGGCAGAAATGGCAGAGCTGGATGCATTCTTTGCACGAACAGGCTACCCAAGAGCGCCGCGCTTTTATATTATGAAATGGCTTACTGATTATATCACCGACTTTGGAATTGACGGTTACCGTGTAGATACGGTAAGACATACCGAAGCCTATGTGTGGCAGGAGTTCAAAAAAGAGTGTGACTACGCTTTTAATGCCTGGAAAGAGGCCAACCCAGATAAAGTGATGGATGACACGCCTTTCTACACCGTAGGCGAGGTCTATGGTTATGGTATTAACGATGGCCTGATGACCAATTTTGGCGATGTTCAAAAAGACTATTACAAGGATGCTTTTACGGCTATGATCAATTTTGATCTGCGCTCTCAGGAGGCGGATGTAGATTACGAGGCAGTTTTCTCTCGCTATGATTCTATTTTGAATACGACCTTGTCAGATTACGGGACCTTGAGCTACTTGACCTCTCACGATGACGGTTACCCTTTTGATAAAGCTCGCGAGAACACTTATACGGCAGCAAACCTCTTGTTGCTAACTCCAGGTGGTTCTCAGATGTACTACGGAGATGAAGTAGGTCGTTCTCTGCTTATTGAAGGCACCAACGGCGATGCCACCTTGCGTTCCGCCATGGATTGGGAAGCATATGCTCAAGATGCCCAAGCACAACGCCTTTTAGCCCATTACCAAAAATTGGGTCAGTTTAAGAACAATCATCTGGCTGTAGGGATTGGTAGACATCAACAATTGGCTGCTGAGCCTTATACCTTTTCTCGTACTTATGCCGAAGGAGAAGACACCGTTGTTGTAGCTCTAAACGCACCAAAAGGGGCAAAGATCATTGAGATAGGAATGGCCTTTGCAGAGGGAGCGACCCTACGGGATGCATATTCCGACAAGACAGTAACTGTAAAAGATGGCCAAGTAAGCCTTACTTCTGATGCAACCCTTGTTTTATTGGAGGCTATTGATGAATAAAAAGCAAAAATATCAAACCATAGTTTTATTGCTGTTAGTGATAACACTTATGGCCTGTAAGCAAAATACCTCAAACCCAGAAGCTATGAACCAAACTGCTGAGGTGGCTACCATGCCACCATTGACCGATGAATTTCTAGAGACCGCTATTCTTTATGAGGCGAATATCCGCCAATACTCTCCAGAAGGTAGTTTCGATGCCTTTACGGCAGACATCCCTAAGCTTAAAGCCTTAGGGGTGGATGTTATCTGGCTCATGCCGGTCTATCCGATCTCTTCTACTAAACGCAAGGCTTATGGCAATGTGATGGCAGACGATATTGAAGATCCAGAAGAGCGCAAGAAATATTTAGGTAGCTATTATGCGATATCTAATTACACAGCGATCAACCCGGAGTTTGGAACCTTAGAAGATTTTAGACGCTTGGTGAAAACAGCGCACGACAATGGGATCTACGTGATCTTGGACTGGGTGGCCAACCACACGGGTTGGGATCATCATTGGATCAAAGAGCATCCGGACTACTACACCAAGAACGAAGCAGGAGAGGTCTCAGAACCTCTAAAGGACGACGGTCGTACCCCAGAGGGTTGGACCGATGTAGCCGATCTGAACTTTGACAATCCGGAGCTAACTCCAGCCATGATCGCAGAGATGAAGTATTGGATCACCGAAGAAGACATTGATGGTTTTCGATGCGACGTAGCAGGTTTTGTGCCTACGGAATTCTGGCGTAAGGCGATTCCGGAGCTGCGTGCAGAAAAGAAGATCTTTATGTTGGCAGAGGCAGACAATCCGGAGCTATTGGAAGATGGCTTGTTCGATATGGCCTACGGCTGGGCGAACCATCACTTGATGAACGACATTGCCAAAGGTGAGCAACCCGCTGCGCAGTGGTGGGCACACTACAACGGGCAAATGGAAAAATGGGCGCCTGGCGACTATGTGATGAATTTTGTAGAGAACCATGACGAGAACTCTTGGAACGGTACTTTTTTAGGAAGAACTGGAGCCAATTGGGAATCCTGTTTGGTGCTTAGCTATGCCTTACCCGGTATGCCACTTATATACAGCGGCCTCGAATACGATCTGAATCACAGTTTGAAATTCTTTGAAAAGGACAGCATACCTAAAACCAAAGGCAAGATCTGGCCTGTTCTAGAAAAACTGGCAGCGGTGAAAAAAGAGGTTCCTGCCTTGCACGGCGCAGTAAATGCAGCCAACTATGAGTGGATCCATACCTTTCACGATCCGGACCTGTTGGCGTTTAGAAGATTTAAAGATAATTCTGAAATTCTGTACCTGGCAAACTTCTCATCCGAAGTAAAAAATCTTCCAGTAAAAGCAATGGGTACTTTTAGCTTTTTTAAATCTGGAGAAAAGGTGCAGATCGATGGCGAAAAGAACTTTGAGATCGCCCCGAATTCCTATCTGTTATTAGTTAAAAACTAAAGGGAAATCAGGCAATTAGGAGTTTTTTATAAAAATTTATCAAACGAAAACGTTTTAGTTTAATCGGGCTATTGTGGAGTTGCACAGAATGCCCTAGTTTAGCATTAAATGAGTACAAAAATTACTAAGGTTGGAGTGCTTACTTCTGGGGGAGATGCCCCTGGAATGAACGCCGCTATTCGCGCAGTTGTTAGAGCTTGTGCATACAATGATCTTTCCTGTGTAGGGATCTTTAGAGGTTATCAAGGCCTTATTGAAGGTGATTTTGAAGATCTGGACGCGCGTTCGGTGAAGAACATCATTAACCGTGGTGGAACTTTTTTAAAATCCGCTCGCTCTAAGGAGTTTATGACTGTAGCAGGTCGACAGAAAGCCTATGACCATCTTAAGAAGGCAGGAATCGATGCTTTAGTGGTCATTGGAGGAGACGGAACCTTTACCGGAGCATCCGTTTTTAAAGGCGAACACGATTTCCCGATTGTTGGCCTACCCGGAACCATAGACAACGACATTAACGGAACCGATTATACCATCGGTTATGATACCGCGCTCAATACTGTAGTGGAAGCTATAGATAAGATCCGCGATACGGCCAATTCGCACAACCGCCTGTTCTTGGTGGAAGTAATGGGTCGCAATGCAGGAGACATAGCTCTAAACGCCGGTATTGGTGCAGGAGCGGAAGAGATCCTTATTCCAGAAGAGAATATGGGCCGCACCAGACTTTTGGAATCCTTGCGTCGCAGTAAGAAATCTGGAAAGACTTCAAGCATTATTGTGGTGGCCGAGGGTGATCAGATCGGGAAGAACATCTTTGATCTGGCTAAATACATAGAAGACAATATGAGCGCCTACGAGGTGCGCGTAACTGTTTTAGGGCATATTCAGCGCGGTGGTGCACCGAGTTGTTATGACCGCGTATTGGCAAGCCGTTTAGGAGTTGGCGCAATAGATGCCTTGTTGGCTGGTCAACAGGATGTTATGGTTGGAATAGCAAACAGAAAAATAGTATATGTTCCCTTCGCGAGAGCGATCAGTGGGGAAAATGAAATAGATGTAGAACTAATTCGAGTAGCAGACATCACGTCTGTTTAATTCATATAATTATGACAAAAATTGGAATTAACGGCTTTGGCCGAATTGGAAGATTGGCTTTTAGAATTGCCTCTCAAAATCCTAATGTAGAGGTGGTTGCAGTAAACGATCTATTAGATGTAGATCATTTGGCCTATATGTTGAAGTACGATTCAGTACACGGAAAATTTGCTGGTACTGTAGCCGTAGACGGCGGACACTTAAAAGTGAATGGAAACACGGTACGAGTAACTGCGGAGCGCGATCCTTCTCAATTGAAGTGGGACGAAGCTGGAGTTGATATCGTTATCGATTGTACTGGAATCTTCACTACTATGGATACTGCAAAGGCGCATTTAGATGCCGGGGCCAAGAAAGTAGTGATCTCTGCACCTTCTAAAGACGCGCCTATGTTCGTAATGGGTGTGAACCACGACAAGGTGAAGCCAGAAGACAAAATCGTATCTAACGCTTCTTGCACCACCAACTGTTTGGCGCCTATGGCCAAAGTGATCCACGATAATCTTGGAATTGTAGAAGGACTTATGACCACTGTTCACGCTGCAACAGCGACTCAAATGACAGTAGACGGACCTTCTCGCAAGAACTATCGCTTAGGACGCTCTGCCTTGAATAACATTATTCCTACTTCTACTGGAGCTGCCGTAGCAGTAACTAAAGTAATTCCAGAGTTGAAAGGAAAACTAACTGGTATGGCTTTCCGTGTTCCTACTGCAGATGTATCTGTGGTAGATCTAACGGTACGCACAGAGAAATCTGCAACTTATGAAGAAGTAAAAGCACTTTTTAAAGATGCAGCCGCTGGAGCATATGCCGGGGTGATCGACTTTGTAGACGAGCCTGTGGTTTCTCAGGATTTCGTATCCGATCCAAACACCTGTAATTTCGATGCAGATGCAGGAATTGCATTGAACGACAACTTCTTTAAATTGGTGGCTTGGTACGATAACGAATACGGATATTCGTCTAAATTGATCGATCTTGCGGCTCATATTGCCAGTATCTAAGATTTAATTATGATTTTAATTGCTGATGGAGGATCCACCAAGTGCGATTGGGTCCTCCTTGACGATTCCTGCGAAAAAGTACTCAAGACCCGAACCAAGGGCTTGAATCCGGCTGTAGTAGAACCCGACGAATTAGAAAGTCGCATCCGCGAGAACACCGAACTTGTAGGACTTTTCAAGACTGTTAAAAAGGTTGATTTTTACGGTGCTGGTTGTGGAACACCTTCACCAAAAGCTTCGCTTTACGCTGTATTGCAAAACCTATTTATGGGAGCCAAGATCAGTGTGCAAGAAGATGTAGCCGCTGCAGTTTACGCCGCTACAGACGAACCTGGTATTGTCTGTATTTTAGGAACAGGTTCTAACAGTTGTTACTTTGATGGTAAGAATATCCACATGGAGGTTGATTCCCTAGGTTATGCCCTAATGGACGAAGCCAGTGGAAATTACTTTGGAAAACGTCTTATCCGCGATTATTTCTACAAAAAAATGCCAGAGAAACTGGCTAAAGAGTTTGAAAAGCGCTTTGATCTAAACACCGATGTGATCAAACTCAATGTCTATAAACGTCCGAATCCGAATACCTATCTGGCGTCTTTTGCAGAGTTTATCTTTACTAGCGAGGAGGTGAACGGTTATTTTTACAAACTCATCAGCGAGGGTATGTTTAAGTTCATAGAGAACAAGATTCTCTGCTATAAAGAGGCACAGCATGTCCCCATTCACTTTATTGGTTCCATTGCGCATTTCTCCGAGGATATAATTAGAGATTGCATGAAACCTTACCACTTGGAGTTGGGAAATATTATCCGTAGACCTATAGACGGACTTATCGATTATTACAAGCGCAACGAGGGTTGTAAGTAACATTATGGTTTTACGTTAAACTAATTACGGCTATACCGTAATTCTAGTTTTGAGCGAACCAATTTGAGTATCTTCAGGGAGTGATATAATAACCAAACAACATTTCCTAACTATGAGTACTCCCAACGACACTATTTCGTTAAGCGATGCGACCAACTGGACAACCAATTGGCGCACTCAAAACCCCAACGCCGTTAAAGCCTTTTTGATTCCAAAAGATGACTTAACGGGTGTATTAGCTGAGAATCCTAATGCCGTACGCGCCTATTTGGCAATAGACGATAATGGTCAGGAGAAACTAGTAATTGTAGGCTGCACGCATCAGATAGACGGTACCTACAAGGATAAATTACCGGACCCAAGCGGTCGTGACAACGGCAATTATATTTTCGATTTTACAATGCCTTGTCCTCCCGTATGTGATCCTTCGAGTCAATTGAACGGCTAATTACCGATGACACGGTTCTTTAAGAATTTATCGTATCTCGCTACGATCATTCTTATAATCAATGCCTTATTATTTCTTAAAAACTTTGCAAAAGAAAGCAAAGCTTTTAAGATTTTTACGCTGTATCT
This sequence comes from Gilvibacter sp. CC01, assembly GCF_055755295.1. Lineage (NCBI taxonomy): Bacteria > Pseudomonadati > Bacteroidota > Flavobacteriia > Flavobacteriales > Flavobacteriaceae > Gilvibacter > Gilvibacter sp. CC01. Next base: position 379,240 of record NZ_CM146909.1, on the reverse strand, counting down.
CATTGCCATGTCTTTGACGCAATTGGGCATGATACTTCTTGTGATTTTGGGTAAGCCAAATATATTTATCGCGAGTATATATACGGTGATCCAATTGGTGCTGTTGAGTCTTTTTTACGGAGAGCTTATAAGCAAAAAGATCATTTATATACTTTCTGGAGCACTCCTTGCATTCATTACTGTTCAATACATATTAGATCCGAGTTTATTTAGCAGGTATAATTCTATTGCAATCTCGCTAAGTCAGGCGCTAATAATCGGGTATTGTGTCGTATACTTTTATCGTTCAATCAGTGCTAAGACGCCTTTTATTATTGTAAACGTGGGGGTGTTTGTCTATTTAATCTGTAGCACCCTGATTTTTGCTAGCGGAAATTTGCAGTACGAACTTTCTAAAGACAGTTATATCTTGCTTTTGAACCTCAATATTGTGTTCTATTTGATCTTTCAAACCTTGATCATGGTAGAGTGGTTTCAAAATTATAGAAGCTTAAAGCACAGTGCCTAAATGTTTGAGAACACAGACATAATTTCTTTAATTCTTATTGCGCTTAGCTTTTTATTGCTGATGGCCATTGCTCTGGTCACTTTTTTCTTTTTGTCGAGGAAGAAGGTTATCAATGCTGAGCTAGAAAAGGCCAACCTGGAAATATCGCATCAGAAAGAAATGCTTCAGGCCACCATTATCACTCAAGAAAAGGAACGTAAGCGCATTGCACAAGACCTCCACGACGCTATCTCCTCTAAATTGAATATAGTTTCTTTGAACACCAATGTGCTTTTAGAAGGAGGCGTGAATGAACAAGAATCCAACGAGCTCTTGGGTACTATTCTGCAAATCTCCAATACTACTCTAGAGAGTTCCAGACGCATAGCCCATGATCTGCTACCGCCTGTTCTGGAAAAATTCGGACTAATTCCAGCAGTAGAAGAGCTTACCAATGACTTTAACAGGGCTACAGCCAATTTGATCAGCTTTAATAGCGATTATCAGCCCAAATTACTCGACGCCAAGGCAGAGCTTCATCTGTACCGAATAATCCAAGAATTGGTCAACAATTCACTTAAACACGGCAAGGCGAGTGCTATTACCATTTCCATTAAACAACAACCATTGAGCCTGCTATATACAGACAACGGAGTGGGCTTTGAAAATACCGAGAGTGGTGGTAGCCCCGGGCTCGGTATGAAGAATATAGAAAGTAGAGTGGCACTTTTAGGAGCTAGCTCGACTTTTAAAAGTTCCCCCGGAGAAGGAATAAGTTTTTCATTAAAATTAAACCAGCATGAGTGACAATATAATACGGATCGGTTTGGCCGACGATGAAGAACTATTTCGCAAAGGCATAGCCTTTATCTTGGAACGTGAGCCCGATTTCGAAGTGGTCTTTGAAGCAGAGAATGGTCAAAAACTACTGGATACCTTGGCCACCATGGACGAGCTCCCCGATGTAATCTTGACCGACCTTAAAATGCCCATGCTCAACGGGATAGAGGCAACCAAAGCTGTTTTGAAGAAATATCCGCAGGTTAAGGTCATTGCGCTTACCAGTTACAACACCCGTGGGTTTATTGCCAATATGGTAGATATAGGTGCAGCGGCTTTCTTGGTCAAGAATTCTACTCCTAAAACCGTAAAACATACGGTTCGAGAAGTGGTAAGCCGTGGATTTTATTACAATTATCAGGTCATGCAGATCATTCAAGATGAGCTTCAAGGCGGTCAACACCGAACGGTAATCGATGCAGACGAGCTGACCAGTCGAGAAAAGGAAGTGCTTCAACTTATTTGCGACCAACTCACCACTCACGAAATAGCAGAGCGACTTTTTATTAGCCCGCGCACTGTAGAGGGCCATAGGAACAATCTTTTACAGAAAACCAATTCTAAGAACGTAGCCGGATTGGTTTTGTTTGCAATTCGGCACAATTTGGTCATTTTAGATAAGGGTCTCTACTGATTTGTGATTAAATTTGCAGGGATAACCAAAGAGAAAAAAATGAGTTTTCCGTCTGTAAATCCGACACAAACCAAAGCCTGGGCAGCCTTAACTGCTTTATTTGAAAATACTGCTAACACCAATTTGCAAGATCTTTTTAAAGAGGATGCCAACAGGGCAGCAGCCTATAGTTTGCAATGGCAGGATTTTTATGTGGATTTTTCTAAAACCCATATAAATGCTGCAATAAAAGAGGCCTTACTGGATCTTGCTTCGGAGGTTAAACTTAAGGAAGCTATTGCTGCTCAATTTACAGGAGAACACATTAACCAGACCGAAGATCGCGCTGTGTTGCATACGGCATTGCGTAACTTCTCCGCTATGAAGCCAGAGGTTTCAGAGGTCTTGGCGCAGATAAAGTCATTTACCGAGCAGGTCATTTCTGGTGCTTGGAAAGGCTATACCGGTAAAAGCATCACCGATGTAGTGAATATAGGAATAGGAGGGAGCGACCTTGGTCCGGATATGGTTGTGGAGGCCTTGCGCAACCAACGTAACCATTTGAATGTTAGATTTGTATCGAATGTAGAGGGCGATCACGTTATCGAGTCACTAAATGGATTAGACCCAGAAACCACTTTGTTCATCATTGTTTCTAAAAGTTTTACTACCCAAGAAACCCTTATGAACGCTCAGACCATTCGCAAATGGTTCTTACAATATACCTCCGAAGAGAACATCGCAAAACACTTTGTTGCCGTTAGTACCAATATTCCGGCGGTAAAAGACTTCGGAATCGACCCTAACAACATCTTTACCATGTGGGATTGGGTAGGAGGTCGTTTTTCACTTTGGAGTGCCGTAGGTTTGAGCATTGCATGTGCGATCGGCTATGAGCAATACGAGGACTTGCTCCGCGGTGCACACGAGATGGATCAGCATTTTGCTAATACTCCTTTTGAGCAGAATATCCCGGTTGTGTTGGCCCTGATCTCTGTTTGGTACAACAACTTTGTGGGTGCCGAAAGTGAGGCCGTTATTCCATATACGCAGTATTTGACCAAGCTGGTTCCTTACTTGCAGCAAGCCATAATGGAGAGTAATGGGAAAGGAGTTGATCGCAACGGAGAGGTGATCGATTACCAAACGGGGACCATTGTATGGGGATCTACAGGGACCAATGCCCAACACGCTTTCTTTCAATTGATCCACCAGGGGACTAAAGTGATCCCTGCGGATTTCATCGGCTTTAAAAAAGATCAGCACAACCAGAAAGCGCATCAAGATGCACTTATGGCCAATTTCATTGCCCAGACCCAAGCTTTAATGACGGGAACTGCAGGGCAGCAGGTAGATTCGCCGTTTAAGGTATTTACAGGGAACCGTCCTACCAACACGATTCTGATCGATCAACTGAGTCCTAATTCCCTCGGAAAGCTCATTGCCCTTTATGAGCATAAACTCTTTACTCAAGGGGTGATCTGGAATATTTTTAGTTATGATCAATGGGGTGTGCAATTAGGTAAGGTTTTGGCTAAGAATACTTTGAGTGATATTGAGTCTGGACATGTTTCTAAAACACATGATGGTTCTACTCAGGCCTTATTAGGTCACCTAAGTAGTTAAGAAACAGGGGTTTTAAAATTTTTTTAAAATTTTTACGCAACCTTTTTAAATTTTCTGGACTATTTAATAACTCCACAGGTGCAGGCGCAAGCACCACGAGTTAAGTTAGTCTGTTAAGATAAGAGCGACTGCCGCCCGGTAGTCGCTTTTACATTTCTTTGTAGTACCTTCGGGTAACTAACCAACTTCTATTTGCGGTGCGCAGACTTTTACTTCTTTTTATGCTGATCGGTTTGGTGGCTTCAGCTCAGGAAACAACGGAGCAGCAAACTTCTGTTTTTGGTGATTATTACCCCATTAGCATAAAACCTACGGTTCGCTACCTCTCCAGTATGGTAGAACAAGAAGAGATACTTTTTGATGCCAATCCGGTGGTTTATTACAGCTTCTACAACAATATGGTCAAGAACTTGCAAGACGTCAATGACAAACGTTTTAGCAGCACCTTTTACGCGAGTTTTCAGCCACATATCCGCATGTATAACGAGAATTCTCGACCTGTAAAAACGCCATCGTATCGTGTTTTCCTTGGCTTTCAGTTGCTGCGCAAGACAGACGGGAACCACTTTCTGGCTGCTGCCTTAGAATCCGGACATTATTCCAACGGCCAATCCGGATGTGCTTTCGATACCAACTTGGACGACGAAACTTCGCCCTGCGATGCCGTTTATGCGGCTATAACCGATCAAACCAATCTGTCTGACATTCTCAACAGAGTCAACGGAAACTTTTCTACGAACTTCACTAGGGTCAGTGGGAACTTTAGACTCAACAACCTTAAAAAGAACACTCCGTACCAGGTGCATTCCTTTACCGGATGGTATGAGTTGTGGCACAACAATATGTTCTTTGTGGCAGATATTGGGGGTTATAATCCTCTAGATATTGATATCTATGGGCGCCATAGAATGGGCTTTGAATATGAATACCTACACACCTATAAAGAGACGCTTAAATATTCAGTCGGCTTCTGCTTACAAGGTATATCTGGAGCGCACCCCAGCGTGGAACCGCTCCGAACAGAAGTCTTTGGTACTTGGTATCCTTTTAAAAGTGATTTTGGCTTTTTTGTCAGTTATATCTACGGTCATGACAATTACAATTACCGTTTTGTCGATTCCGGAAATCAACTGAGTGTAGGTGTGAGTTGGGACTGGTTTACTCCATTTGAGATAAAACGTGCAGAGGCCTTGGTTTCCGAGCAATAGTTTGACTACATTTTTATAAATCTGGTGGTCTAAGTATAATTAAGACCTCAAATTTTCGGTCTTGCTTTCTTAGCTTGCTAGGGTATTACTCCTCCCAATGATTAAGCTATGCTTACAAAAGTATTCGGGAGTGCCGTTTTCGGTATAGATGCAACCACCATTACTATAGAGGTCCATGTAGATAACGGTATAGGATATCATTTGGTAGGCTTACCAGATAATGCGATCAAAGAAAGCAATTACCGCATTGCTGCAGCACTACTTACACACAACTTTAAAATCCCAGGCAAAAAGTTAACCCTCAATATGGCTCCGGCAGATCTTCGAAAAGAAGGTGCAGCCTACGATCTGCCATTGGCTATGGGTATTTTATTGGCCAGCGAGCAAATCGCCCAAGAGCACGATCCGGAATCTTATATCATGATGGGAGAACTCTCTCTGGACGGTACGCTGCAACCAATAAGAGGGGCGTTGCCCATGGCAATACAGGCTAGAGAAGAAGGCTTTAAACGCATGATACTTCCGTCTCAAAATGCCGAAGAGGCAGCCATTGTTCGAGAACTCGAAGTCTATGGGGTTCGGTCAATCGGCGAAGTAATTGATCATTTTAATAAAGGGACGGCCTTAAAACAGGTATTGGTAGATCCAAACTTGCTTTTTGCAAGGCAAAATGACACTATAAGTATGGACTTTGCCGATATCAAAGGGCAAGAAAGTATTAAACGATGTATGGAGGTGGCGGCCGCAGGAGGACATAACATACTGCTTATCGGACCACCAGGTTCCGGCAAGACCATGATAGCCAAAAGGCTTCCGTCTATTTTACCACCAATGACTTTGGACGAGGCCTTGGAGACCACTAAGATCCACTCTGTTGCCGGGCGCACCAAAGAGGCAAAAGGCATACTAACCCAGCGTCCCTTTAGAAGTCCTCACCACACCATAAGCGATGTGGCTTTGGTAGGAGGAGGTACCTATCCACAGCCGGGAGAGATCTCGCTTGCACATAATGGTGTATTGTTCTTAGATGAGTTACCAGAGTTTAAACGAGCAGTGCTAGAAGTTTTAAGGCAACCCTTAGAAGATCGAGAAGTTTGTATCTCTCGCGCCCGTTTCAATGTTACCTATCCGGCTAGTTTTATGATGGTTGCTAGTATGAATCCAAGTCCCGGAGGCTATTTCAACGAACCAGATGCTCCTGTGGTCAACTCTCCGCAGGAGATCCAAAGGTATTTAGGGCGTATCTCAGGTCCGTTATTAGACAGGATGGATATGCATATAGAGGTTAATCCTGTGGGGTTCGATAAACTAAGCGATGCTCCTGCAGGAACTTCTAGCGCAACTATAAGAGCTCGGGTTATAAAGGCGAGGGCAATCCAGGAGCAGCGGTTTAAAGATCAAGAGGCAGTGCATTACAATGCACAAATGCAGTCTAAGGCCATTAGAAAGTATTGCAAGTTGGATGCAGCCAGCAAAGAACTCTTAAGGCAGGCCATGGATCGTTTGGGTCTCTCTGCTCGAGCTTACGATCGGATTTTGAAAGTAGCTCGAACCATGGCAGATCTGGACGAAGCTGCTCAGATCAAAGAGGAGCATTTACTGGAAGCCATTCAGTATCGCAACCTTGATAGACCTGGTTGGATGGGTGGGCTTTGAAAATAAGGAGCTCGGTATTTCTGCATCTGTAGTGCAATTGCTATTTTTGTGGCATCTTAAAAATCCAAAGGGAACCCATGAAGATACTAAAGACACCTCCTCAGGGCATGCGCGAGTTCACAGCCGATCAAAAGGCGATTCGAAATTACATTCAAAATGTGATCTTGGAGCATTATCAAACCTTCGGATTCAGACAGATCGAAACTCCTTGTGTGGAGAACATCGATTTGCTATCCAGCGGACAAGGTGGTGAGAACGAGAAGTTGATCTTTAAGATCTTAAAGCGAGGAGACAAATTGGCTAAATCCAGTATGGACGACTTGGCCGATCTTGGGCTGCGTTTTGACCTGACAGTGCCTTTAGCGCGTTTTTATGCCAATAATATGGGGCAATTGCCCAAGGTGAATAAGTTTATTCAGATAGGAAATGTTTGGCGTGCTGAGCGACCTCAAAAAGGGCGTTATCGCCAATTCACCCAATGTGACATAGATGTCATTGGAGACCCTACTTATTTGGCTGAGTTGGAACTTATATCTGCCACTACAGCAACTTTGAAGCAATTTGGCCTCGACGGTTTTGAAGTAAAGATCAATGACAGGCGCCTTTTAATGGCTATTGCTAATTACTGCGGATTTAACGAAGACCAAGCCGCAGAGGTCTTTATCATTTTAGACAAACTGGACAAGATCGGTATCGGTGGAATCAAGGAAGAATTGGCAGCGACGGAGCTAGATCAGACGCAATGTGACACCTTCATAGAAATAGTTTCCTCCTTTACCTCACATGCTTTTGAAGACTTTATAACTGCCAATGAAAAACAGAATATAGTCCCTGCCGAACTGTTGGAAGATCTAAAATTTGTGATCGATACGATTCAAAAAGAAACAGGCTCGGGCATAGACATAGCATTTGATCTTTCTTTGGTTCGCGGCATGGGGTATTACACCGGAATGATCTTCGAAGTGAAGGTCAAGGGGTATTCCTGGTCCATCGCAGGTGGAGGGCGTTATGACCGTATGATAGGACGTTTTCTTGGAGGGAAACAGCAAATTCCAGCTTGTGGTTTTTCGATCGGATTTGAGCGCTTGGCTTTGATTTTAGAAGAACAGGGCTTTGAAATACCAGACAGCCGCAAACGCATTGCGCTCTTAGGTAATAAAGACGCTGATTCTATTAGAGCCATGCGCCAGAACGCAGCTTCACTTAGAGCGGATGGCAATACTGTTTTGCTTGATTATAAGGCAAAAAATCTCGGAAGACAACTAGATGACTTCAAGGCAATGGGATATACCGCCTTTGCTTTTGTAAATCCGGGAGAGACTATAGAACTGCGTGAATTGAGTTAGTACCAAGACGCCTTCTTATAAGCCTCGTGCTTGGAAGCCGCCTCTCGGTTGGTCACTATGAGTTCTTCTGCGGACCTTTCCTTTTTTCTATACCCGAATAGATGCAGCACTTCTGTGGTAAAGAATCTTGCTATCTTAAGATCAATCCTTAATTTACTTTTGTCTTCTGTCATCCAATGTACTCCGGGAAGTAGTGGAAATACCTTATCCACACGTAATTTTCTAAGTATTTTACTCAAGCCCAAAAAGAACGCAGGCACACTGCGAATTAGAAAATAACCGTCTTCCCCTTGTCCCTGGTATAAAGGCATGAACAATTGCCCTCGCTGCTCTAAGATCAAGGCGACGTCGCCATCGTAACCCAAAATCGTTCCAGAGGGAACCTGCTGAAAATTGCGGTAACCAGGATTTAGTTTAAAAGCTTCTCGCTGCTGCACTTCATGTCTGTGAGTGATCTCGTAGAACTGTTCTAAATCACTGCATTGGCGTCCGAGTCTTAGTTGGTGTTCCTGCTCAGATCCACTGGGAATAAGTCCTATGATCTCTAGCGACAAACGCGCAAAATCGTAACAATTCTGAATGCTCAAGGGATCATCGTGTTGCCCTGCTTCAAAACCAAAGGCCACATATCCAAGTTCGTTGATATAACTCAGCAGCGGTCCTTGCAGATACTCTTCTATCCCTAAAACTACGGGTAGGGGATAGTGCTGAGTAAAATGGCGGTTCAACAAGCTGTCATTTACTGTTAAAAAAGGCGCTGTGGGTCCCGAAGTCGTGTGTAGGTCCATAAAATAAAAAGGGCCTTTATGTTGATCAACTATATTTTGCAACGCGAGCCATAACTCGAGCTGCTCTTTTTGTTCTGAATTCAATGCATCTTGTTGGGAGAGCGCGGCAATTTCGCCCTTGGACCATATTCTATTCAGATCAACCTCACAATAGCGTTGCCCAGATTTTAATGCCGCTTTATTACCGATAAGACCATAAACAGAACCAACCATGCGCTCCTGCTGCTCTTGTAGTTCTATAAGTAGCTGCTTTAGCGCAACTATGCCGGCAGGTTCATTACCGTGAATCCCACCTATGAAAATCACTACAGGACCGTCATTCTTTACAATGGGCGGGACAATTGATCGAGATTTTATGAGGTCCAGGCTTTGTAGATCAGCCATCGATAGGTTCAGGGTCATAGAGTTGTATATCTTTAATGGTCACAATTCCAACTAAGGTTCCTTTTTCGGTTACCGGTAAACAGCCAATCTCATGATGTTTCATGATTTTTATAGCTTCTTGTATATCCGTATCTGGGGATGCGCTGACAACAGCCTTAACCATAATGTCGCCAACGCTTAGACCGTCGTCTATAGCTACAGCATAATCGGTGTGAATCACATGGGTCCAAGTAAGCAATCCTATCAATGAATCGTTGCGATCAACCACAGGAACGTGATGTATGTTCTTCCAGTCCATAATGCTGGTCGCCAAGGCGGCTAAGTCATCTTCGCGCACTGTGATAACTCCAGTGGACATGATCTGAGATATTCTTTCTGGCGGATCCATGTCTTTAAAATCACAGAGTGGTCCCCATTCGGCAATACAATTATCCTCTTGTTGGTTGTCATAGATGGTCTTAGAGAGCATGCGCCTAGCAGCATCCTTACCGTATTTTCTACTCGCCTCACGATAATTGGAAACGATCCATTTGGAGCCGTCTTTGGCGTGTAAGCGCTTGTCTATGATGGTCAAATAACGTTGGATATCCGCAGGGTCTATTCCTGCAGACTTTAATCCCGACTCTGCCATAGGGAGCAATTCTCGGCCAATTAGTTTCTTAACGCCCAAACTGTCGCCCATCCATTCCATTACAGATTCAGAACCGTAACGAGCAGCCTTTAAAAAGTTATTCTTAGCCGATTTAAAGTCCATTGCGCTTGCCATATTGTCACAGGCGCTTGGTCTGGCTTTCATAAGGCCAACCCAGAGGGCGAAGTTTGCCATTTCATCTTGAACAGTAGGTCCAGAGGGCACATAGCGATTCTCTATACGCAAATGCGCTTTATCTCCACCAACACCATAACAAGCGCGGTTCCAATTGTAAAGCGTGCCATTGTGCAGGTTTAGGGCTTCTAATTTAGGTGCCTGTCCGGCTCGGGCCATACGCAAAGCATCTTCTTTGATCTCGTGATGTAAGATCACCGTATGCGCTGCTATTTCATTTCTAAATATGGAACTCACGTCGCCTTGAGCCCAAGCCGTTCCGAATTGCGCTCTAGGCTGCTTATTTATTAGTGCTGAGCGTGTAGGTCTGGTGTCTATACTTTGTCTAAACAGTGCTATACGGGTCTCTTTCCACAATTCTCTTCCAAGTAGCAAAGGAGAATTGGTACAAATCCCAAGGATTGGACCTGCTAGCGCTTGCGCCCAATTAAAGCTCGATATAAAATCCTCCGGATCGATCTGTAAATGCATTTGAAAACTGGTATTGCAGGCTTCAAAAAGCACAGAATCGTGGAGTATGCTTAGTTCTTCTACACCGCGGATATGCAATTGAAAGTCACTACCACGCGTATGTTTGATCATGTCGTTAAGGGCGTAATACCTTGGGCTGGGAGTCATATAGTCCAATTCCAAATGCTTGGGTCCGATGGTGGGAAGTATTCCTGTGAGCAGAACACTGCTACCCGCTGCCTCCACATGTTTCTTGGCAAGTTGCAGGTGTCCTTTTAGGGCTTGTTCCATCTCGCTAAAACATTTTCCTTCTAGCTTTAGGGGGTCCAGGTTGATCTCCAGATTATATCGAGCTAATTCGGAAGTAAAATGCGGATCGGTTATTTCAGCCAAGATCTCCGGGGCATTGTGAGCAGGCTGCCATTGCGCATCAGTTAAGCAAAACTCTTGTTCCGCTCCTATACGGGTAATTCCAGATTCAATTTGCCCTGTGGCCAACAAGTGATCTAGGGCCTTGATATCGTTGAGTAAATGTGCTAAGAATTCGGCCTTTGCCTGACTTTGTGTCAATCCTGCTACGTCATGTCTTCCCATATTGAAGCGTTTAATAGTTGCTCTTCAAGTTTAGGCTGTTTTAAGCGCCTAAAACATGATTTTGGTCAGTTGACCGTCAAATAGGTTCACTTGAGGAGTGTATAACGGCTTTATTTACGGGCTTTTTAACAGATATTTTAGAATTCCATCCGCAGTAAGGAAACCCGAATTACCTATCTTTAACCCACTTAAAAAAAATCAATCATGCGAAAATCAATCAAACGCAGTCTGTTGTTAATTCCTGCAGCACTGCTCGTCTTTGCCACTTCGTGTAAAGATGGAGGAGGAGCAGCAGATTCAGCAAACAGCGATCTCACTCTTGAATTCGAGAAGTACGAACTGGAAAATGGCCTGGATGTAATCTTGCATCAGGACAAGAGTGACCCTATCGTTTCTATGGCGATCCAATACGGTGTTGGTTCTAACAGAGAAAAGACCGGACGAACTGGTTTTGCTCACTTGTTTGAGCATATGTTGTTCCAAGAGTCAGAGAACGTGGGGCAAGATCAGTTCTTCAAGAAGATTCAAGATGTTGGAGGAACACTTAACGGTGGTACCTGGAAGGATGGAACCATCTATTACGAAGTTGTTCCTAAGAACGCTTTGGAAAAGATCATGTGGTTAGAGAGCGACCGTATGGGATTCTTCATCAATACAGTGACAGAATCAGCTTTCTACAATCAACAAGAAGTAGTTCAGAACGAAAAGCGCCAGCGCGTAGACAACAATCCTTACGGACATACTGGCTGGGTTATCGACAAGAACATCTACCCAGAAGGACATCCGTATAACTGGCAAGTTATTGGGGAATTGGTGGACTTACAAAACGCCACCGTAGAAGATGTTCGTGAGTTCTATGACAAATACTACGGGCCAAACAACGCTACGCTCGTTATAGCCGGAGACTTCGAAACAGAAGAGATCAAGCCAATGATCGAGAAGTACTTTGGCGAGATCAAAAAACGTCAAGAGGTAGCGCCACTAGAGCCTATGCCTGTTACTTTAGATGCTACCAAGCGTTTGATGCACGAGGATAACTTTGCTACAGCGCCTCAGCTTAACATGGTTTACCCAACGCTTCAGCAATATACCGACGATGCTTACGCTTTAGATTTCTTAGGACAATTGTTGTCTCAAGGAAAGAAAGCTCCGTTGTACAAGGTATTGGTAGAGGAAAAGGAATTGACCTCTCGCACAACGGCTTTTAACAACTCTCAAGAAATTGCAGGTGCCTTTAGAATCATCATTACCGCTAACGAAGGTAAGACGCTTCAAGAGGTGGAAGATGCGATCTTTGAAGCCTTCACTATGTTCGAAGAACAAGGAGTTACCGACCGCGATATTGAGCGTATCAAGGCAAGCTTAGAGACAGATTTCTACAACCAGATCAGCAGTGTGCTTGGAAAGTCATTCAACTTGGCACAGTACAATGTTTTTGCTGGAGATCCTGAATTCTATAAGAAAGACTTGGAGAATATCCAGAGCGTGACCAAGGAAGATGTAATGCGTGTGTACAATACCTACATCAAAGACAAGCCATATGTATTGACAAGTTTTGTACCTAAAGGAAAGCCAGAATTGGCAGCGAACAATTCTGAGGTTGCTCCAGTGGTCGAAGAAGAGATCAAAGAGAATGTTGCTCGAGAGATCGTCAATACAGAAGAAGAGATCGCTAAGACTCCTTCTGCTTTTGACCGTTCTGTAGAGCCAGGAACTGGAGAAGCTCCTGCACTTAATATACCAACAAGTTGGAAATCAGAGCTGGGCAACGGCATGGTGGTTTACGGAATTTCTCAAGATGAGATCCCGACAGTAAACTTTAGTCTGATCATCGAGGGTGGACACCTACTTGACGATCTTTCTAAGAACGGTGTTGCCAACCTAATGAGTGATATCATGATGGAAGGAACCGCTAACAAGACTCCGCAGGAATTAGAAGAAGAGATCGAATTGCTTGGAGCGAGTCTAAACATGTATACCACACGTGAATCTATCGTAGTACAAGGAAATACCTTGGTGAGAAACTTTGATAAGTTGATGACTTTGGTAGAGGAGATCCTATTAGAACCGCGTTGGGATGAGGCAGAATTCAACCGTATCAAAACAGCTACTATTAACAGCATTAAGCGTTCTGACGCTAACCCTAATGCAGTAGCGAACCGCGTATGGAACAAGATGCTTTACGGAGAAGGACATCCATTTGCTTACCCAACTAGTGGTACTGTGGAATCTGTTGAGGCAATTACTATGGACGATCTAAAGGCCTTCTATCAGAAGAACTTTTCACCTTCTATTAGCCGTTTCTTAATTGTTGGTAAGATCGATCAAGATCAAACTATAGCTGCGCTAAACAGTTTGGAATCTAACTGGGCAGCTAAGGAAGTAACAATTCCAGAATTCCCTGTAGACACTTCTCGCGATAAGTCAACCCTTGCTTTTGTAGATATTCCAAATGCGAAGCAATCGGTAATCAACATCGGTTACTTGTCTATGGCAAGAGATAACGAGGATTTCTATCCGGCAGAGGTGATGAACTACAAACTTGGAGGCTCGTTCTCCGGTAATGTGAACTTGATCCTTCGTGAGGAGAAAGGTTATACTTACGGAGCGCGCTCTGGTTTTAGCGGAACTAAGATCCCTGGAACCTTTAACGCGAGTTCTAGTGTAAGAACCAACACCACTGGTGAATCTGTGGAGATCTTTAGAGATCAGATCAAGGCTTACAAAGAAGGAATTTCAGCAGAAGACCTTGAGTTCACTAAGAACGCTATGATCAAGTCTAACGCGCGTCGTTTCGAGACTCAATTCTCACTCTTGGGAATGCTTTCTGAAATGAGTAACTACGGCTTAGCTCCTAATTACATTGAGCAGGAAGAAGCTATCATCAATAATATGACTTTAGAGCAGCACAAGGAGCTTGCCAATAAACTATTGGACGAGAACCGCATGCTTTACTTGGTTGTTGGTGATGCCGCTACCCAATACGCACAGTTCAAGGACATGGGCTTTGACGAGGTGAAATTGGTAGATAAAGATGCTAAAGAAGTAGAACTGGAAGACGTAAAAATGTAATTTCCTTTTCGACGAAAATAAAAAGGAGCTCCATACGGGGCTCCTTTTTTTATTTTTTAACTTTAGTGCGATGCGTAAAGCTTGGTATAAGAAAATTGGCCCAGCGACCTTGATCGCTGCTGCTTTTATTGGTCCTGGAACTGTAACAGTTTGCACCTTAGCGGGAGTGAATTTTGGCATGAACCTACTCTGGGCACTGCTTTTGTCCATGCTCGCAACTATCGTACTGCAAGAGATGGCTGCTCGTTTAGGTCTAATCACCGGTAAAGGTTTGGCAGAAGCTATCCGATCACAACTCAGCAATTCAGGTCTCAGAAATACAGCGTTGATCTTAGTGTTTGCCGCCATTATTATTGGCAATAGTGCTTATGAGGCAGGAAATATTAGCGGCGGTGTCTTAGGCTTGCGTGAGTTGATTCCCAATACGCAGTTCAGTTTATTCGGATTTCCCTTAGAATCCTTGGTGATAGTTATTGGCGTGGTGGCCTTTATCTTGCTTTATTTGGGCACTTACAAGCTTTTGGAGCGCGTACTTATGGGCTTGGTTTTGCTAATGAGTCTTTGCTTTCTAATTACAGCCGTACTCACCGGACCAGACCTCTTATCCTTACTCAAAGGCTTATTGATCCCGTCTGCGCCTCAAGACAGTATATATACCATCATAGCGCTAATTGGAACCACAGTAGTACCTTACAATTTGTTTTTGCACGCAGCACTGGTCAGTGAAAAATGGCAATCGAGTTCAGATCTGGGATGGGTGCGCAAGGACACGCTTATCGCTGTTGGTGTAGGAGGCTTGGTATCTATGGCAATTTTACTCTGCGGAGCAGCACTGCAAGGCATGTCGGTTAATTCGGCTGCCGATCTTGGCAAGGGTCTAGAACCACTACTAGGAGGCTTTGCCAAATATTTTATAGCCCTCGCGCTCTTTGCTGCAGGTATTACTTCGGCTATCACAGCACCTTTGGCGGCTGCCTATGTGGCTAGAGGTTGCTTCGGATGGGATGCTGGACTAAAAGACATAAGATTTCGCAGTGTTTGGATGATCGTGCTATTTGTCGGTGTATTTTTTGCCCTTAGCGGGAGTAGCCCTATAGCGATCATTCAGTTTGCCCAAATAGCCAACGGCATCGTCTTACCACTCATTGCAATCTTTCTGGTTTGGGCTGTCAATAAAAAAGCGCTTTTAGGCCAATTTGTGAACTCTAAGCTGCAAAACTTATTAGGATTGTTGATCATTATAATATGCGTGCTACTTAGTGGAAGAACGCTTTACAAACTCATCACTACATGGCTGGCTTAGAATATCGCATAGATCTAAATGCAGATGTAGGTGAAGGCGTAGCTACCGAGGCAGAGATCATTCCCCTGCTAAGTAGTTGCAATGTGGCTTGTGGTGGTCATTATGGAGACAGAGATAGTGTATTAAAGACCTTGGAACTAGCTCGCGGAGCGGGAATTAAAGTAGGGGCGCATCCAGCCTATCCAGACAAAGCCAATTTTGGCCGAGAGGTCATTAACATAGAAGTTGAGCGCCTAAAAGACGAGCTTTTAAGCCAATTAGAACTGTTCTTTAGTTGTTGTTCGGAACTGGATATACAAGCGCATCATATCAAACTCCATGGCGCGCTTTACAACCAAGCCGCCAAGGATCTACAGACCGCAAAAGTTATCGTTGAGGTCATGGAGTCCATCGATCAAAAATTACCACTATACACCTTGTCTGGCAGTATCTTGGATTCCTTGGCAAGCGATCTGGAGATCATTCCTGAAGCTTTTATAGACCGCCGTTATAATGCCGATTATACTTTAGTGTCCAGAAGCTTATCTACCGCACTGATAACTGACCCATCAGAGGCTTGGCAGCAATTAGAAATGCTTGTAAAGCAAGGGCACATCCGCAGTGTACAGGGAACCATGATCCCAATAAAGGCCAAAACATTCTGTGTGCATAGCGACACCCCGGGGGCTTTGGATTTATTAACTCATATTCACCAGCAAATGGCGGCGAATAATCTGCAATTGGCAATATGAACAGTTTAAAGATCAGATCTTTTGGCCCACAGACACTGCTTATAGAATGGCCACAGCTAATTAGTCCTGAGATCCATGCCGAGCTGTTGGCCTACCGCAAATTGTCCAAATTATTCGCGGATCAGATCGCAGAAACGGTCATAACTTATAATGCCATTGCCTTACACTTAAAACCAGGGCATTCCCCTAATGCACTGAAAGCGCAGTTGGAAGAGACCATTAGTTTGAACGAGGTAACTCCCTTACCGCCAAGTATGCGTTGGGATTTGCCAGTGTGTTATGACACACAACTCGCCATGGACCTCGAAGAACTCGCCCAAGAAAAGCAAATGAGCAAGCAGGAGCTCATCAAGTTACACAGTGAGGTGGATTATCATATTTATTTCTGCGGATTTCTACCTGGCTTCATTTATTTAGGAGGGCTCAACAAAGCCCTACATAGCCCAAGGCTAGCAGTGCCAAGAACTCACGTTCCTGCGGGGTCTGTTGGTATTGCGGGGTCGCAGACAGGAGTTTATCCCAGTGATAGCCCGGGAGGTTGGAGGATTATAGGTCGGTGTCCGGTACCCGTATTTGATCCGCAGGAAGATGACAGACCGAGTCCATTTTATGCAGGACAACTGATCCGCTTTGTGCCAGTAGATCTCCAGCAATACCATGCTATTGAGCAAGAAGTTGCTAAAGGAAGCTATGAACTTCTAAAAACGGAGTTGTCATGATAACAGTCATTCATCCAGGGTTATTATCGAGCCTGCAAGATGCTGGCCGGTTTGGCTACCGCAGCTTTGGAGTTCCTTGGAGTGGACCTATGGATAGCTTCAGTGCCGGATTGGCCAAAGAGTTGGTGCAAAATACTCCAGAAGATGCGGTCTTGGAATTTTATCAAAGAGGGCCGAGCTTGCAATTTGAGGCTGATGCTGTGATCGCTGTTACCGGACAAAATTTCGAACTCGTGATCGATGGAGAATCAAAATCACTGTTCAGGGCTCATAAGGTCAAGTCTGGACAAGAGCTGAGTATAAACTCCCTGGCAGCTACCAATTTTGGATATCTAGCTATTGCCGGTGGCTTTGATTCAGAGCTAGTTTTGGGAAGCAGATCCTATTGTCAGGGTATTACCAAAAGTATCAGATTAGAACGAGGGGACAAACTCAACTTCAATGAAAACTACACCATCGAGGTGCCTAGCTTGGCCCGAGTGAAATCCATCGCACATATTTTCCAAACCGAACACATTGAAGTTACACAAGGGCCAGAATACGACAGACTCAGCCCAGAACAAAAGGAGATATTATGGAATAGCTCGCATAAGCTCAGCAGAAATATAAACCGTATGGGTTATCGTTTTAATCCTAAACCTGGCTTACATTCAGATGGAATCCTAACTGGGCCTGTACAAGCAGGAACGGTACAGTTGACACCAGGAGGAGAACTTATAGTACTAATGCGAGACGCACAAACTACTGGAGGATACGCGCGTATCTTACAATTAATGCCAGATGCGATTAGTGTGTTAGCACAACAGATTCCGGGAACAACTTTGCAGTTTAGACTAAAAACTACAACTTAAAGACTTTTGTATTTCTGGTAGGCCTTTTCTAGCTTGATATCGTATTTATTCTGAGCGAAGCCTGGTCCGTTATAGCCACGTGCAAAGGCAGTCCAATTTTTAGACTGTAAATGTCTGATCAAATTATTCGCTAAGCAAAAACTGCCAAAGGCCTCTAAATGGGCTCTTTCATGGGTGTACATATGAGCTACGTAGGTATCGACATTAGGGTACCCCAAGAGGTCGTAGTGAAACCCCATGATTTGAAAGGCTCCGTAAGAAGCTGAACAGTACGCAGCGTCGTGGACAGCGTCTAGATCGCTCATTCCTGCTGCCTTTACTAAACGGTCGTATTCTTGCTCACCCCCTTCGTAAAACGCTTTTGTCCAAGACTTGTAAAGTACATTGGCTGTTCTGTCCTCCACAAAATCCTCTGGTCTCAAGCCGCGTTTAGCCAATTGCTTCCAAAAGATATGTCCTTCAAATAAGATACGAGGCCGACCATCTAAAAGGAAACCTTTACCGCTACTTTCTATTTCGTTTACTGCTTTTACCGCAGCCACTTCTAGATTGTAACGAGAAGCAAACTCTATAAGGTCTTGTTCGCCCAAGAATTTATCGTTAAAGCGTGTCAAATTATCGTGCGCTGCAATTAGGACGGACCAGGTTTTTGGGCCCACAATGCCATCTACCACCAAATTGTTTTGCGATTGAAAGTCCATAACGGCTTTCTGCGTATCCAGACCAAAGAATTCCGAGATCTTGACGCTATATCCTAAAGCGACAAGCATTTCTTCTAAGGTGTGAACGTCGGAGCCTTGGGATCGATGTCTTAGCGTTCTCATAATTGTCTTTTTGTTAAAGGTAGACGCTATTAGCTTAAGCTACAAGAGGTTAAACCCTGTACTTTATTGAGTCCCTTTATTTTCCTTGAATCAGCCCAGAGGGGATTTTTCCTTTTTTTCCAGTATTGCTTTGAATTACCCGTTGCTTTTTATAAACTTTAAAGAGTTATAACTAAAAAAATTAGAATATGGCCATACCTGCCAAGTGTATCACAGTACAACAAGCCAGACAACTTCAAGACAATTGGGTGAATACCCGCGAACCCGCTATAACACAAGCCAGAGGAGGACAACAAGATGCTCGCGAAATGGTTTTTAATATAGCAGAACTAGAAGAATTTCTGGATTATGTAAAATCAGAGTCTAAGAAAAATGGCATTAACAATCCGGGAGTACGGCTGTACTTTGCGGCTTACAACAATATGAATTCAGATCTAGCAACTGTTTTTCTCAGCGCAACCATGTCAGACGCTAAGAATTCAGATAACAACTATGATATTCAACCGTATAATACAATTACTGGTGGATTTCCTCCAAAGCAATACTAATGGCTTATTACGTACTGGTCTTAGTTATTATTCTTGAATTCATTGCTGCATCTGCAGGATTGAAATACATTCAAAAATATAGAGTTAGTAAAATAACAAAAAGGCTTGTACTTATATTATTCTTTGTGGCGATCACAGAGCTTTTCTCTACCTATGTTCCGATTGCCAAAGCAAGTGATTTCGAATATTTTGGCTTTGTTAAAGGCACTCCCTTTGAAAAGAATTTTTGGGTTCATAATATTCAGTTGATCATCACCTTTGGTTTTTTTGCAAATTATTTTAGGTCGAGTTTAAAACCCGGATTGTTAGCAAGTATTATCAAGTTGGTAATTATTGTTTTCATGATTGGTGCTTTGGTTAATCTTTTATTATCTGGCGTCTACTTCAACGGGATATCAAAGTTCACATATATAATAGGTTCGATCTTACTACTAATTGCAATATTGGTTTATTATTTCGAATTGCTTCGAAGTGATAATATTTTAAGATTTAGTCAGTCTTTGACCTTTTATATCTCTGTTGGATTGCTCATTTATTATTTAACGATGACACCCTTATTTATTTATGGGAGTTATTATTACACTGGTGAAAGCAGTGATACTTTCAATAAGTTCTATATATATACTCTAGCTATAGCTAATGTTGTGATGTATGGAACATTTACTTTGGGATTTATTTTATGCAAACCGAATCAGAATTAATACTGTTAATAGTCTATATCGCTTCTGTTCTATTAATAATAGTGATTGTAGCAATCCGTTTTTTCTCTGTATTCATTCACAGGAAGAATAAACTCATTCTTGCGCAACTGGAAGCGGAAAAGAAATTTGAAAGCGAGCTTGCAAATTCCCGCTTAGAGATACAAGAGCAGACCTTTAAGAACATCGCCTGGGAACTGCACGACAACGTTGGTCAACTCTTATCGGTCGCCAATATTCAGCTCAACATGCTCGAACCTAAATTAGACGAGGCCGACAAACCCCAACTCAAGGAGACTAAAGGAATTGTGGGGGAGAGCCTTAAGGAGATACGAAACCTTTCCCGCTCTTTGAACAAAGATGCGATTCTGAACGACGGACTCATCAATTCCATAAAACGCGAGATTGATCGGTTCAATCGTATGAACTTTTTGAATGCCGAGCTCAGTGTATCTGGAGAAGAGTGTTGTATCAATGCCAAAGATGAAATTATCATCTATCGTATTCTGCAAGAGTTCTTTAGCAACGTGATCAAGCACGCCAAGGCCGATAATTTATTTGTAAATTTAAACTTTGAGCCCCACAGATTGCTCGTAAAGGTAAGTGATGACGGTATAGGATTCAGCCAAACAGACATTCGCGGCAGCAACGGACTTTTGAATATGAAAAGCCGTGCCGCTTTAATCAATGCCCAATTGGATCTGGATTCCGAACAAGGCCGAGGAGTTACCCTAAACCTAGAATATCCTTATAAAGACAATGACCGCCAAAACTAAACACAATATTGTAATCGTTGACGATCACCTGCTTTTTGCGGGTTCTCTTGCCAAATTATTAGAGTCATTTGGCGAATTCAACGTCTTGTTCCACGCCAAGAACGGAGCTGATTTTCAACAGCAATTAAAAGGGTGTAGCGTACAACCTGACGTGGTTTTGCTAGATATAAACATGCCTGTAATGGACGGTTTCGAGACTGCCAATTGGCTCAGTTCATACCGCAAGGATATCAAGGTGTTGGCGCTGTCCATGGACGATGACGAAGAGACCATTTTACGCATGTTGCGCTGTGGCGCCAACGGTTATCTGCTTAAGGACATTCATCCAGATAAACTTAGAGAAGCCTTGTTAGAGGTGCTCCATAAAGGTTATTATCATTCAGAAAAAGTTGCGGCTACACTCTTGCAATCGTTGAATCCGTCCAAAGAAAAGCCAGAACACCATTTAAAAGAGAACGAGCGTATTTTTATCAGTCTGGCTTGTACCGAAATGACTTATAAGGAAATAGCTGAAAAAATGAATCTTAGCCCTAAAACCATCGATGGTTATCGGCATGAACTCTTCACGCGTTTACACATTAAAAACAGGGTAGGACTGGTTATCTACGCTCTTAAGCATGGGCTTTATCAGATTCAATAAGCGCGTCCCAGATCGGGTCCGCAGTATTGGGTAAGGCCAACAGTTCAAGCGGTGTTTTCTTGACTGGGTGGTTCAAAACTAAACGGTAAGCGTGTAGATGGATGCTTCCGTCTGGATTCGATCTTTTAGCACCGTATTTCAAGTCACCTTTGATCACACAGCCAATTGCCGCCAACTGTGTCCTGATCTGGTGATGCCTCCCGGTATGGAGGTTTATTTCTAATGCTGTATAATTCTTTAAACGCTTCAGAACTTTATAGCTCAGGGAAGCTTTTTTACTGTTGGCTACCTCTTTGGAATGGGCATAGGATTTGTTTTGCTTTGGATTGCGAACTAGAAAATGAGTCAGTTGATCCTGCTCAGCTTCTGGGCAATTCTCAACTACAGCCCAATAGGTTTTTTCAGTTTCTCGCTTTTGGAACATGGCATTTAGTCTGCTCAAGGCTTTAGATGTCCTAGCAAAGACCACCACGCCACTAGTGGGCCTGTCCAAGCGATGCACAACTCCCAAAAATACCTTTCCGGGTTTGTTGTATTTTTTACCGATATAGGTTTTGGCTATTTCTACAAGCGGTTCATCTCCCGTTTGATCGCCCTGAACCAGATCGCCAGCGCGTTTATTGACCACCAACAGATGATTGTCTTCGTATAAAATGTCAATGTTATCCGGAGTGGATCGCATCAGTAAATTTTAGTATTGCTCGTCCTCGTTCGGGAAGTCGCCCGACTTCACATCTTCACTGTATTTGGAGAAAGCGTTGGTCATCTCGGTGTACAGATCCAAATATCGACGTAAAAAACGCGGATTGAACTCGTAGGTCATCCCCAACATATCATGAGTTACTAATACTTGTCCGTCGCAGCCTGGGCCAGCTCCAATACCAATGATAGGTATCTGTACACTCTTGGCAACTTCTGCCGCTAGAGAAGCAGGAACCTTTTCTAAAACTATGGCAAAGCATCCAATACGTTCCAGCATCAAAGCATCTTCTTTGAGTTTTTCGGCCTCATCTTTGTCTTTTGCACGGACGGTATAGGTTCCGAACTTGTAGATCGACTGTGGTGTTAAGCCCAAATGTCCCATTACCGGAATACCGGCATTTAGAATGCGCTTAATGGATTCTTTGATCTCGCGTCCCCCTTCTAGTTTTACAGCGTGACCGCCACTTTCTTTCATAATGCGGATTGCAGATCGCAGGGCTTCTTTAGGATCCGACTGATAGGTCCCAAAAGGCAGGTCTACAACTACCAAGCTTCTAGTAATACCGCGAATTACAGAAGATGCATGATAGATCATCTGATCTAAAGTAATAGGCAAGGTGGTTTCATGTCCGGCCATTACATTAGAAGCAGAATCTCCCACCAGAATCACATCGATACCTGCACCGTCAACAATACGGGCCATCGTATAATCATAAGCAGTAAGCATGGATATCTTTTCACCGTTATGCTTCATATCCACCAAAGTTTTGGTGGTTATTCTTTTGTATTCTTTTTTGGCCGTAGACATTTAATAAGGTTTTAGGCAATAAAAATACTAATTTTAACAGGAAACCGAACGACACGGAGTCGTATAGTCTATATTTCATTTATTACATCATGTTTCGACGAATTTCCTTATTTCTTTTGCTGAGTTTTAGCTTCAGCGTACAGGCCCAAGATTTTACTCAAGAGGACGCAAAGGCTGTTATCGACACCTTTTTCGAAGGCTTTCACAAGGGTGACACCACCCTTATGCGCTCCGTACTTTTAAAAGAAGTCCCCACCTATACGGTCTATACCACGCCCAATGGTGAAAAACGTTTGGTTACTGGTTCTGTAGATAGACTCTTGGAGGGTATAGCACAACGGCCGGCAGAGCAGGTGTGGAAAGAAGAACTATTGGATTACTCGGTTCAAATAGATGGGGATCTGGCTCAAGTTTGGACTCCTTACAGGTTTTATCTCAACGGAAGTTTTAGTCACTGTGGAGCCAATGCCTTTACGCTAATTCAAACCAATGACGGTTGGCGTATTCAAAGTCTTATTGATAGCAGACGCAAAGGAAGCTGTGAACAGCAGGACTAGCAGTCCGATAGAGCTACATTGACCGCGAGGCCACCTTCACTGGTCTCCTTGTATTTGGTATTCATATCATTCGCGGTCTGCCACATGGTATTGATCACCTTATCTAAAGGCACCTTGGCATTCTTTGGGTCGCTGTCTAAAGCCATCTCACTTGCATTAATGGCTTTAATTGCTCCCATGGCGTTGCGTTCTATACACGGTATTTGAACTAGGCCGGCAATAGGATCACAGGTGAGGCCCAAATGATGTTCCATTGCAATTTCTGAGGCCATTAAGACCTGTTCAGGGCTTCCTCCCATGATCTCGGTTAATGCTCCCGCAGCCATAGCAGAAGACACCCCTATCTCTGCTTGACAACCACCCATGGCAGCAGATATAGTCGCTCCTTTCTTAAAGAGACTGCCAATTTCTCCGGCTACCAATAAGAACTGTTTTACATCGTCAAAATTCGCGTCGTGGTTCTCAATGACCATATAATACATCAGCACCGCTGGAATAACTCCTGCGCTTCCGTTGGTAGGAGCCGTTACAACTCGGCCTAAGGAAGCATTCACCTCATTGACCGCCAGGGCAAAACAGCTCACCCATTTTAAGATCTCTCGGAATTTCACCTCCCCGTCACGGATGGCAGCGATCCATTCTTGTGGATTGCTGTAGTTGGTGTTTCTGATGAGTTTTTTATGAGAATCATAAGCTCGTCTGCGTACGTTTAACCCGCCGGGCAGCACACCTTCTGTGTGGCAGCCAATATACATGGACTCCAACATTACGTCCCAAACTGCCTTGAAATCTGCGTCTATCTGCTCCGGACTGCGGAGTGATAATTCATTCTGATAGACGACTTCGGACACTTTCATGCCTAATGATTGACAATATTGAAGAAGCTCATCTGCTCGCTGGATCGGATAGGGAAAATGGCTAAAAGCCTCTTTTTTAGCGGCGGCGCGTTTGCGAGATTCTTCTACTACAAATCCACCTCCGATACTGTAAAAGGTTTTTTTAAAGAGCTTGCCGTTGTTGAGCAACCCTATGAATTCGATCCCGTTCGGATGAAAGGGAAGGAACTCTCTATTAAAAACAATTTGTTTGTCCATATCGAATTGCAAGGGACGCTCTCCGTTAAGGGCCAGGGTCTTGTTTTCTTTAATCAGTGCGATCTCTGCTTCGATCCTATCCGTTGGGAAACTCACAGGGTCAAATCCGCAGAGACCTAAAAGCACAGCAATGTCTGTGGCATGACCTTTTCCTGTCAAAGACAAAGAGCCATAAAGATTAACGGTTACCTGATCGATCTGTTTGAAATAACCGCGTTTCTTGGCGATCTTGATCCATCGGTTGGCGGCCCGCCAGGGGCCTAAAGTATGCGAGCTCGAAGGGCCAACGCCTATTTTGAGCATATCGAATACACTGATGCTTTCCACGGTAGTATTTTAGGGGCTAAATTTAGTTCATTGTGGCAGATAATTTTCTATTGCCAGAGTATTAATTTTTAGTGCCTGACAATTCAACTGACAGCCTGTCATAAAAATACGACTGGCATAATGATTGACTATAGGGGAGTGAGTTTAAATTTTGAATCAACACACCTATAGCATAGAATTATGAGTAAAATAATTGGAATCGACTTAGGAACCACCAACTCGTGTGTCGCCGTAATGGAAGGAAGCGAGCCTACGGTGATTCCGAATGCCGAAGGAAAAAGAACAACACCATCCGTAATTGCTTTTGTAGAAGGCGGAGAGATCAAGGTGGGTGACCCTGCAAAGCGTCAGGCGGTAACCAACCCAACCAAGACCGTAGCTTCTATCAAACGATTTATGGGGAACAAATACAGCGAGTCTCAGCAAGAGGCAGATCGCGCTGCATATAAAGTGGTAAAAGGAGACAACGATACGCCACGTGTGGATATAGATGGTCGTCTTTACACGCCACAAGAATTATCTGCAATGGTACTTCAGAAAATGAAGAAAACCGCAGAAGATTATTTAGGTACTTCTGTATCTGAGGCCGTAATTACCGTTCCGGCTTATTTTAATGACTCTCAGCGTCAAGCAACAAAAGAGGCTGGAGAGATCGCAGGACTTACCGTTCGTAGAATTATCAACGAGCCAACAGCAGCTGCATTGGCTTATGGACTAGATAAGAAGACATCTGATCAAAAGATCGTTGTATTCGACTTTGGAGGTGGAACGCATGACGTTTCTATTTTGGAGCTTGGAGACGGCGTATTTGAAGTATTGGCAACAGACGGAGACACCCACTTGGGTGGTGACGATGTGGATACCAAGATCATCAATTGGTTGGCAGACGAGTTCAAAGCAGACGAAAGCATGGACCTCAGACAAGATCCTATGGCTTTGCAACGCCTTAAGGAAGCTGCAGAGAAAGCCAAGATCGAATTGTCTTCTTCTTCTCAGACCGAGATCAACTTACCATACATTACGGCTACATCTAGTGGACCAAAGCACTTGGTACGCACTTTGAGCCGTGCTAAATTTGAGCAACTGATCGACGACTTGGTAAAAAGAACTATAGAGCCATGTCAAACCGCTCTTAAGAACGCAGGACTTTCTACTTCTGATATCGACGAAGTAATCCTAGTAGGAGGTTCAACTCGTATCCCTGCAGTACAAGAGGCTGTAAAGAAATTCTTTGGCAAGGAACCGAGTAAAGGTGTTAACCCAGACGAAGTTGTAGCTGTTGGAGCTGCAATTCAAGGTGGGGTACTTACCGGAGACGTAAAAGACGTTTTGCTTCTAGATGTTACACCACTTTCACTGGGTATTGAGACCATGGGTGGCGTAATGACCAAGCTTATCGAAGCCAATACGACCATTCCTACTAAAAAGTCTCAAGTATTCTCTACGGCTGCAGACAACCAGCCAAGTGTAGAGATCCACGTACTGCAAGGGGAGCGTCCTATGGCAGCAGACAATAAGACCATTGGTAGATTCCACTTAGATGGAATTCCACCAGCACCGCGCGGAATGCCTCAAATTGAGGTGACCTTTGATATCGATGCTAACGGTATCATTAAAGTGACCGCTGCAGATAAGGCTACTGGAAAATCTCAAGACATCCGAATCGAAGCATCTTCTGGACTTACAGAAGAGGAGATCGAGAAAATGAAAGCAGAGGCAGAAGCTAATGCTGAGGCAGATAAGGCTGCAAAAGAAAAGGCAGACAAGATCAATGAAGCTGACGCGATGATCTTCCAAACCGAAAAGCAATTGGAAGAGTTTGGCGATAAGATCAGCGATGATAAGAAAGCGCCTATCCAAGCTGCTTTAGAAGACCTTAAAAAGGCTTTTGAGACCAAGGAGGTAGAAACGATCCAACCTGCGCTAGACAAGCTGAACGAGGCCTGGAAGGTGGCAAGCGAGGAAATGTACAAAGCCCAAGCCGAAGCTCAGCAACAAGGTGCGCCGACAGGTGATGCCAATGCTGCGGGAGAGGATCAGGGTTCTGATGTAGAAGACGTAGACTTCGAAGAAGTCAAGTAGCCTGTCACGTGCATGACACGTGATAGACTTCGAAGAAGTGAAGTAATTCACAACATATATAACTTAAAAACCCAGCCATTTGGCTGGGTTTTTTTATGGTCTTATCGCGTAAGATCAGCTTTTTAAAGTGACCTTACACAAAATTTTGGTCTAATCTGCTTCGACTATTTCTAATTGGTATTGATCTTGGTCACAGTCAGGATCAATACAATACGAAATGGATTTTACACTAAAATCTTTCCAATCGGAAGGGTCTATAGGCCAACCGGCCACTTGATTGCCATCCGCCTTGAAAACCATAAATGCCGGATAGTTGTACTCGTTTTCTGGCCCCTGAGCGATGCCGCCAAAGACATAGGTTCCATCACTGAATTGGGCAAAAGAGGCAGCGATAAAGTCGCCTTCTGAAATTCCCTTTTGCGCAGCACTGCCGTTTTGCATTAGTTTAGTCCATAAGGCATGGCCGTTTTTTGGTATGATCATTTTTGCTTTTAATGGTGAATTCATGATATATGGTTTTAATGGTATTTGACATTTTTAGTGAAGTCGACAACTGGAATGCCAACTGCAGGATTGGCTTTGCCTCCCAATTGGGCTCGAATTTCCATGAGCATTAATCCTAAATGGTTTTGACCGAATCCGTTGTTGTCATCGCTCCAGAAGTTGTCACGCCCTTGTTTTTCATTATGTTCTAGTAGATAGGAGTTCGCAGTATCTAAAAGACCTTGTTTAAAATCACTTTGCGCAAATTTGACGTCTAGAATGGCGCGCATGGCATTCAAATTACTACCATAACCACCGTAAGTCCAGTCTTCCGTACCTCGATACTTCTTTTTGATTTTAAAGGCATCGCCACCGGTCAGTGCGTTTTCAAATTCTGCTCGTATTTTCGGATCATACCACCATTTAGTGGCTTGAAAAGCAGCTTCCGTATTGTGAAATGTAGCGGAAACACCTCCGTGATTCAGTGTCAAACTACAAGGGTAAAAGTTTCCTAGAAAGTCGGCCTCGTATATCAGATCATAACTGGTCTGATAGCCTGGATAATAAAATGTGGTTAAGGTGTAATGCTGTCCGTTAATGGTTACGCCTTGAGGTTTTGGATGGAATGTTGTTATGTGTTATTATTTGCACACAAAGTATAGGACTGTTTTAAATCTAGACAGCGTATTTATACCTATTATTCTATTAATTAGTAAATTAGGTGGACTAATCTGATGCTAAATTTTGCCCAATGCGAGCCCAACCACAAACTCCAAAGTGCAATTTCCGCGGTCTGGTGCTGCTGCTGTCGATCTTACTCTTAGTACCATCCGCAGCGACTATAGCCCAGAATGCTGCAGAGGAGTATACCGAATTTCGCGGAAAGATATTAGACAGTAAAGGGAAGGATCCTGTGGTCTTTGCCACTTTATTGGTTAGCGGTACAAATATTAGTACTGTAAGTAATACTGAAGGCAACTACCTTTTAAAAGTGCCCAATGAACATCTAGATGCGGCCCTAGAGGTTACCATGCTTGGTTTTGAGACCTATACAGCCGAGCTAAGCGAGATACCTAAGGACAGACACACCATTTACCTCAATATAGAGGTTTCTCAACTCAGTGAGATCAGTGTAACTCGCTTTGCAGATGCCAATGCGTTAGTTCGCGCTGTGTTTAGAAAGCGAGGAGAGAATACGCTCCCCCAGACGGCTAGAATGACTGCTTTTTACCGGGAGACCATTAAAAGGAGAAACCGAAATGTTTCTCTTACTGAGGCGGTAGTGAACCTTTACAAACAACCGAGCACGAATAATATTAAGGACGTTGTTTCCTTAGATAAAGCACGGAAGAGTACAGACTACCGTAGGTTGGACACCGTTGCACTAAAACTTCAAGGCGGTCCTTTTTCCACCTTGTATTTGGATATTATGAAGTATCCGGAGTACATCTTTACCGAAGACACTTATGATCTTTACGACTTTTCTTTGGAACGTTCTACCGCAGTAAACGACAGACCGGTCTATGTGGTCAATTTTAAACAGAAGGACTTTGTTTTAGATCCGCTTTATTATGGGCAATTATACATAGATACCGAGACGCTTGCTTTGACCAGTGCCAACTACCAATTACTGCTCAACGATAAAAAGGCAGCCAGTGCCCTTTTTGTGAGACGAAAGCCCGGAGATATCGAGGTAACTCCTTTAAAGGCGGCATATCGTGTAGATTACAGAGAAAAGGATGGCCGCTGGTTCTATGGTTACGGCAGTGTGGATTTGAGCTTTAAGATTAATAAAAAACGCAAACTTTTTAATTCCATTTACACCTTGAACAGTGAAATGGCCGTGACAGACTGGGAGCTTATCTCGAACGATCAGGTTGCTAGACCTAAAGATAGATTACGCCCTTCTGTGGTGATCACCGATGCGATCACTGGATTCTCCGATCCTGATTTCTGGGGGCCAAGAAATGTTATTGAACCCGAAAAGTCTATTGAGACTGCAATAAATAAGATTCAAAGGCAAATGCGCCGAGAAAACAAATAGCATCAATAAAAAACCCGATCCGTGCCGATCGGGTTCTTTGAACATGTAGCAGAATTTTTTTCTTTTTCACTACAATTGCGTTAAGTCGATTGCAGTTGCGTGCAAAGACAGTAAATGTAGTGTTTAACTCCCTGAAGGTCAACAGGGTTTTCCCTCTAAATTAATTCGATTGGAAGTATTTAATATTATTTGTTGCCGCTAAGGTCTGGCCTAAACTCACGCATAAGTTTTGCTGTTTCTGCCGCTTGAGTCCCGCGTCCGTCCTCCAAGTTCTCAACGATGTTGTCATAGTCTTTTTCAGAGCGATTTTGAGACATTTTGTACTTGGCTTGTAGCTCGGTGATCTCAATTTCAAATCCAACTATTCCGTATACCTGATTCAAGGTTTTCTTAGAAAGTTTGCTCATGACAACCGGCCGCTGCACATCGCTTTCGTATTTGTCCATTAAGGCTTCGAGCATTGGCATCAGTTCTTCTTGGGCCATAGTTCTCAATTTTCCGTAAATATGAACAGAAACGTAATTCCAGGTTGAAACTTCTTCTATGCTGTACCAGCTGGCAGAAACATAAGAGTGTGGCCCATTGAATACGGCCAAGACCTGCTCTTGCTCCTCGAAGGATTTCCACTGCGGATTCGCCTTGGCAAAATGCCCATGTAAATATGCCTTTCCGGCTTTTTCTAGATATTCTAATGGCAAATGTGTGGCTAGGGGTTTACCCTGGTGTTGAGTGATGAGTAGCCCGAAAGCATTTTGCTTTAAAAACTCCGTGATCTTTTGTTGATCGGTCTCTTTAAAGAGTTCTGGTATATACATAAGGCCAAAGATATCAAATATCCTTGGCCATATTTAAGTGTAAAATGCTAATTCTTATTCGCCGATAAGATGCAATTCTGTAAAATCCTTGGTGATCTGTAAAGTAGCTTCTCCATTGAATTTTATGCTGGTATCCAATTGGTTATCCAGTTCTATAGCAGTCACCTTAAAAGGTAATCCGTGGAATTTCAAGGTAATGGTATCGTAGTCTGTCACAAACTTACCTTCTTTATGTTGCTGAATGATCAGTTCTTTAGTTTTACCTGTCAACTTAAAGGAGCGCAAACTGAAACGACCTTTTTTGTAGTCGTAGCCGTCTTGTCCGTCTTCGTAAACCTTGGCTTGTCCTTTGCCTTCCTTGTAATAAACGTCTAAGGTCAAAGATTCCACTTTTTTCTCTCCAACATACTGCTGAACAGGGTATTTAGGGATCATAGACCCGCTGCGTACAAAGAGTGGGATCTTATTGATATCTGCATCGACCCAAAGTTCTTTGCCACCTTCAACCACTTCGTCACTCCAGTAGTTATACCAAAGCCCACGAGGGATATACATACGGCGTCCTTGTGCATTGGGTTCCAAGATAGGGCAGACCAAAATATCGTTTCCGAAGATAAATTCATCGGTACGGTAAAAGGTCTGGTGATCCTCCTGATCAAAATAAACCAAAGGTTTGATCATAGGAATACCCTCTTGTGCATATTCCCAGAACATGGTGTAGAGGTAAGGTAACAACTGGTAACGCAGTTCTACATAATCGCGCACAATATTGGTTACCTCTTCGTCAAATGACCAAGGTTCCTGATCGCCATGATCTCCAGAAGAGTGCACGCGACAGAACGGATGGAACACACCTAACTGTATCCAACGGCTAAATAGCTCACCGGTAGGTTGCTCGGCAAATCCACCGATATCGGTTCCAATAAAGGACATACCCGAAAGACACATGCGTTGTATCTGCTGGTTAGCTACCCAAAGATGCTCCCAGGTGGCGACATTATCTCCAGTCCAAGAAGAACAATAACGCTGGGCTCCAGAATAAGCAGAACGTGTAATGATAAACGGACGCTTCGGATAGGTGTATTTTTTTACTCCGTGATAGGTGGCACGGGCCATTTGCATACCGTAGATATTGTGTGCCTTGCGGTGACTACAAGGATGTCCGTCATAGTCGTGGCGCACGTCGAGCGGGAAGGTCTTGGTAGGAACTTCCATCACAGCAGGTTCGTTCATGTCGTTCCAAACGCCGTGAACTCCAGTCTCGCCTATGAGCTCATGGTATAGATCTGCCCACCATTCGCGTACTTTTGGATTGGTGAAGTCAGGGAAGTTACATTCGCCCGGCCAAACCTTTCCTTTCATTAAGGGGCCATCGGCACGTTTGCAGAAATAGTCTTTTTCTAAGGCTTCGTTATAGATATCGTAGTCCTTATCTATCTTGATTCCCGGATCGATAATAGCCACCGTTTTAAAGCCGTCTGCTTCTAGGTCGTCTATCATTTTCTTCGGATTTGGGAAGTATTCGTTGTTCCATGTAAAACAACGGAATCCGTCCATATAATCAATGTCCAGATAGATCGCATCGCAAGGAATTCGCAATTCGCGGAATTTGCTAGCTACTTCGCGCACATTGCTTTCCGGATAATAACTCCATTTACTCTGATGGAAGCCAAGGGCCCAAAGTGGCGGCATTTCTGGCTTTCCGGTAAGATCGGTATAACTACTCACCACACGGTCAATTCCAGGTCCATAAATGAAATAGTAGTTCATTTCTCCTCCCTGCGCCCAAAAACTCGTGGTATCTCTTCTTTCTTGACAAAAGTCAAAAAAGGTTCTAAAGGTATTGTCAAAGAATATTCCGTAAGCCTTGTCCGAATGCAAGCCAACATAAAAAGGGATGGCTTTGTAGAGCGGGTCCTGGTCTTTCCCAAAAGCATATTGGTCGGTCACCCAGTTCTCCACGCGTTTGCCCTTGAGGTTAAAGTGCATTGGCTTGTCTCCCAAACCGTAGTAACTCTCCATCTTCTGGGCGTGCTTACTCATTTTAACGATGTCAGATCCGTGCTCGTAGCTGAACTCCCAGTGGAAACCAGCTTCATCCTCGCTGATCAAGGTGCCCTCCAGATCATAAATACGCTTTTTCATGGACACACGATCTATATGCAACACTAACTTGGCTGTCTTTATGATAAAAGTGTCAGGCGTTTCGGAATATTCCAAGTGGTTATAACCGTGTGTAGCGTTCTTATCTAAGGCATAGCTAAAATCCGCTGGAAAATTTCCTTCTGTCGCATAGCGAAATCGGAAGATACTGTCCCGAATCACAGTGATCTGCAGCAGTACGCCATTATCTGCCGCTATGCTAAAGGTGTCTGCTTTTTTACTAAAGGTGGTAATCGGTCCAGGAAACTGGTTCCCTTTCCGTTCGAGTTCGGTATTTGTGATCATAGATTAATGTCGTCTTTGTCGTGTGGTTAAGATTTGCTTTGGACGCGTTTCAGGACCTTGATTCCCAATGGGGGCAAGGTAAAGGCCAGCGAATAGTCCCTATTGTGAGACCGGATGGCTTCTGCTTTAGGTCGCTGAGTGCTCACAACGCCGCTGCCTCCAAATTTTGGATCGTCAGAATTGAATATCTCTCTATAAGCGCCTGCTTGCGGCAGACCTACGCGGTAGTTCTCACGTACTACCGGTGTCATATTGCAGATAATTACTAGATCGTCCTTAGGGCCGTTTCCTTTTCTAATAAAGGCTAGCACCGAGTTTGTGTTGTCCGTATAGTCAATCCATTCGTAGCCTTCTGCATTGAACTGCTTTTCATGTAAAGCCTTTTCTTTTCTGTAGAGTCCATTCAGGGCTGCTACATATTGCTGCATATTCTTGTGGTCATCGTACTCAGTCAAATGCCAGTCTAGGCTCTTGCTGTAATCCCATTCGCCCCATTGTCCGAATTCTCCTCCCATAAAGAGTAGCTTGGTTCCTGGGTGGGTAAACATACATCCGTAGAGTAACCTCAAATTGGCGAAACGCTGCCAAGTATCACCCGGCATGCGATCTAGAATAGATTTCTTACCGTAGACCACCTCGTCATGGCTCAGCGGCAGCATAAAATTCTCTGTAAAGGCGTAGGTAAGACTAAAAGTAATGTCGTTCTGGTGATGTTGTCGGTAGATAGGCTCCTTCTTAAAATATTCCAAGGTGTCGTGCATCCAACCCATCATCCATTTCATTCCAAAGCCTAATCCGCCTAAAAAAGTAGGTTTAGAGACCATGGGAAATGAGGTAGATTCCTCGGCTATTGTCTGTACGCCAGGGAACTCGCCATATACAGCTTCATTGAGCTCTTTAAAAAAGGAGATCGCGTCTAAGTTCTCGCGGCCACCGAATTGATTCGGTTCCCACTCCCCATCTTCTCTGGAATAATCCAGATACAACATAGAAGCTACCGCATCTACACGCAGGCCGTCTGCATGGTATTGATCTAACCAGAAGAGGGCATTACTGATCAAAAAGGCGCGTACTTCGTTGCGTCCGTAGTTGAAGATCAAACTCTTCCAGTCTGGGTGATAGCCTTTTTTACGATCAGGATGTTCGTATACATGTGTTCCGTCAAAGAGTCCAAGACCGTGGGCATCTTCTGGGAAGTGCGAAGGCACCCAATCCAAGATCACACCAATTCCAGCTTGGTGCAGCGCATCGATCAAAAATTTAAGATCCTCTGGCTTCCCAAAACGAGAAGTAGGAGAGAAGTAGCCCGTAAGTTGGTAGCCCCAAGAAGGATCATAAGGGTATTCCATAATTGGCATGAACTCCACATGGGTGAACTGCATTTTCTTTACATAATCGACCAGTTCTGTAGCTAGTTCGATATAGGTCAATGGGCGGTCTTCTGCACCATTGCGCATCCAAGATCCTAAGTGTACCTCATAAACAGAGAACGGCTGGTCCAGCGCGTTGCGCTTAGGTCGTTCTTTAAGCCAGTTATTGTCTTTCCAAGTGTAAGGCGCATCCCAAACTATAGAAGCGGTCTTAGGCGGATGTTCTGTTCTAAAGGCAAAAGGATCTGCCTTTTCAGTCTTTATGTCGTTGTGATGGCTGTGGATCTTGTATTTGTATTTAGCGCCTTTTTGCACCCCGGGGATGAAGCCTTCCCAAATTCCAGAGGCATCCCAGCGTATGTTGAGCGGATGCTCTCCTTCTAGCCAATAATTGAAATCTCCTATTACAGAGACCGCCTTGGCAGCAGGAGCCCAAACGGCAAAATACACGCCTTGAACCCCGTCTACCTCCGTTAAATGCGCTCCAAACTTCTCGTAAAGTTTAAAGTGCTTTCCGGCCTTAAAGAGGTCAATGTCAAAATCGCTGAAAAAACTGTGTGCTATTACCTTAGACATGTGCTAATCTTAGTTTTCATTCATTATTGATGCGATCCCTTCTAGAGGAATCACCGCCCAGCGCGGACGCGCATTCATTTCGTAACCGAGTTCGTAAACCGCCTTTTCTAACATGGAGTATTTGAGCATGAAAACGCGTTCCTGTTCATACCCAATGTTAATGTTGGCATTGCGTACTACATCCGTATACGTGTTCAAAAAGACGCCGATCATGTAACGGTAAAGCAATTCTCCGGCCGCGAACAAATCTTTTTGCTCGTAAGGGAAATGTTCTCCTTCGTTAAAGATAGTAGCGTAAATGGCATAATGGAAAGAGCGGAACAAACCGGCCACATCCTTAAGCGGAGGTTGTTTTACCTTTCTGTCTCGGATGGTACTTTCTGGTTCTCCTTCGAAATCAAGGATATAAAAATCACCGTTCTGGACTAGGATTTGCCCCAAGTGATAATCTCCGTGGACACGTAAACGCTCTCCTTTGAGCTTGGTCCAGTTAAAGGTTAAAAAGCGTTTTCTTATCTCGTTCTTTTGTTCCAAGAAGTCCTTTGCCAGATCCAAGGCCAAGCCATCTAACTTATGTAGGTTATTCTCTAGTGTATTCAGTCGGTTTTGGAACTGATACAGCAAACGATTCTTTAACCAAACCTCATAATCGCCATTAAAGCGTTCCGGAGCAAAGGCCGTTTCCTCGAACTCAGATCCCAGTGCTATATGCATTTCTGCTGTACGCTTAGCCAACTGTTGCAATTCCAAGAACAAGCTGAGTCCAGCCCAGTCGATGATCTGTGGCGGTACGTCGGCTATGGTCAATCGGGCAAACAACTCGGTGCGCGGCAGCTGATTTATCTTTATGTTTTTATGTTCCAGATTCTCAAAGACACCTTTGAGTTTACCCAGCATATATTCCCAAGCGTCGCCTTGGTTGGGCACCAAGCCTTGCATCAGCGCAATGGTAATGATCAGGTTGTCTGAGTCAATGATGTTGATACTTCCCTGGTAACTTGGAGTATTCTTAAACCCTTTTTTGTCAGACAAGAAGCGAGACATCTCATAGTCCGGATTCTTGTTGGCATAGATCCTGCGGAAGAATTTGATCACCAAGCGTTCGTTGATGATTATAGAAGTGTTGGATTGCTCCATTCCCATAAAACGAGAAGACTCGTACTGGGTCTCTACAAAAGATTCCCCACGATGGTATTTTACGCGTGCTTCCGATCCTTTCTGGGCGTGTAAAATCCTTTCGAAGACCAATTTTCTAAAGGCTTCTAGGTTTACAGCGTCTATAAGAAAGCCTTCTTGTCCTTGAATGCTCAAGTTCATGATCCGATCTTCTTTGGCGAAGTTCTCATCGGTCACAAAAGCGATCGGTAAAAAATAATGCTGGTAGAAAGCCTCTTCGAAATTAATCTCCAAGATCAGTCCGTAATAGACCTCTTCGTTTTGTTCAATACGGAAGTATTCCGTCAGGTCAATATACTTGAGTTTACTAGACTTGCCGCCATACCAACGCTGCTGAACAATGTAACGCTCCAATACTTCAGAGAGGAACATCTTTACAAAGCCTGGGTCGTCCATAAGGGCTTCCCAAGCAACATTGAAGTTGGTTGTGCTCTTTACAGTCGATTTAGCCTTGGCCATTACTTTTTGATTTTAAACAAATGAAAAGGTAGTGCAGGATGCAGCTCTACAAAATTCCAGCGTTTGTTCCAGATATAGCTGCTCTCTGTAATGAGGTCGTGTACGGTGATTGAATGCCCTTCTGCCACGCCCATTTCTTCTAATGGAAGTTCTATCCAACCGCTTTGTGGGTAATAAGGGTCTAGATTCACCACCATTAGGGTTTCATCGTGCCCTTTAGCATCACTCTTATAGAAGGCCAGGAGTTGCTCGTTCTCTACACTCAAGAATTTGATGTTGTTGGTTTGTTGTAGCGAGGCGTGTTGGTGTCTGATGTGATTGATCTTACTGATCAAGGTGGTCAGTTTGTTTTCTGCATCCCAATTCCAGTGGCGTAATTGATACTTTTCAGAATCCCAGTATTCTTCTTTCCCAGGGACCGCATCGCTCACCATAAATTCATAAACCGGTCCGTAAAGCCCGGTATTGGAGCTTAGGGTAGCGGCTAGGAAATAACGGCTCAAGTGTATGGCCTCGTTGCCACCTTGTAAGGCCCACGGGTTGATATCTGGAGTGTTAGGCCAGAAATTTGGTCTAAAGAAGTACTTCTGATCGGTCTTGGTCAACTCTTCCACATACTCGATA
Organism: Gilvibacter sp. CC01; assembly: GCF_055755295.1. Lineage (NCBI taxonomy): Bacteria > Pseudomonadati > Bacteroidota > Flavobacteriia > Flavobacteriales > Flavobacteriaceae > Gilvibacter > Gilvibacter sp. CC01. The sequence goes on along the minus strand of NZ_CM146909.1, from coordinate 342,695 downwards.
AGCTCTTGCTTGTTGTTACGCCAGGTAAAGTACGTATAGGATTGGCTAAAGCCTTGCTTGGCCAGTTGATGCATCACGGCTGGGCGTGTAAATGCTTCGGATAGGAACAATACATCTGGGTGCTTTTTCTTGACTTCTGCCATTAGCCATCCCCAGAAATAAAAAGGCTTGGTATGGGGATTATCCACTCTAAAGATGCGGATCCCGAATTCTTCTACCCAATACATGGCACAGTCGAGCATTTCTTGCCAAAGGTTCTTCCAATCCTTGCTTTCAAAATGGATAGGGAGTATGTCTTGATATTTCTTCGGGGGGTTCTCTGCGTATTGCACCGTGCCGTCCGGGCGCCATTTGAACCATTCTGGGTTGGATTTCACCCAAGGATGATCTGGAGCCGCCTGTAAGGCAAAATCCATGGCTATTTCTATGCCCAGTTCTTTGGCTTTATCCACCAGGGACTTAAAATCGGCTTCATTGCCCAAGTCTGGGTGTAAGCTTTTGTGTCCGCCTTCTTCAGCGCCAATACCCCAGGGAGATCCTACATCGCCGTCTTGAGCCTCGGTGCTGTTGTTCTTTCCTTTTCTGTTTACGCGTCCTATTGGGTGAACAGGAGGGAAGTACAAGACGTCAAAGCCCATTTTAGCTACGCGTGGCAAAAGGGCCTCACAGTCTTTAAAAGTTCCGTGTTGTCCTGCTACTTTAGAAGCAGATCTCGGGAAGAATTCATACCAGGTACTAAAGCGGGCTTTCTCCCGGTCTGCATAGGCCTCTAGAGAGGCAGACTCATTTACCAAACTCTTGAGTGGATATTTAAAAAGCAGCTCGTGAAGCTTTTGAGAAACGGCCTCTTGAACTGCTTTTTCATATTGTCCAGCATCTTTGAAGGCTGTAATGAGTTCGTTTAAGTATTTCTTTTCGGAGACATTGGCTTGTTTGGCAACTTCTGCCAGATACTCTGCACCCTCTAACAATTCAGAGTTTACGTGCTGCTTATCATCGATCTTGCGCTCTATGCCGTGCTGCCAGTTTAAGGCGTGATCTACCCAAGCCTCAATTTTGTATTGATATGCTCTTTGCTTGTCTGTAACAAAACCAGCAGCCCACTGATCATTTCCGGTAGCCTGCATTCGGGTTTCACTCCATTTTTTTTCGGATTGATGCTTGTAGCGTAGCGAAGCGGCGATAACATCGTGCCCATCGCCAACTACGGTTGCAGTTACCGGAATGTACTCGCCAACGATGCTCTTTATAGCATGGGCTCCGCCTTCTAACTGCGGACGTACATTTTCAATAATTACGCGACTTTGATTCATTCGGACTAGTTTGCTGGTTTGGTTGGGGGTAAAGATAAACATTAGACACCTTAAATGGTACCCCTAAGGCGCTAATTACCAGTAAAAATTATCGAAAACGTTTGCGCGATCTAGCCTTTAATTGTGGCCTATTCTTCTATCTTTTCAAAGACTTCTGTCCGACCGAATAGTGAGATACCGATATATCCTCTGGCTTTAAGATCGCCGTCTGGTTCTAACCACATTTTACAGGAATAGATGTTTCCATTCTGCGGATCGTAGATCTGTCCGTCCACATATTTTCCGTCATCGTATGTAAAATTGGTCAAGAAAACTAGGCCCAGTAGGGATTGGTTGCGCTTTTTTGGATCTGGATTCAAGGTGTCTACTCCCGATCTTTCTGTCCAAACGGTCTTCCCGTAATATTTAGCTCCTTCTTTGTAGATCTCGATCTTAGCATTTTTAGTAGGGGTCCAATAACGTCCAAGTACGGCATCTGGACCTTTGCCAGAATTTTGAGCCGTTAAGACAAAATGGGTTAGTAAGAAAAGTACAGTGAATAATAGCGATCTTCTTTTCATCTCTTTTAGCATTACAATACCTTAAGTCGGGTCTGCTTGTCCAAAATTACTGCGAGTCCGTTAGTGATTTGAATTCTCGGGTCTCGATTGCAGTCACCTTATCATTGGTCACCACCGCACGTCTAAGCCAACGGCCTTGTTCATCGCGTTCTTTGACGCTATAGTTACTCGGAAAACGTTTCCCATCCGCAGCGATATAAACATAACCGGTTTCCTCGCCATTTTTGTCAAAGCTATATTCGTAATTCCATTGGACCACGGCGTTCGGCCCAGGTGCGCTTCCGTCGATTCTAAGACCTCCGCCGTTCTCGTATTTTGAGAAACCGCGATACATTTCAACACCAGTACTGGCATCGTGCGCTCTGTACCCGACACGACGCCCTTGGTCATCTAGGTCGTATTTGTAGGTCATTTTGAGTTCGCCATTTTCGTAATAGCGAGAACCTATTTTTTGCCCTTCTTCGTTAAGTAAAAACTGATCTTCCCAAGCTACCGTACCGTTTTGGTTAAAGAATTTATTGGCCAATTCCTGGCCTTTGGCATTGTATTCTACAGATTGCATAGCGCGCAAGGCATCGGCCACCATAATTCCTGCTGAATCTCGAACAGAAAACCCTCTAATTATCGCAACTTCTGCCACGATCGTGTCTGGATCTACTTTTGGCTTGTCCTGCTGAGGTTCCTGTTTACAGGCAGTTAACAGTAAAATGCTGATAGATAAGAATAGTACAGTTCTTAGGTTCATAGGGTTAATTTTAATTCGTCGTAATGGACTTTCTCGGTGATCTCTGGTATGTTTCCCTGATAATTCTTTCCGCGTAATTTAGCCACTGGATGTGCCGCTAAATCAGATCCTGTCCATGGCTGGATAAGTGCAGCCAAGGCTTCTTTTTGTTCTGGCTGATTAGCATCTGCATTTAACCACAGCTCTGCTTCGGCTTCATTTAAAAGCACAGGCATGCGAGCCTCTTTGGCCTTAGGATTGTTATGGATCTTGGCCATCATGCTATTTGCCTTTGTTGTTACCAGACTAAAGGTGGTCCAAACCTCTCCACTGTCGCGGTCTGTCCATTCGCTCCACAAGCCGGCTACACATAAAGGACTTTCGTCATTTTGATAGATATAAAAGGGATAGGTCTCGCCGTCTTGATGGTGATGTTCGTAAAAACCATCCAGATAGACCAAGCACCGTTTGCTTTTATAGGCATCTCTAAAGGAGGGTTTATCTGCCAAGGTTTCGCCACGGGCGTTTATGGTGGAGTTCCAGAGTTTGTTCTTTAGTTCAGAATCTTTAACCCAACGGGGGATAAGCCCCCAGTGGGCAATGATCGGTTTAAACGGTTCCGCAGCGGTATAAATAAGAAGTTTAGGATGTGCAAATCCGCTTTTATGATGTGCCGGTAGGTCGGTATATGGGGCTAGTTTCTGTTCTATCTCTAAAATAGCAGCAAGATCATTGTTGCGTTTGGCTCGCTTGAGCTGAGATTCCAGACTAGCTTTTATATCGTAACACATCAGAGACTAAAATCGTTGTTTCGCAAGGCTTGCACGGCCCGTTGATTGAGTTGAAAGTCCAACGAATTTACAAAAGATTTTACGCTCTGATCCTTAAAATATGTTCTAATACTATCGTTAAAGTGCACCAAGGCTTTATAATAATCGAGCAATCCGGATTTGGCTGCATCAAAACCAATTTCAGTGCACCATTGTAGGTAGTCCGTATTGTCTTCAACATCCTCTAATACCTCCAAACAGCAAGCGATATGTAAAAGCGTATTGTTTATCTCCAGGTCGCCATACTCGTCGTGATAGTGTAATTCGATCGGCTTCGATCTGAAGCTAAAACAGATCACAAGATGATCCGGTAGAAGGTTGGAGGGTAACCCTTTTGATTTGATTTTAAGTTGATGTGCTTGGGTAAACTTCTTAAGGGCTATTAATTCCGGATAGTTTGGATACTCCGATGCGTTCATAGTTAACTGAACTTGATAAAATCTACCTCTATACTGTAAATGCCCGCCCGTTTTTCGTCCGAGATTATACCTAAACGAATGATTTTTTGTAAAACCTTTTGATCTATAGAGTTGCCAGTTTCTTTGCCAACGCGATACTCCTTAAAGGCATTTAGATCTAGATTGATGGTCTTCCACTGACCCTCGGTATTAGGAAGTTTGGACTTGTAGTTTGGTCGATACCACAGCCTGCTGTTGTTTAGGCTGAGTGCAAAGTCCATACCACTAGACCGATACTTTATAATAACAGTGCTGAATTTTGAGAGGTCCATAGCCTCAAACGGCCCTCTAGCCGAGGCAAAACCACCATTGTTCTCTAAAGAGACCTGTCCTTCAAAAACAAAACTGCTGGGCGTATAATTCAATTTACCACTAGAAACTCCACCCATAACATTATCATTAAGAGCGAACCATTCCTGATTGTTCCCAGTTGTTCCAAAATCCAATAATAAGGGTTGTGTTGCCCACATAGTAATTACCGCTATAAGCACCGATGCTTTTGTAATCATTTTTACTCAAATTTACGGCTTTATTTGGCAAGTCCAGCGCCTTGATAAAAAGATAATGTTCTTAACGTACTAAAGAAAAGAATCCTCTAAAAACTTGATTGTCAAAAGTTTCTGCACGATACCAGTAGCCAGCTGCAGGGAGGGGGTTCCCTTTGTATTGGCCGTCCCAACCAGTACCGTTTGGATTTATTCGAGCCAGGAGTTTCCCGTATCGGTCATAAATATAAATGTCCTTTAAAGGCAATGGGTCTAGTCGCGGTGGTACATAGTTCCAAAGATCATTTACCCCATCTCCATTGGGTGAGAAATAAGGAGGAAAACCAGTAGGAGGAAACAACAGTCTAAATGGGCGCTGTACTATGCCACAGCCGTTTCGATCTCTAATATAGAGCACATAATTACCCTCTGCGAGTCCATTGAACTCTGGACTGTCTTGATATGGGCCGTTTATTGCTAAGGCGTACTCGTATTCTCCTATGCCTGAAACCACAACCTCTACATTGAACACCTCCCCGAACTGACGGATAAAAAAATCATCGATCTGCGCTTCTTGAGAGGCCACTACCGTGAATTCTGAGGAGCTGGAACACTCTAAAACGGAACCTTGACCATCGTCGGTAAGTACATAGGCTTCATAAACATAAGTCCCCGTCTCTTCTAGTGCTACGGTAGCTTCTTCGGAGATAACCAAAAGGTCTCCAGAATCTGTAACGCGATACCAGCGGTAGCCATCTGCGGGGTCTGTGGCCGTGATGACTCTTGGGGTTTGTCCAAGACAAATCCCAACGATATCAGGAAAACTTATCTCTGGATTTAAAACAACCAGTTCGCCGGTGTCTTCGTCAAAGAAAGGACCGCATCCAAGAATAGTAGAAAAAGACTCTTGGGGGCAGTCTACAGCTTGACCAGCCTCGTTAAAAGGAATTATTCTGACAAAGTAGGTGTTATTGGGTTCAAAATTAAATACAAAGGTGGAAGTGTCTGTAAATATGGCGCCATCTACCACATCGTTTTCAAAAGGTGATCGCCCTATGTAAAGCAAATAACCAGTGGCACCAGGTACAGGTTCCCATTCCAATAAAGGTGAAAGGGCTACATTGAACTGCCCATCAACCGGATTGATAAGCATGGTACAGCCGGGAGGATCTCCTAAATCTCCAGTAATAAAAGATTCTTCAATACAAGAACTCGCAATGCCATTTTCATTATAAGGTACTATTTGTACAAAGATCTCTGTCGCTGCAGGAAAGTCCGCAGGAGGGTTGTAAGTCAGTACATTCCCTACATCTAAATTAAGCGCAATATCGCCCAAGCCAGGGGCAGTTCCTATAGTTAAGCGATAACCTGTGGCTCTTGGGGCGTAATTCCAACTCAGGTTCGCGCCCACATTTACGCCAGTACTGCCATTGACAGGTGCGTTGAGTTGGGTACAGGTTGGAGGATTGACTTCGTTTCTAGTGGTAAATGATATGGGCTCACATATAATATCTGGCTGATCAAAAAAGAATAGCGTAATGGTCACATATATGGTTGTGGATTCCGGTAAGCCCAAAGGCGGATTGTAAGTAGTAACCGAACCTACAGGTTGGTTCGCAACAATTTCAATGCCTCCAGGTGTTGTGCCTAGAGAAATAATGTAACCGGTAACTCCGACAACTTCTTCCCAAGTGATTGGGCTGTCTACAGGAACATTTGTTGCTCCTGCGGCTGGCGCTATTAGGTTAGGACAATCTTGCGTAAAGCCTGGCAGGCTTGTCAGTAAAAATCCTATGACCAATAATAAACGCATTCAGAATAGGAAAAAGCTCTTAGTCTTTACATTGTTGCCCTAAAAAGGTAACGATCTCATCGGGTTTCTCTAGGGTCCCTCTATAGTTCACACAGTTGCCATCCATACTCAGGAATTCTATAAGAACGCCGTTGTTGCGATTGATCATTTGCTGTACTTCATCTAACGGCCCTTTAGAATCGTCGAACCAAATTCTGTAAGAGCATTCGTCGATCCATTTGATCACACCGTATTTAGGTTTTACAGCTTCTTCAGAGAGCAATCCTTTCGGAGCACTGGCAACAGTCTCCACCAAGGATTCCCCTTGTCGTGTGATCTTATAGGAAACAGGCAGCTCATCTGTAGGTGGAATGTAAAAACTTCCTTCTTTAAAATCGGCACAAAAGGCATCTTGAGCTTGCATAGATCCGAAGATCAAAAACATCAAACCCAATAATACACAGGTATACTTTCCCGTGACTCCTCCAAGGCTGCTTTTAACAATCAATTGTAGTGTCGCAATTTTTGACTAAGATAGACAAAAAAGCCACAATCCTCTAGTAGTAAAACTATCGGCTTTGATCTAAAAAGGCTTGTAATTTTTCTAAAAATTGCCCTACGTGATATCCATCTATAAGACCGTGGTGCACGTGCACTGCGCAAGGCATTCTCATTTGGTCTGCTTCGGTGACCAATTTGCCAAAACTCACTTTAGGACAACTGTCTGGAAAACTGAATGATCTGGCGTGAGAAAGACTGCTAAAATCAATCCAAGGTAAAACGGAATAGTGGACAGAATCCAAACGCTTAGTGTCTTCGGTAATTCCCAAACCGGCTCTATTAAGCGCTGCTTTACGTTCGGGTTCGGCAAGCTTAAGAAAGCTTTCAAAATCTTTGGCGAAAGGCATATAAGTGAACACAAAGCTCTTGTCTGGTCTTAATTGAACCGCATTCAAGTGAATAGTTTCGAAAACTACCGGTTTGCTATCCACTATTCTGTAGCGAAAGGATTCTACCTCATTACTGGCCCAAGCCGCAGCGTAGAGATAATACATAGAAAGGGAATAACCTTTGGCCTTACAATAATGATATGCTTTTCGCATATCCAGTTGTACCGTGAGCCCAAAGAATGGCTCTTCCATGGCACTGAAGAACTCGAAATGTTCTTTACGCGACCAATTTTCTAGATCGAGTGCAGTGTATTTTGCCGATTCGCTCATAAGAACAAAAGTCGACATTTCAGGCCACTAAGACAAGTCTATTCCAGGACCTTTTGAATCTCGTTTCGGTACTGAGACGGGCTTTTTCCGCTGAACTTCTTAAACAGTTTATTAAAGTGGGAGAAGTTGTTAAAACCGCTATCGTAGCAGATATCTGTGATACCCATAGGTTCTTCTGCCAAGAGTCTAGAGGCGTGAACCAAACGGTGCTCGTTAACAAACTGCGTAAAGGTCTTGCCGGTCTTCTTTTTAAAGAAACGACTAAAGGCCTGCTCTGTCATACTTACCATATTGGCTGCTTCTGCCAGAGGGATATGACGGGTGTATTCTCGGTTCACAAAGTCGTGTAAGAGCTCTAAACGATTATTGTCTTGAGGTTTTGCCTCTATAATTACAGAATCGATGTTTAGTAACTTGTACTCATCGCTTAAAGAGAGTTGCTCCAAAATATTCAACAAGCCAGTAAGGCGGTTTAGCGGAGTCATTTGCGTTAGGGCAGACATCTGTTTCCCAATAACCTCTTTGGTCTGGCCGTAGAACACTATCCCTTGTTTTCCCCGTTTGAAAAGTTTTTTGATCTGATTCATTTCTGGCTTTTCAAAGAATTCTGGCCCTAAAAAGTCTTCTTTGAATTGAATCACCACTTCTTCGCTGTTCCCTGTCAAACGGTCAGTAAAACCAAAATGGGGAACATTACTACCTATTAAAATAAGATCGCCCTCATTATAATAGGACAAGTGATTCCCAATATGGCGTTTCCCAGAACCTTGGTCTACATAGACCAATTCTATCTCCGGATGGAAATGCCAAGCCGCGCGGTCCTGTTTGCGCTGATCGGCAAAATTGGTCACGCTAAAAGAACTGCCCAGGGCGGGGGCAATGGCTTCAAGTAGGGGTTGTTTGCTCACTTTCATGGTCGTGTCTTTATTCACATTAATAAGTTGGCATAAATCGTACCAAACCAACTATGCAAATTTAGCTAAAACATATACTATTTTAACCCAATATTGTCACTTTGCCACACACAAGGTTAAAAATACACAGATAATGGGTATTTCCGTGGTAGTACAGCTGCTCATTATGTGAGACATTTGTAATGTTCAATTCTTAAAACTACTTAGTTATGCAATTCAAGAATGTAATCGCCGCAGTAGCATTGACAGTTTCAATGGCTGCAACAGCAAACAACGGAAACCCTACAACGAATCCTGTTTCTATTCAAGAGAATGCCAATGTGGTACGCGTTTCTGTGCTCAACACGACTCTAGACACCTTTAAGGTTTATGTATACAATAACAACGGAGAGCTTATTCATAAATCCTTTTTGGGTGATGCCGCTTCTATCGGACAACAATTTGACTTTAGTGACGCGCCAGCAGGCGAGTACACTTTCAAGCTAGTTGCCAATAGCGGAAAGACCTACAGTTATTCGGTTAATACCGGAGCCTAGTTAGTTTACCTGCACTTAGGTACTGTTTATTTGGTTGTAAAAAGGGTAGCGAAAGCTGCCCTTTTTTAGTTTATTACCTATAGAAATTGGCAGATGCAGCCTTAAGGGTTGTAAGTTCTACAGTATGTCCGTCAGGGTCTTCGGTATAGATAGATAAGAAGTGGTGGTGATCCTTCAGCGTATAAGACATACCTAAATTCTCATAATGAGCACGGGCAACATCAAAAGCAGTGTTACTCACGCGAAACGCAAAGTGCTCTATCTTAATATGTTGTGATTCTTGTGGGCAAGGAGCGTCGCTGAGATCCGCAGGAAAAATCGCCACCCCAGTCTCCCCAGCCAACATAAAGACAGGAATTGCACCCCATTCTGGAACCTGGACACGTTTAAGTCCCAATACCTGGACATACCAAGCAATGGATACTTCCATATCCCTTACATTAATGGCTACATGATCTAAATGCGCTATTTTGAACGGATGCGCCATTATTTTTCGAAAGGAGTTTCCAGTATGCTTAATATGACTTTGATCCCGTCGCGAATATTCCCGATTCGTATGTTCTCATTCGGATTGTGCTGATTGTTGTCCATATTTACTAAGGGCACAATGATAGCTGGTATTTTTAAGGCATTAACCGCGGGAATAATAGGCACAGTTCCACCCATAGTTCGCAAGCGCACTGGAGGCTTGCCAAAACTAGCTGTAATTGCTTCAGAGAGTTGTATCCCAAAAGGACTTTCCATATCGGTTCTAAAGGCATTTACACCAGCATTTCCTTCAAAGCTGACTATTTTGGTATAGGTTAAACGCTCTTCTCTAGTGGGCGCTCGTTCGATTAGATAATACCCTTGGGCTCTAATATGCGCCTTTATCTTTTCTAGCGTGGCAGCTCCATCCGTTTCGGCCACCAAACGCACATCAAAGTGGGCTTTAGCCCATTCAGGTATAATGGTCTTTAAACCGGGACCTTTCCAAGAGGTTTCAATATGCCTGATGTTCAAGCTTGGGTATTGCATGGCGAGTTGATAAGTGGTCGCAACCTTTTCTGCCTCACTCAAACCTAGTTTCTGAACAATCTCATTTTGATCGTCCGGTACGGCATTTAGTATGGCTTCTTCGGATGCGCTTAGGGCAATGTCGTCATAATAGCCCGCAATTAGAACACGTCCGTCTGGAGCTTTCATACTGGAGAGCAAATGACTCAAGGTAAATATAGGGTTGGGAGCTACATTGCCGTAATGTCCGCTGTGCTGTGGCAATTCCGAACCATAAGTGGTTAAACTAAACCTGGCAATACCTCGGCAGCCAAAGGTCAAGGTCGGTTGATTACTGTTGTGGGCCGGGCCGTCAAGAATCAGCATATAATCTGCGGCGTAGCGATCACTGTATTGCCCTAGGGTAGACAAAAAGGCCTCAGAGCCAGCTTCTTCTTGCAGGTCTAAGATCACTTTTAAATTGTGTTTGGGTTTCTGGCCAGAAGCTTTTAAAATATCCATGGCCGTGAGCAGCATACTTATGGGAGCTTTATCGTCTGCGGCAGCGCGACCAAAGATCCGCCAATCCATATCAATGGAGCCTTCAAGTTTTTCCCAAGGTAGTATGCTCCAATTACCGTCTGGAGTTTGTTCTTTAAGTACTGGAGTGAACGGGTCTGGTTGATCCCAATTCGCAGGATTAACCGCTTGTCCATCTAAATGTAAATAGTAGAGTAGGGTGGTCGCATTAGGGTCAACCTCATATTCTGCAAAAAATACCGGTAACCCATCCGATTCCAGCAGTGACACCTTAAAACCACGGGCTTTAAAATACTCCGTGGCTATACCTACGTTGACCATCATATCTTTGGTATTGGCAGCGATATTCGGATATCCTACAAAATCTTTATGGGTAAGCAGGGTTTGTTTTAAGCTTTTATCTATGGCCTCGTCCCAATTGGATTGAGCATGACCATTAAAGCTGAACAAAGCGAGTATCCCAATCGCAAATATCTTAAAGTTGCTGTGGTTCATGCTATTTTTGGTTTAGTTTGAGTTCTAGAACCTTGCCTCTGGTGCTAAAGCGGTCTGTATCACCTTCGGTCTCATTGGCTACTCCCTCGTTAAAGCTATAAATGATGGAATTGTCTAATGGCAGTTCTAAGCGAAGCTCCCACTGGTCTGCTGTTTGGGTTACTCGAATTTGTTTTTCTCCGGATTCAGACTCCTCGAAATAAACCGAAATAGTATTGTCTGCCACTTTCACATTTTCCAAGCTGGCGTTGTTCCAACTAGAAGGCATTTGCGGCCTGATGTAAACAATCTTGTTATGGGCCATGGGTTGAATACCAAAGAACTGCTGTACAATAGGCACGCCATAGCCGTAAATGTTCCAAGCTTGCACGATCATCCCGTAATCTGGAGACACCTCGTACATAGAACCTGGTAAGGCATAACTGAAACTCCGGGTCATCTTCTGCAAATAATTCAAAGCCTTATCTGGGCGGCCATAGTTGTTTTCTCCTACTATCTGAACAGCGGTAGGAAGAGTCATCACGGCTCCCGTATAGGAAAAGATCTCTGGCCCTTTAAAAGAACCGTCATCGCTACCTGCAGATTCGTCTCGGTCTATACCGGTTACGAACATACCGAAAGGATTTGCATAGTTAGCGCCCGTGTCTAAAGCTTTCAAGGCCTTATCAGGATCGGCGATCTTCATTTCCATAGGCGTATTCACTACCCAATTGTGATGCAAAACAAAAGGTCTGGGCGTGGCAGAAGGATTGGCTTTGATCTTTGCCCTTGTTGCTTTAAGCTCTTCTACAGCCCAGGGTTTATCTAGTGTATCGGCCCTAATAATAGCGTCTTCTATTAAGTGCAAGGCTTGCTGGTCTGTACCGATAAAGTCCGCAAAAGAATTGAATTCTTCGGGCCAAAACTCCGCATTGATCTTGGCAGCCATTTTAGCTGCAGTTTCTCGGTATTGCTGCTCTAGTTCGGGTTTCCCTAAAACTCCTGCCATAGCCGCAGCATCTGCAAAGGCGCGTTGGGTATAGGCGGCAACATCTATCATTTCGCTATCTAGCCCGTGGATCTCCATCATCCCAAAACCGTCCGGAAATAAATTCCCGTCCTTATCTTGAGATTCCATAAGCCAAGACAAACCTTTCTCTACAGTTGGGAAGTAGCGCTCTAAAAAGGCTTTATCGCCGTTCCATTTAAACACTTCCCAGATTAGCGAGGCAAATTGCGGGGTCTCATTGATGTTTCCAGGATTGAACACCGCGCCATTGGTAGACATTTCGTGTATGATCTTGCCATTACCGTTCACGGCCTCAGAAACAGAATCTAGCAAGGCTATGGTAGACTCCACAATATCGGTCTGCCCAATGGTCATATAGCCTTTAAGGGCGTATTCACTGTCTACGCCAAACCACCAAGGGTAGTCGGGTATCCCGGCGGTGATCCCCCGACCAATATGAGGAACATCGCGGATCACCCAGTCCGAGTTGTATTTGAGCCATTCAAAGGCTTCTTCTATCTTCTTGTCAGGAATGCTTAGTTTACTATGCTGTGCTAGGCTGGCTAAACGCGCTTTTTTAGCCTCGAGCATCTCTGGCCAATTTTCGCGTATGTCTTTATTTTCTGAATAGCTAATTGCTCGAGACTCATAACTCCCGCTAATGACTACTTGAAATTTTTTGGACTCGCCTGCGGGAATCATCATGTTAAAGCTTTGCAAGGCAGTAATGCCGTTTCCTTTGTAGGGAGATTCAATGGTAGAGAAGTTGTTGGCATTTTCTGAATCGCGCATTGTTGCAGCCAAATTGGTACTCACTATACAGTGGTATTCCATCTCACTGTCATGAAAATAAAGATGCCCGTCTTTATTCATATTTACGAGGTCCTTGCCGTCTTTCATGTCTGTGCGTTCGCCTAGCCAAGTTGGCATCAGGTCCGAGTAAACGTGCAAATTCAAACCAAAGGATTTGTCTTCTGCACTCTTGTTTTCCAAGGTATACCAAACCACTATGCCTTGCTTTCCGTCTGGAGCGAACTGAGTTCGAGTGATGTGCAGATCGGTATTGGCTACATTGCCATAATCATGGGAGTTTCCCCAAGGATAATTCGTAAACTTATCGGCTTTGTCGAGTATAATAAGATCCCGCTCGGTTTTAAGGCTAAGTCCAAATCCATCGAGCAGTTTTATGGGATGATTCCATACTCCGCCCATCTCTCCGGTGATGTGCCAGCCCAGTTCAGGAAAACTTCCGTTTTGGTGTCCGACCATATAGACACGGTCTCCGGCAGTTACAAAGGGAGAGTCCAGATATTCGGCTTTGCCAACTAGCGCAACTTCTTGGTATGTTTTGACTTCTTCTATTTGACCCTCTGATGCCTCTTTACAAGCATTTAGTGTGAGTAGACTCCATCCGCAGAGTGTGAGCAGCAAGTTGGATTTATTCATGGAACTGAAAATGTGTTAACCTCCAAAAGGTCTGGTTTTTGAATCGAAACCCTAAGATAATTGGAAATGACCGATCCGCAAAATAGAGTAGCCCTTACTTGATCTGCCAATGGACATGATCGTCATGCCTTACGGCGTGACACCCTTGAAATCGAACCTTAGTTGCCCCATTGGTCAAGCGGTGTTTTAAATGCGGTTCTAGGAAGATCTTATCGGTCTTTGGGTTGCTGCTGAGCAGTTCCAACAAGCGCTTATTTAGCTTGGTATCGAATGTAAGTTGTTTGTTGGGCTTACCCAAAGTTAGCCAAGCGGTCTTGTCGTAGAAACGGTGACCGCCATTGAGACAAACTTCGGTTTGATTGAATTCTCCCAATTCTGGGGATTCGAAAACGCCGTAGCCACTTCGTGACGGCTTTTTGGCACTGATCCTTCCGAATTCATCCTTGTAAAAGAAACTCAGATCTAACTTCTTGCCATCGGAATGGCTTAAGTGGGGCAGTAAGGGAAACTTATCTATAAAAGGAAAGTTGGCGTCCAAATACACCACAACAAGCCCAGGATCTGTATTTTGTAATTGTGCAGCGAGTTGCTCGAGCTCTTGCTTTAATTCCGGTGTTGCGTAATGCCTGTTGCATAAGCGATACATATAGCTTTGGGCGCGGATGTGATCGGTCTGCGGCAATTCGACTCGTCCAAAATAAGCAGCCAAATAAGGAACTCCCCAGAGGTTTAAGACCAGATAAGCTCCGGAGAAAACAACAGATCTTTTGAGAATACGTCTTTCTCTTGGCCGATAGAATAGCAACACAAGACCGTAGAGCAGACCTCCGATCTGTGTTAAGACGGTTAATAAGGCAATAATGGTTAGATGCGTTAGGAGTTTAATCGCAGTTTTCATAGCCCTTTTAAAACGCTAAAAGGCTACTAAAAAGTATGGATGTAAATGAAGTCTTACTAGTTACAGTTCGTGCTGTAACTGTCTTCCGGATCAATTTCCCAATCCGCAGGAATATTGCTTTGCTGACTACTACTCACCTGCACACAGGTCAAGGGGTTGTTCACCGCGTTCAAAATAGTGAGTGCAGCATTGGAAGAAACGTCTAAGGCAGTTAGCTGATTACCAGGCACTACCAATTGCTGAAGTGCAAAATTGTTACTCACGTTAATGCTTTCTAACGCATTGTCTATTAAACTGACCTTTTCCAGATCCGGTAGGGAAGTGACATTGATGCTACTGATCTGATTGAAATCGGCAAAAATGAATTTTAGTTTGCTGTTGGTGGCAATAGGCAAACTCTCCAATAAATTATCATTGATCCAAAGATTCTCTAGGTTGACAAAATCTTCGATTCCACTGATATCACTAATTCCCTGCTCATTGAGTACCAAGCTGGTTACATTCTCTATATTGGCTGTAAGCACAGAGCCATCTACCTCATTGTCGAAATTCAAAGCTACCAAGGCAGCCTCAAAGGCTGGGTCAACAATAGCAGTTCTTGCAGGTTCTTCTTGTTGGCCGCCACCGGAATTGTCATTATTCATCGGCATATCGTCATTACTGTCTGACGAGCAGGAGGCTAGCACTAAACAAGTCAATAGAAGGGATAAGTACTTTAAGCTGCGCATGGTCTGTTTTAGTAATAAAACAACACAGCATGCTAAATTCCTACTCGTTAAGGGTGATTTCGTAATAATCCAACCAAGACATATCCCCCGGCAATTGGACTTGTTTAACGAATTCTAAGCCCAATTTCTCAATAAGTCTAACAGATGCTTTATTCTCGGGTAATACAATGGCACTTACCTTATGAAGCTTTAAAGTGTTTCTGGCATGGTCCATTAAAGCCAGAGCCGCTTCGCTGCCAAATCCTTTTCCTTCGTATTTCGGCAAAAAAGCAAACCCGATATCTACTACTGCTAAGCCTGGTCGGTTGAACAAGCCACAAGTACCCATGGCCGCACCAGTCTCTTTATTGTATACAACACAATTTCCATAGGAGTGCTCTTTGTAGTGGGAGAGCATTTTATCTGCTATATATTTTTCTGCTACGGCTACACTGCTAATGTTTCTATCACCAATGTACCTAAGCCATTTAGGGCTGTTCTGTAATTCGTAAATAAAAGCCGCATCGCTTAATTTGACAGGTTCGAGTTGGAGTCGTTCTGTTTCAATAACCGCCATAATTATTACTTAGTTTGGGCAAAAAGCCAGGGTAGTAATTCTGGGTTAGCGAAGGTAGGAGTCCAGCTGTCGTGATTAACCCCAGGATAAACGGTAAACTGCACATCGGCATTCAAACGTTTCAAGGCCTCCACCATTTGTTCTGAATATCGAATAGGAACCACTTGGTCTGCATCGCCATGAAAGATCCACCAAGGCAAACGATCTAGTTTCCCAGCTATGGCCGGATTGGCTCCACCGCAAATTGCAAAGGCAGCGGCGAATAATTTAGGGTTACGTCTAACCAATTCAAAAGTTCCCATAGCGCCCATAGATAAGCCGCCTATGTAGAGGCGGTCCGTATCTACAGTATAATTTTTTAATAGCTCTTTGATCATGCCCTCTAGCAGTGTTTGCTCTAAACTGTAAGTGTTTCTTCTGGGAAAGTCTATGGTTACACCCTCTGGGGTTTGGTTGTAATCTCTATTGACCCAATAACCCTGGGCCGAACACTGCGGAAAAACTACTATGGCCGGAAACTTTGTGCGAACACTGTCCGAAGCAAAAAAGGCACCTCCGTGCTTTAGTTGGGAAGTATTGTCATTGCCGCGCTCTCCAGAACCGTGTAAGAAAACCAACATAGGGTAAGTGATCTCAGGATTGTAGTGTTTGGGCAACATGATCCGATAGGGGAGCTCCCCGTTTCTAGAGATGTATGTCTCTTTTTCGTACAGGTCCAAGCCTTGAGCAAGACCTCCAAAGGAACTCAGCAGTAGTAGTACAATTAGGCTTTTGATTTTCATCGGTAGGCTTTTCTAATCTTCAACAAGATAAAAAGAATTACCACTGCAAAAAGATTAATGCCCACTTGTTTAGCTTGCCTTTTAGGGACTAGATCCCAAACAAAATCAGATACTCCTGTACTGAACTCTAAAGCTCCGGGTTCTAGTAAGTATGTCAGGCTAACGCCTATTCCTCCGGCGAAATAATAACTCCATCCCCAAGCGGTAAAAGTGAAAATCTGTAAAACTTGAATAAAGATCCCCAGTTCTGATGCCCTTTTGTTTTCCTTGTTCAAGAACAAATAACCCACATAAAAGAATAGACTAAATAAAATTGTTTGAACGCTTAAAGTAAACCAAAACCAATTGTCATCTCCAGGGTGTCGCAATCGCAGAAAACTAACCAGAAGGCCAATTAGACCACCGACCATAAAGAAATAGGTCATAAAGGCTACTCGTTTATCGCGTTGTTTCATTTTAGTCTTCGATTTTTATCCCTGCGGAGATGAGAGCTGCTACTTTGTGTTTATTGCTGCTATCTAGATTTACAGAAGCCATTTCAAAACTAGCCAAAACTTGGGCAGCAGCTGTAAAATCTCTTGCCTCGGCTGGATAACCTGCGGCCTGGTAGGCTTCTGCTTGCTTCAAACCCTGAGCCTTAAAAGCCTTACTTTTCATTAATGCCAGGTGACCATTACCTTTTCCCTCCTGATCCAGGAGTACAATAATACCCGAACCCTTGGCCGCTATTTGTTGCATGGCCTGATCCATCTGCTGTTGACAATCACACTCCAAGGAATTGAAATAGTGTCCGTAAATGCAACTTGAATGCAAACGACAATATACTGCCCTAGCTTCTTTGAGTTCGCCCATATGTAGGCAAATGATCTCTTGTTGCCCATCGGCAAATAAGGTCTCCGTAAAAAGGCCGTAGCGGGTTTTTAAAGTGGTGTCGGCTAGTTTTTGCATCAGTTGTCTATTGAATCTAGAAATTCCTCTAAGGTTTGGATCAGCGCAAACTCCCCATCCAAACTCGCGATAGCCGTCTCGTGGATCAATTGGGCGTCATATCGTTTTCCGTTGCGATCTACTTTGTCAAAAGTTGCGGTAGCGTCCTCTATCAAAGTGACCTCAAAACCTAAATTAGCCGCCATACGAACACTGGTGGATATGCAGTGGTCTGTAGTTAGACCTGCCATGACAAGATCTTGTTGTTGCTCGGACTTAAGCACTTCTTCTAAGGGCGTGCCAATAAAAGCACTGTTAACAGTCTTGGTATAGACTGGCTCAGTTTCTAAAGGCTTCACTAGCTCATTTAGGGCGTTTCCCCTGGCCTCCGAGCGCAGCGGAGACTTTGGGTTGGTGGAGCAATGCTGAACGTGATACACTGGCCATGATCTAGCTCTGAAGTATTCTAAAAGCTCTTTTGCCCGTTGTTCCGCCTCGGGATTGTTCCTATTGCCTCCCCAGTATTCAATGTCCTCGAAACCCTTTTGTATATCTATCAGTACCAGTGCTTTCATTCTTTGTTTTCTAATAGTATTGCTGAATCTGTCGGTAAACTGACAGGAACCCAACTTCCAAGTGCGTATTTATCGTTCGTATGGTCTGTTTTAATTTCAAACTGCTTGCCATTGGCAGAAACCAATAGACCGGAGGCGGTCTTAGCAATGATTTGTGCTAGGACATTCAATTGTTTATCGGATCGATCAAGTCCGAAAACTACAGTTGGAGCCCCAGATTTGGTAATACTACCATTATCCAATACCCAAACATAAGCGGCCAGTTTACAGACCTCGGGCAGGTCATGACTCACTAAGATCACACTAAATCCAAAGCGGCTGTGCAACTGCAATAAATGATCTTGAAATTCCAATCGGAGTTTTTGATCTAAAGCTGTAAAGGGTTCATCCAGTAGCAGTAGTTGAGGTTCTTGAGCCAGGGCTCGGGCCAGCGCAGCGCGTTTGGCCTGGCCTCCAGAAAGTACGTATGGTTTTTGATCGGCCAAAGCTTCCAACTCCGTTAATCGCAGTAGTTCTGCAATAAGGGCTTTGTTGGGGTTTTTGCCACTGGCATACTGCAGATTTTGCCTTATGCTCATGTTGGGAAACAAGGCGAGGTCTTGAAATAGGTAACCTATATTGCGCTTCCCGGCCGGCAGACTTATAGTCTTCTCAGCATCGTACCATACTTCATTGTGGTTTGTAATTTTTCCAGAATCTGGACTCAGCAAGCCGCTAAGCATGCGCAAGGTCGAAGTTTTTCCAGCTCCAGATGGCCCAAAGAGCGCATTAAAACTACCTTGTTCAAATTGAATGTCTACATCCAAGGACATCACGCCATTAGAGCCTTTCAGTGTTTTATGTAAACGAGCCTTTATCATTTGTAGAATCCTCCCCAATTTTTAGCTCCTCTGGTGTAGACCCAAAACAAGATCACAAAAGAGATCAGAAACAATACTAAGGAATACAGATGTGCTTGTCCAAAGTTCAACTTCTCGACTTCCTCATAGATGGCTATGGAGGCTACGCGCGTCTTCTGCGGAATTGCCCCGCCTATCATAAGTACAACCCCAAACTCTCCCAAAGTGTGTGCAAAGGTTAGTACCAATCCGCTCATTAAGGCAGGTTTCATATTGGGTAGTAGAACCTGTCTTAAGGTATCCAAACGGGAGCGTCCCATGAGTTTTGATGCTTCTTTGTACTGCGGAGGGAGACTTTTAAAGCCCGCCAAAACGGGATGAACCATAAAGGGTAAACCGTATAGCATAGAGGCAATGACCAATCCGCTAAAGCTAAAGACCAATCTCAGCCCTAAAACACTGTCTAACCATGCGCCAAAGGCATTGTTGGGACTAAAGGCTATTAAAAAATAGAAACCCAATACGGTGGGCGGAAGCACCAGGGGCATGCTAATGAGTACGCTAAGTAATGGTTTTAATTTAGTTTTGGAATAGGCCAACCAATAGCCCAAGGGAACTGCAACCAACAATAATAATATTGTGGTCAGAATTGCTAATTTAAGAGTTAATAATAATGGATCCCAGTTCACGCTATTCAAAGATAGCATTAATTCAATTCTAGGGTAGGTCGTAGCCTTGTTGTTTGATCAGTTTTTTAACTGAATCGCTCAATAGAAAATTCACAAAATTTTCTGCCTCGGGATGTTTGTTATCACCTTTTATTAGAACCACGCCTTGAATGATAGGTTTGTAGTGTACCTTATTTATATCCAGTACAAATACTTCGGATTCTCGCTGTGCTTGCATGGCTGTAGATTTAGCCGTAATGGCAGCCTGGGCAGCTCCAGAAACTACAAAGGTTGCCGCTTGAACCGCATTTTCGGCATAGACTAGATTTGGGCGAACTGTATCCCATAGTTTTTGATATTCCAGAAGCTCTTTGGCTGCACGGCCGTATGGAGCCAAGTCTGGGTTGGGAATGGCTAAGGTTTTAAGTCCCGCTAAGGTGAGACCAGATTTGAGAAAGTCCTCTTGAGACAAAAGCACCAATATGCCTTTGGAATAGGGAACTGGGGCAGCGGTGGTTAGTCCTTGATCATACAAGCGCTGTGGATAGCTCAAGTCTGCGGCCATAAATATATCTATAGGAGCTCCATTGCTGATCTGGTTGGTAAGTTTTCCAGAAGAGCCGCTTATAATATCGATCTCAACATCATTGGTCTTGCTAAATTCCGCTGCCAAGGCACTCGCCAATCCTTCTGCGTTCGCCGCAACTGCAATACGCAATTTGTCGGTGGGTTGTTCTGTGCAAGCACATAGGAGTAAACAGGCCAGGAAAAGGCCAATTATAAGATTAGTCTTCTGCAAAAATCGCTGTTTCAAATCCGTCTATGCTTTTGGTGTTCTTCTTTTCCCAATAGGCCCAAAGTTCCTCATCGGATTTAGCCTTTGCCCAATCTGCCAAGCGTGTCCTGTGCGATTTAAATTCCATATAAGGAACTCCATAACCACAAGAGGTCTGAACCGTTTCTATGTGTAGTTCAATGAATTGTCTGGCCCCAGCAGTTTCTGGGAAGAGCTTTAAATAGTCTTCGAATTGTGGGTCTCTTGGATGATAGACCTCACAGCTTCCGTATAATCTCAAAATCAATGGTGGATCTTCAAAGGCATTGAACATTATAGTCATGCGGTTGTTCTTGAGTAGGTGAGCGGCCGTTTCGTTGCCGCTTCCGGTAAGATTGAGCCAAACCAATGTCTTATCGTTTATGACTCGAATACTATCCATGCCTTTGGGAGATAGATTGATCCTGCCCTCTTGTGCTGCCGTTGCAACAAAGAATACCGGCTGGGCCTCAATGAAATTTTTATGGACTTCTCGTAATTCTTGGAATTGTGCCGCCATGTTTGCGCATTACTTTTTGTAAGGATAAAGATACTGCATGTCAGTGGAGCGACCACAAATAAGTACATTTATATTTTGTTTAACAAAAAATAGAAAAATTTAAACAAAATATTAATAGAAAGGTATTTTATAGGTTCTAATTTAGCGTCAGGTAAATCAGACTAGTAACACAGACTTGATTTGAAATGCGCCAAAATTGTAAAGACCCAATAATCCGGACCAGGATAAAAGCGATCCGAAGCGACTTATTCAAAAACACACTAAGCTAGCTTGATTTATAAACAAAAACTACAAAAATTGAAACTCATGAAAAAGATTGCCACATTCGTACTAGCCGGGATGTTCATCTCTGCTTGTGCACAGAACAAACAAAACAATGACACAGCCGAGGTTGCCTCTGCAGAAGTAGAAAACGTAACCGACGCTAAAGTTGCCGATACTCCTCCAACTATAGTAGGAGTAGCTGCAGGAAACGATGCTTTTAGCACTTTGGTAGCTGCCGTAAAAGCTGCTGGATTGGTAGAGACTTTAAGTGGAGAAGGTCCATTCACTGTTTTTGCTCCAACCAACGATGCTTTCGGAAAACTACCTGCAGGAACTGTAGAAGGTTTACTTAAGCCAGAAGCTAAAGGAACCCTAACTGCAGTGTTGACCTACCACGTAGTAGCTGGAAAATTTGAGGCTGCTGCAGTAGTAGATGCTATTAAGAAGAACAATGGAAAGTTCGAGGTTAAAACCGTTCAGGGTGGAACGATCACGCTTTCTCTAGAAGGAGGAAACGTAGTACTTACAGACGCAACAGGCGCTAAGTCTACTGTGATTATCCCAGACGTAGCTGCATCCAATGGAGTGATCCACGCCATTGATTCAGTAGTAATGCCTCAATAATTTTAGGTGGTCAAAAAATAAAATTGCTATGAATTAAGGCTGTCCGTAAGGGCAGCCTTTTCTTTTGCTATTTATTGACAATTAACTGTTTGTGTATCTGACGCCCTAAGGCAGCTAAGAAAGGAACTCCAACTTCATCGTACTGGTAGTTGTCGTCGTTAAAGATCCTATTTTCATTGACATGAACCGTAGCTGTGAGTATAAAGGAGATCTGATTGGCGGTATCCATGATGTAAGCGCAGTCTGTCAGGTATCCATAGGCATAGCCAACTTTGTTCAAGATGGTGATGTCATCTGGCATAGGTGCTTTACTGTCACCATAAAGAAAGAATTTGACATAAGAGTCATAGTACTCCTGGGAAGTAAAACCGGCCTCTTTGGGAAGCAATTGCATGCTCTCCAGTAAGAACTGATGCAGCTCCGGACTCAAGTCGAACTGCTGCTCACTGCTGTAATATTCTGGAAAAACCACTCTTCGCATGGTATTGTGCATGCTGCTGATGGGGTAGTAGTTCTTGTAAGCAAAATCCATCGGTGCTTTAATAAGACTGTCGTTTTTAAAATATCCCACGCCTTTTGATGTCTTTTCCAACTCCAAAGCCTTGAGTTCTTGCATTTGGTAGCCTTCGCCAATAAAGGTCTCATTTGCTTCGGAGCCTTTAAAGGTCAGGCCTTTGAGCATGAGGTCGTCTGCATTGGCAGTAGAAAGCCTGTGCGCCAGTCTGAATTTATCTATCCCGAGCTCTTGCATCCGCTGGTTGACAAAATCCTTTCCTAAATATTCATACAAGCGGTTGTAGGCCTCGTTACTGCTTACAGCGAATATGTCACGGATATCTTTTCTAAATGTAGAGCTGATAGAATCTCCATTGACGTTAATGGTAGCGTCTAGATTGATAAATCCGTTGTCATCTAATTGTTCTAAGGTAATCACCGCCATGGGGAATTTTACCGTACTGGCAGGGTAGAAGTAGACGGAATCATTTACTTGGAATTCATATTCCTTGAAAGCAAGGCTGGGTGCGGAATAGTCTACCACACTAAGGGCTATTTGCACCTCATGAGCTTCTAGATTGTTCATGACCATTTTTATGGCAGGATCATCAGAAGACAGTGCTGCCTGTAAAGGATCGACAAATTCATCTTGGCAAGAGAAAAGTGGAAGTAAAAGAAGTAGGCAGTAAGCAATATGTGCTCTCATAGGCTGTGAGTTTGCCTAAAGATAGCAATTCGCCCTTAGTTTCTGTTGAGCACCTTATATTGCTCGTAGCATTCAGAAATTGCGTCTAAAATCTGCAGATCGTTAGCGGTTCTAATGAACTGATCGGAATAGTTGCAATTGTTCAAGATCATGTCCAGATCGTTGCGCTCCAACTGCAAGACCGCCATTAGTGTTTCTCTATCGAATTTGCTCTGCAACAAGTTTCTGATATTGTCATCGGCCTTCATTTGTCGCAATTTCCGCATCTGCTTGGGGCGTTTGCCAAAGACGTTGTAGAGAAAGTCTGCCGGATTGAATATGGCGCTGAGCACCTTGCCCACAGCTCCTGGTTGCTGAGAACCCCCTTCATAACCACGGTCTAGACCTGCAATGGCGTAGCGGTAATCGTCATAAACCGGAATGATCTTGGCGTCTATCTCTAAATAGCCCGTAAGTTCTACAGGCCGGATCACAACCTCTTCTAAGGCAATCCCAAGTTCAGTCATTTTGACCTTGATCTCTCCGAAGCGCAATAAATCATTGGTAACACGAACGCGTATAGATTTGAATCCGAGGTAAGAGAAATAGAGGGTGTCGTTAACTTTAGCAGGAATTTTAAAGCTACCGTCTCGCTCAGAGACCGTACCGATCACCTGATTGAGGTTTACGATATTCACGTTTTCTAGCGCTTTGTCATTGGCATCGTTTTGTACAATACCTTGAACCATTTCTGTTTGCTCCTCCTGAGAGAGTGCGGAAAAAGAAATCAGGATCAATAAAAAACACCAGAAAGGTTTCATAGCAAGGGTCTTAAGGTCAAAAATACATATTAAGTATACAATTCTCATACCGCCGACCCCATATTTACAAAAAATTTAAGAATCTTATCTTCTGCGTCGCTTACCTCCAGTGCCTTTAGACTTGCTACCTTCGCCTCTTGGCTTACCGCCTCCACCTTTCTTTCTGCCGCGTCCTCCACCGAATCCTTCTTCAAAACGACCTCCGCCGCGTTTGCCTTGTTTTCGCGTTCTTGGCTGTTTGAATTTCTTTTTGCCATCAAAGGATTCCTTGAAACGTTTGCCACCGCCTTTTCTGCGCTTTTCGGTAGTAGCTTCGACTACTATCTTACGCCCGTCTAAAACAAAGTCTTCAAAGGTATCGACTACTCTTTTTACATAAGGTTCTTCTACGTTGAAGAATGAAAAGCTTCCTTTCACATCTACCTTGAACAGGCCGTCATCTTTGATCTGTAATAGGTCTTTTAAGAAGTCCTTCAGCGTCATCCAGCTAAAGTCGTCTTTAGCACCAATATTGATAAAGAAGCGCGTGCTATTGCCACCACTAGAAACATTTCCAACTTCTGGCACATTGAGTTCTTTAGCGTTCTTGTAGTAATTAAAGAAACGGCTAAACTCCACACTAAAGATTTTTTTAATCAAGGTCTCCTTGTCAAAAGCACCGAGGCTTTCCATAATCGCCGGAACATAAGGCTCTATCTCCTTGTTTACGTCTGTTTGCTCGATCTTCTCTGCCAAATGCAAGAGTTGGATCTCACAGATCTCCATGCCTGTTGGTAAGGTCTTAACCTCAAACTGCTTGTGAATGATCTTTTCTATGGCCTTGATCTTGCGCACCTCGCTTTTAGATACCAGAACCATAGAGACACCAGATTTACCAGCGCGTCCTGTACGTCCACTGCGGTGGGTATAGGTTTCTATCTCGTCCGGTAATTGGTAGTTGATCACGTGGGTAATATCATCCACATCAATACCGCGAGCGGCAACATCTGTAGCCACCAACATTTGTATCTGATTGGTTCGAAACGATTTCATTACCAGATCACGCTGATTCTGACTCAGGTCACCGTGTAGAGCAGCTGCGTTGTAGCCGTCTTCGATTAGCATTTCTGCTACTTTCTGGGTATCGCGCTTGGTTCTACAGAAAACTACCGAAAAGATGTTTGGGTTGGCATCTGCCAAGCGCTTCAATGCCAAATAGCGATCTCTAGCACTGATAAGGTAGTATTCGTGATCCACACGCTGTGCGCCGCTATTCTTTGTGCCTACTGTGATTTCCTTAGGATCGTGCATGAACTGTCTGGCAATTGCGGCAACTTCTTTAGGCATGGTCGCGCTAAATAACCAAGTGCTCTTGTCTTCTGGTGTGTGTGAAAGGATCTCTTTGATGTCCTCGTAGAATCCCATGTTCAACATTTCATCTGCCTCATCTAAAATGCAGTACTCCACGTTTTTAATGACAGCAACACCCCGACCGATAAGATCTTTCATACGACCAGGAGTCGCTACGATTATCTGGGCACCGTTCTTTAGGTCCTTTGCTTGTGCTTGTACACTCGCTCCACCGTATACGGCAACAATGTGTAAACCTTTAACGTGTTGTGAATAAGAACGCAGCTCGTGGGTGATCTGCAGACAGAGTTCGCGTGTAGGCGCAATGATAAGCCCTTGGGTATTTCTACTTTTTACATCGATCTTTTGGATCAGTGGAAAGCCAAAGGCAGCAGTTTTTCCGGTCCCGGTTTGCGCCAGGGCAACCAAGTCGGTCTCTGATTGTAATAAAAGGGGAATCGCTTTGGCCTGAACTTCGGTTGGTTTTTCAAAACCCATATCGGCCGTGGCCTGCAATAAAGGCGCAGACAGTCCTAATGCTTCAAATGCACTCATAGTTACTTGTATTTGCGTGTTGGTCGAAGCACGCGACAAGTAAACCCATTTAGCTTCGTGCAACACATTTCCTCAACCCGAGGAGTTTTCTGGCGCGAAAGTACGCTAAGTTTTTTGTTTCCAAGCTTTTTTGATGAAATAAAAAAGTTAGCGGACTAACGAAGTGGTTCTTGAAGCCCAACCAAATTTTATAATTTGGGGTTTAACCTATAAAATTTGGTTGCCTTTGAAAAAAGTACGCTAAGTTTTTTGTTTCCAAGCTTTTTTGATGAAATAAAAAAGTTAGCGGACTAACGAAGTGGTTCTTGAAGCCCAACCAAATTTTATAATTTGGGGTTTAACCTATAAAATTTGGTTGCCTTTGAAAAAAGTACGCTAAGTTTTTTGTTTTCAGCTTGTTTATTGAGAATTCTTTAAATAGGCCACCAATTGTGCTACTGCTTTTCCTCTATGGCTGATGGCACTTTTCTCCTTAAGAGTCATTTGCGCAAAAGAACGATCAAAATTATTGGGTTTAAAGATGGGGTCGTAGCCAAAGCCGTCCGTGCCTTGGCGTTCCTTTAGAATCTCACCAGGGCAGAAGCCTTCGAAGTAAACAGGTTCATTCTCGAGCAACAAAGAAATCACACAAACAAAACGAGCAGATCTATCGGCTTGATCTTTCAAGGCGCTTAAAAGCTTGTCCATGTTATCGTCAGAAGTACACCCAAGACCAGCGTAGCGCGCAGTATAAACCCCAGGAGCTCCGTTTAAGGCAGAAACTTCCAGACCACTATCGTCAGCAAAACAAGGTAAACCGTATTTTTCTTGGACATATTTAGCCTTGAGCAAGGCATTGCCTTGAAAACTATCTGCGGTCTCCGTGATCTCTTCGTGACAGCCCAGATCATCTAAGCTGAGTAATTTAAAGCGATCTCCAACCATGGCTTGTAATTCTTTGAGCTTTCCGGGATTGTGCGTGGCAAAAACCAGTTCTTTCATAGTTATTGATGGTGATAGGGTTCGTTATTGAGTATACTGAATGCGCGGTAGACCTGCTCGGCAAAGAAAAGACGCACCATTTGATGCGAGAAAGTCATTTTAGAGAGCGACAGTTTGCCGTTTGCGCGCTGGTATACCTCCTCAGAAAACCCGTAAGGGCCACCTATTATAAACACTAAATTCTTGATTCCGGAATTCATGCGCTGTTGTAAATAATCGGCAAAGGCCATAGAGGTGAACTGTTTTCCCGTTTCGTCTAGAAGTACAACAAAATCACTTGTGTTTAGCTGACTTAATATCAATTCACCTTCTTGTTTCTTTTGCTGTTCAAAGGAGAGTTTGGCCCTTTTCTTCAAGTCGGGAACGATCTGAAATTCAAAGCGAATATAACGCGTCAATCGCTTGTTGTAGATCTCGGTGAGTTCTGTTATTGCTGCGCTATCTGTTTTGCCAACGGCCAGGAGTTTGATCTGCATCTGACAAAGGTACAAAAGCGCGACCTAGTGTTTGTTTTCTTTTTACGAATCCGCAAAGCTAAAGCCTGTGTTTAGGGTGGAATTAGTAATTTAGCCAAAACACCTATTTCCATGATCTCCCAAAAAGACTTTGACAAAGAAATCGATCTGATCATCGCCAATGCTATTCGAGAAGACGTAGGCGATGGCGATCACAGCTCCCTTGCTTGTATTCCTTATGACGCTACCGGAAAGGCGCGACTTTTGGTCAAAGACGAAGGTATACTTGCAGGAGTGGCTTTTGCTCAGAAGGTATTTGAATTTGTAGATCCCGGTCTTGAGGTCGACATTAGAATCACAGATGGTAGCCCAGTAAAATACGGAGATGAAGCCTTTTATGTCAGTGGAAATTCACAGTCTATACTAAAGGCTGAACGCTTGGTCTTAAATGCCATGCAGCGCATGAGCGCTATTGCGACTAAGACCAGCAAATATGTAAAACTATTAGAAGGTACAGGCACCAAAATTCTCGATACGCGTAAGACCACGCCCGGTATACGTGCACTGGAAAAATGGGCGGTTAAGATCGGCGGCGGTGAGAATCACCGATTCGCTCTCTATGATATGATCATGCTCAAAGACAACCACATTGACTTTTGCGGTGGGATTACAAAAGCCATACAAGTAACTCGGGAGTATCTTAAGGACAATCGACTGGAACTGAAGATCATTGTAGAGGCTCGATCTTTAGAAGAGATAGAAGAGATTTTAGAGAACCAGGGTGTATATCGCATCCTTATAGATAATTTCAACTACGAGGATACTCGAAAGGCGGTTGCTCTAATTGGAGATAAATGCCTAACTGAATCCTCGGGAGGCATCACTTTAGAAACGGTGCGAGCCTATGCAGAATGTGGAGTAGATTATATTTCTAGTGGAGCTTTGACCCATTCGGTACACAATATGGATCTCAGCCTAAAAGCTTTATGAGTTTAGAACAACGCTTGCGAAACACTCCTGTGGTCAGTGCGGCTATCCGTCTCTGCGATAAGATCTTACTGCCGGGTTTTGAAGGTTTGTCGTTGTATGATTTATTAAAGACCTATGCCGTTGGCATAGTCAAAGGGACCTTTTCCAGTAGGGCAGGAGCCATAGCCTTTAGCTTTTTTATGGCGATCTTTCCCTTTTTGCTCTTTGTGCTGAACCTTATTCCTTATGTACCCATAGAGAACTTTCAACAGCGTTTCTTAGATTTTATTGGGGGATTGATGCCAGCCCAGACCTTTGATTTCTTTTTCCCCGTCATAGAAGATATTGCAGCCAACCCTAGAGGAGGATTGCTGTCCTTTGTTTTTGTATTGACGCTGTTGGTTATGGCCAATGGTGTCAATTCTATATTTAGCGGTTTTGAGTACTCTTTTCACGTTACAATTAACCGTAATTTTTTGCGCCAGTATTGGGTCGCCTTAGTGGTTTCTGTGTTTTTGGCATTGTTGTTGCTTTTTAGCGTAGTGATAGCGGTGTACAGTGAATATTTGATCAGTGTACTCAAGCAAGAACACTACATCTCTGACGAGGTGTTTTGGATAACAACGGTACGTTATGTGGTCTTTGTACTTTTAGTTTATATGGTAGTAGCTATACTTTATTATTTTGGAGTAAAGGACGGGAGACAATCGCGATTCTTTTCCATAGGCGCTTTGGTAAGCACCTTATTGTTCATGCTAACCACCTATCTCTTTGGAGTTTATATTAATAATTTCTCCAATTACAACGAGCTTTACGGGTCCATAGGGGCTCTTTTGATAATGATGCTGTATATTTGGTTAAATTCTAACTTACTTTTACTGGGCTTTGAACTTAATGCGAGTTTAAGAGCTTTGAAAAACAAACACTAATAATTACTTAAATACTTTATTGACTTATGAAACGAGTTTTAATATTAATGATCGCTCTACTTTCTATGAATGTTGGGTTTGCGCAGAATGGAGGAATGACAGAGATAGGAGATGTGATGCTACCCAATACCATGAAAGTTGGTGGTTCTGATTTGGTGCTTAACGGCGGTGGAATCCGTAAAAAAGCGTTTGTTTTGGAACTTTATTCGGGCGGACTATACTTGGAATCCAAGTCTAAAAATGCACAGGGCATCATCGATGCAGATAAGAATATGGCTATGAAACTTGTGATCACTTCTAGTTTTGTATCTAGCGATGCTATGAAAGAGGCCGTAAACGACGGATTCGATGCCTCTATGCGTGGAGACACTTCTTCTTTAGATAGCGAGATCCAGAAATTCATTGGCTTTTTTAGCGAGGAAATCGTAGAAGAAGACGTTTTTGATATCACTTACCAAACCGGACGTGGCGTGGTGTGTTACAAGAACGGAAAAGAATTGGGAGTCATTCCTGGTATGGCGTTTAAGAAAGCCTTATTCGGAATTTGGCTTGGAAAAGTTCCTGCCGATAAAAAACTTAAAAAAGGAATGTTGGGCAGCTAATTGTGCTCATAGAATTACGTAATTTTAGGCTGTCGTTTTTTGCGACAGCCTTTTTTATTTCTTGTACTTTATTGATGTCATACTGCCCATTCCCATTAAGCAGGCGTTCACTTATTCGGTAAACGCTCACGAGGCTCATTTTCTCAAGCCAGGACATCGGGTGGCTGTTCCCTTTGGGAAATCGAAGATCTACACGGCTATTGTTTATAAAGTACATCAAACACCCCCGCAGACCTACGAGACCAAGGAGATCGATCAGATCCTTGATGAATATCCTCTGGTAACCCCAACCCAACTAAAGCATTGGCAGTGGATAGCGGATTATTATCTCTGCAGTATAGGCGAGGTGATGCGCGCTGCGCTACCTGGAGCATTTCTGTTAGAAAGCGAGACCATCATCCGTTTGCAGACAGAGCGTCCTGCGAGCGAGGCTGCCTTATCTGAACAAGAAGAAATGATCTTGGAGGCTTTAGAGAACAGGCAACAGTTGCACCTAAATGATGTGCGGAGCATTTTGGACAGAAAGCAGGTTTTAGGCGTTATCCAAGCTTTGTTAGAAAAGAACAGGATCGCACTGGTAGAAACCCTTTACGAGCAGTATATCCCGAAAATGGTTAGCTATCTGCAATTGGCTCCGCAGTTTAAAGAAGAATCTGCCTTGACGGCACTTTTAGACGAAATGCAACGCGCGCCCAAACAGCGGGAAGTGCTGATGCAACTATTTATGTTGTCTGCGCGTCAATCTGGAGCTGTAAAGCGCCCTGAGCTTTTAGCCGAAGTAGCGGGAGCTGCTGCGCCACTGCGCAGCTTGATCGACAAAGGCATCATACTGGAAGAGAAACGACAAACCGATAGAAAAGCCCAGTGGGAAAGTGATACGGCAGATTCCAAAGGCCTGTCAGAAGCACAATCGCGAGCCTACGGTGAGATAAAGCAACAGTTCACCGAAAAGTCTGTTTGTCTATTTCACGGTGTTACTTCAAGTGGTAAGACCGAGGTATACGTAAAACTTATAGAAGAGCAGTTAGCGCAAGGAAAGCAAGTATTGTATATGCTTCCGGAAATTGCCCTCACAACCCAGCTCATAAGTCGTTTACAAGAATATTTTGGCGATCGCGTCGGGGTTTATCACTCCCGTTATAGTGTACATGAAAGGGTAGAGGTCTGGAACCAATTGTTACGCCAAGATCAGCGTGCGCAATTGGTTGTTGGAGCTCGTTCTACCGTTTTCTTACCCTTTCAAGATCTGGGCTTGGTCATTGTAGACGAGGAGCATGAGCATTCCTTCAAACAATACAATCCTGCACCGCGCTATCACGGCCGCGACGCAGCAGTTGTGCTTGCCTCTTTGTGTAAAGCAAAGGTACTTTTGGGTTCTGCTACACCAGCTTTAGAAACCTATCAGAACGCTGTTTCGGGTAAATACGGTTTGGTCAGTCTTAAAGAACGCTACGGAAAGGTACTATTGCCAGATACTCAGTTGGTCGATCTGCGCGAAAAGAATCGTAAAAAGCGGATGCAAGGCCATTTTTCTGATAGCTTAGTAGAAGCTATACAGGAAACCTTGGCCGAGAAAAAACAGGTGATCTTATTCAAGAACAGACGCGGATTTGCTCCTATTATGGAATGTATGACCTGTGGAAGCGCTCCGCAGTGCCCCAATTGCGATGTCAGCCTTACCTTTCACAAGGCCAAAGGGCAGTTGCGCTGTCATTACTGCGGATACGCGAGTCCCTTGACCAAGCAGTGCGGTGCTTGTGGCAGTATGACCTTAGACCCTAAAGGCTTCGGAACAGAACAAATCCAAACAGAACTACAAGAACTTTTGCCAGACGCGCGTGTAGCTCGCATGGATCAAGACACTACGCGTGGTAAACATGCACATGCCAAGTTGATTCACGGTTTTGAGCAGGGGGAGATAGATATCTTAGTAGGAACCCAAATGCTGGCTAAAGGGTTAGACTTTAGAGCAGTTGGTTTGGTAGGAGTGATGCAAGCAGATTCCTTGCTCAATTTCCCGGACTTTAGAGCCCACGAACGCAGCTTTCAGCTGCTCAGTCAAGTGGCTGGCCGTGCTGGGCGTACCAAAGATAGAGGGAAGGTTTTGATCCAAGCTTTTAATCCGGAGCACCTAATATTACAACAGGTGACCACTCATGACTACGATGGTATGTTTAAAGACGAGATGGAACAACGCAGGCAATATGGTTATCCGCCATTTAATCGCCTGATCAGGTTTACCTTTAAGCATCGCAATTTTGAGACCATGCAAAACGGTTCTCGTTGGTTTGCCAAAGCTTTAGAGGCTCAGTTCAATGAGGGAGTGCTAGGTCCGGAGATCCCGCCAGTAGGCCGTATACGCAACGAATACCTGAGCCATGTGTTACTAAAAGTGCCTGTAAACGCCGGAATAAAGGCATATAAGGGCAAGGTCGGCATGTTGGTCCGCAACTTTGAGGCACAAAAACCGTTTGCGCGTATCAAGCTAGTAGTGGATGTAGATCCGTATTAAGCCTTCATAGAAGCGGCAAGCGCTTCTACTAGTTGGGTCTTTCTGTTACGGCTAAGCGGTAACTGATCGTTGTCGATCTCAATGACCTTGCTGTTATAACGCTCTACTTTATCCAGATTCACAATATAAGACTTGTGAATTCTAAGGAAACGATCCGTGGGCAAGAGCGACTCAAAATTCTTCATGGTAGATAGAACTACCAGAGAGTCGTGCTCTGTTACCAACTTCACATAATCTCCTCGCGCCTCTATATAGCGCAGCTCATTTAAGAATACCTTACGCTTTTTCAAGTTGCTCTTAACAAAGATGAAGTCTTCGTCGTCAAAACCGTCTTCGTTGTGTAGGCGATGGTTCGTGATCGCTTTGTGTACAGCATTGAGAAAACGCTCTTTAGAGATCGGCTTGCGCAAATAGTCTACGGCGTCGTAATCAAAGGCTTTAAAAGCGTATTTCGTCTTTCCAGTAACAAAGATGATCTGTGGTTTAACACTCAAGTCATCCAAGAGGTCAAAGCCGGATAGGATCGGCATTTCGATATCTAAGAATATCAAGTCGATTTGTGTGTCCAATAGCCCCATTTTCGCTTCAATAGCGTTGTTGTACTCGGCGACTAAATTTAGCGAGGGGTGGTTTTGGATCAGTTTGACGATAGACAGACGCTGTAGGCTAGAATCGTCAACTATAGCACAGTTAAGTACGGTTTTTTCCAAGGCAATAATAGATTTAGTAACGCACAATTATAAGCAAATTATCGATGAACGACAACATTTATTAACGAAACTTAACGATTAACCGTGGAAAATTTACGTTTATCTGCCAAATATGTAAGGGTTAAATGTAGGAAATTAAAGGATAGACGAGCTTTGAATATTGCAGAAATAGTTCTATTTTTGCAGCCTCTTTATAAGAGACTTAATTTATATTTAAACATAAAGTATGAATCATTACGAAACTGTTTTCATCTTGAATCCCGTTTTATCTGAAGAACAGATAAAGGAAACAGTAAAGAAATTCGAAGATTTTTTGGTTTCTGGCGGAGCTAAGATGATTTCAAAAGAGGACTGGGGGCTTAAGAAGCTTGCCTACCCAATTCAACACAAGAAAAGTGGATTTTACCACTTGTTCGAGTACACCGTTCCTGGTGAAGTGATCAACCCATTAGAAGTTGAGTTCAGACGAGACGAGCGCATTATGCGTTATTTGACCGTTCGTTTGGACAAGCACGCTATCGCATGGGCAGAGAAAAGAAGAAAACGCAACGCTAAAACCGCTTAATCATGTCTAGCATTGAACAACAAGCAAAAGGCAAAAAAGACGGTGAGATCCGTTATTTAACGCCGCTTAACATCGAGACTACTAAGGCAAAGAAATATTGTCGTTTCCAAAAGTCAGGTATTAAGTACATCGATTATAAAGATCCAGACTTCTTGATGAAGTTTGTGAATGAACAAGGTAAACTTCTTCCTCGTCGTTTGACAGGTACTTCTTTGAAGTATCAGCGTAAAGTGGCCGTAGCTGTTAAAAGAGCTCGTCATCTTGCACTTATGCCATACGTAGGGGATCTATTAAAATAATACAGTACGGTCATGGAACTTATATTAAAGAAAGATGTAGAGAATCTTGGGTTTACAGACGATATCGTTACTGTAAAGAACGGATACGGTAGAAACTACCTTATCCCTCAAGGATATGCTGTATTGGCTACTTCTTCTGCTAAGAAAGTATTGGCAGAGACTTTGAAGCAACGTGCTTTTAAAGAGCAAAAGTTGGTTGATGACGCCAAAACAGAAGCTGAGAAACTTAACGGTTTAGAAGTGAAGATTGCTGCTAAAGCTGGAGAAGGTGATAAACTTTTCGGTTCTGTAAATAATGCAGACGTAGCTGAAGCTCTAGAGAAATCTGGAGTGAGCATCGACAAGAAGTACATTACAGTTTCTGGTGGAAACATCAAGCGCACTGGACAGTACGAAGCTAAAGTTCGTTTCCACAGAGATGTGATCGCGAACCTTACTTTTGACGTAATTGCAGAGGCTAAGAGTTAATTAGACCTTCAAGATAATTCAAAGGCCTTTTGTTTGTTCAGAAGGCCTTTTTTTGTAGATCGTATTTTTAAAAGAATGAAATACACCAGACTTACCAAAGAACAGTTCGAAGCCCTACAAGAGGAGTTTACAAGATTTTTAGCTACCCAGAGTATTACTGCGGATGAGTGGCAAGAGATCAAACAGAACAAACCCGAAGTTGCCGAAGCCGAGCTCGATGTATTTAGCGACCTGGTTTGGGAAGGTGCCTTAAGTGCCGCAAAGTATCTGGAAAATGCAAGCCCAGATCAGTTGTTCTGTTTTGCGGTTCAGACTGAGGTGATCGAGCTTATTCATATTAAAGTGACCTCTAACACTGCAGACTTGACTACAGCTGCTGGTAGGGAATGGTTGTTAGATAATCTTATAGATGATTCTGTGGTCATCCAAAGCGGAAGCAAAGCCATTTCAGAAGACCGCAATCAACAATTATTTAGTCTGGTTCGACAAGGTGCTCAAATAGTAGATGGAAGTTTTATCGATCAGCTTATAAAGGTGATCAACTAGGCTATTCGTATCTCAAACTCTCAATTGGGTCTAAGCGGGCTGCTTTCATTGCCGGATAAGAACCAGCAACCACGGCAACTAAAAAGGTGATTATAGTGGCTGCAATAACAGCACCCCAAGGAATACTAAAGTTAAAATCAGCCAGCGATGCAAAGGCGATTCCGGTTACAAGTCCAAGAGTAATTCCAAGGATACTTCCCAACTGACCAATTACAACGGTCTCCATAAGAAACTGAGTCCCTATGGTAGATCGTTTAGCGCCAAGAGCTTTCCGCACTCCGATCTCTCGCGTGCGCTCTGTAACCGATACCAACATGATATTCATCAAAGCGATCAGGGATCCAAAAATAGTGATGGCACTTATGAACCAAGCAGCGAACTCCAGAACGCCAGTAATTTCTGCAATGCGATTAATAAGATCTTCACTGCGCTCCAGGCCAAAGTTGTTCTCTTCTACGGGAGAGAGGCCTCGAACATTTCTAAAGGTCACAATAGCATCGTTTTGAGCGCCTTCTAGGTATTCTTTGTCGTCTACCATCACACTAATGGTGTAATTGATGTTGGGAGCCGTATAAATGCTTCGCGCTTGCTGTATGGGAATGATAACCTTAAGGTCTTGATTGTTGCCAAAAGTTGCTCCTTTACTTTCTAGCAAACCTATCACTTTGAATTTCACCCCGCGTATGCTCAAGGTCTTGCCTATGGGGTCGGTACCTTCAAAGAGTGTCTTCTTAAAATCTGCTCCTAACAAACAAACATTGTTGTTGTTCTGAATATCGAAAATATTGAAATCGCGGCCTTTCTCAACCTCGGTTCCTGTATTGCTCAAATAGTTTTCATTAGCCCCATAAACTTGAACTTCTGGGTCTGTCTTGTTGCCTTCGTAACGCACCTCGGCTCGGCTAGTTCCTCTAAAAGAGACCGAAACCTTGGTAAAAGGGTAGGAGTAGCTGTCTTGAAACTCTTTAATGTCTCTGTAGCTTATAATCGGATTGATCTTCTGGCGCTCACCTCCACGACGTCCTTGTGAAGTAAAATCGTATCGCTGGATATTGAAAGAATTCGCTCCCATGGAGGCAAAATCGCTCGAAATCGTGTTCTCTAAGGCTTTTACGGCGGCTAAGATGCCTACTAGGGCCCAAATACCAATTGCTATGATTACTACCGTTAAAATGGTTCTTAAGAGTTGACTGCGGATGGAATCCATCGCAATTCGAACATTTTCCCGGAATAATGAAAACATAGGTTAGGTGTTTAATTGCGTTATAAGACGAATTAAGGTTGATAAAGTTACAAAATATCGCAACGGAATTGCTCGGCTTTAACACGCCTTAATGAAATATAAAAAGGCGAGCATCGCTAGATACTCGCCTTTAGGTACTGATTAAAATTTAAACTACTTCTCTATTAAAACCTTAACTGTATAGGTACCGGTATTGGTCGTGGTCTTTAAAATGTACGTTCCTGTGGCCATTTGTGCCGAGGAGAATGACTCCTGCGGATTGTTTCCACTGAAATTGTACTGACCTACAAATTGACCAAGTATATTATACACTGCAACACTAGCAATGGTCTGATCTGCCTCTTTGGCAATGATGTTAACCTGTGCAGCTTGTTTCTGGTGCATGGCATAAACCAAAGTCTCTGCTATTTTCATGGCACCGTCCTGATCTTGGTTGCGTGGTGTTCTGCGCAACACAATTTCGAATCGATTCGGATGCATTCCAGCTTCAATGGTACCTGTGTAATTGTCTTCAAGCAAGTTGGTAAAGATGTCGAATTCTTTATCGCGTAGATAAGGAATTACTTTCTCCCCTAAATTCTCTGCCTGATCTAGTCCAATAGTGAACTCACCGCTTTCGTCTATCTCTGCGATCAATGGCAATACTACACTGCTATCACCTTCTAGCATTGGGATCCCTTGAATCACGAAACGTTCTCCGTTTATGTCCCAGTTGAAATCTTCTACCAGATCATCGAACAGTCTTCCGTCATACCCTCTGTCAAAACCAAGGGTAGTATTGTTGTCCATTGTCAATAACAACTGACGGTGTAACATTTTCGGTGAATCGAAACCAATTCTCAGCTTTGGGCGATTGTCTACAGGATCTAAGTCGCTGTCGTCTGGCAAACTATAGGTTGACGAAGTTACAAGTGGGCCAGTCGGTAGGGCATAAGTGTCGTCCGTAAAGACGAATACGGAGCTGGTTCCAGAGCGTACAAAGTTACGCTGACTGTTATTGAATTCTATAGTTCCATCAGTATCCGCAGCAACAAAGAAACCTTGTCCTGGCGCTACATAGCGTCCTGGAGTTTTAGTAGGAACTCCTGCTGCACTTACGTCTGGGTGGCTGGTCGCCATTACTCCTCCAGAAAGGTTGTACATGGCATATCCTCCTTGGTATTCTTCCAAGACGTGAGAACCACCGCCCCAATGTTCCCAGAAGTACAAGGTACCGTCTAGGTGGGTGTTGTCGGCTATGAAATCATGGGAATCTAGAGCAGATGCAAATGGATTACCCACCAGGTAGTTGTTTCCACCATTGATGTTGAGCTGGATATCATATCCGGTCTGATCGTTGTTTGGCTTACCAGAGAAGGTGTAGTTCTGTTCGTCGAGTACAGATCCTGTTCCAGGGCCTTTCATAGTATAACCTTGTCCAGCTTGCAAGGTTCCGTTCGGTCCTAGATACTGCCATGAGCTGTAATCTCCAATAGGGTGGTTGTCGTATTTGAATAACCAGAAATCGGAGAGCGATATTGGAGTGGTAGGCATACCATTATAACCACCAATCCAATTTACATTCACAGGATTATTGACATCGGTTCCGTCTCTAAGCATGGTATTCACACTAAAAGCGACATTGTTGGCCGATGTTGATACAGTACTAGTAGGGGAACTCCAGTAATTATAGGTATAGGTATCTGCAGTACCTCCTTGGTCTATTTCGATATAACCCGCACTACTAGGATCCAGGTCACTTCCATCTGTTTGAATGAGTTGTGATTCTCCTTGCAGGTCCATAAAACCGTCGAGGTCTAAATAGTGAGACACTTCGAATTTATTGTTGTTGTCTACCAGTATTTCTGCGCTTGCGTCTACAAACACACCTAAAACAGTAGTATTGTCAGAGGCTGTCAAATCGTGGTTCACTAGAGAGATCGTCCAGTCAATAGTAGTTACACCATCGACTATAGAGGTTGCTCCTGGTAAATACAGCACGCTATTATTTGTCCATGTATTCGGGTCGTTCCAAGCTCCGTCCTGATTGGTCTGGTAGGGTAGTGGAGCGGTTTGGAAGTCTACTGTATCTAAATTCTTTATAGCAGCTGTGTTACCATTTCCTGACTCATCCTTAATGTTTGTAAAGGTATAAGTGGTCATAGGATAATAAGCCATAAGTTGACTCCAATCCACAATGGCTACATCATTTTTGGTGATGTTCTGTGGTAAAATGCTTCCGGTTACCGTATTGTCCGTATGCTCAATGATCTCCTGATTCATGATGAATCTTATCTGATCTTGAGAAAGCGTTGTGTCCCACACGCGAACCTCGTCTATACCGCCGTCCCAGAAATTACTTGGGTTTTGGTAGTCTGCAGCTGCAATTAAGAAGTGCTGGCTGTTCGACACTGGTGGATCCATCGGACCTGAAACATCTAAAACTCCATCGATATAAATACGAGCAGTGGTTCCGTCATAACTTACGGCTACATGGTGCCATTCGTCGTTAGGAATACTTACGGAAGAGTTTAGCGTTTGAATAGTACCAGAGCTGTTGGTCCAAATAGCCTGTGCTGCTCCACTACCATTGACTCTTAATGCATATCCTTCTGTCATTGGGGACGCGTCACGCTTAGAAATAATATCTCGATCTGTGGCGCCATCATTCTTAACCCACGCAGAAAGCGTAAAGTCGGCGTCTAGATCAAGAAAATCATCAGAATCCATATAGTCTACGCTACCGTCAAAATCAACAGAACGCACATACATGTTTTCTAGGGCATATCCAAAAGTAATGTACTTGGTTCCGTTGAAATCGTAAGTTGTTTCCAAATTCCCACCGTTAAGTCGCATAATGCGATATTCTGAGTTCGGGCTAAAATTTGGGGTGTCAGAGATGAACATCAAGTATTCTCCCGGAGGATTCAGCGTAGCTACCAGATCGGCCTCTGGTACTGAAACTTCCACACGCGGAACGTCACCACCGCTCTCAACTACCTTCCAAGTGCGTTCAACCGAAGTAAATTCTACTATGGTAGTTAAGCCAGAAACACCTGCACTCATATCTACGATTATAGGTGCAACAGCGTTCAGGCTTGTATTGTCATGACCCCACATTAGGTATGATTCATCGGTTGTTAAGTTGTTGGTATTTTGATTATTTGTCGCTTCTATATTGCTAATACCCATGGTTACCATGGTGTTCGGGTTTACCGACTTGGATTGCTTTTGCATTAAACCAGCGGCGTCAGAACGACCCAATCCGGCGATATCCCAGTTAAAAGCTCCACCGTCTGAAGATTGATCCCAGATCACGTTTCCGTTTGAGTCAACATAATCTTGAGACACCCCATTAACGCCTAAAGTGATCCCGTATTTTACAGCCAAATAGCTTTGGATACGGTTACGGCTGTCTGTCATAGAACCATCGGTATTAGTGGTAGAGTAGGTGATCACCTCTGTGATACGACCACCGAAACTCCCGTTCCAATACTAACTGCGTCCTAACCAATAGCGGGTGTTAGAAATCTCCCCGAAATCGGCAGCGTCGGATTCCGATTCTGCAATTTCAATATTATTGAAGTACACCTGTTGACTTGTCGGAGCGCTGATATCGTTATGTCTGGCGTTTATGATAGCGACTTGATTAAGATCTAGTGCAAAGTCCAGATCTCCTTTTCTGTAATGTAATTCAGCTGATGACAAAAATGTGTATTAAAATCCATTTGACCAAGAAAAAACATGATAATATGCAATTAAACTGCATAAAAGTGCATTTCATCGATGTTTTTAAGGCTATAGAATTAACAATTGTTAGTTGAATTTTGTAGGAAGAGGAAGGGTAGTGTATAGTATACCTTTATTTAGTTAAGTCTTTGGTTTTGGGCGCCTCGTGAAGTAGCATAAATTCACTTCACGACCGCGCTCTCCGCTGTATCTTTCCGCTAGCGCGAAAAGTATGCCGCTGCGATCGCTGGCGCTGGTTAATGCAAATTACGGACATCGAGTGATTTGCGGAGCAAATCGTATCGAGGTGTCATTATAATGGTAAGGGAGAATTATCACGCTCCGCGTGATGAGTCTTAATTAGGAAGCCTGAAAATTACCGAACGAAGTTTTCAAAGAAAACCAAATATCCAGTGGATATTTGAGAGAGGTAGCCGCGAAAGCGGAAAGAACGATTAAAATGAGACTTAGCTCGCTTTTGGCTCGCTGAGTCTTAAGAGAGAAGCTGTATCAAGCATAGGACCGAGCGTTTAGAAAATGTCCTGTGGACATTTTTAGCGAAGGGGCCAGGCTGCCGCGTTGGCATGAATAAAGACTTAGCTCCTTTCAGTCGCTGAGTCTTAATAGGGTTAGCTTCCACAACCATAAGAACCCAAGCTGCTTCGCAGCTTTATGTCTCATAACTATAATGAGACTTAGCTCGCCTTTGGCTCGCTGAGTCTTAAGAGAGAAGCTGTATCAAGCATAAGAACCCAAAACGCGCTTTGCGCGTTTCTGAGTTTTGTTTTTATTCGCTTATGAACGCAAGCGTTCAACGCTTTAAAAAACAAAACCCAGCACCTTCGGTGTTGGGTTCTTTTTTGTAGCGAGAGGGAGACTTGAACTCCCGACCTCCGGGTTATGAATCCGACGCTCTAACCAGCTGAGCTACCTCGCCGTTTTTACTCGGCGGCAAAGATAACAACAAATCCGCTCAAGCCAAATAAAGCGATCAATTTTTGTTTTATTTTTTTAATTCCAAAGCAATTCTTTTGTACTATCAAATTAATATATATATTGGAGCGTTCCAATCTAAAAAGTGCAATGAGCGACAAAGTGAAATATGAAATGGAGTTCCCAATCCATGTGTCTCCATCCCTTCTTTACCAATACCTTTCAACACCATCCGGACTCTCAGAGTGGTACGCAGATAATGTCAATTCAAGAGGAGAACTCTTTACCTTTATTTGGGACGGCAGCGAGGAACAAGCCAAGCTGATCAGCAAAAAAAGTGGAGAGCGCGTCAAGTTCCGTTGGATGGAAGATGAAGACACCGACTATTATTTTGAATTACGCATTCAAGTAGACGAAATTACCAAAGACGTTTCCCTTATGGTTACCGACTTTGCCGAAGATGACGAAATGGAAGAAGGTAAAATGCTCTGGGACAACATGATCTCGGATCTAAAACATATTTTAGGATCGGTTTAAAAACCCTCTAATTATAGGTATCTTTGCTCCCGAATAATCGGGAGTTTTTTATGTACAATATCAACGGAACACTCACGGCAGATCAATCCGCGCTAAGACTGGAAAACAGAGGTCTCAACTACGGAGACGCTGTCTTTGAAACCCTGCGCGTTCAACAGGGAAAGATCCTTTTCTGGGAAGATCATTATTTCCGACTCATGTCGGCCATGCGTATCATGCGCATGGAGATTCCAATGGAATTCACTCCGGAGAAGCTCAGTGAGCAAATATTAGCCTTGGTAGACGCCAATGAACTCATGGTCAAGACAGCTGTGGTTAAACTTTTGGTGTATCGCAAATCCGGTGGTTTATACGGGCCGCAGCATTTAGAAGTAGAGTACACTATGAGTCTAAGAGCTATAGATAGTCCTTTTTATACCTTAAACGAAGCTCCATATGAGGTTGAATTGTACAAAGATCATTATTTGAGTCCTTCTTTGTTATCAACTTTAAAGACCAATAATAAAGCCTTACAGGTTTTAGGTAGTATATACGCCAGAGAGAACGATTATCAGAACTGTTTGGTTGTAAATACAGACAAAGAAATTGTCGAGGCGCTGAACGGAAACCTATTCTTGGTCAAGGGCGATCGTATCAAAACACCGGCTATTGCATCTGGTTGCTTGAATGGCATCATGCGTAAGCAGATTTTAAAACTCTTACTCGAACTACCTGATTATTTGATAGAGGAGGGGTCTGTTTCTCCTTTTGAGTTGCAAAAAGCAGACGAAATGTTTTTGACCAATGTGGTCCAAGGTATACAGCCGGTTACTAAATACCGCAAAAAGCAGTACGACAATAAGGTCGCCAAAGACCTCATTGGGAAACTTAATGCTCGGGTTAGGTTGTCTTAATTGTAGTGCGGATTCTCCGGAGCGTTAGACCACAAGGCATAGTCGTCTCCGAATTCTATCATTTTCTCTTTCCAGAAATTGTCATAACTCCTTCCGACAACTCCGTTGGCATAAGGATTTTCCATGACTATCCAACTGTTTATCTCCAACTCGTCTTCTAATTGTTCACTAGCCCAACCGGAATACCCTAAAAAGAAACGAATATCATCGTTGGATATCTTGTTTTGCACCAAGAGTGTCATGACTGCATCAAAGTCTCCGCCCCAATAAATACCATTAGCTATTTCGACACTATCAGGGATCAGTTCAGGGATCTTGTGAATGAAGTACAAATTGTCTTGCTCCACCGGACCG
The DNA here is from genome assembly GCF_055755295.1 of Gilvibacter sp. CC01. NCBI lineage: Bacteria > Pseudomonadati > Bacteroidota > Flavobacteriia > Flavobacteriales > Flavobacteriaceae > Gilvibacter > Gilvibacter sp. CC01. The sequence continues at coordinate 300,635 of NZ_CM146909.1, read as the reverse complement.
CCTTTGTAAACGGTCAGTTCAGAATCGATCTCAGGAATAAGATCATTAAGGGTAAATTCCAAAGGTTTATTGAGTATAAAACCTACAGCGCCAGCTTCATTCACTTCCGCCAACAGTACCACAGACCGATTAAAAGAAACATCTGTGAGTATAGAAGGTTCGGCAATTAGCAGAACTCCTTTAGTTGGTTCGAGTGTTGGCATAAGTAAATCTAGAAATAAATCCCTTAAAAAGCAAAACCCCGCAAATTGCGAGGTTTTACCTTTATTTTATTGCGTTTGTGATTAGTTCACAGAGTTAGATAATTCTGAACCTGCTTTGAATTTTACCACGTTTTTAGCAGCAATCTTAATAGTTTTCCCAGTTTGTGGGTTACGTCCTTCACGAGCAGAACGCTTAGAAACAGACCAAGATCCGAATCCTACTAGAGATACTCTATTTCCTTTCTTAAGAGATCCTTCTACATTTCCACAAAAAGACTCTAGTGCTTTTTTAGCTGCTGCTTTAGTGATTCCAGCATCGGCGGCCATTGCGTCGATTAAATCTGATTTATTCATAATTTGAACTTTAAATTAAATTAGTGGTTAAACGTTATTATTTTATTGCTCTACAAATTTAATCGGATTATCGGTTCACGCAAGGAATAGCGAGGGAAATAGGGGTTTTTGTTAATAACTCGGAGCCTTTGTTAATAAAGCGAACACTTTATCGATAAAATTCATGTAGCCCAGACTAGGCGCGGGTTTAATGGACTTTGGCTTGCGGCTTAAATTCAAATCCATTTAAAAGGGCAGAAGCGGTCATTTTTCGCTTGCCCGCCAACTTGATTTCTAAAATAGAGATCCAACCTTTTTCGACGGCAACTTTTAAGTTCTTTTTATCGTGAACCAGAGTTCCCGTTTCCAAGTCGTGCTGACCAGCTTGAAAAGACACCTCGTATATTTTAGCCACAATTTCCTCGTCACCATTATAAAATGTTGTCCATGCTCCAGGAAAGGCATTCAATCCTCTTACCTTATTATATATATATTCTGGTGCCAGAGACCAATCAATACGCGTATTGTCGGCATTTAGCTTTGGTGCTGGCTTAAATGCTTTCTCCTTGGGTTGTGGTTTTGGTGTCACTTCACCCTTTGCTATTGCCTTTGCTGTTTCAACGACTAAGTCTGCTCCCAATTGCATCATTCTATCGTGCACCTCACCAGTTGTTTCCTCTGGTCCAATGGTAATGCTTCGGCTATCAATAATTGCACCAGTATCGATTTGTTCGTCTATAAAGAAAGTGGTCACTCCAGTCACTGTCTCTCCATTGATCACTGCCCAATGAATCGGGGCTGCCCCACGGTATTCTGGTAAAAGCGAGCCGTGTAAATTAAAGGTGCCGAGTCTAGGCATTTTCCATACAGCTTCTGGCAACATTCTGAATGCGACAACCACTATAAGATCGGGTTTCCATGTGCTTAAGGCTTCTAGAAATGTCTCGTCTTTTAGTTTTTCTGGTTGCAGTATAGGAAGATCGTGCTTAAGTGCAGCTTCTTTTACTGCGGAGCCTCTCAATTTACGGCCTCTTCCTGCAGGTTTATCCGGAGTAGTGACTACACCAACAACTTCCATTTTAGCTGCTAGTAGTGCTTCTAAAGAAGCCACTGCAAAATCCGGAGTTCCCATAAAGACTATACGCATCACTTATATACTTCTGAATTTTTGATTGTGATCTAAGGCGATCAAGCCTTCGTCCAAGAGCAATTGCAAGACTTCGCCTACTATTGCAGGGGCAAAATTAAGGCTTTCCGCCAGTTGATCGTGTGTCAAAGGCTCCTTTTTGAGAAGATCTAGAACCTGTCGCTGCTTGGGCATGCTGTTTTTGACAGCTGCTTTTGGTTTTTGGCAAAGATCACAAATACCACAAGGCGCTAGGTCGTGCTGATCAAAGTAGGCGGCCAATAATTGGTGTCTGCAAGAAGAATCCGCAGTGATATAGTCTATTAACGCTTTAAACTGTTTGGTCTTTTGCTTGTGATACAGCTCGATATGTTTACCAAAAGGGTAGAGGGTTCGTTCATCTTCTCTGGGCTGCATAAAGGTAATATTGCTATCTGCCGCCTGTAATTCCAAACTCATGATCCCTTGTTTCTCCATAAACTCCAATTGTTCTACAAGGAACTGTTCCGGTCTATTTAACTGTCTGGCAAGAGGTTTGAGCGCAATTCTTGTTGGAACCTCTGCAATACCGCCATAAAGGCGCAATAACAATTGTCCAAACATACCAGCCTGAGGATTAGTGTCAAAAAAGTCCAGCAATTGTTGGTTTGAAGCTGTGAACTGCGCCTTGGTCTGTCTACTAAAAACTGGGCTTAATCTGAGTATTCCTAGCCGATCCATCATTTGGAAACTGGCATAGGTCTTACCGTAAGCCAGCTTGTAATCTGCACAGAAGCCTGCAAAATCTAGCGGATAGCTTTCAAAAGCTCCCTCTCCATAGGCAATACGCAATTGTTGCTGGAGTTTTTTGTAAACGGTAGTTGTGAATTTAAGATCTGGCAGCTGTTCCAAAAACATACTTTTTGCGTTTTGGATATCGTCGGCATTGTAAAGAAGCACCGCCTGAGCCGGTAATTCATCGCGTCCTGCTCGCCCTGCTTCCTGATAATAGCTCTCTAAGCTATCCGGAAGCTGAAAATGAACCACCAAGCGAACATCGGCTTTGTCTATACCCATTCCGAAGGCATTCGTAGCTATCATTACGGCCTGATCACTTTGCTTCCATTCCTCTAAGCGCTCCTTTCGGGTCTTGGCGTCTAAACCTCCGTGGTAAGAAAAGGTCTGATGCCCTGCGGCGTTCAGCCATTGCGACAGTTGTTCGCAAGCTCGTCTGCTGCGTAAATACACTATGCCAGACCCTGGATGCTTGTGCAGCAAAGCCTCTAAACCTTTGTATTTGTCTTGAGTAGCAAGAACTGAATAGCTTAGGTTGCTTCTTTCAAGACTGCCAATATGGATCAAAGGATCACGCAGTAATAGCTGCTCCTGTATGTCCATGACTACACGAGAATTAGCAGTTGCTGTAAGGGCAATAATTGAAGCCTCCGGGGCTAGTTCTCGCAATGTACTTAGCTTTGCATAGGAGGGCCTAAAGTCGTGTCCCCATTGCGAGATACAATGAGCTTCATCTATGGCTATCAGATTTACCTTCATTTGCTTGATTCGCCCTTGGACTAGGTCTTGCTGTAACCTTTCCGGAGAGAGGAAGAGAAATTTATAATCTCCGTAAATACAATTGTCTAATATGCGGTCTACTGCATCATAGCTGAGTCCTCCGCTCAGAGCAACAGCCTTGATACCAAGCGCTTTTAGCCTAGAAACTTGGTCTTGCATTAGCGCCACCAAAGGGCTGATCACTAAGGTAATTCCATCTAGTGCTATGCCCGGCAGTTGGTAACAAAGACTTTTACCACCTCCAGTAGGTAAGATCGCTAAAACATCACGATTCTTTAGAGCAGCTGTTATAAGCTCCAATTGACCAGGCCTGAAGGATTCATAGCCCCAATACTGTTGTAAGAGCTCCTTCGGATTCATTAGCGATTGAGTTGATCCAAAATAAAAGCGACTCTTTTTTCTATGGTATTCTTAGGCACCTCAATGAGCGGATAACCAAATCGCTCATAACTGCTCATAAGACTGTGGTGTAGTTCTTTGGCTTGCTGGAAGGTTTCGAAACGGCCTCCATCGGCATGAAATATAGATTCCCAAGGGGGCATTATAAAAACAAGGTCGTAACGGTGATCCAGACAGTAACGTTCGAATTCTTCTGTGTAAGACTGCTCAAAATAGTCCATATAAGCCAAGACATCCGGGAGCCCTCTATCGTAAAAGAGCGGGTGCTCCAATGCGCTACCGTTTAAATACTGTTTTTGTCTACCGCGGAGTAGGCGCCGGTTAAAACTCTCAGAATCTTCTGCAAACACTATCGGATTAGTCGCCTCTTGCGGGCTCTCCTGTAGGGCGGTCTCTTCTGCAGTAAATTCGCGGATCACCTCGGGGAAGATATGGTACCCGAGCTCCTGTAGCGCTTCGATAACAGCAGTTTTACCTGTTCCAGGCGCCCCGGTGATTACAATTCTGTGGATTTGATTTTCCATGTGTTTTAAAGTAAAGGAATCTCTTGGTTTTAACAAGGCTTAATTCGCTCCATATCTCAGGCAAAGTTGCAGATAATTTTTTCGATCTGAAAGATGTATCTTTGTCTGTACAGAAATACTGCTACATATTCATGAATAATTCTGAGAAGACAGAAGAATTTTACCAGCGTTTAAAAGCCCAATTAGAAGATAATTTTAGTTGGCCTTCTACCTATTTATATAAATTTATCGTCCCTTCTGACCCAGCTAAAGTGGCGGCCATTAAAGACATATTTGCATACACTTCTGCGAATCTGCAAACTAAGGAATCTTCTAAAGGAACATTTACTAGTGTCTCTGTAAAAGTCCGAATGAAATCGCCAGATGCGGTGATAGAAAAATATTTAGAAGTTTCTAAAGTAGAAGGGGTGATTTCCTTATAATTTACTATTTTGCAAACGCTAGGACTTACCCTTACTTACTAAGCCTTTAATTTTGATAGACCAGTTAGAATACAACACAGAGCGTCCGCATTTGATCATACCCGAATACGGCCGTCATATACAAAAAATGGTAGACCATTGTCTGGCCATAGAAGACAAAGAAGCACGCAACAAATGTGCTAAGAGCATCATCGCTGTGATGGGGAACTTGAACCCGCACTTGCGCGATGTCCCTGATTTTCAACACAAACTATGGGACCAACTTTTTATCATTTCGGACTTTAAATTGGATGTAGATTCTCCATATCCGAAGCCATCCTTAGAAGAGCTACGTGAAAGACCACAGCCGTTGGGATATCCGCAAAACCATCCGAAGTATCGTTTCTACGGAAACAACATAAAACGCATGATCGATGTAGCACGCGGATGGGACGATGGCGATATGAAGAACGCCTTGGTGATCAATATCGCCAACCACATGAAGAAATCGTTCTTGAACTGGAACAAAGACACTGTCGAAGACCCGGTGATCTTTCAACATCTCTATGAGTTATCTGAAGGAGAATTTAACCTTAAAGACTCCGAAGAAGATCTAAGCGATTCCAGCGACCTGTTAAAGACCAAAAAACGATTCCAAAAGAAACCCTCCGGAAAAAAGGGAGGAAGAAGTAGAAAACGCCACTAAAACCTACACGCCGTAATGGGTACATTTCAGATTGAAGGAGGTCATCGCCTCCAAGGTGAGATCCAGCCTCAAGGAGCCAAGAATGAAGCACTACAAATCCTCTGTGCGGTCTTACTCACCCCAGAAGAAGTTGTCATTGAGAATATTCCCAATATCCGTGATGTAAACAAACTCATCACCATACTCGGGAACCTGGGTGTTAAGATTCAGAAGCTAGGAGAAGGCCGTTATGCCTTTAAGGCGGATGATGTTAATCTGAAATACCTGGAATCAGAATTATTCAAAGAAGAAGGGAGCTCATTAAGAGGTTCCATCATGATCGTTGGCCCACTTTTGGCGCGTTTTGGCAAAGGTTATATACCAAGGCCAGGAGGCGATAAGATCGGACGTCGACGTTTAGATACTCACTTTGAAGGATTTATAAATTTAGGGGCCAAGTTCCGCTACAACAAAGAAGAGCGTTTTTACGGTGTGGAAGCTCCAAACGGCCTCCAAGGCACCTATATGCTGTTGGATCAAGCTTCAGTTACTGGAACGGCCAATATTGTGATGGCTGCTGTGCTGGCAGAAGGAACCACTACTATATACAATGCAGCCTGTGAGCCTTATCTACAACAATTGTGCAAGATGCTCAACTCCATGGGCGCCAAGATCAGTGGCGTAGGATCTAACCTCTTGGTTATTGAAGGTGTTGACGCTCTGGGCGGATGCACTCACCGTATCTTGCCAGATATGATCGAGATTGGTAGTTGGATCGGTTTGGCGGCTATGACCCGCTCTGAGATCACTATTAAAAATGTAAGCTGGGAAAATCTAGGGCTTATTCCTGATACCTTTAGAAAGCTTGGGATCACCTTAGAGAAAAGAGGTGATGATATTTATATTCCCGCTCAGGAATCTTATGAGATCCAAGGATATATAGACGGTTCCATTCTTACTGTGGCCGATGCACCTTGGCCAGGCTTTACTCCAGACCTTTTAAGCATAGTGCTAGTGGTTTGTACCCAAGCGAAAGGCTCTGTCTTGGTTCACCAGAAGATGTTCGAATCTCGCTTATTCTTTGTGGATAAGCTGATAGACATGGGGGCTAAGATAATTTTATGCGATCCACACCGTGCAACGGTAATAGGGCACAACTTCGAATCTAGCCTAAAAGCGACCACCATGGTTTCTCCAGATATCCGTGCAGGGATCTCCTTGTTAATAGCGGCACTTTCTGCCAAGGGAACTAGTACTATTAACAATATAGAACAGATCGATCGCGGTTATGAGCGGATCGATGAACGTTTACGAGCTATTGGGGCTAAAATTACGCGCCTGAACTCTTAGCAGAAGAAGACTGCTGTTTTCTGTTTTTGTTGATCTCGTCTTGAAGTTTTCTGCGGATCTGTTGCTCGCGCTCTAAACTGCGCTGTCTGTGACTTTCGTATTCTTCTTCTACCTCCGTGAGTTTGGATTTGGCATCCCGGGTAAGGGCATTGCTGTTTCTAAATCGAAAAACAAAAAATAGTAATAAGAATAAAAGGCCTCCAATAATGCTCCACATAATAGTATTGTAAGAGCTTTTACTTGTTTGAGCTCCAAACAAACTCATTTGATTCTCTGCCTCTTGGGAATTTGTCAGATTCTGCTGCAGGGTCTGTAATTGCCCTTCTAAGGAAGTAACTTTAGACTCCAGGCCACTTACGGTGGTCTGCAAGGCATTCACCTCGCTCTTATAAGCAGCTATACTGTCGTTAACAGCCTTCTTTAAGTTGTCTAGCTTATAGCGTTTAACAACCTTGTAATCTTCATATCTGTTGGACTTGTCAATGACATTTGTAAAGTGTTCATCGAGTGTCTTAGGAGCTTGCTGTGCAAATAGGGGGGAGCTGCTCAGCAATAGGATAAAAGTGAATAATTTTAATGCGGAATTCATAATTGCTAGTTTTCTAACGCGGTAAATGTACATGATGAACGCCTAAAGAAGGCATTCTCTTGTGTGAATTTTCAATTTTATCGACGAAAGACGGTTTTGCCTTAAGCTGATTGTGGTTGAGTTTCCTTAATACTGCATCGCAAGGCTCCAGAAGGGCAGCGTTTTACCTGTTTCACAATTTGTTCGGCCGGTGCGCCTTCTAAATGAATCCAAGGAATAACGGATGTTCTAAATACCGATGAAAGTTCTCTTGCACAGCATTCAGCGTTAATGCATTTCTTTGGATCAAAAGTCACCGTTAAGCCTCCGTTGGAGAACTTATGCATGGTAGTGTCCATAGGTTTAGATTTGCGGGGTTACTGTAAATTTGGGTTACTTATATCGATAAAAATAATAAAATAATCGTTTAAAAGCCAATAAGATAGAAAAATCCTACATATAATTATTGCATATAACTAAGTAGGTCTTAGTGTTTTAAGGAAATCTTAACTTTCAATAGGTTTCGATTGAATTACCTTCATAACACTAAATTCATTAACATGAAAAACTATTTCTTCTTATTTCTATTCGCTTTGGCCGGATCGGCTTGGGCACAAGTAAATACACCAGCACCGAGTCCATTTCAAAAAGTGGAACAGAAAGTTGGATTAACCGATATTACCTTAGAATATTCCCGTCCAAGCATGAAGGGACGCAAAGTATTCGGAGATCTGGTTCCATTCGGACCAGTTTGGAGAACAGGAGCAAATGCCAATACCAAGATCAGTTTTAGTACAGCCGTTACTATTGGTGGTAAAAAAGTAGAGGCTGGAACTTATGCTTTGTATAGTAAGCCAGGAGCGAGCAGCTGGGAGATTATTTTTTACAGCGATTCCAGTAACTGGGGTAATCCACAAAATTGGGATGAATCTAAAGTTGCTACCAGCGTGACCTCGGAGGTATGGCCTATCGAAATGCCGGTAGAGACCTTTACTATTACTTTTGACGATTTGACCAACAATGCCGTGAATCTTGGAATTATTTGGGAGAACACTTATGTACGCGCCACTATCGAGGTTCCAACAGATGATGCTGTAATGGCAAGTATTGATCGTACCATGGCTGGTCCAAGTGGTAATGATTATTACGCTGCAGCAGTGTATTACTTGCAAGAAGGTAAGGATATGAAGCAAGCTAAAGAATGGATAGACAAGGCCATTGCTATGCGCAAGGACCCTGCTTTCTGGATGTATCGTCAGAAGTCTTTGATCCACGCTAAGATGGGGGACAAGCAAGGTGCAATTGCTGCTGCAAAAACTTCTTTGGAGTTAGCTGAAAAGGCTGGAGATAAAGATTATATTGCCCTCAATCAGAAGTCACTCAAAGAATGGGGGGCTAAATAAAGATAAAGCAAGCCTAACTTGCAAGGGGTCGGTCAGTGAGCGATTAGGCCCCTATTTTTTTGGCCTATTGTCAAGGCTCTGAATCAGCATTGCAATAAGAATAACCAAGACACAGCCTATTAGATTCAGCCAGAGGTAAGGAATGACATCCCAGAACCAGAGCCCAATGATCATCACTTGTGTCACTATGGCCGCTAAAAAGACAGCACGGCTTCTCACAAACTTGATAAAGAAAGCCAGTAAAAAGATTCCTAAAACATTTCCGTAGAAAATTGAACCAATAATATTCACCAATTGGATCAGGTTCTCAAAAAGGTTGGCCACACAGGCCACCAGTATAGCGAGTACTCCCCACATGGCTGTAAACCATTTAGATTTATTGATGTAAAAAGCTTCATCTCTTTCTTGGGTCTGCCTGCGTTTATAGATGTCTATGGTAGTAGTGGTGCCTAAGGCATTGAGTTCTGATGCAGTGGACGACATCGCTGCGGATAGGATAACTGCTAGTAATAAACCGATCAAACCTTTAGGCAAGTTATTGAGAATATAGTGGATAAAGACATAGTCCTTGTCATTCACTGTTGCATTCTCATTGACCTGAAGTATGACCGTCTTTGCTTTTTCTCGTAGTTCTTTGTCTGTGGCCTGTAGTGATTTCATCTTAGCCACCAACGGACCATCTTTAAGGCCATCTGTAGTGGCGGCCATTGCTGCCTGCACAGCAAAGAGTTCCTTTTCAACAACTAATCTTTCGGTCTCTAAGGCCTTGTACTCATCGGCGTAATCGCTGGCCATCACTTCGCTTACATTACTAGGATTAAAGTGCAGGGGAGCGCTATTGTATTGGTAGAAGACAAAAACCATAACCCCAACCAAAAGAATAAAGAACTGCATAGGTACTTTAAGCAGCCCGTTAAACATAAGCCCCAATTGACTTTGCTTTACTGATTGTCCACTCAGATAGCGCTGTACCTGACTTTGGTCGGTCCCAAAATAGGAAAGCATTAAAAAGGTTCCACCAATGATCCCGCTCCAAACGGTATAATTGTTTTCAAAGTCGAAGGAAAAATCGAGTACGTCCATCTTTCCGCTTGCGCCTGCAATTTCTAGCGCCTTGCTAAAGGTAACCTCTTCCGGTAGGCCGTCTAAGATCAAATAGAAAGCAATAAACATTCCGGCAAAGATGACTGCCATTTGCTGTTTCTGGGTGACACTTACCGCTTTGGTTCCACCGCTAACAGTGTAAATGATAACCAATACACCAATGATGATATTGAGTAGATACAGATCCCAGCCCAATACTGCAGAGAGTATGATGGCTGGGGCAAAAATGGTGATCCCTGCAGAAAGGCCTCGTTGGATCAAGAACAAAAAGGCAGTGAGCACACGGGTCTTTCCGTCAAAGCGCTGCTCTAAGAACTCGTAAGCCGTATAAACCTTTAATTTGTGGTATAAAGGGATGAACACCATACAAATAATGATCATCGCTATAGGCAATCCGAAGTAAAACTGTACAAAGCCCATCCCGTCGTGAAAAGCTTGTCCGGGCGTAGACAAAAAGGTAATAGCACTGGCTTGGGTAGCCATTACAGAGATTCCAACGGTCCACCATTTGGCGGAGTTTCCTCCTCTGAGATAATCGGATACCTTGCTGTGCTTTCGCGTTTTCCAAGCTCCGTATATAACAATGAACAAGAGCGTGGTGGCCAGTACCAACCAATCTTCTAATTGCAACTTATTCATTGACTAAAATGATTCATTAACAAATAAAAGACTATCCCGTAGACCAAATTGGCTACCAGGATCAGGGTGTACCACTTATTCCAGCGTCTAGGGTTTTCCATTATTTTCCTATGGATAATAGGTTAGCGAACAAGCGGTATGCGCCAGGAACGCCCGCCGGAAGTTCTCTAAAGAAACTCAATCCGGTATAGATATAATGGCCCTTTCCGTGTTTGGCGACCAAAAGGCTTCCCTTAGAATCTTCTTTGGCTTGCTTGTCTTTCATTGCTAAAATAGCCTCGTATTGGCTGTCCCAACTGCTTGGAAAATACAGCCCTCTTTCTTGTACCCATCCTTCAAAATCCGAGGCCGTTATTTTGTTTGGACTATTGAGTACCGGATGCTGCGGAGCCAATAAGGTCACCGGAGCATACTCGTCTGTAACCCGCTCTCTCGAAAGAGTGATGGGGTAAGGTGCAAAATCGTTAGTGACCAAGCCGCGACTGGTGTTGTATTGCACAATTACGTTCCCTCCGGAGGCGACATAATCGGCAACAACTTGTTTTTTAAACTGTAGTTCATCTACAGTATTGTAGGCTCTAACACCGAATACCAGAGCGTCGTAATTGGCTAGATTGGCAAGGCTGAGTTCTTCTGGCGCCAAGGTAACCACATGATACCCAATCTGCTCTAAACTCTCTGGAATTGCATCTCCTGCTCCTTTTACATAAGCGATATGCTCCCCGCGTTTTGCAATGGGAATGCGCGCCACTTTTGCCTGAGATGGCATCAAGACATTCTGGAAAGGAATGTGTGGATAGTCTATCTGGATCAACTCTTGCGTATAAATCTGTCCATCACTAGTAACTAGGGGTCTAATATAGCCCTCGCTTTGATTGGCCGGAGGCGTCACCGTAAAATTAAAGCGCTGGGTTTCTCCTTGATTGTCGAGCTTAAAATTGATACTGTTAGGACTAGCGGTCCAGCCCTGAGGTAATTGAAGGCTTAGCTCACCACTTATATTGGCTTTTCCTGCACGAACTTCTACAGGAATCACTTTAGAGTCTGTATTCGCGAAAATGATCACCTTTTCCGCTATTGTAGTGGTGAGTTCCGGCAATACATCAAAAGGTCTGTAAACCTCTCCATCCACTGGGTCGTTGAATTTGTACACCACATTGCGTAGGGCAGACATGTTCACACCATTAATACTGATGTTGAACTGCACCGGAAAGCGCTGAGGCGCTCGAGGCAGACCGATATAATCCTCCCGGCTTACTTTATACATTCCGAGCGTACCAGGTTCTTTTAACCAATAGGGAGCGGTATACTCCGCAAGTGGGCTAAAAGTGCCACTAACACTGCTGGCCGTATAGCCTTGGTTAGTTGCTAAAGGTACAGCCGCAAACATGTCAGGGAATTTCACTACTGCAGATGTAAGTCCGTTTAGTTTTACGTTCAGGTTAGAGCGGTTAATCGCTTCTATACGAATATTTGGATCACTCTTTAAAGTTGTCTCTTGCTGATCGGCCACCGCTTCTAAAAAGATCCCGCTGCAATCTAGGATGATCTTTTTTAAGGCTTCGAGTTTAATGGACTTCCAATGACTGGCCGGAAGATTTTCTAAACGTTTATAGGCTTCTAGCAATTTGGACACATTGGCAGCTGGGTCTTGAAAATTAAAATTGGCGATCACCTGATCTACAATTGCGCCAACAGCAGCTCCACCTTCCATGCGAGACCAAGAGGTATTCACGCCTTCAAAAAGATCTTCTTTGTTCTTTGGAAAATCTCCCTTAATGAACTCCAGCCATTCGGTTTGCGATCCGCGACTACCGGTACTACCAAAGCCCTGAGATTTATGCATGCTGCGGCTCAGTGCTGCGATCTCTCCATTGGAAAGTCCGCGCGTAGGGAAGTAGTTCCCGGTCTCAACAGACACCAAGTTCGTCTTGTCGGCCTCGTTGAATTTTTCTTGGCTGCCATAAAACCACCAGCTGGTATTAAAAAATAAGCGTTTTGGCTGCCAAATCCCGTATTTTTCTGCGGATTCTGGAAAGGCCTTCGGGTCTCCAGCTAGGTCAAAAGCCTCCACGCTGAGCATGGCAGAGGAGGTGTGGTGTCCATGAGTACTTCCAGGAGTCCTGTGGTTGAAACGATTTACAATGATATCTGGCTTAAATCGTCTAATGTTCATCACCACATCTTTGAGCACCTCGTTCTTGTTCCAGATCGCCAAGGTTTCGTCTGGGTGTTTGGAATAACCAAAATCATTGGCTCGCGTAAAGTATTGACTTCCACCGTCTGTTGCTCGGGCTGCCAATAATTCTTGGGTTCTTATAACTCCCAGAAGTTCACGAATTTCTGGGCCTATCAGATTTTGGCCACCATCGCCTCGGGTCATCGATAAATAAGCTGTTCTGGCTTTTACATCGTTGGCCAGATAAGAGATAAGTCTTGTGTTCTCATCGTCTGGGTGTGCAGCCACGTAAAGGGCTGTGCCAAAGAAACTGAGTTTTCTTAGGTCTTCATAGATTTCAGAGGAATTCGGTTTTTCTGGTTTTTGAGCCGAACTTGCTAAGGGTAGCAATATGGCGATAAGCAGTAAAAAGCCTTTTAATCGCATGGGTGGTAATTGGTATGGTTTGCTCAAATATAGCCAAATTAGATGCCGAGCTGCCGCCTCTTAAAGCTTCTTTAACATTTAGGAATCCGCAGCTGCAACAATTTCAGATAAACCTTTATAGACCAAGTGCGTGGGCAATCCCATAACCGTAAAGAAGGAGCCTTCTATTCTGGGAACAGCTACATAGCCCAACCATTCTTGAATGCCATAACTTCCGGCTTTATCGTAAGGTTTATAGGTGTCTACATAATAGGCTATCTGCTGTTGGTTTAATGGGTCAAACCAAACTTTTACCTTATCGTGCATAAGCAGCTGTTGGTTCTTTGTTGTAATACAGATAGATGTTATCACTTCGTGATAATTGTCTTGTAAACAGCTCAACATAGCGATAGCTTTTTGGCGGTTTGCGGCTTTTTCCAAGGGTTTCCCTTGAAACCAAACTATGGTGTCGCTGGTAACCAGAATATCATTGTCTTGCAGGTCTGTAAAGGGTTCCGCCTTTTTTTTGGACAAATAGTTTGTGATCTGTTCAGCCTGCAATGTATCATCGTAAACCTCATTTACTGGGCGGATATCTAAAACAAAATCAAAGCCCATTTCCTTGAAGAAATTCTGCCTTCTGGGCGAGGCTGAAGAAAGGATAAGTCTGTAATTCTTTAAGCGTTCTTCTAAGAGCATTATTGATAAGGGTAAATGAAAAGCGATATTAGTCCTAAGACCATGATGATCTTTAATAAAAACGATAAGAACTGATAATCTTCGCGTCTGCTGGCAGACCAAGCCTTAATAGAAAAAAGCAGCAGGGGTGCTCCCAAGGCTATAAAGAAGTAAGCCAGCATCAATTCAGAATACAGGAAATTACTATAGGCGTAATAGAGCACCGCTAAAAGGGAGATAAGGCCAAATCCAAAAATGACTGTGCCTGCTCTTTCGCGGCCAATGGCGATGGGAAGCGAGTTCACCCCAAAGTTCTTATCGCCATTAATGTCAATAATATCTTTAACAAGCTCCCGTATAAAATTCAGGCTAAAGGCAAAGATCGCATAGTCCATTAGCAGACCCATAACTCGCAGCTGTGTATCTTGATTAGCTGGATGCGCTACGGGAGCCAGATCAAATACGCCAACTAATAAAACCACTAGTGCGGTGAGCAAGGCTATTAATAAATTACCAGCTAATAAAACCTTTTTCAAAGAAGTTGCATAAAAGTAGAGCAGCACCGAACAGAGCACAAAGAGTGCAGCAAAATTGGCTTTGTCTATGGCATAAGCGACCCAAAAACCGAGTCCAACCCCTAAGGCATTAAAGGCTACATAAGCATTGAAACCAGTCTTCTCAGAGATGGATCGCCCAATGATCAGGGCATGAGGGCGGTTTATTCCATCGATTCCTTTGTCTTCTATATCGTTAATAATATAGCCTCCTGCAGCAATAAAGGCAGTGGCAAGCATCAGCAGCAAAAAATTTATGCCATCTAAGGCCTGACTCACGCCAAAGCTGGGAAAGAAAGCCCATTTTATAATTGCCTGAGTGGCGATTATGATCAGTAAATTCGGCCAGCGAATAAGTTTTAACCAGGCGTTTACCCCCATTTGCCGTGTACTTTTAGAACTTGTTCTATAAGATCTCTAGCGCAGCCTTGTCCACCATTTTTGTGCGAAACATAATCCGCAACAGCCTTGACCTCAGGGATAGCATCTTGTGGACAGCTAGCCAGGCCCACAGCCTTAAGCGGTGGAATGTCCGGCATATCATCTCCCATATAAGCGATCTCGCTCAAAGCAACACCACTTTTTTGACAATAGTCCTCCAAAAAGTTCGACTTTTTATGGGCGCCTAAAAACACCTCTGTTATTCCCAGCCCTTCCAGTCGCTTGCGAACACCTTCGTTGGTTCCGCCGGAAATAATGGCAACATTAAAACCTTGATCTACCGCACGTTTAAGCGCATAGCCATCTTTGATATTCATACTGCGGAGCAGTTCTCCGTCTGAGGTGATCAACACTTTGCCGTCGGTCAGTACACCGTCTACGTCGAAAATAAAGGTTGTGATCTGCTCGAGTTTGGTTTTATAACTCATGTATTTTGAGAATTTTTTATCGCTGTGGTAAGCAGTTGATATATCTTTTGGTTTGCTGCGGATTGAATCGATAAGTGGGCCTGCATGATACTTTCATCGCCGCGTTTGGCCGGGCCTGTTTGCACATCAGCCGGTTTTTGATCTATGACTTTTTGCGCTGTTTCTAGTATGAGCGGTTGTAGTAGATCAAAAGGAATCTCTCGATCTTCTAAGATCTCGTAGGCGGTCTGATACAATTGGTTCACGAAATTGTTCACATAGACAGCAGCCAAATGCAAATACTTGCGCTGCTCACTGTCCATGGCCTCGACCCTTGAACTCAATTGTGAGGCAAAGTGGTGAAGCAGCTCAAAATCGTCCTCAGAATGCACCTCTAGACAAAAGGGTATGTTTGTAAAATCTACAGCACGCAACTTGCTAAAGGTCTGTAGTGGATAACAGACGCCACGCCTTTCTGCCTGGATGGCATCTAGCTTTTGTGCTCCCGAGGTATGTGCTAATAGTCCGTGTTTCTTTTGAAGCCCGGCAGTTACCTTGCCTATAGCGTCATCACTAACGGCAACTATGGTAAGGTCTGCAGCAGGTAGTGCTAAAGGATCGGTCGTTGTTAGAACTTGGTCAAAATCGCGTAGGGTTTCAGGGTTTCTTCCCAACACACCAACAAGGGTTATCTCTTCCAAAGGCAACACAGCCTCGTAGATGTGATAAGCCAGGTTTCCGCTACCAACAATTGCCAGTTTTATCATAGAGACGAAGGTAATAATTTTTTAAGTGGAGTCTGGAGATTAAACAAAATAGAGCAGCTTGATGAGGCAATAAAAATTGCTGAGTAATTCAAAGCGCGAAGCAACATTTTTTTAAGCCTTGTTTTGTAAATTTGCATCAAAATTGCAGCATGCAAAAAAAGTTCCTCTCCATCCTTTTTTCGACCCGATTAACTGCGGTCTTATTCATTGTTTTTGCGGCGGCTATGGCTGTTGGTACATTTTTAGATGCCTCTCAGACCACATCGCCCACGCCCTTGACCAACCATTACATCTATAAAGCTTGGTGGTTTGAAGCCATTATGGTTTTGTTCATGATCAACTTTATCGGTAACATTAAGCGTTACCGCTTAGATAAACGCGAGAATTGGGCCACGCTCTTGTTGCACCTTTCTTTTATCCTCATCCTGCTAGGAGCAGGGATTACCCGCTACATTGGTTATGAAGGCGTAATGCGCATCCGTGAAGGCGAAACAGAGAACACCATGCTCAGTGCAGAGGTGTATCTCAAAGTGTTTATAGATGGAGATTCTATTGTAAACGGATTAAAGCAGCGCCGCAACTTACAACCCAGAGCGGTGAACTTTTCGGAGCGCTTGGCCAATAAATATAAGGGAGATAATATCTTAAAGACCGATTATAACGGGCAAGAGGTGACTTTTACATTTGTCGATTATATTTCTGGAGCCAAGGAAGACCTTATTCCAGGTGATGCCGGGGAGCTTTATTTAAAGCTTGTAGAAGCTACAGATGGTAACCGTCACGAACATTGGCTACAAGATGGCACGGTCACTCAGGTGCATTCTTTGGCTTTTGCTTTTAATAAGCCTACTACCGGTGCTATAAATATCTTCTACAACGAAGATGAAGGCTTTAGCATTAGCACTCCGCTAGAAGGATCGTATATGCGAATGGCAGATCAGCAACAAGGCCAGGTAGTAGCAGACAGTATTCAGCCGCTGCAATTGCGTTCGCTCTACCAGATTGCCGGGAATCAATTCGTATTTCCAGAAGGGCTAGTGCAGGGTGAGTACGGCATTGTTAAAGCGCCTAAAGAAGATCAAAGCCAAGTAGGCGCCTTGTTCCTAGAGGTAAGCTCTGCAGGAGAAACTAAACCCCTGACCTTGATTGGTGGTAAAGGTAATGTGCCAGATCCAGAGATCGTAGAAGTTGGAGGCTTAGAGGTCTACGCGAGTTATGGGGCCAAAGAAATGGAATTGCCATTTAGTTTGACCTTGAACGATTTTATAGCAGAGAAATATCCCGGAACCGAGTCTGCCTATAGTGCTTTTAAGAGCAAGCTAACGGTAAACCCACCTGCTGGAGAGTCTTTCGACTACGACATCTATATGAATCACGTTTTGGATCAGGACGGTTATCGTTTTTTTCAAGCCTCTTTTGATCAGGACGAGAAAGGGACCATTTTAAGTGTGAATCACGATTTTTGGGGTACTTGGGTGACCTATATCGGTTACTTCTTACTCTATTTAGGCCTTATGTTGATCTTATTTGATCGCAGAACCCGTTTTGGCAAACTCAAGCAAATGTTAGAAAAGGTTAAGAAAAAGAAGGCTGCTTTAATGTTGCTAGCTCTGTTGAGTTTTGGGGCCTATGGACAAGATGGTCATCGCACAGATCAAGACCTTGAAGCCAAACAAGCACAGATAGTCGCCTCCGCAGTAGCCAAAGATCACGCTAGTAAATTCGGAAAGGTCATTATACAAGACAACGGGCGTATGAAGCCTATCAACACCTTTTCGTCCGAGCTCTTGCGCAAGATCAGCAGAAAAGACAGTTATGCTGGCCTAACGGCAGATCAGGTTTTCTTGTCTATGAGTGAACATCCACAATTGTGGATAGACGTGCCTATCATTTACCTACCTAGAGGGAATGACAGTATTCGCAAGATCTTAGGGGTAGCCAATGACGTAAAGGCGATCTCCCTTTTGGATATCGTGGATCAGCAGGGAAACAACAAACTTGACCCTTATCTTACCGAAGCAACTAGAAAGAACAACCCTAACAAGTTCGAGAAGGATTTCATTAAGGTCTATGAGCATGTGTATTTGCTCAACCAAGCCCTTACCGGTAGTATATTAAAGATCTTCCCGATTCCTGGCGATCTGAACAACAAATGGGAATCGACCTTAGACATTAGAACCCGCATGGCTACCAAGGACGATTCCATTAAGGGGCAGTTATTTCCTGTTTACTTGCAGACCTTGCGTGACGCCCGTGGCGATGGCAATTACGAGAATGCAGATAAACTCCTTGAAGCAATAACAGTTTATCAGAAGAACAACGGTAGCGAGGTATATCCATCGGACAAAAAGATAGAAGCAGAAATAGCCTATAACAGAGCGGATATATTTAACCGACTCTACATGTATTTTGCTTTGATAGGTGTGGTGATGTTCTTAATGATCATCTGGCAGATATTTACAGAGAAAAAATTCTTGAAAGGCGCAATTACAGCATGTAAAGTGGTCATCTGGCTCTTCTTTGTACTTATGACCTTAGGTTTGGCAGCCCGATGGTATATAAGTGGACATGCCCCTTGGAGCGACGCCTACGAATCCGTCATTTATGTGGCCTGGGCTACAGTTTTCTTCGGATTGGCCTTTGGTAGAAAATCTGTACTTACAGTAGCTTCTACCGCTTTTGTGGCTTCTATAATCCTATGGGTGGCGCATGAGAATTGGTTAGACCCATCTATTGCCAACTTACAACCGGTATTGGATTCGTATTGGTTAATGATCCACGTTGCTGTGATCGTAGCGAGTTACGGACCTTTCACCTTAGGAATGATATTAGGATTGGCAGCCTTGTTGTTAATGGTCCTGACCACCAAGAAGAACAAAGAGCGCATGAAGCTCAATATAGAGGAGATCACCATCATTACCGAACTGGCCTTGACCGTTGGATTGGTCATGCTTACCATTGGAAACTTTTTAGGGGGACAATGGGCCAACGAGAGTTGGGGACGTTATTGGGGATGGGATCCTAAAGAAACTTGGGCGCTGATAAGCATTATGATCTACGCCTTTGTGATCCATATGCGATTGGTTCCAGGTTTACGCGGTCGTTGGACCTTTAACTTTGCCAGTGTAATAGCCTATGCCTCTATTATGATGACCTATTTTGGGGTGAACTTCTATTTGACCGGATTGCACTCTTACGCAAGTGGTGACAAACCCATTACTCCGGGCTTTGTGTATTACACTTTAGGCTTTGTGGCTATTTTGAGTACTGCGGCATGGATCCAATACAAGAAACACTTTAAAAAAGTAAAGGCCTGACGCTTTTAAAACGCACAGGCCTTGTACTTCGCTAAGTTAGCCGTCTAGTTATAGATATAGTCTGGTTGCTGATCCAGCATACGATAGTCGTCCTGGATTTGTTCAGCGATTTCGAGTTTGCGATACAAATTGAGAGTTAGGTGCTCTACCTCACGTTCGCTTAAGTTGAGTATTCTTGCAATCTTGTGATTTTCCTTTCCTTCTGATACATACTGTAACAATCTGGTTTCGGTGTTATCAAGATCATAATGATCGATTAGGTTTTCCATATAGGCTTCTTCGGATTCCATAAGGGCAGCTCCTCTAGAAAGTGTCTCAATGCGTTTCAAGTAGATGCGCATTTCTGTGCTCATCAATTCTTTCTCTTCCTTAATAGAGCGCATGCGGTACATAATAGCATAGCTCAATACAAGCATTTCAAAAACACTACCTATTTTAAGGTGTACGGGTTGAATGTTCAAGAAATTGATTCCCAGTCCTTTGAGCAAGTAATAATCCGTAGCCATTACAAAGAGCAAACTATAAGACACTACAAAGATTCGTGCATATAGCCCTGCATTCCACAAACGTATTCCAACAGCTAGATAAGTGAGCGCTACACTAAAGATCATGATTTGCCCTACTGTGTAATAACTGAATTCTCCAAAGCCCCAATACATGCCAAAGCTAATTGCAGCAAAGCCTAATAGAGCAGTAGTAAACCATCTGAGTCTCGGGAAATGTTGATTGCTTCTTAAGAATTGACAAGCAAAGGCAACACCCGCAAAGCCTACCAATAAATGGAGTATTGGCTCCAAATATGTGTTTACAAAGCTTCCGGTCACTCCGAATAGATTAAACAAACCATCGCTGAAAGAGTAGGTGAGTCCAACCGTGATCAAAAAGGCTGCGTACTTAAAGAATACCTTTTCGTCAAAGAGAATAAAACACATTAAGTTGATCAGTACCACCATAATGGCGAAACCGTAGTACAAGCCTAATTGAAATAATGTTCGTTGATTTTCCGCATCGTAAACTGCTTCTGAGGCAATAGCGACCGGAACCTGCGCTTCTTGGTGTAGTTTTACACGTAAGAATAACGGATAATTCGTCGCATCGCTAAGTCTGTAAGTAGGGTAGCGGGTAAATCCTTCCTGTCCTATATTTAAACCACGACTGTTATATAAGGTCGCATCGTAAATGTGGGGACTCGATAAGGTCAATACCTGATCGTGAGTGTTGGATCCGAAGATCTTGAACCAATATGTTCCATTGTTCAGCCCAAAGTTCTCTAAGCCGTATGGGATGTAATCGGCAACGGAGGCAGACGTAAAGTCTAACTTCTCCGGAGAATCCTGCATATAGCGCACCTGTTGTTGACCAAGGGCATTAAGGGTCAGACAAAGCAGGAGGCCTAAAATAAAGCTCCTGTACATAAGTAAATCAATCAATTTGGGACTCGAAAGATATAAAAATCCTACTTTGACCGATAAAATTATGCATTTAATCGGTAAAAAAGGCTAAAAAAAGTGTAATCAGGTGTATTTTCCTACAAATACATTTGACATTCTTACAAGTTAGTGCCCAACCATGTCCTCAGGACGTACCCAAGCCTCAAATTCTTCCGCCGTAAGATAACCGAGTCGAACTGCTTCTTCTTTTAAGGTAGTGCCGTTAGCATGCGCCGCTCCAGCTATTTCTGCTGCTTTGTAGTATCCAATCTTGGTATTTAGTGCAGTAACTAGCATCAGGGAGTTATTCAACATCTTTTCAATGACCTGATGGTTTGGCTCTATTCCTTGAGCACAGTTAAGATCGAAAGAAACGCAGGCGTCGCCAATGAGTTGTGCAGACTCCAAGATGTTCGCTGCCATAACGGGCTTAAAGACGTTCAGCTCATAATGTCCTTGCATACCGCCAACACCAATGGTCACATCGTTACCCATAACTTGAGCACAGACCATGGTCAAGGCTTCACATTGCGTTGGGTTCACCTTTCCAGGCATGATGGACGATCCTGGCTCGTTAGCAGGAATAATGATCTCTCCAATTCCAGAACGCGGCCCACTAGCCAATAAACGAATATCATTGGCGATCTTATTCAGCGATACCGCCAATTGCTTCAAAGCACCATGGGTTTCCACTATGGCGTCATGGGCAGCTAAGGCTTCGAATTTATTCTCGGCACTCACAAATGGAAGCTTGGTAAACTCTGCTATATACTCAGAAACGCGCTTGGCATATCCTTTTGGAGTATTGATCCCGGTTCCTACCGCAGTTCCTCCTAAAGCCAATTCACTTAGATGCGCTAAGGTGTTCTTTAATGCAGCCAAACCGTGATCTAACTGAGATACGTAGCCTGAGAATTCCTGTCCGAGGGTCAGAGGAGTAGCAT
This sequence comes from Gilvibacter sp. CC01, assembly GCF_055755295.1. Lineage (NCBI taxonomy): Bacteria > Pseudomonadati > Bacteroidota > Flavobacteriia > Flavobacteriales > Flavobacteriaceae > Gilvibacter > Gilvibacter sp. CC01. Next base: position 279,224 of record NZ_CM146909.1, on the reverse strand, counting down.
CCATAAGGTGGGTTCTCCCGATCTTTACAACATCTTTAAATTCTTTGGATTTCGCTTTTAGCGTATCGCGAAGCTGTTCTACGCCAGGGATGGTGGACTCTACTACTTTTTTGTAGGCAGCAATATGCATCCCAGTTGGGAAAGTATCGTTAGAAGATTGGGACTTGTTCACATCGTCATTAGGTTGTAAGGTCTTTTCGCCTTCGCCCACGGTTTTTCCTGCCAATTGATGGGCGCGATTGGCAATCACCTCATTGACATTCATATTACTCTGAGTACCACTTCCTGTCTGCCAAATTACCAGAGGGAACTGATCGTCGTGTTTTCCTGCTAAGATCTCATCACATACCGCAGCAATAAGATCGCGTTTGGCTACATCTAAAACTCCCAATTCACAATTGGTATAGGCGGCAGCTTTCTTTAGGTAGGCAAAACCGTAAACGATCTCCAAGGGCATGGAAGCAGCTCTTCCTATCTTGAAGTTATTTCTAGAGCGCTCAGTTTGAGCCCCCCAAAGTTTGTCTGCAGGTACTTTAACTTCTCCTAAAGTGTCTTTTTCTATGCGGTATTCCATGGTCTTTTGTTTAAGACTACAAAGGTAAATATTGAAGGGCAAAAGTGCGAGAGCAGAGGGATATAATTTTTTTAACTGCGGACGAAATATTTTTTAGATTTTCGATTATCTTTGCAGTGTATTAAAAACACTTACCCATGTTCGAATTTGACCAATATTTAGGATTTTTAGCATTCTTAACCATCTTGACCATCGGTTTTTGGTTGATGATCTTTCTAATTAGCATCATCCCTTATTGGATCGGCGGGGCACTAATCGAAAAAATGAAGATGAAGCGCGAAGCCAAAAAGGCACAGCAATAAGCTTTATTTAAACAACATAAAAAAAAGAGCGGTCAATTCGACCGCTCTTTTTTTGTTCCTTATGGACGTCCTTGGAATTCAAAGTCGTCATCACCACCTCCAGGACCGCCTCCTCTTTGTTGGCGTCTCTTTTGCTGATTGAATCTATAGGTAAAGGTAAGATTGAACTGACGTTCTCTCCACTGGAATTCGCTCTCTTGTCTAAAGGTTGGCGTATTGGTCTCGCTAATACGCTTTCTGCTGTTAAATAGGTCACGTACGTTAAACCCTAGAGTAGCATTATCGTTAAAAAGATCCTTAGCAAAGGCAAGGTCTATAGACAAAATTCCTTTGTTTCTGGTCTGGGCGTCTTCTCTTGGGCCACGGTAAAAGGCATTGGTCTGCCAATCGATCTTAGCCGGCAGGGTTACCTTAGAGGAGAATCTTGCAAACCAACTGGTGTTGTCTGCGCTAAAGTCTGTGCCGTTAAACTCGCCTTCTGTCACAAAACGGAAAAAGTTGAAGCTTCCATTAAGGCGTAACCATTTGGTAGGGTTGTATAGTACTCCGGCTTCCGCTCCAAAGCGCTCGTTAGTCGCTAAGTTGATCGGAATGGTTCGCACTACAGGCACACCGTTTGGCGTAACATCTCCTGTGTTCTCTCTAATGAATTGAAAGGCGTCAGTCTCGTATTGATAGTACACAGAACTGGTAAGGGTTATCTTTTCCCAACGCTTTAGGTATCCCAAATCGAAGGCAGAAGCAAAGGCAGGGTTCAGCCCTGGATTCCCTTGAAAGATATTCGCCTCACTAGATCGCGAAGGGAATGGATTCACAAAGAAACCGCGCGGACGGTTAATACGTCTGTTATAACCAAAAGTGATGTTCTCGCTTTCTCCAAGTTCATAGATGAGGTTCACCGTAGGGAAAAGCCCGTCAAAGGTTTCGTCAAAATCCACTTCGAAATCATCGCCTACAGTTGGGTCGAAATCAGATACCTCACCTTGTTGGCGAGTAGATTCGTAACGAAGTCCTAATAAGAAAGAGAATTTGCCAAACTTATTTCCGTACTGGGTGTAAATCGCATTGACATCTTGGCTAAAGGTAAATACGTTAGACAGGTTTCCGTTGCGTTCAAATACGCCGCTAGTACCTACTTCTTCCAATACCTCAAAATCGGTAACTGTCTCACGGAATTGCCCACGATATCCAGCTTCGAACTGTGCATTTTCACCGATTGGTAATACATAGTCCGCCTGCAACAAATAGTTGTCGCGAGATTCATCTGTGGTAATATCTTCTGCAGGAAGTGTCTCTGAAGTTGGAAACGCATTGCTCTCTCCAATGAAGTTTGCTTCCACCTCATTACGAGTATCATATTGCAAGTCAATAGCCAGATTGTGACCTTCGTCATTAAAGTTATTGGTATAGTTCAAGGCTACCTGATAGCTGTCTCCTGTCTCTGCCTCATCTTCTATACGTACCGTAGATTCAGCCAGTTGGTTAGAAGCGTTGAACTCATCAGTAAAGTTCGAAGTTCTGGAGTCGTCGTTTCCTGTTCTGTAAAATCCAGAAGCCGTGATCGTTGAGCGATCTGTCAAATTATAAGTTATCCCTAGATTGGTAGTTATTCCTCTGCGGATTCGATCTATATCGCGATCTTCTATTACAAGTGGATTCTCAACACCATCAATAAAGAACTCATTACTAAAGAAACCGTTTCCCGGAGATTCCTGATAGCGTACCGAGGTAGTGTTGAAAATATTGAATTTCTTCTGGCGGTAATTGATATTACCGGTAAGGCTGCTTCCCCAAGGGAAACCAACATTGGTTATAATAGAACCATTAAAACCTAAGTTTTTATCTTTTTTAAGTACAATATTTATGATTCCTGCGGAGCCTTCGGCGTCATAACGGGCAGAAGGAGAGGTGATCACTTCTACGCGCTCAATGGTCTCCGCCGGCAATTGTCTTAGTGCATCCGTGTTTCCAAAGCCTGCAAGGGCACTTGGTCTTCCGTTTATCAAGATCTGAACATTGCCGTTTCCTCTCAGGTTGATGGCTCCATCCACATCCACGGTCACCGATGGTACGTTGTTCAATGCATCACTAACTGTAGCACCACTGGTGGTCAGGTCCTTCCCGATATTGTAGATCTTTTTGTCTAAGCGAACCACAACTTCTGTGGTCTCCGCAGTAACGACAACCTCGTCCAAGCTTGCGGCGTCCAGAGCCATTGCCACCGGCGGTAAGTCTGTGTTCTTGTTTACCAAGACGTTCTCTTTCCTTACAGTTTTATAGGAAATGTAGTCGTACTGCACGGTGTAGATACCTTCTGGTACCGAGATCGAATACTTCCCATCTATTTCTGTGATTCCTCCTGCAACCAAATCATTGGTAGCATTAAAAAAAGAAACGGTTGCAAATTCTAAGGGTTGTCCAGTTTGCTCATCAACTATTAATCCTTTAACGGTATAGTTGCGGGCATTGGCTTGACCATAACTCAGTTGTATAGTAAATAGGAGTAGGGCAATATAGGTTAGCGTTTTTAGCTGCATGATGGGTAATTTTCGGCGAAGTTAGACCGATAAATCACGCAGCTAAGCCAACATTTTGTTAATGTTATATAATGTTTTGTAAAAAATCGTGAACCGCATTAACAGGTCTACCAACCACTGCTTTTTGACCATCGCTTAAAATAGGACGCTCTATTAGTTTTGGATGTGACACCATAGCGGCTATTAACTCTTTTTCTGACAGGCTTTTACCTTTAAAATCAGATTTCCAGATAGCCTCGCTTTTACGGATCAAGGCATTTGCCGTTATCCCCAGTTGCCCCAGCAGCTGGGTCAATTCCGCAGCAGTTAAAGGATCGTTCAAATACAAGCGAACTTTATGGTTTAAACCACTTGCCTCAAGGGCTTGTAGTCCTTCTCTAGATTTTCTGCAACGCGGATTATGATATATGGTGATCATGGGCATAAGGTTTTATTAAAGCTTCTAATTCTAAGGTGTAATCGTGCTGGAGATCTTCGTGTAATTTCTCGATCTTTTGCTCGATCAAGTGGATCTGTCGCCAGAATATATTGGTCAAAACACGATTCTCGAAAATTGTTGGTTTTATTAAGGTCATGCGATAACAGAAGTGCATGAGCAATTCCACCGCAGTCTCATTTTGGTTGGAGTATCTTATGAATCGACGCAATTCCCTTAATATCTTGCGTACGCTTTTCTTTATATAATAATGAGATTGTGTATTTATGCTGTCAAAGCTTTGATCCATATCTGCCTGCAGCGCGCTGATGTAGCTTTCCTCATCTTGCCGATCAAAAAGCAAATAGCTCAGCATTTCCTTATTGTCTCGCTTAAAACGAGCTAGTTCTAAACAGAGGTTTATAAGACTATCTCTGTCTTGAAGATTTAGCTCCTTTTTAATCTGAGATAAAGGTTGTGGCTTTATACCCATAGCCAGTATTTACGCCTTTGGAGATTTACCCGAGATATGACCAGCCACGATCATTGCATCAGTTTCTGCAAGAGAGCGAAACACTTCAAATGTCTTTCCCTGAGTGCGCTGTGCTCCCATTGCATTGCCGTATTGTGCCGCCTTGACATAGGCCGTGTCCTCTTCTAAAAGACCAAAGGCAATACCTCCGGCAAAAGAATCTCCGCAGCCTGTGGTATCTACAACATGATCCACAATGACCGGGGCAACGTGCTCGGCATGCAGCTCACCGGCTTTTAGGCTGTAGACCATAACGCCGCGTGCATCTAAGGTAACATAGAGCGATTTTAGTCCATGTTTTAAACAATGCGAGGCAAATTCCGGGAGTTGTGATTCACTCATGGCATCGTGCGTAGCCAACTCACCCAGATCGTATTCGTTCTTGAACCAACTGCAATTCGCCTCTTCCAAATTCATCTTTAAAACATCGATAAAGGGAAGCCAACGATCGCGATCTACCCAAAACTTGGTCACACGATCTCCGCGATGGGTCAAGGCAGTAGTAGGGCCGTGGGCGTCAAAAACCACAGTGGCGTCACTGTTGTTCTTAATGTATTGTAATGTTTCTAAAGGAACTTCAAAATCGGTTACCGGGACACAGACAAAAACATCGCAATCCAGCAGAGGTGCTACATCTTCTGGGGTTATGGGCGGCATAAAGGCTGTTTGTTTTTCTTTTCTGTTATTCTGATCTAAGAACTGTAGTTGGATCACATCGCCTTGGTCGCTGGCAGAAGAGATATGATCTGTATTGATGTTATCATAGGGAGCCAATACATCGAGCACACCTTGATAGTCTACTTTGCGAACATGGGTTACCGGATAGACAACGCCTTGATCACCTAGAAGTTTGGACAAAGCTATGGCCGTATGAGTAGCTGCTCCGTATTTTTGAATCACTTCTCCGTGGTGTGTGACTATATGATCCCTTGGGATCGGCCCTAAAACTGCAATTTTATACATATTCTAAAGTTCATCGGCCGGTTTCTCTTGTCCGGTCATCATTAAATATTCCTTTAAGAATTCGTCTATATTTCCGTCTAGAACGGCATCTGTATTACCGCTCTCGTAATTGGTCCTCACGTCTTTGATCAATTTATACGGGTGCAAGACGTAGTTTCTGATCTGTGAGCCCCATTCGATGGATTTCTTTTCTGATTCGATCTGATCTCTGGCTGCTTGACGTTTTCTGAGTTCTATCTCATACAGCTGCGATTTAAGCATTTGCATAGCCTTTTCCCGATTCTCCAGCTGTGACCGCGTCTCACTATTGTGTATCACGATCCCAGAAGGGTGGTGGGTCAAGATCGCTTTGGTCTCCACCTTGTTCACATTCTGCCCTCCAGCACCGCTAGATCGCGCAAAATCCCAGCTAATATCCGCAGGATTTATATCTATCTCTATACTGTCATCGGCAAGTGGATAAACATAGACCGAAGCAAAACTCGTATGTCGTTTTGCATTACTGTCAAAAGGAGAGATGCGCACCAATCGGTGAACACCATTCTCACTTTTTAACCAACCAAATCCGTATTCTCCATCGATCTCTAAGGTAACAGTTTTTACCCCAGCTACATCTCCGGCTTGAAAATTAAGTTCTTTTACTTTAAAACCTTTCTTTTCTGCCCACATCAGATACATGCGCATAAGCATTTGTGCCCAGTCGCAACTCTCCGTACCTCCTGCGCCAGCTGTGATCTGCAGTACAGCGCTCATATCGTCACCCTCGTCGCTCATCATATTTCTGAACTCGAGGCTTTCTGTAGCATCCAAGGCTTTGGTAAAGGCAGCATCAACCTGCGCTGCAGTGGCTTCGTCCTCTTTATAAAATTCTAAGAGCACTTCGGCTTCATCAATTAAGGTAGCAGCCTCTTCAAAATCACTGACCCATTTTTTTTGGCCGCGTAATTTTTTCATAAAAGCTTCTGCTTCTTTGGGATTGTTCCAAAAGTTTGGATCAAAGGTCTTTTCTTCGTCGTTGGCTATAATGACACGCTTTCCGGCTATGTCAAAGATACCTCCTTAACGCATCCTGGCGCTCTCTAAGATCTTTTATCTGATCTGTTGTAGTCATGCTTGCTTGTTAGAGAGACAAAAATAAAACTTCAGTCTCTGCAATGAAACATTTTTGATGTATTTTTATGGCACTAGCAAACCATTTATTTATGAAGCGATTGATTTGCCTTTTGGCAATTGTATGTGTCATCTCCCCAGTTAATTCACAATTTTTAGACAAGAAAGAAGACTTACAGACCTTTGAAGGGTTTTTTAAGTTTCATTACAGCCCCTCTGAAGACGCCATTTTCTTAGAGGTGGACAAGCTCGATGAAGAGTTTCTCTATGTGCATTCACTCACCTCCGGACTCGGTTCTAACGATATTGGATTAGACCGCGGTCAGTTAGGGGATGGTGTCATAGTCAAGTTTGTCAAGGCTGGGAACAAGCTGCTGCTTATGCAACCCAATCAAGAGTATCGCGCCGTTACAGACAATCAGGCCGAGAAACGTTCGGTAGAGCAGGCCTTTGCTAAGTCAGTACTTTTTGGTTTTCCCATAAAAGAGACCAAGGGCAGCACTTATGTTATTGATCTAACACCTTTTTTGATGCTCGATGCGCATGGCGTATCTAAACGTTTAGCCCGTGCAAAAGAAGGGAAATACACTTTAGACAAAAGCAGAAATGCCCTTTGGATGGAGCGCACCAAGGCCTTCCCGAAGAACGTAGAGTTCGAGGCCATGCTCACCTTTAAAGGCGACCCTACCGGGCGCCATGTGAGTAGTGTGGCTCCAGATGCCTCTGCGCTTACTGTGATCCAACACCACAGTTTTGTACAATTACCTGACGATGGATACAGCCCAAGAGCCTTCGATCCGAGAAGCGGCTTGAATATGCGAAGTTATTTGGACTATTCCACTCCAATTTGGGAGCCTATACGAAAGCGAATCATTGTTCGTCATCGTTTGGAAAAGAAGAATCCATCCGCAGCAGTAAGTGAAGCTGTTGAACCGATAATATACTATCTGGATCCGGGAACTCCAGAACCTATACGTTCTGCGCTTTTAGAAGGAGGGCGCTGGTGGAACCAAGCTTTCGAGGCTATCGGTTATAAGGATGCCTTTCAAGTAAAAATGCTACCGGAAGACGCGGACCCAATGGACCTCAGATACAATGTGATCCAATGGGTGCATCGCTCTACGCGCGGCTGGAGTTATGGCGCTAGTATAGTAGATCCAAGAACCGGCGAAATACTAAAAGGACATGTAAGCTTAGGGAGCTTGCGAATCCGTCAGGATTTTATGATAGCCCAAGCGCTCATGAACAAACCCTTTGCCATTAGCGATCAAAATTATAAACCCATGCTGGCCATGGCGCTATCGCGTATTCGTCAACTCTCTGCTCACGAAATTGGCCACACCCTGGGCTTTGCACATAATTTTGCAGCTAGTCCAAGTGGACGCTCCAGTGTAATGGACTATCCGCATCCTTTATTGCGGATGAAAAACGGAAAGGTCGATTTTTCAGAGGCCTATGACACCGGAATTGGAGCATGGGATAAGGTTACAGTGGCTTATGCATATGGCAATCCGAGTGGCGATGAAACCGAGAGCTACTATTTGAATAAGATATTGGAGCAGGCTAAAAAAGATGGCTTGCAATTCATTTCTGACAGTGATGCTCGGGCTCAAGGCGGGGCCCACGCCTTTGCTCACCTATGGGATAACGGGGCTGATGCTGTTTCTGAATTGAACGAGGTTTTAAAGCTACGTGCTCAGGCCATGGATAATTTCTCTGTAGACAACATTCGCTCGGGAGAACCACTTACGGTACTGGAAGATGTATTTGTACCCTTGTATTTCTTCCATCGTTATCAAACAGAAGCGGCGGTGAAATTGGTGGGTGGAATGAACTACAACTACGCAGTTAAGAACGATGATAATTTAATCACCTCAGTTTTACCAAAAAAGGATCAAAAGAAAGCCTTAGATGCCGTATTAAAGACGCTGTCGGCAGACGCTCTTGCTATACCAGCAGATGTGTTAGGACTATTCCCGCCACGTGCTTTTGGGTATTGGCGAGGAAGAGAGTCTTTTAAAAGTAAGACCGGAGTCGCTTTCGATGCTATAGGTGCCAGTGCAACTGCTGCGGATTTTACTTTGGGATTATTACTCAATTGGGAGCGCGCCAATCGCTTGAGCCAACAGGCTGCATTGGATGCTAATAATATGAGTTTTTCAGATATGCTCAACGGCTTGAATACAGCTGTATTCAATGCAGATGCGGGTAAGGATGCCTACAAAACCGCTATTGTACAAACAGTTCAACATCAAAGTTTACAGCACTTGTTTAATTTGGCCTTGAACCCCAACAGTCGTCCGCAGGTAAAAGCCGATGTATACGCCTTGGTAACTGCCTTACAACAGCAGTACAAATCAAAATCCGACGCATTTAGTAAGCAACTGCTGCGAGAAATAGAGCAATTCTTAGACGATCCGGAGGAATTTAAACCGCAAGCGGCTCCGCAGATACCGGACGGTAGTCCGATAGGGAGCTTTCAATGCTTTTACCCAACAAACTAGATCATGAACAGAATCTTTCTATGCTGTCTAGGTTTACTGCTGATGAGTTCTGCTTATGGGCAGCGCAAACGCGGAAGTATCGCCTATTTAGACTCTATTGCTAAACAGCAAGTAGAAACTTTGCGTACACAGCAGGTGGATACCTTATTCGTTTGGGCCAGAAGTTGCGAAGGAGATGCCCAGGCTTTCCGTATGAAAGACGGTAAATTCTGTAGTTCTAAAGACACCTATATAGAAGCAGCTGTGATCTATATGAAAGCGGGGAAGCCTATGGTCACTAAAATGGACAATTGTGGCTTGTTTAAACCCGTAACATTACCAAATACAGAGATACTTGATTACTATCTGGCAAATCAGGATGAGATCAAGGGATCTGGGGTGAAGTCTTATGAAACAGATGCTGTTTACGATACGCCCACAGCCAGAACCGAAGTTTACCGCTGTCAACGTAATTATGTATTCTTTGATGAAGATGGCGAGTATGAGTTTCGGTACAAAGAATTGGATCTTACCAACGATCCGGAGTATCCTAATAAGAACTACACCTATAATAACCACCACCCTCAGGTAAAACTAGACGCGCTGATTAGTCCTCTTATGGACCAATTAGAAACTCAAGCCAAGTTCAGAAGACAATAATACTATGATCGACCTAAGAAGCGATACAGTTACCAAGCCAACGCCTGGCATGTTACAGGCTATGCTACAAGCAGAGGTTGGCGACGATGTATATAAAGAGGACCCCTCTGCCAACGCCTTAGAAGCCCGTATGGCTGAAATGTTCGGAAAGCCGGCAGCCTTGTTCTTTCCTACAGGAAGTATGGCCAATCAGGCGGCAATTAAGTTGCATACCCAACCTGGAGAGCAGCTTATTTGCGATAAATACGCACATGTATATAATTATGAAGGAGGTGGAGTGTCTTTTAATAGCGGTGTCTCCTGTAAGTTGTTAGACGGAACACAGGGCAAGATTACCGCGGCTCAAGTTGAAGCGGCGATCAACCCACCGGATTTTTACCACAGCCCACTTACAAGTTTAGTGTGTTTGGAAAATACCACCAACAAAGGAGGGGGAGCTTGTTATGATCTGGAAACAATTGATGCGATCCGAGCAGTTTGTGATAAACACGGCCTTGGATTGCATTTAGACGGAGCCCGACTCATGAACGCCATAGTGGCCAAAGGACAAGACCCAAAGGAATTCGGCAAGCGTTTCGATACCTTGACCGTTTGCTTTAGTAAAGGACTTGGTACTCCGTTAGGAACCGTATTAATAGGTGACCAAGAACTCATGGACAACGCTATACGGGTGAGGAAGGTTCTAGGAGGCGGGATGCGACAAATTGGCTATATGGCGGCAGCTTGTCTCTATGCGCTTGATCATCATGTGGAGCGCTTGGCAGTAGACCATCAGAAAGCAAAAGAAATAGGGGACTTACTCGAAAACCTCCCGCAAGTGACTAAAGTATCTCCGGTAGAAACCAATATTGTGATCTTTCACGTTAAAGACGAAGCTGGGTTTTCTAAAGCCATGGCAGCTCGTAATATCATTATCAGTAATATGGGGCAGGGCGCCTTGCGCGTGGTAACTCATTTGGATTATACCGATACTATGCACGCAGACTTCCTACAGGCACTGCGCGAAACCTTATCATAAAAAAAGCCCTGCGTTGGCAGGGCTTTGATTTTTTGAAGGCGTAGTGACTATACCTCTTTAACGTCCGCGTCCGGAGCGTTGTTTTTAATAGACTGAATTCCATTTTCCATTCCAGCCTCTGCAGCATACATCTGGCTAGTACCAATGATCTGGCTGTTTGCAGCTTTTAGGTTAAAGTAGAATTTGCCGTTCTTAGCTGTGTTACGCTCAAACTTAGCGTCATCGCTAGCGTTCGTACGAACAGATTCGATACCGTTCATTGCTCCGCTCTTGCTCGTGTAAACTTGGCTAGAAAGGATTACCTGCCCGTTTTTGGCCTTCAGTACAAAGTGATACTGATCTGATCCTTCTTTTTGCTTTAATTCAAACATGTTTGTATTATTTGGTGTTAAACTTCGCTTTGTTTAGTAAATATCCGAAAAAAATGCTAGAAATCTTTCCGTAGCTAGTCCAAGCTCAAAAAAATTATGTTTATAACGCTTTGTCGATAAAATGATGTTTTTTGTCGATTTATGCCGCAAGAAAGCTTAAAGGTTTGTTAATAACCATTCTTAGATTTAGAGTTTTGAGCCATCATAATTTAACAATCATCACAATGAGAAAAATTGTATTACTAATCCTGGCCGCGGGTCTCGCGAATCTTACTCATGCTCAAGACCTTCCGACCAACCCAGAACCCGGAAAGTGTTATGTGCGTTGTACTACACCAGACGTTTATGTAAATGAAGATGTGCAAGTAATGGTTAAGCCTGCTTATAAGGTGTTAAAGACTGTTCCTGCACAGTATGAAACCGTGACCGAGCGCGTTATGGTGAAAGCCGCTGGAAAGAAGTTAGTAGTTGTACCAGAAAAATGGGGAACTGAAACTATCTCTTATGTCAAGAAACAAGGAGCTTCTACGCTACGCGTTATCCCTGCAAGCTTTTCTAGCGATTCAGAGACGCTTGAGATCAAACCAGCTTATGCGCAATGGGAGCTAGGAACTGCCGCTCCTGACTGTGCATCTGCAAACCCAGACGATTGTCGTTACTGGTGTTACAAAGGGTATCCAGCCGAGTACGAAACCGTATCTGTACAGCGTTTGGCTAACGATGCTAGTACTACTTCAACTCCAGTATCTGAAGTGCCTGCTACCTATACTAAGCGTGTAGTTATTGAGCCTGCTCGTGTAGAAGAGGTTGAGATCGCATCTCACACAGACTCTAGAGGTACTGCTTCTAGTAACAAAGACCTTTCAGAGCGTCGCGCGCAAGCGGTAACTAACTACCTGATCTCTAAAGGGATCAACGCTAGCCGTATCGTTTCTAACGGTTACGGAGAGTCTCAGCTACTTAACCGTTGCGCTGATGGAGTTTCTTGTTCTGAGCGCGAACACAGAGCTAACCGCAGAACTCAATTCAGAATTATTCAGTAATCACTAGAATCCTGTGAACTACCTGCTGCGAAGTCCTATAAATTTGGGACTTCGCTTTTTTTTGTTCATTTTTGGCACGATATCTGTTCCCAAATCAAGCAGTATGAGAATCTTATTATTGGTATTAACGGTCTTATTCAGCCAGCAGACAATGGCGCAGGCCGAGCAGCAGCTTCTTTGGATGGCTAATTTGGAGGCAGCACAAAAACAAGCTCGCAAAGAAAAGAAGCCCGTATTGCTTTATTTTACAGGTAGTGATTGGTGTGCTCCCTGCATTCAATTAAAAGAAGATTTCTTCTCAACTGACGAATTCAAAACATTGACCAAAGATTATTTATTAGTCATGATAGATATCCCGCGTCGTATCGATATAGTAAGTCCAGAGCAGCTAGCTTATAATAAGGACATCCTAAAGAGATACAATCCGGAGCGCTCTTTCCCATTGTTAATTGCCTACAATCACAAAGGGAGAAAAATAGGAGAGGTATCTGGTTACAGCAGTCTGCGCGAAACTTTCTACCACTTCGAGCTATTGGAAAAGATAGCCGAGAATTATTAGCCAAACATATTGTCTAGCCCAGGAATATTGGGCATACCCTCTTTAGCTACTGCAGCTAATTCTGTTTCATTTACAGTAGTGGCTCGAGCGATCGCTTTGTTTAAGGTGATCACCAAATAGTCTTCTAATTGCTCTTTGTCACTTAAAAGTTCTTCGGTAATGCTGATGTTTTTTATCTCGCGATTGGCCGTAAGGGTTACTTTTATAGTTCCTTCTGAGTTTTGCTCGTCTATTAAAACAGTATTGAGTCGTTCTTTGGTCTGAGCGACTTTCTCTTGGGTTTCTTTGAGTTTACCCATCATTCCCATAATATCTCCAAACATAGCTTTAAGATTTTATTCCCTGCAAATTTACTACTTTAGAGGGCCTATACCTAAACCTTCGAAAAACAAAATCATGTTCAAGCAGATCCTCATCTTAGCAGTTTGCACTATTTTTGCAGCTTCCTGTAAACAAGATCAAAAACCAAAAGCGGCCATGAATATTACGCCACCCACGGCAGATAAAAAGCCCAAGAACTTAGAAATTCACGGAGACGTCCGCGTTGATGACTATTTCTGGCTCAACGACAGAGAAGACGAAGAAGTGATCGACTACTTGGAGCGCGAGAATGACTACTTTGACAAAATGACCGCGCATACCAAGACCTTTCAGGAGGACTTGTTCCAAGAAATGAAGGGTCGTATTAAAGAAGACGATGCTTCTGTACCTTATTTCTACAACGGTTACTACTATATTACCCGTTATGAGACTGGGAAGGATTATCCGATATACACGCGCAAGAAAGGATCTATGGACGCTGAAGAAGAGATCCTTTTCAATGTGAACGAAATGGCGGAAGGTTACCCGTACTACAATTTACGTGGTATCAACGTCAGTCCTAATAACAAGCTCGTCGCCTTTGGTGTAGATACGGTGAGTCGCAGAAATTACACTATCTACGTTAAGAATCTAGAAACTGGCGAGATTTACAACGAGGCCATTCCAATGACCACGGCGGGATCTGAATGGGCTAATGATAACCAGACCTTATTTTTTACAGGAAAGGATCCGGTTACTCTCCGCAGCGATAAGATCTATCGCCATAAGCTAGGAGATGATCCTAAAAACCCAACTTTGGTTTTTACCGAGGAAGACGATACTTTTTACACCTACGTATATAAAACCAAGTCGGACGATTATTTGATGATCGGTAGCACCAGTACCTTAACTTCGGAGTTTCAATATCTGGATGCCAATGACCCAGAAGGGGAATTCAAAGCCATTCAGCCAAGAGAGCGCGGTCTGGAGTATTACGTTTCTCATTTTGGAGATGACTTCTACATTTTAACCAACAAGGACGGAGCTAAGAACTACAAACTCATGAAGACCTCCGTTACCAATACCGCGAAGGAAAACTGGGAAGAGGTCATTGCGCACGACCCAAAAGTGCTCTTAGAGGATATAGACATATTTAAGGATTACTTGGTGGTAAGTGAACGCTCTGACGGACTTAATAAACTCAAGATTATTCCTTGGGCTAACCCAGAGGGAGCATATTACTTGCCTTTTGACAGTGAGACTTATACAGCCTATACCACGCAAAACGTGGACTTTAACACAGACGTTTTACGTTACGGTTACAATTCTTTGACCACACCAGCTTCAGTGATCGATTTTAACATGACCACTAAGGAGTCTACAGTTATGAAAGAGACCGAGGTCTTGGGCGGTAAGTTTGACAAAGATAATTACGCTTCAGAGCGTGTATGGGCCACAGCAGAAGATGGAACCAAAATTCCGATTTCTTTGGTCTACCGAAAAGGAATGAAAAAGAATGGAAAGAATCCAGTATTGCAATATGCTTATGGTTCTTATGGTTCTACGACCAATCCACGTTTTTCAACAACACGCCTTAGCTTGCTTGATCGCGGTTTTATCTACGCTATTGCGCATATTCGTGGCGGACAGTATATGGGGCGTCAGTGGTATGAAGACGGAAAGATGTTTAAAAAGAAGAACACCTTTACCGATTTTATCGACTGCTCTAAGTTCTTGATAGCAGAGGGTTACACCTCGAGCGATCATTTATATGCCTACGGCGGATCTGCGGGAGGCTTGCTTATGGGAGCTGTTGTAAATATGGCTCCAGAGCTGTACAATGGTGTAATTGCCGCTGTACCTTTTGTGGATGTGGTTACCACCATGCTAGACGATTCTATTCCACTAACAACTGGAGAATACGACGAGTGGGGTAATCCGAACAACAAAGATTCCTACGACTATATGTTGTCTTATTCTCCCTATGATCAGGTGAGTGCTCAGGACTATCCAAACCTATTGGTCACCACAGGCTTGCACGATTCTCAAGTACAGTATTGGGAGCCGGCAAAATGGGTGGCTAAACTCAGAGACATGAAGACAAATGGCAATTTGTTGTTGTTGCATACCGATATGGAAGCTGGCCACGGCGGTGCTTCCGGACGCTTTGAGGCTTTGAAAGAAGTGGCGAGAAATTGGGCCTTCTTACTTGATTTGGAAGGGATAACCGAGTAGTTTGAAATTTTTGACTTAACTTTGCAGGGTTGAAACCGTAAATCGTTGCTGATAAGCGTGTTTCTACTGACTAAGCAGAATTTATGAAGGACAAAATCCAAGCACATGACAACGTGCTTTCTCTTATTGGGAACACACCGCTTGTCAAATTGAGCAAAATTACTGCCGATATTCCCGGTAATTTCTACGGAAAAGTTGAAGCTTTCAACCCCGGACACTCTTCTAAAGACCGCATCGCCTTACACATCATTGAGGAAGCAGAGCGCCAAGGTATTTTAAATCCTGGCGACACCATTATTGAGACTACCTCAGGTAACACTGGTTTTAGTATTGCCATGGTGAGTATCATTAAAGGATATGAATGTATTCTAGCGGTTAGTTCAAAGTCGAGTGGTGATAAGATCGACATGTTACGCGCCATGGGAGCTCAGGTCTATGTTTGCCCAGCGCACGTAGCTGCAGACGACCCGCGTTCTTACTACGAGGTAGCCAAGCGTTTGCACAATGAGATCAAAGGATCGGTTTATATCAATCAGTATTTCAACAAATTAAATACTGCCGCTCACTACAAGACCACAGGCCCAGAGATCTGGGAACAAACCGGTGGACAGATCACGCATTTGGTTGCTTGTAGCGGTACCGGCGGAACTATTTCTGGTACGGCTCAGTATTTAAAAGAGCAGAACCCGAATATTCAGATCGTGGGCATAGATGCGTACGGCTCTGTATTAAAGAAATACCACGAAACCCGTGAGTTCGACAAGAACGAGATCTATCCGTATCGCATAGAAGGTCTTGGAAAGAATTTGATTCCTACGGCTACAGATTTTGATAGCATCGATCAGTTTGTAAAGGTAACAGACGAAGAAAGTGCGCACAAAGCTCGTGAGTTAGCAACTAAAGAAGGTTTGTTTGCCGGATATACTTCCGGAGCAGCGCTTCAAGGTGTTCAACAATTAGCAGAGGAAGGATATTTCAAAAAAGACGATATAGTGGTGGTGATTTTACCAGACCACGGTTCTCGATATATGAGCAAAGTCTACTCAGACAAGTGGATGAAAGAACAAGGCTTCTTTGACGCTCAACACGAAGAGGTCGTTGGCAACATACAATACGTCAAATAAGACCCTTAAACAAAATAGTTAAGCCCTGCATTTGCGGGGCTTTTTTATGGGCAGGAATTCAGGAAAAACCCTGATAATTAGGAATAAATTTATACTTTTGCCCGGAAACTTTAATAGCAAAGATTTGGCAAAGGATTTATTCGAAAAGATTTACAGAGACAAAGGACCTCTTGGGAAATGGGCAGAAGCTGCAGAAGGATATTTTGTATTCCCAAAATTAGAAGGGCCTATCGGTAATCGAATGATGTTCAACGGCAAGGAAGTTATCACCTGGAGTGTGAACGACTACTTGGGATTGGCGAATCACCCAGAAGTTCGTAAGGTTGATGCAAAAGCTGCTGCGCAATACGGTTCGGCTTATCCAATGGGTGCTAGAATGATGAGTGGTCATACCAACCTTCACGAACAACTTCAGAATGAGCTTGCGGCTTTTGTAAACAAGGAAGCTGCTTATTTGTTGAACTTTGGTTACCAAGGAATGGTTTCTACCATCGATGCTTTGGTCTCTAAAGACGACGTTATTGTATACGACGTAGACGCTCACGCCTGTATTATTGACGGGGTGCGTTTACACCTTGGTCAGCGTTTTACTTACAAGCACAACGATATGGAAAGTATCGAAAAGAACTTGAAGCGTGCTGAGAAAGTAGCAGAGAAGACCGGTGGCGGGATCCTTTTGATCTCCGAAGGTGTTTTTGGAATGCGCGGTGAGCAAGGAAAACTCAAAGAGATCGTAGCCTTAAAAGAAAAATATAATTTCCGTTTGTTCGTTGACGATGCTCACGGTTTTGGAACACTGGGAAAAACTGGTGCTGGAGCAGGCGAGGAGCAAGGCGTACAAGACGATATCGATGTGTACTTCGCTACTTTCGCTAAGTCTATGGCATCTACAGGAGCTTTTATTGCTGGAGATGAAGAGATCATTAATTATTTGAAATACAACCTGCGTTCGCAAATGTTCGCGAAGTCGTTACAAATGCAGTTGGTTGTAGGAGCTTTGAAGCGTTTGGATATGATGCGTTCAAGCACAGAATACAAAGACAAGCTTTGGGCTAATGTAAATGCCTTACAAGGTGGCTTGCGCGAGCGCGGTTTCGACTTAGGAACTACCCAGAGTTGTGTGACTCCGGTATATCTTAAAGGAAGTATTCCAGAAGCTATGGCTTTGGTTAAGGACCTACGTGAGAATCACGGAGTGTTCTGTTCTATAGTGGTTTACCCAGTGATACCTAAAGGATTAATTCTACTTAGAATGATCCCTACAGCATCACACACTATGGAAGATATTGACCAGACTTTAGATGCATTCTCTGCCATTAGAGAGCGTCTAGAGAACGGAACTTATAAAAGACTATCTGCTGCACTAGCAGCCTCTATGGGCGAGTAATCATCGTCTGAGATAAAAATAGAAAAGCCACCTGATTGGTGGCTTTTTTTATAAGTCTTTTCTAAAGGTGCTGCGTTCTTTGTGTTGCTGCGGATCGTAATCCTTCCAAAGCAACTGAACAGCTGTATTCTCAGCGAGTTCCGGGTTGGTCTCCACTTCTTTAATGCCTTTATTGTTAAAGAGCTGCTGCATTTCTGCAAATATTATAGCCGTAACTCCCTTACCTTGATATTCAGGGTCTATGCCAATTAAATAGAATGCAGCGGTGTCGTTCTTCTTTTGCGCTTGCAATAAATGATACCATCCAAAAGGGAACAGTTTGCCGTTGGCCTTTTTTAATGCCTTAGAAAAGCTCGGCATCACCACAGAAAAGGCGATCAATTTGCCGTCAGAATCCTTAATGCAAGTAATATAATCTGGGTGGATAAAATTGAAATACTTCTCCTTGTAATAGTCTATCTGATACTGTTGTATCGGCACAAAGGTCTGTAAGCTGTTATAGGTATTGTTCAGTAGTCCAAACATATCATCTACATAAGGAATGATCTCCTTTTTAGACTTAAAACGGATCACTTCCAATTCGTACCGCTTTTTTATGATCGCTGAGAACTTTTTAACCTTTTCCTTCATCTCTGCCGGGATCTGCATACGATATTCAACCCAGGTGGCCTGTTTTTCAAAGCCAAGCTTTTGGAAATGTTCAGCATAGTAGGGGTAGTGGTACCAAGTGATCATGGTATTGAGTTCTTCAAACCCCATGGTGAGTATACCAGCCTTCTCCATATTAGAGAAACCAACAGGACCTTCCACATATTCTAAGTTGTGGCTGCGCCCGATCTTGTTTACTTCTTCTAATAAAGCCTTGGTAACCTCCAGATCATCGATCATATCTAGCCAGCCAAAGCGCATTTTTTTCTTACCCTGCTCATTGATCTCCAAATGATTTACAATAGCGGCAATGCGTCCAACTACCTTGTTGTTTTTATAGGCCAAGAAATAATGTGCCTCTGCATTTTTAAAAACAGGGTTCTTTTCTTGACTCAAGGTCTCTAACTCGTCATTGATCAATGGTGGAACCCAATATTTACAGTCCTTGTAGAGTGTAAACGGAAATTTGACGAAGGTTTTAAGGTCTTTTTGGTCGGTTATTTTCTTGACTTCGATCATGGGCGATTTCTTAAAATACTGCCGCCATCATCTTCTATCTCGACATCGTCACGGCGTTTGCGTCGCTTCTTTTTGTTGTCCTTTTTGTTTATGGCTTCTCCATCCGGCCCTTCTTCTTCCAAGTACTCATCTTGGCCATGCATATCAAAGCGATAGCTAGCTCCGATCTTGAAAAAGGTTCTAGTAGGAGTGTCTTTCCAATTCAGAAGAACTGAAGCATCTAATTGAAAGTCATTATTGAACAGATAGGCTGCGCCACCTCTAAAGAGTTGATCTGCGTAGAAATCACTCTTAATTCCTTCATTTTCAACAAAAGCCGAAAACTTCTCACTAAAGGCATGTGTAAGGGTTAGTAGATAGCTGTACGATGGAAACTCGGTGGTAACGCGATCTACAATGATATTGGTAACAAATACCCATCCGCCTAAAAAGTTATTCTGCGTAATAATCGCAATTCTCGGACTTATAGTCAATTCGTCCTCTGGTGTGAAAGGGTTATCCTCAAAGTCGAAGTTGGCCCCGGCATAAACAGAGATAGCCGGAATAAGATCTCTCCACTGAAAAGTATTATTAGCCTTCCAACTGTAAAGATTCGGGCCCTCCAACTCTCGTTTTCTGTAAGGGTCGTATATCAAATACTTTGCCCCGAGGCTGTTGAGTCTAAAGTTAGCTTGGGTGAACTCGCCGGTCACAAAACCGTCGTCAAAGGTAACCTCGTTGCGCTGGTAGGCGCCAATAGCATTGATCTCAAGGCGCTCCATAAACAAGCCGTATCTCACGGCATAGTCTAAACTAAAAGCGCTTGCTTCTGTGTTGAGTAAGTCGTGATTTTCTTGTCCAAGACCTAATCCGAGCTCTAGTTGCAAGACATTGCGGCCCACGGCAAAAGCCCCCTGAGAATTTCCAGGTCTGTTTGAATTTATGGTTTCAGTGTATTGGCTCAGAACAGCCTGAGTACTTGCTATAAATAGGCAGGCAAGAAGCCAAAAGCGGGTGTTCATGGGGTACTGGTTTGCAGTCAAAGATAGCAGAATTTATTAGTTTTTTAATAGTTCTTTAGCGGCTTCTTCAGCCCTGAATCCCTACCTTTACAGTAAATTTAAAGTGCATGGATGCATTAAGAACGTTTTTGATTGTCATTTTGGTATTGTTGCTCTTGCGTTTCGCATTGAAGCTTGCGGTGCCCTATATACTGCGTTATGCCAGTAAAAAGCTGCAGCAGCGATTCGAAAGCCAGTTCGGGTCCTTTGAGCAGCAGCAAACCCCTAAGCCAGAAGGCAGTGTCCATGTCCACAGTAAACCACAGTCCAAAAGAGAATCTACTAAGGTTGTTGGCGACTATATCGATTATGAAGAAATTGATTAATTTGGAAGCCTAAATCCGCACTTATGGCCGCCTTAAAAAAAGCGCTTCCTCACCTTATTGTTTTAATTTTATTTGTCCTTGCCTCACTGATCTATTTTAGCCCAGTACTACAAGGCGAAACCATATTTCAGAGCGACATTGCTCAGTTTAACGGTATTGCTAAACAACAACGTGATTTTAAAGCTGCGACAGGAGAGGAGACCTATTGGACCAATGGTGCTTTTGGCGGAATGCCAACTTATCAGATCGGAGCGCGCTATCCGAATCACCTCATTAAAAAATTAGACCTTACACTGCGGTTCTTACCACGTCCAGCAGATTATCTGTTCCTCTACTTGATCAGTATGTATGTTTTATTGCTGGTTATGAAAGTAGATTACAAATTGGCTTTCCTGGGTGCGCTCGCCTTTGGTTTCTCCACCTACCTTATCATCATACTAGGGGTGGGGCATAACTTAAAAGCGCATGCTATTGCCTATATGCCTTTAGTGCTCAGTGGAATAATTCTTACTTTCAGAGGTAAGTATCTCTGGGGATTTGCGCTTACGGCGGTTGCAATGGGCTTAGAACTGGTGGCCAACCATTTTCAGATGACCTATTATCTTTTGTTATTGGTTGTGGTCTTGGGCTTGGCGTATTTAATAGATGCCTTCCGCAGAAAACAGTTGCCGCATTTCTTTAAATCCGTAGGAATACTCTGTGCTGCGGTGCTTTTGGCAATAGGATTCAACAGTGCAAATATTTTGGCTACGGCCGAATACGCTCCTTATTCCATGCGTGGAAAAAGCGAGCTCAAAATTAAGCCAGACGGAACCCCTAAAGAAGTGACTAACGGTTTACCTTATGATTATATCACCGAATACAGCTACGGCAAACTGGAGAGTTTTAATTTAATGGTCCCGCGTTTTATGGGCGGAGGTTCTGGAGAACCTTTGCCAGAAGAAAGCCAGCTTATAGACGCTTTGCGCAGTTTAGGAATCCCACCTCAAGAGGCCAACAATATCTTGCGACAAGTGCCTTTACCCATGTATTGGGGAGATCAACCCATAGTAGAAGCTCCTGCATATGTTGGGGCCATAGTGGTCTTTTTAGCACTTTTAGGATTCTTTTTAATAAAGGGCCGACTGCGCTGGTGGCTCTTGGGAGGTATACTGCTGAGTCTCTTATTGTCTTGGGGAAAGAACTTTGCCTTCCTGACCGAGCTATTTGTTGACTATGTTCCGCTTTACAACAAGTTTAGAGCTGTAAGTTCCATACAAGTCATCATTGAGCTACTGCTACCTATAGCTGCGGTTATCGGACTGCATCAACTCTTTAATGATTTTAACACCAAAGAGGCTAGACGAAAAGCCTTGTTGATTTCCGGAGGAATTGTCTCCGGTTTGCTGCTTGTTTTTTACCTTTTAGGATCTAGTTTGTTCGACTTTCAAGCTCCTTATGATGCCGATGTTGCAGCGGCCCTTGGAGAGGCTGGCCCTGTACTAATTGAGGGAATTCAAGCCGATAGAATAGCTGTTTTCAAAGAAGATAGTCTGCGCTCTTTAGGCTTGGTTCTGGCAACTATAGCAGTACTTTTTGGCTTGCTAAGAAATGCAATTAAAGAAACTTTAGCTGTTGGCTTATTGGCGGTCTTGTTATTGATCGATTTGGTAGGAGTAGACAAGCGCTATGTAAATGAAGAAGACTTTGTAGATATGCGTGTAATGGAGCAGCCCTACCAACGCAATGGCGCCGATATTCAGATAGAGCAAGATAAAGATGGCTTCTTTAGGGTCTACGACATGACCACCAGTGCCTTTACCAGTGGTCGTGCGAGCTTTTTCCACAATGCTCTGGGTGGTTATAGTGCCGTTAAAATGGGGCGTATTCACGATCTGTACGAATTCTATCTGATGGGAGAACAACCCAATATGAACATCATCAATATGTTCAATGTGCGCTACTTGATACGCTTTGGAGATAATGGCGGGCCTTATGCGCAGCGGAACTCCGGTGCCAATGGCAATGCCTGGTTTGTCACCGATTACGAGTTGGTAGCTTCGGCAGACGAGGAGATTCAGGCTTTGGCTAATATCAATACCAAACAAAAGGCAGTAATTCACCAAGAATTTGCCGATAGGCTCAGTGGGAAGCGTTTTGTTGTGGATTCTACCGCAACCATAGCACTCAAGGAGTTTGCTCCGAATCGTATGGTTTACAACAGTAAGACCGCCGCAGAAGGCTTAGTGGTCTTTTCTGAGATGTATTACAAGCCAGGTTGGAAACTAACAGTAGACGGACAAGAGACAGAATATTTTAGAGCGAATTATACCCTTAGAGCAATGGTTTTGCCTGCAGGAGAACACGAGATCGTTTTCTCCTTTGAGCCAGAAGTGATACAGCGCGGCAGCATGTTGAGCTTGTTGTCTGCAGGAATCTTTGTTTTGGTACTTTTGGGATTTGGCTATTGGAACTACAGAAATTCGCAGTCTGAATCAGTATAAATGGAACCTAAGAAAGTTCTGGTAATCACCTATTATTGGCCACCTGCAGGTGGGCCAGGTGTACAGCGCTGGTTAAAGTTCTGCACTTACTTACCCGAATTTGGTGTTAAACCAACGGTATACATTCCAGAGAATCCGTCGTATCCTATCATGGATGAGGCCTTAGTTCAAGAGGTTCCGGGAGACTTGGAAATTTTAAAATATCCCATTTGGGAACCCTACGCCCTTGGTAAACGCTTGGACAAAGGCGCTACACAAACCTTGAGCAAAGGTATTATAGACGAGGATCCTTCTCTTTTAAAGAAGTTTCTGTTGTTTGTTCGAGGCAACTTCTTTATTCCTGATGCGCGAAAGGCCTGGGTAAAACCATCGGTCAAGTTTTTAATGAGTCATTTAAAGGAGAATCATTACGATTCAGTAATAACAACTGGTCCACCGCACAGTGTTCATCTTATTGGTTTGCAGCTTAAAAAGGAGTTGGGAATTCCTTGGGTGGCAGATTTTAGAGATCCCTGGACAACTATTGGCTACCATAAATCCTTGCGTTTATTGCCTTGGAACGCCAGAAAGCACAAAAAGTTAGAGGCTGCTGTGCTGCAAGCAGCAGATCATATCTTGGTGACCAGTCCAACTACAAAAAAGGAATTTGAAGGAATTTCTAACCAGCAGATTAGTGTCATTACCAACGGTTACGACAGGTCTAATAAACCGGAGAATCCAATTGATCTAGATAACAATTTCAGTATATCTCATATTGGTTCACTTTTGGCCAAGCGCAATCCGGAACCGCTCTGGAAGATACTGGCATATTTATGTGCCAATAATGCTGCCTTTAAGAAAGATCTGAACCTCGTCTTTGCCGGGGTGGTTGCAAAGGAAGTAAAAGACTCCTTAAGAGCCCACGGTCTTCTCGAACATGCGGAGTTTAAGGGCTATGTAGATCACAGCGAAGCTATAGCCTTACAACATCAAAGTCAATTGCTTCTATTGCTCGAGATAAACTCGCCAGAAACACGAGCCATCTTACCAGGAAAACTCTTTGAGTATATGATGGCTAAAAGACCAATATTAGCTATAGGGCCCAAGGGCAGTGATATTAAAAAGTTATTGGAGGAGTCGGGGAGTGGTGAATTCTTTAATTATGATGAACTCACAGCAGATTATTTGGGAGCCTACTTTTTAAAGGCCTATAGGGCTTACAAAACGCGGTCCCTTGAATTAGAGGAGCAGGCCATTTCTAAATTCGACAGAAAAGCACTTAGCCAGCAATTGGCTAGAGTACTCAAAAGCGAAACCCTTGCCAGACAAAGTTCGTCTTGACAAGGGTTCCTAACTAACCAACCAAAAAATGATCTTTAGAATCCTCTACCACGGCGTGAGTTGCTGGTAGAGCTCTGTCTCTTGTTACTGCCTCCGCGAGACACACTTGCAGACCTAGAACCTCTAGAGCTGTTTGATGTTGCTCTGCTGTTGTTTCTAGAACCACCAGATCGATTTGCTTGAGATCTGGTATTGCTGCTGCGGCTATTTGATCTGCTCGTGGTAGCTCTCTGGTTGCTACCAGAAGACGAGCTTCTCATATTGCCAGTTGATCTGTTCGTGCTTCGCTGAGATCTCATATTCCCAGATGATCTATTGGTATTGCGCTGTGTACGCATATTACCGGAGGATCTGTTGTTAGAGTTCCCATTGCGAGCTACAGTTCCACGATTGTTCTGTTTCTTATCGCGAGTAGCCATATTGCTGCTTCCACCGCGATTTGTATTGGCAGATGTTCTGCGCATATTGCTAGATCTACCATTGTTAAGGTCTCTCGGGTTGTTTGTGGCACGTGTATTGGCCGCAACACTTCTACGATTGTTACTGCTTGTTGTAGCTCCAGAGCCACGCCCGCTATTGTTAGCTACCGCATCTCTTCCCGATCTACGCGCTGGACGATAATCTGGGTTTGCAGCAGTTCTACCGTTGCGATAGTGAATTCTGCTACCCGGACGATAGAAATCTCTTCTACCATTTACGTAAGCTCTACGACCTCTGTTGTTATAGTAGCGAATGTGATTCGCGTAGCTGTATCGGATAGGAGTGTAGTAAGCGCGATACGGATAGTTATACACGATACAGTTGCTCCAGATCGGCCGTGCATAGAATACGTGCCATGGTCTGTATATATAGGTTCTGTAGAAAGGGCTGATATATCCAAGGGTGTAGTCAAAGAGACCAAAGTTGTTATAAAAGACACGCAATCCTCCTACGCGAACAATGCGTCTGTTGTTGTATACGATATCTACGCTTCCAGCTCTAGATATACGGCCCCAGTTATCATAAAAGATCGGCACATTCTCGATCTGAATAACTGCTCCGTAGTCATCATACTGTACAAAAGCGTCGTAATTGTAACCAGAATTGTAATTGATACTCACTCCTGGAGTATTTACGTTTACATTCAATCCGTCGTTACCCAAGAAAACAAAATCAAATTGTCCGTCTGGGAATACTGAGAATTCTACACCACCTTCAACAAAGATGTATGAAGATCCGTCGAAGTTGTATCGTCTGTTGTCTGCGCGGGCTTCTGAAAACAATCCAGAAATACTAAGTAAGAGTCCGCTAAGTAGTAAGGCAAGTTTTTTCATCACTTTAAATTTTAGTTTGTAATTGCATTCTGGTCAGCATTACACTTTCTTAAATACAAAGGGCGTGCCAAACTTTTAAAGTATTGATTATCAGTAACAAAAAACACTGCCCTCCAAGGAGAGCAGTGTTACATCAACTAAATCATGATACTAGTTGCGGCTGCGACGACCGCGTCTGTTATCATTGTCATCATCGTCCCAATCATCATCCCAATGGAAATCCCAATCGTCATTGTTGGTCTGACCTCTAGAACGATTCCCTACTCGATAAGTAGTGTCGTAATGCCCGTTACCGAAATAACGGTCCGCAAAGGTAAAGGTTGTGCTTCCTGTTACTCCGCAAGTTCCAAAGATCACGTTCAAACGGTTTATATGTCCTAAAGTGTGGCTTACGTTTCCGCGTCTGGCATATATAATGTCCATACCGCCAACACCGACTAGTCTTCCTCTGCGGTAGCGCAATGGCACATCGCCAATAAAACGAACCTTTCCATTCGGTTTGTAAAATATATGCGTACGGCCAATGCTGTGGATAACCCCGAATCGGTCCATGTTCAATCTGTAATGACCACGTCCGCGATGTCCGTTCGCATGGACAGGGAGATTGCGTCTGGCGTTACCTCTGCCAATCACACGACCTCGTCTGTTGTATTGTACGGTATTTGGAAGGACATAGCTAAAACTGCCATCCAAGAACACTTCAAACAAGATACCGTCTTCGTAAAAAGTTACCGATTGTGTACTTAAATAGCGTTCGTAGTTCCCCCAAGGATTGTAAACCTTAGATTCCGTAGTCACATTTGCCTGTGTAGAAATTCCGATTAGGAATATACCTACTGAAAGAATTGCTTTTTTCATAATCCTGAAATTTTGGGTTTTACCTACTCTTAAAGCTTTTCGGCTTGCGCTATTGCTTTAAGTAAACCAAAGCGCGTGCCAAAATTTCAAGTAATTGTTTATGAGTAAGTTACAGGATTAAAGCTTGGCCTTAAGGTGTTTTGCCGTATATGACCTTTCTTCTTTAACGATCTCTTCCGGAGTTCCGGAAGCGATAACAGTTCCTCCTTTATCGCCGCCCTCTGGACCGAGGTCGATGATGTAGTCTGCACATTTAATAAGGTCTAGATTGTGTTCTACAACAATAATAGAGTGACCGTTCTCCAACAAGGCGTTAAAGGAATCCAGCAATTTTTTAATGTCGTGAAAATGAAGCCCGGTAGTTGGTTCGTCAAAGATGAATAGGGTGTTGTCCTTACTTGCTCCTTTGATTAGGAACGAAGCTAGCTTGATACGCTGCGCTTCTCCACCAGAAAGGGTAGAGGAACTTTGCCCTAATTGTACATAGCCCAAACCGACTGCCTGCAAAGGTTGAAGCTTGTCATGGATCTTGTTCTCGCCATGTTGATCAAAGAAGGCAATTGCCTCATCTACCGTAAGGTTTAAAATATCATCTATGCTCTTGCCATTGAATTGAACTTCGAGCACTTCTTTCTTGAATCTCTTGCCTTTACAGGTATCGCATTCCAAGTGAACATCGGCCATGAACTGCATTTCAATGGTTACTTCACCTTCTCCTTTACAAGTCTCGCAACGCCCTCCGTCTACATTAAAAGAGAAGTGTTTGGCCTTAAAGCCACGTATCTCAGAAAGCTTTTGCGCTGCGAACAGCGAGCGAATATCATCATAAGCTTTTATGTAGGTTACCGGGTTGGATCTGCTAGAGCGCCCAATTGGGTTTTGATCTACAAACTCTATGTGCTGTAAGGCATTCTCTGGCAATTCCAAAGTAGAGAATTGACCCGGCTTTTCACCGTATCCGCCGAGTTTGCGTTGTAGCGCTGGGAAGAGGATCTTTTTGACCAAAGTACTCTTGCCAGAGCCTGATACTCCGGTAACTACACTAAAACTGCCCAATGGAAATTGGACGTCTATATTCTTAAGATTGTTGTGTCTAGCTCCTTGGAGCTCAATGAAGTTCTTTGCCTCTCGTCTTTTAGCCGGAACTGGGATCTCTAAGCGTCCGCTAAGATAGCCTGCGGTTAAGGAATCAGACTTTAAGATCTCATCGTACGTACCTGTTGCAACCACCTCTCCACCAAAAGTACCAGCTTCTGGTCCGATATCAATGATCACGTCTGCGGCCTTCATCAGGTCCTCGTCGTGCTCAACAACAATAACCGTATTACCAAGATCGCGCAGGGATTCTAAAACACCGATCAGTTTTTCTGTATCTCTTGGATGCAGTCCTATACTGGGTTCGTCCAAGATGTACATGGAACCAACCAAGCTGGAACCTAAGGACGTAGCCAAGTTTATACGTTGGGACTCTCCACCAGAAAGGGTGTTCGATTTTCTATTAAGCGTCAAATAATTCAATCCGACGTTAGAAAGAAAACGCAAACGATTATTGATCTCTACCAAAAGGCGTTTTGCAACCTGAGTATCGTGATCGTTAAGTTCTAACTGTTGGAAATAGTTTCTTACTTCTTCAATCGGTAATTCTACAAGGTCAGAAATAGACTTGCCTTGAATCTTAACGTAGTTTGCTTCTGGGCGTAATCTGCGGCCATAACAAGTGCTACAGCGTGTTTTTCCACGATAACGCGAAAGCATTACTCGGTTCTGGATCTTGTAACTCTTGGCTTCTAACTCTTTGAAAAAACTATTAAGGCCTTCAAAGTAGTTGTTGCCTTGCCAAACCAAACGCTTGTCCGCCTCAGATAGCTCATACCAGGGCTTGTGTATCGGGAAGTCGAATTTATAAGCGTTGTTTACCAATTGGTCTCTATACCAGCTCATAGATTCACCGCGCCACGGGAAGATCGCATTTTCGTAAACAGAAAGCGCCGTATTAGGCACCACCAGATCAGGATCAATTCCAATTACATCGCCATAGCCTTCGCAGCTAGGGCAGGCTCCATAAGGATTGTTAAAGCTAAAAAGATGAACATTGGGCTCCAAAAAGGTTTGCCCGTCCATTTCAAAACGGTTGTTGAACTGTTTTTTATCTCCAGTATCGACCGCTTCTATGATGACATCTCCTTTGCCTTCGTAGAAAGCCATTTCTATAGCATCACCCAGTCGGTGATAAAAATCTTCATCCTCCTTTTTTACAATACGATCTACTACTAAGTAGATATCTTTTGGAAGTGATTTGTCGAGGCTGTCTTCTATCCGCAGCACTTGGTCTGCTGCTTTTATTCTGGCAAAACCTTGTTGCAAAAGGGCTTTGAGTTTATTCTCCAAACTGCGACCTTCTTCTAAAATGATAGGCGCCAGTAGTAGCAATCGCTTGCCATCCTCTAAAGTTTTGATGTAATTTAAGACATCAGTGACCGTATCTTTTTTGACCAATTCCCCAGAGATAGGCGAGTAGGTCTTACCAATTCGAGTGAATAGGAGTTTGAGATAATCGTAGATCTCTGTCGAAGTACCCACTGTAGATCTAGGGTTGGTCGCATTGACCTTTTGTTCTATGGCTATAGCAGGGGCAATACCTTTTATAGCATCCACCTTGGGTTTGCTCAATCTGCCTAAGAATTGTCTGGCGTAGGAGGAAAGACTCTCCACATAGCGTCGCTGACCCTCTGCGTAAAGGGTGTCAAAAGCCAAACTCGATTTACCACTCCCCGATAGTCCGGTTACAACTACCAGCTTGTTTCTTGGGATAGCTACATCAATATTTTTAAGGTTGTGCAGTTTTGCCCCTTGAATTAGGATATTATTTTTAAAATCGGAGGTTGATTCTGACACAGTTTTGGCTTTAAAAAACCCTGCAAAGATACCACTTAAATGGCGGTTTTAATAGGGGTGCAGCCACACAAGTTTTAAACAAAAAGCAATATTTTTTTTGCGTATGTAAAAACTTTGTTGTTATATTTACGAACACTAACGACTTTTTTAAAGCGCACGCCTATAGCATATTTTTACTTTATAATTAGATAGAAACCAGAGCCCTAGCGGTTTTTGAGCCTAATAAAGTATTAATATGGAACGCAACTTAACCAGTGACGCACAGCTCGTAAGAGCATACATCGACGGCAACGAAGCAGCTTTATGCCAGCTTATAACTCGCCATAAAGAGAAAGTCTTCAGTTTTATTTATTCAAAAGTTTACGACCGGGATGTCGCCGAAGACATTTTCCAAGATACTTTCATTAAAGTAATTCGCACTTTAAAGCGAGGTGCTTATAATGAAGAAGGGAAGTTTTTACCCTGGGTGATGCGTATTTCGCATAATCTGGTTATCGATTACTTTAGAAAGAACAATCGTATGCCGAAGTTCGAGAACAATGGCGACTTTAATATTTTTTCTGTATTAAGTGATGATTCTCTTAATGCAGAGAAGCGATTGATAAAAGATCAAGTTGCAGACGATGTAAAAAGGTTGATAGAAGAACTGCCTGAAGATCAAAAAAACGTCTTGATCATGCGTATGTACAAAGACATGAGTTTCAAAGAGATCTCAGAGCAGACGGGCGTTTCCATCAATACGGCATTGGGAAGAATGCGTTATGCGCTTATAAACCTGAGAAAGGTAATTGATAAGCATAATATTATTTTAACTAATTGATACAATAAACAGTACAGCAGCAACGTTCTTTAGGAACATTAACTCTTAAACAACGTTCTATGCAAGAAATGTACTCTAAGACCTCACGCAGGGACCCCGTGAATAAAATGGTTCCAAAAGAAGAGACGATTAAGTTCCTTCTAGATTATTCTAAGGCTTTAAGTGTTATAGATTATAATAAATTGAAGTTTGAAGCACTTCTAAACTAAACTTTGGAAAAACCCGCTTAACGGCGGGTTTTTTTATGCCTTCTTTTTAGCTTTAGTCTTGTAATAATCGTTCAAAACGGATTTTCTTCCTACCGTTTTGGTTATGATGTCCTTTGCAAGATCCCAACCTCTAGCTGGGGAGTATTGCCTTCCGTACCAAATGATCTGCAAGTGCAATTTGTTCCACAGGTCTTTAGGGAACAGGCGTTTAGCATCTTTTTCGGTCTGTACTACATTCTTGCCGTTGGTCAATCCCCAGCGATACATAAGCCTATGAATATGCGTATCTACCGGAAATGCAGGCACATTAAAGGCTTGTGCCATAACTACACTTGCCGTTTTATGACCTACTGCCGGCAGTGCTTCAAGAGCTTCAAAGCTTGCAGGTACTTGTCCGTTGTGCTCGTTGATCAGAATATGTGATAGCTCATAGATGCCTTTGGACTTCATGGGTGAGAGCCCAACTGGCTTAATGATCTCTCGGATCTCTTCTTGACTGAGCTTGATCATATCATAGGGATTATCCGCTATGGCAAATAACTTCGGAGTGATCTGATTTACGCGAATATCAGTACTTTGGGCAGACAATAATACTGCGATGAGTAGGGTATAAGGATCTTTGTGATCTAAGGGTATAGGAATTTCCGGATAGAGTTCCTGCAAAGTGTCTATGACGAATTTTACCTTTTCTTGCTTGGTCATTATTGCGTAAATTTGAACAAAAATAGCAAAATGAATACACTAAAAGCAGGAGATGCGGTTCCGCATTTCAAAGTCAATGACCAGAACGGAAACCTAGTAGATTCTAACGATTTTAAAGGAAAGAAATGGGTGGTTTTCTTTTATCCGGCTGCAAGTACTCCGGGCTGTACCGCAGAAGCCTGTGATCTGCGCGATCACTACAGCGAATTACAAGCCAAAGGCTATCATTTGGTAGGCGTAAGTGCCGATACAGAGCGTAAACAAAAGAATTTTAGCGATAAGTATGACTTTCCGTTTCCGCTATTGGCGGATACCGAAAAAGAGGTTATCAACGCCTTTGGTGTTTGGGGACCTAAAAAGTTCATGGGCCGCGAATATGACGGAATTCACCGAATGACCTTCTTGATCAATGAAGAAGGGGTTGTGGAGCATGTGATCGAAAAGGTGAAGACCAAAGTCCACGCTGCTCAAATTCTAGAATTATAAAAAGAATATTCCTTTTAAGACTGCAGGGCCTTTTCATTACAATTGAAGAGGCCTTCTTTTTTGATCATTTCGGCAATTCCTTCTGGTAGCATTTCTTCCCAACCCGGTTCTCCGGCTTCTATCATACGAAGTACTTCGCGAGAGAAAATGTCTAAAATATCAGAGTTAAAGTCTTCAATATCAACGAGTTTTCCATTATACTTAAAGAACTTGTAAAGTTCCTTCATGCGTGGGTGTACCTTTAGATTCTCGCTGGTAATATACTCCCCTTCGCTGGTTCGCATCGGGTAGAGGTATACTTTAAGGTCCTTAAAGAAGAGCTTACCAAAGGCCTCCAAAATCCCGCCAGAAAGATGGCGGTAGTATTTTTCATCAAATACATCGACCAAGTTATTGACACCCATGGCCAATCCAATGCGATTCTTGGTGTAGTTGCTAAAATATTCCACCAATTTATAGTATTCCTGGAAGTTCGATATGAGCACCGTGTGACCCAAAGAACAGAGTAATTCTGCTCTGTCCATAAAGTCGCGTTCGTCTATTTCGCCCTCTGCGCGTAAATTCGACAGCGTGATCTCAAATATGGTGATGGATCTGTTAGGATCCACCTTGTTTTCTTCCATAAACAATCGGTGGGCCGTCTCATACATATCGATATTCACCTTGGTTACCGGTCTAAAGCTACCGCGAAGAGCCAAGATGTTCTTTTTGTACAAGATTCTAGCTGGAAGTATGTTGTTTCCGTCAGGACCAAAGATGATGGCCTCTGTCATCCCGTTCTTAATAAGTTGTAAACTCATCAAACGGTTGTCTACAGTGGCGAATCGCGGTCCGGAGAAATTGATCGTATCGATCTCTATCTGATCTTTGTGTAGGTGATCGTAGAGGTAACGCAAGAGTTTTCTCGGCTGATCGTGCTTATAAAAGGCCCCGTAGATAAGATTAACTCCTAAGGTTCCTAAGGTTATTTGTTGCAGGCGAGCATCGTTCTCTTTAAAGCGTACGTGCAGTATGATTTCGCTGTAATCCTCTTCTGGAGTAGTTTGAAAACGAATTCCAACCCAACCATGGCCTTTGTACTTCTTAGCAAAGTCAATTGTCGTAACTGTATTGGCGTAAGTAAAGAAGATCTTATCCGGATGCTTATCGCGCAGGATACGCTCTTCGATAAGCTGGGTTTCGTGCTCTAGCATGCGTTTTAGGCGTGGCTCAGTCACATAACGTCCGTCTGGCTCAACGCCGTAAATAGCATCACTAAAGTCTTTGTCGTATGCCGACATTGTTTTTGCAATGGTTCCGGAAGCACCTCCCGCTCTAAAGAAATTACGAACTGTTTCCTGACCAGCTCCGATCTCGGCAAATGTACCGTAAATGTTCTCGTTAAGATTTATCCTCAGGCATTTGGCGTGTATGGAGGGAATATTTTCAAACTCCTTGTCGCCTTTAATCGTTTCCGGCATAATTCATTGCAATTTGGATGTAATACAAAGGTACTAATTCCAATAGGGTTTCAAAAAATTTAGAATTATTTTTACAAGCATGAGATCACCACTCAAAATTACTTTTTTAGGTACGGGAACCTCGCAGGGAATTCCCATAATCGGTAGCACACATCCGGTTTGTATGAGCGATGATCCCAAAGACAAACGACTACGAGTTTCTATACAGCTGCACTGGGATGATAAGTACTACGTGATCGATTGCGGTCCGGACTTTAGGCAACAAATGCTTCGCGTTGGACAGCAGCGTTTGGACGGAATTTTACTCACTCATGAACACAGCGACCACACAGCTGGATTAGACGATATTCGCCCCTTTTTCTTTAGACAGGGCGATGTGCCTTTCTATGCTGAGCAAAGAGTTTTTGATGCCTTGCACGAACGTTTTGCTTACATCTTTGAGACAGAGAACAAATATCCTGGTGCACCGACCATAGCCGAAAACAGAATTTCTCCAAACAAAGCTTTTAAGTTGGGTGGCAAACAGATCGTTCCTATACGGGTGATGCATGGGGATCTATCCATCCTTGGTTTTCGAATCGATGATTTTGCTTATATGACCGATGTGAAATCCATCCATCAAAAGGAGCTGGAAAAGCTGAAAGGCCTTGATGCTGTTGTTATCAGCGCACTTCGTGTGGAGCCGCACCGCACTCATCTCAATTTAGAGGAAGCAATTGAGCTCGCGCAGCAGATAGGTGCCAAGAAAACCTATTTTACGCACATAAGTCATTTGCTAGGTTTCCATGAAGACGTCTCTAAATACCTGCCAGAAAATATTTACCTTGCTTACGACAATTTGCAACTTAACCTCGAATAAATAGCGTCTAGCCTTTATGAAGAAGTCAATTTTTATGTACCTGTTCTTTTTTTCTATCCTTTTGGTCTTGTTCATGTATGTGAACCAAAAGCGCATCTACGAAGACCAGCAAGGAAAAATCGATAAATTGGAAGCTCAAATTGATCAACTAACAGCCGATATCGACACCCTTCAGGCGCAGAACACTAGCCTGAATTACTTTACCCTTCAAGGCAATGATAACGCCATGACCTATTTTGAGTCTCTGGGTTTTGAAGCTGCTGATATAGAAAATTACGTGCGTGAATCTATCTATGTCTACAACGGACAAACAGAGGGAAACCCTTTAATTCCGTATGAAGGAATGGACGGAACCATGCGTATCAATAAACTTAAATTCTTGAATCACCGCTGGCTGGTGGCAGACTTTACCGATGGTCGCTACTGGGGAGAAATGGTCTTGGAATATTTTATTGAAGACGATAAACAGATCACCTTCAACACCCTTGGTTCCTTGATGTATCCAAATTAGAGGTGTTTTTCTAACCAAGCTTTGAACTCGTAGAAATTCTGCGGAGCCACCCCGTGACCTACCGGAAACTCGCTAAACACATTTGGAATTCCCAGCTCGTCTAGAAAGCCTGGGGTTTTACGGGCCCATTCTACAGGAATAACGCCGTCAACGCTTCCGTGGGAACTGTAAACCTGAAGTCCACTGAAATCATTTTCTCGATAATCCTTCATGTACATTTCTTCTACGATATACCCGCTTAATCCAACCACGCATTTTATTTGCTGCGGATAGGAGAGGGCATAGGCAAAACTCAGTATGGTCCCTTGGCTGAATCCTACCAAAGCCACTCGCTCTTGGTCCACGGGATAGGCCTCCAAAACTTGTTCTAAGAAATCCCCTAAAAGTTCTCTCGAGGCAACAGCTTGCTCAATATCATTGAATTTGCCACCTCCAACTTGGTCCCAATGAATAGCATACCAGGCATTGCCGTATGGCTGCATCTTATGCGGGGCTTGGGCAGAAATTATCGCGTAATCCTCTGGCAGTTCAGAAGCAAAGGAAAACAGATCGTTCATATCGCTGCCATAGCCGTGTAGCAATACTAAAAGTGGCGCTTTTACGGCACCATTGGCGGCAGGTCGGTACAAGTGTTCTAAAGCGAAGTTGGCCATAATTCTAATTTATCTGGCAAAACTAGGCATAAAAAAAGCCACCGTAAAACGATGGCTTAGATATCTTATTCTTAAGATCTAGGCAACGCCTTTAAACCAATCTTGAAATAGTGAACCAACAAGGGGAACTTCTTTTTCCTCTCCTTGGATAGCTCCAACTAGGCCGAGCACCCAAAGCACTAGTAGTACTAAGTTAAGTACCCAAAGTACAAGCGCTAGGCCTGTTACTTGGCCAACAATGCTAATGGCTAAAGAAAAAAGCATAAGCCCTAACATTTGTCTAATGTGAAAGGCGCCTAAACTAGTTTTATTGCTTTGATGCATTACTAAGGCAATGATCCATCCGATCAAGGTAATGTAACTAATAATGGCAATGGTTTTGCCGTCTTCTGCGGTCTCTGACATGGTAAGTTGTTTTTAGTTAGTGATTTAGCTTTTTAAATATAGCTAATTACTTTAAAAACTGAAACCACTCTTCGAATTTATTGCTAAGAAATGGAATAGAAGGGCTCTTGCCAATTATGGCAGTAACCAAACTGTACGCCCAAGCTACAAAGGCAGCTATCCATAAAGTGTCACCAATTATAGGGTTCATGTAACGATAGGCAACTTGTGCGCAAAATAAGATCAGCAGTAAACCAAACATATTCTGAATGTGCTTGGTTGCAAAGGAATGTTTGGGCTCTCGATTCATAAAATAAGCGATCAAGGTCCCAATAAAGGTAATATAAGCGATAATCGCTATAGATTTAGCCGAAGGAGATTCGCTCATGAGTTCAAATGGTATTTTTCTCCTAATATCATGCCGTAGGCTTTTCCTTTAAGCTGATGTCCGTTGAATATACAATTCTTAGAAAAGGAGGGGAGCTGCTTCGCATTTACAGTCCATTGCAAATCCGGATCAAACAAGCTCAAATCGGCCTTCTCACCTGCTGCGATTTTTGTTTGTGCTATCCCAAAGTTGGATTTTAATCCAGTTAAGGCATCAACTGCCTCTTCTAGTCCTAAGGTCATATTAGCCACACCAAATAGGCATTCCAAGCCAATGGTTCCAAAATCAGCATGATCAAATTCTTTTTTCTTGGCCTCTATATCCAAAGGATTATGATCTGAGGTGATCCCATCAATAGTGCCATCTTTAAGACCAGTTATAAGTGCTTCTTGATCCTCTTTTGTACGCAAAGGAGGCATTACCTTGTATTGGGTGTCAAAACTGTCGAGCACTTGGTCTGTAAACAGTAAATGATGCGCAGCAACACTACAACTAACCTTAAGACCTTCATTTTTGGCGGCTCTTATCAAGGCCACGCTGGCAGCAGAAGAGATGGTCGGAATATGCAGCTGCCCACCGCTATAGCTCAAAATGCCAAGATCTCGCTGAATTCTTAGCGTTTCAGAGGTGGTAGGGATCCCTTTAAGTCCTAACATAGTGCTTTGAACACCTTCGTGTACAACTCCTTTTGGCGATAAACCGTGCTCATAGGGAAACGACTGCACCAGGCCACTAAAGGGCTGGGTGTATTGCAGTGAAAGTTTTAGCAGGTTTACATCATCTATCGGACGTTTGTAGTCGTAAAAACTCTTGCAGCCCGATTGGAACATATCGAACATCTCTGCCTGATCCACACCCTGGCTCTTTTGTGTAAGTGCTCCGATAATCAAAGCATTTACAGCAGCTGCTTCTGTGCGTTGCGCTATAAAGCTAACTGCGGATTTATTATCGGTAATGGGGTCGGTATTAGCGTTTATGGCAACATGGCAAAGGCCAGAAGCGGCACTTACAGCCATTCCATTGGCAAGGGTTTCTCGCTGTTCGTAACCCGGTTCTCCAAAACACACACTGGAGTCAAACCAACCAGGAGAGAGGTGTAAATTCGGTTTGTCTATAACTAGATCAGCATCTGCCGCCTCTATGGAGGCTGCGATCTTTTGAATAGTTCCGTTAAAAATAAGGATGTCGCGCTTCTTTTTGTGGTGATCACTAGCACGATCGATGACGGTTGCGGATTTTATTAGCACCTGCATTGGTGCAAAGATAATACTATCTTTAAAAATTATCCTACTTAAAGAATCTCAAAATCGCCATTTCTAGCAGTAAAAAGATCGAACACAAGAGCACGAACCACTGCCAAAGTGGTCGTTGTTCACCGGCCTGCTGCAATTCGTTGAGCAATTCGCTCAGGTCATCATAGAAATTTATGCCTTTTAGATCGGCTGCTTCGAACAGGCGTAGATCGGCTTCTGCTCTAGGATTGTTGTAGCTAAGAACTGCGAGGGTATCGGTTTGGTTGAGTGCAAAATAATGCCCAGGTTCGGTTGGATTCTCTTCGGATTGTAAAACGAGCTTGCTGGCAAAACGCTGCTGTAAAGGAATGAACTGCTCTTGGTTCCCGTTTAACTGAACAATCTGATCTTCAGACAAACTCACCGCTAACGCGATCTCTTGTGGTTTGCCAAGCTCGTAATACAGCACCGGGATTGGCAGCGCTTTTTTGGCCATATTGTAAAAGGTTGGTACAATAAGCGGCGATTCTTTAAAATTAGAATGCGGATTACTCAGCGGCGAAGCAAAGACATACACACTTTCATATTGTATCAAGAACGGATTCTGACCTTCTAAGGTTAAAGGATCATTTCCGCTACTGCTCAGATCGAAAAAGGTATTTACTGTAGGATATTGAAAATTTGTGACCTGCTGGTTAAAGACCCCATTAAATAAAGGATGATCAAAGTTGATGGTATTTAGCTTGCGCTCCTGAGAAACTGCCTCTGAAAAGCTACCGGCATCTAATTGCGATAAAAGGCGTTGGTATTCGGCGGTATCGGCATTAGCGGCAGGGACCACTATGATAACACCTCCATTTTCTTTAAAGCGCAAAAGTGCGGTGGACAATCCTGTTGGAATGCGTTCCAATTCGTTTAATACAACTACATTTTGCTGCAGAATTGCATTGTAATCTGCCGCGGTATGCGGGTTGTGCACCAATTCAAACTCCGGAGCAGCAAAAAGTTTATCTAGATAATTGCGCTCTGCTTGGTTGATACTCATCACCTTTATGGCCGTTTGCTCACCAAGACTAAAATAAAGCTCATTGTCAAATTCCAGCTCTTGGTCATTTATGCTGAGTCTACCTAGGTAAGATTCCTCCAGAGTTATAGGAAATTCAACTTCGGCCTTTAAAGACTCGCTAAAACTAACAGCCGACTTTGCGCTTAAGGCGTCTGCCTTAAAAAGTGAGACCGGGTAATTAGCGTTACTGCGACCAGCTGCGCTGAGTTGTACTTTTAAAACAGCGTTTCCGGCAGATGTTGTCTGTATATAGGCAGAATCTATGCTCACATTTGCTGCGGATCTAGGCCGTAGTTGAACTGCTAGAACGTCTATGTTGGCCGTAGTGTCTGCATTTGCAAAGGCTCGAGACTGAAAATCCGATAGCAGTACCAACTGCTTATTCGTGTCTTGACTAGAGAAGCTTCCGGCGGCCTTTAGCAATAGTTCTTTATAGGTGTATTGCTTGTAGGTTGGGCTTACCTCTAAAAGACTGTTCCTAAAATCTGCTTCGGATTCACTGAAGTAATCTTCGGTATTGGTAAACCATCTGATATTACCTCCTAAAGGTGGGTTGTCATACAGACGCTGCACGGCATCCGACAATAAGTTTGTATTGTCGCTACGCGCTGTCATACTGTAACTGTTGTCCAGGTAAAAAAGGTACTCGTATTCTTTATCGTCTTCTTGTTTTTCTGCTAAGAAGGGTTGTGCAAAAGCTGTGACCAAAGCGGCTAGGGCCAAACATCGCAGCGTTAATACCAACCATTTCTTTAAAGTCGAGCTCTTTCGGGTCTTTAGCTGGATCTCTTTTAAAAAAGCGACATTGGTAAAAGGAACCTTCACAAAGCGCCGCAACTGAAACAGATGTACCAATATTGGTATCAACAGCAGTAAAAGGGCGTAAAAGATCTCGGGGTTCTTAAATTGCATATTCGTCCAAAGCGTACAACACTCAAAGATACACTTTTGCTCAGCTTCCTAAGGGCTTTTAACGTCCTTGCAACATTTTTATGTAAAGCTGTGATAAATCAGCCCGAATTCAATGCAAAAAGAATACAAAAACTAGAATTTTTCATCCACACCCAAACCGAACAAGGCAAAGTCGTACTTCACCGGGTCTGTAGGATCTAACTTCCGTAAGGCTTTGTCTAATTCCTGTAAGGCTTTGGCGTCGTTTTGTTTGCGTTTGAGCAGTTTGAGTTTTCGAGCTACACGACCGCTATGCACATCTAAAGGGCAGGAGAGGGCAGAGGCCGGAATTTGGGTCCAAAGTCCAAAGTCTACCGCTCTTGCATCACTGCGGACCATCCACCGCAAATACATATTGATCCGCTTAGCTGCAGAACCACGTAAAGGATCGGGCAAGTGTTTTAAAGTCCTATCTGGCGGGTCATAGGCAAAGAACTCTTTTTTAAAATGGTGCAAGCCCAATTGCAGTTCTCCATGCTGCTTGTAAAGTCTGCCAAGACTGTACTCCAAACCTTGATTTTGCCTGTAAATTTGCTGTAATGCCTTTAAAAAATACTTGAGATCTTCTGCCTGAAATGTTCGGTGCACAAAGCTGTTAAAAACCTCCAGATCCTTTGATTCGTGATTTACTACGAAGTCATGGGGAGCGTTGCCCATTAGTTCCATCATGCGACCAGCACTGTTAAGAATGCTGCGTCGGTTTCCCCATGCGATAATAGCCGTAAGAAAGCCACTGATCTCTATATCTTCTTTTAAATTGTATCGATGCGGAATTTGAATCGGATCCTGTTCTAAAAAGACAGGCTGTTCGTAGTGGGCCGCTTTTTCGTCTAGAAACTCCTTTAGTTCTGTCTTGTTCATGACACGATCTTCCCGTCTACCATAGTGAGTCTTCGGTCTGCCATATCGGCCAAAACATTGTTATGGGTAACAATAATGAACGTTTGCCCCATTTGGTCGCGAAGATCAAAGAACAACTGATGTAGTTTGTCTGCCGCTTCTGAATCCAAGTTACCAGAGGGCTCGTCGGCCAAGATAAGATCGGGATTGTTAATCAGCGCCCTTGCAACTGCTGCGCGCTGTTGTTCCCCGCCAGAGAGTTCACTGGGTTTGTGGTGGTAGCGCTCTTTTAGGCCTAACAGATCGAGTAGTTCTTGCGCTCTTTTTTGTACTTCGGATTTTGGAGTGCCAGCTATATAGCCGGGAATACAAACATTCTCTAAGGCCGAGAACTCTGGTAAGAGTTGATGAAACTGAAAAATAAAGCCCAAATGTTTGTTTCTGAACTCTGCGAGTTCTTTTTTACTCAGGCCTTTAAGCTCTTTACCTTGAAACTGAAGTGAGGTGGTATCCTTATCTGGACGGTCTAAGGTTCCTAAAAGTTGGAGTAGGGTGGTCTTACCTGCCCCGGAGGCGCCAACTACAGAAACAATCTCTCCTTTTTCTACTTTTAGGTCCACGCCCTTAAGCACGTGGAGGTCACCGTATGATTTATGTAGATTGATTGCTTGTATCATCCGCAGATTCTTGACCGTAAAATTAGCACAATAAATTGTGCGGTGCAACGGGCCAATTAGAACCAGTTCCCAAAGTTGCTCACATCCACAAAATAGGTGATACGCAGCGAAAGTGTATGCTGCGCAGGCTGATCAAACAAGGCTTCCAAACTCTCGGAATAATTTAGGTTGGCCAAATCGGTTTGGTTAAACATCTGGTTTCTATAGAGGAGTGTTGCTTCGCTCCCCGGGGCGAATCGCCAACGGAAGCTCAAATCCAAGTTCCAAATGTTGAAGTTAGTGTCTGGATCTCTGTTCTCCAGATCGTAGTCTGTGCGGGTTCTGCTGCCGTCATCATTGAGCATCCAATACACATTGTCGCTGTGATTGGCGGTACTCCAAAAATTACGAAACCGCAGGTCTATGGCCTTATAGGGGTCAAAATTATAGCTCGCAGTTAAGCTGTTCTCTATATTGGTCAGATCGCGTTGCCCAATAATGATCCCGTTGTCGTCGTTGAAGATCCAACCGAAATTATTCTCGTTCTTGGAATAGTTGGTAGACCATACAACCAAGAAATTATCTGTAAAGCGGTAACGCGGAGATAAGTTGATGTTATAGCGATATTGCTGCTCTGCATCCCAATTCTGATAGCCGAGGTTTAGATCGTAAGCAAATTTCTTTCTAAAATCCGAAGAGACAAATCCGCCGAAACCATAATTGGACGGATAAGTCAGAAAACGCCCTGCTACTCGCGGTTCAAAGTAATCGTCACTTTCGGTATTGTAACTGGCGTCAACTCCAAAGGCAAAACGTTCAGGGGTTACAAAGAAGGCGTTGGTAAAGATGCTGTTTCCTGTTTGCACATCCGGCTCATAAAGGCGTCTGTGTCTAACTGTTAGATTAATACGGTAAAAATTAAAAGTCTCTGTAGGTTCAAAGATCTGATAGCTTCCGCCCACAACAAAGTTGTTGAAGTTGTTGCGAAAGTTAAGTCCTAAGTCGTTGATATCTAAGGTTGTATTTGCTAAATCGTGTCCAAAGCGATACCGGAAGTTTCCTTTGGTCTTAAAAATGTCGAACTCTGTTCGCAAACCCGTTTTAAAGCCGTTGCCCTCATTCACATTACTTACTACCACACGGCCAGAGGTTCTAAAGGTATTGGCTTTGTCGGCTACATCAAAAGCCAAAGCAGTAACGTTAGCATCTCTAAAATTACCGTTTCTAAGTACATTGGTATTGATCAGGGAAATAGAAGAATTGTCATTCCATTGTTGATCCAACACAAATATGTTGTAATTGGCAAGTGGCTCTATAAGTACCTCTCGACGCTCTCCCGTAAGGGTATCTTCTATACTGGCAAAGGTACGCTCGGTAATTGCATTGAAAAAACCAACACCCAACTTCTCTTTGGTTCTACCCGAGATCTTTAGTGCGTTGAGCAGATTTACTTTGGAGGGCTGTTCTACTATTCTTTCGTTTTCCTCTAAAGGGCCAACACTACCCGTAGGGGCGTTACCAACTCGTCTGGAAAAGAAAATATCCCCTTTATTGAACAGCTCTATCCCTTCTACAAAGAACTGTCGGTTCTCTCTGAAGGTTTGTTCAAAAGGCCCTAAATTGAGTCGGACCTCGTCAAAAGCGGCTTGCCCAAAGTCAGGGATCAAGGTTGCATCCAAAGTAAAACTGTCACTCAAACCGTATTTTATATCCATTCCGGCAGAGAAATTGGTGTCAGATTCTCCGTCAAAGGAAGTGCCTACACCTTGCACAAAAGGGAATAGGGTCAATCGCAGCGGTGGGTTTATTCCGCGAACCCCGCTTACCGTTCCGTTGTACTGTGTTTCGTTCCCAACACTGTTCTCAATGAAATTCCAGGTATGGGTCTGATTCTGTGTTTGCAAACGACGATAAAAATTCACGCTCCAGTCTTGGACATCCACCTCAGGAAAACGCAAAGCGTTATAAGGAATGCGAAATTCTGCATACCAACCTTTGTCATCCATACTGGTGCGCGCACTAAAGACCACATTGTAACTAAAATCTGTTCGGCCGTTAGACACAAAGGCATCGCCAATGGTTCCAGCACTGTTGATGTAAAAACGAGTCTCGTTGATGCCGTCATTGTAAGTGTTCAAGGCAATGGTAAAAACGTCGGCTTGCACAAATACCTCATCGCGTTGCGAGAATTGCGTGAGTATGTCCTGCGGATTCGGATCGTATAAATAAGCCGCTACGTAAACAAAATTGTCGTCATAGGCGAATTTTACTTCTGTTTGATACTCCGGAGGAATGACCCCTTCGTTTCCTGGCTCGTACATGTTAAAATCATTGAAAGCAGGCAGCGAGCTCCAAACTTCGTCATCTAAGATCCCGTCTATTTTCGGTGGGTTTTCAATCCGGGTGGCCTCGAGGTTTTTTCGCTCTTGGGCGAGGATCGAAGTAGGCAATAAAAGCAATAATAGCGTTAAAAGACGCAAGATCATACAGTTAATTTTTCTGCGCCAAGGCGCGGGGGCGTTAGTTGAGTCAAAACTACTTTGCTCAAATCAGCAGGGCTACTAAGGAAACGTTAAATAAATCAGGGAAAATGTCAAAAGAATTATAATTTACTCAGGAATGCGTAGCTTAGAGAAAATAATAACCCACACATGGCTTACCGACACTTTGAAGAATATTCTCAGACTACTACCGAGGACATGAAGGAAAAATACAGAGACATCATCACCAAATTAGGAGAAGATGTCTCTAGAGAAGGAATTGTTAAGACTCCTGAACGCGCGGCTAAAGCCATGCAATTCCTAACTCAAGGCTACGATCAAAACGCGGAGCAGATCCTGCGATCTGCCATGTTCAAGGAAGATTATGACGAAATGGTCATTGTTAAGGACATAGAGGTCTATTCGCTCTGCGAGCATCATATTCTGCCTTTCTTTGGGAAGGC
This sequence comes from Gilvibacter sp. CC01, assembly GCF_055755295.1. NCBI lineage: Bacteria > Pseudomonadati > Bacteroidota > Flavobacteriia > Flavobacteriales > Flavobacteriaceae > Gilvibacter > Gilvibacter sp. CC01. The sequence goes on along the minus strand of NZ_CM146909.1, from coordinate 236,048 downwards.
CCATATTGCCTACATCCCCAACGGTTATATTGTAGGTTTGAGCAAATTGCCTAGAGTAGTGGATGTCTTTGCTAGGCGCCTACAAGTGCAGGAACGCTTGACTCACGATATACTGGAATGTATCAACAAAACCTTAAAACCTAGAGGCGTTGCCGTTGTAATTGAAGCCAGTCATATGTGCATGATGATGCGCGGCGTACAGAAACAGAACAGTGTAACAACCACTTCTGGATTTAGAGGGCAATTCGAAAAAAATGAAACAAGAAGCGAGTTTTTGCGTCTGATCAGTAATGAGCTTTCGTAGCCCTAAAATTTGGTACGCTTCTTGCTTGATAATTAATGAACTAATAAACACGTATGCGTAAATTAAAATATAAAATGTTGGCCAAAGGCTTGGTGCTGGATGCTGTTGGAATGGTGACTATGGTATTACCCGGATTGGGAACTCTTATCGACTTGGTTTGGGCACCTGTGGCTGCATGGCAGATGAATAAGATGTATCCCGGAAAGCAAGGAAAGATCGCCTCTGCTATTGTTTTCTTAGAAGAGCTGATCCCGGGCTTGGACTTTATACCCACCTTTACCTTGATGTGGTTGTATACCTTTGTTTTCAATGGAGAGGATCCGGGAGAACTGACTCCCATAAAAGTACGAGTAGACCAATAATAAAAAGCCCCTTCAAATTGAAGGGGCTTTTTGCTAATTCAAACGTCCAATTTACTGTATGGTGACGTTATCGAAAGTTACGCTGATGTCAGTTTCTCCTCCGGCATCTGCGAGGGTTCCATCATTTGGCTTGTTCGGCTCGTGACGCAAAACAATTGTTAAGCTTCCAAAGCTGTTCTCTCCAGTCGTAAAGCCCATAAGCACTCCTAAAGGATTTCCGTTCCCGTCTCCGTCTAAATAAGTAGGAGTAAGGTTAAGGGCACTACTTGGCAAATAAAATACTTGGTGCTCGTCGGCTTCTTGAATAACTTCTAGAGTAATGTTCTCAGCCGGATCTTCCGTAGCATTTAAAAACACGATAGTACTTGTGTAAGTTGTGTTAGGAGCCAATTGACCGCTAATTGTCAATTCAGGCTCTCCGGGGCCGTCGCCGTCAAGATCCTCCGATTGGAAAGTTACTGTTGGGCCTCCACCTTCTGGAGTCAAAGTAAGTATCAAGGTAGTGATCACTTCTTCCTCATTCACTTCATCTGGAGTGTTGTCGTCATCATTGGAACAAGCACTAAGTACCAGTGTTGCAACAATGGAAGCAATAAATAAAACGTTCTTTTTCATAATTCTCTGGTTAAACATTATTAATAATTGATTTTAAGATTGAGTCGTACATTCCTACCCAAATCATCGGCGTAGTAACGCAAACGATTCAAATAGTTTCTATACGATGTATTAAACAAATTAGTGATCTGTAGCCCGAGCTGCAGATCAGATTTTTCATTAATTTTAAAAGTGGCAGAAGCATCCCAATTCCAGAGCTGATAGGCATCAGGAGGAGTACTCACATCCACAAGTTCATTTTGCTCGGTTTCAGGGACAAAAACCGTAAAGTTGTTGTCTGGAAACTCATTTTGTCTGAACACGTATTGACTTTCAATTCCGGTTTGGAATTTGAACCAATCAGGTTTGCTAAAACGAATGGCGTTGTTCAAACTAGCCGGAGGCATATTGATTAGCGGCAGATCTCTTGTTTGATCATAACCTTTTACAAGGCTGAATTGCGCTGTAGTACTCCAGTTTTGGTTAAATTGATAATTTGCGTCAAGATCAATACCAGTCAGAAATGCAGCGGTTTGTCGGTATTCCCAAACTTGGAAATTACCACGGATAGTTTGCTGAACCCCAGTAGGTTCTATCAGGATAAAATCATCTATCCAATTCACAAATGGAGCTGCTGTAAAACTAAAACGTTTTCCTTGTTTTTCTAGGCTCACAGAAATACGGTTGGCTACCTCACTATTGAATCTCAGGTCTCCTAATTCAATACGTGACGCACTGTGATGTAATCCTTCACTGAATAGCTCCGAAGCGTTAGGTGCACGTGTTGCCAAAGCATAATTAAAGAACAAGCGATACGAATCATCGATCTTATAGTTTAGACCTGCCGTAGCAGCCCAATTATTGAATTCCAATTCTGGATTCACTAAAACTTGAGTCCCGGTCTCTTCAATGACAATATCTGCAAACTCCTCATCATAGCCTCGGGATTCCCAAAAACTGTTGCGATAGAATTTAAACACATCCATTATGGTGTAGTCAAATCGAATTCCAGCCTCTATTAGCAATCTGTCACTGACCTTCCAATCGCCAATAGCGAAAGCACCCAAGGTATATTGTTCATAATCAGGAATTAGTCTACGCACACCTGTGGAAGGATCTGCTACATTTTCTTGATAAACCCAATTGAGTCCTGTGTTGATGCCAAAATCATCAGTTAATTTACTTTCTAGGCTTGCCACAAAATTGTGGGTGGTGAGCTCTAAGTCAACAGCTGCCCGATCTCTATTATCACCACGACGCACATCGAACTCAAAGCGCTGGTTCCACTGCAGATCGTACTGCAAACTGAGTTTGCCCAAGTTCTCGAATTGCTTGAAATAGGAAAGTCGCCCAGTCAGGTGTTTTACTTCCTGTCTTGGGACCAAGATGTCATATGTGAAATCCTCAACAATTAAGGGACGCTCGCTGTTTATGGCAGCAACTTGATCGCTTGCACCGCCTAAATGACTCGCTCTAAGAATACCAATGGTAGTTTGGAAGTAACTCATATAAGCCTCAAAACCAGAGGAAATATTATTTTTTCCTAAACGCAGGGAGAAATCGCCTTCTTCTACGCCGGTATTGCTTAAGACATAGTCTGGAGCTTCAAAATCACCAAAGCGCTTGGCTGTACCCTGTATGGTTGCATACCAACCATTCTCATAACCTTTAAAGAGTTCTGAGGTTATACTGCCTCCACGACCATTGGTTGCACCACTTAAGATCGTTTTACCGTACAAGGTATCTGTAAGCAAGACGCGTCTCGGTTCTGCAATTATCACTCCACCTACTGCATTCCCAGAATACTGTAGGGTAGAGGCTCCTTTTAAGACAGTGATCTGTCCGGCGCTATTGATATCGATATTCGGGGCGTGTTCTGCACCCCATTCCTGGTCCTGTAAGCGCACTCCGTTATTGATAATATTCACCCTGCTGCTATGCAGTCCGTTGATAACAGGCTTAACCACTGTATTCCCAGTGTTTAGCGAAGAGACTCCACTAAGGGTATTAAGCACATCACCAAGACTGCCGCTGCTGTATTGTTCAATAGTAGCAAGGTCTAAGGTGTTGTTGAGTTGTGTTTCTGATTGCGTTCTGAATGATCTGCCAGTTATCAGAACTTCATTCAAGGCCTCTAAATGATGTTCTAAAAATAGCGTACGCTCGGTATCCTTGCGAAGATTGATCTCGAAGCGTTGTGTTTTGCACTGCGGATGCTGAACTTCTACCACATAGATGGCCGGACACAATCCGGAGAAAGAAAAACGTCCATCCAAGTCAGTATAAGCAATAGCAGTACCGCCTACAATACTCAGCGTAGCGCCATTTAAAGCTGTATTCTCATGACTGTCTATAACACTGCCGCTAAACTTGAGTTGGCAATCTTGTGCTATAACACAGAGGGTACACAGGCATAAACCTGCGGTTAATATCAATTTATTCATTAGGGGATTCCTTGATTAAACAATCCTTTTGACGGAGTATTTAAGCAAGTGGGGGTGCACGACCAGTGGCGCTAATTGCCTGCGCCTTAAGCGTGGAATCTAACCAGTTTGGGTAGCTTACCAAGACCTTTTGAGTAAGGGGCTCTTCCAATTCACTAAAAAAGAGCTCGTCAAAAAGCGGTAAGCGCAAATCATCCAATTCACAAACCGGTGCGTCCTCGTGCATGTGCACATCGGTCTCAATACAGACCTCGTGCTTATGTAGATCTAATACGTGTACATATTGCGAAGCTGTAGGAAACAGCAACAGCCCTAAAAAGAAAAGGGCACCCAATTGCGATATGTACGTATAGTTTTTCAATCTTTTAATAAAAATGACAAGCCTAGGGCGCGTAACATCTTTTTTTCAAAGTTCCAGAAAAATTTAAATTCTCCAAACAACCAGCCAAAAAATACCAACAACACCTGATAAATAGGGAAGATCAGTAGTATTCTCGCCGGCCAATAGATCCAAGCGCTTCCAGATCTTGAAATACCCAAGTATTCTACCAAAGGCCCAGCAAATTTAGCAGCTGTGCTCCCTGTAATGGCAAAAACTAGGAAAATTACAGTGAGTTGCCAATTGTTCTGAATGTTCCAACGCGCTTTTAGTTTTTCCATCAGAGCTTTTGTTTATAGGTCTGTTGAAAATAAATGAACCAGTTGTATAGCAGATAATTAACTTCCTTACCGTATTTTACATTAGGCTCATAGTCTATCTGCCATAGATACAACTGAGAATCGTATTGATTCGGGTTGATCACCCTGCGGTTGTATTCTTGCACATAGAACAAATTCCTATTCTCTAGGAAGCTCAAAGTGTAATAGTCTTCTGGAAACTGGGTCACCAGCCAATTGTAGAATCCTGGTTCTATGATTATGATCTCGTAATCTAGGCTGTCATTGGCAATACGAACAGTATCATTTACAGCAGCAGTACCTCTGGCCGTTTGAGACGGCGCTTTGTAACCGTCACAGCTAAATAGAATTAATCCGGTAAATAGGAATCCTAGAAGGTACTTCATCTGCATTTGTATTGCAGCTGTAAATTTACTAAATCTGCCGGCAACCCCTAAATTTCTTTAACTTCCTTTAACAAAAAAAGAGGCGATAAGCCTCTAATTCTGTTGTTATTTGGAGTTTTATCTAGCGTCCGCCAAAAAGGCCACCTAGGTTATCTAAGATACTACCGTCGTGTTTATTGGATAAAGCTCCCATAAGGCCTTCTGCGCCTTCTGGAGAAGCAGCATTGCGTTTCATAGCACCCATTAAAACAGGCAAAGCCATGGACAATACTGACTGTGTTTGTGACTGAGAAGCATTTGTTTGAGAGCTAACTCCGTTTATGATTTGTTTGCCCATGTCGCTTTGGAGCAAATCCATTAATCCTTCCATACTTATTGTTTAGTGAATTATTTCTGATTACTAATTAAAAAAGGTGAAGAACAAAAACTAGTACCTCACCTTAAAAATTTCTAAACGAGTCGGTTAAAGCGCAGACAATAACCGATAAACTACATTAACCTAACAAGCTTACAATTTGATCAGCAAGTTCTGTTCCTATTCTATCTTGCGCCTCTTGAGTTGCAGCACCTATGTGCGGTGTCAATGAAACCTTTGGGTTCATCAAGACCTTAACAGCAGGTTTAGGTTCTTCTTCAAAGGTATCTAAGCCAGCAAAAGCCAGTTTTCCGCTGTCCAAAGCCTCTATAAGAGCCACTTCGTCTATCACCCCGCCACGGGCAGCATTGATAAGAGCAGCGCCCTCTTTCATTTGCGCCATTTCTGCTTTACCGATCACATAATCTTTTTGAGCCGGCACATGTAGTGTGATGAAGTCTGATTTTTGAAGTACTTCATCCATTGCTATGGTCTTGATCTCAAAATCCATGGAGCGGCCGTCAAAGAAGTCCAATTGAAGCCTTGCGGCTTCTGTATACTTATCATGAGCCAGGACATTCATTCCGCAGCCAATAGCGATTTTTGCTACGGCTTGACCAATACGTCCAAAACCAATTATTCCTAAGGTCTTTCCGCGCAACTCAGCACCTTTGGCATAGTTCTTTTTAAGGTCTTTGAACTTAGTATCTCCGTCCAAAGGCATATTTCTGTTGGAGTCGTAAAGGTATCGCACCCCTGTGAAAAGGTGAGCAAAAACCAATTCTGCCACAGAGGCAGAAGACGCAGCTGGTGTATTGATCACGTGCAATCCCTTCTCGCGGGCGTATTCCACATCAATATTATCCATACCAACTCCACCGCGACCAATAAGCTTAAGGCTAGGGCAGGCATCTATAAGATCCTTTCTCACTGTAGTTGCAGATCTGACAAGCAGACCTGTTATCTCGTTCTCATTGATGTAATTCTCTAATTGCTCTTGAGCCACTTTAGTGGTGATCACTTGGTAACCTGCCGCTTCTAGAGCGTTAACTCCACTTTGTGAAATACCGTCATTGGCTAAAATCTTCTTCATTTTTCCTGCTGATTTGTATTAAGCTGTTCTTTGAAATTCTTGCATAACATCCACCAAAACCTGCACGCTGGCCAGTGGTAAGGCGTTGTACATGGAAGCGCGATAACCTCCAACACTACGGTGTCCGTTCAGGCCATTAATACCTGCTTCTTGCCACATCTTGTTAAAACGATCGGCTTGTGATTCGTCATTAATAGTAAAAGTGGCATTCATAGTAGATCGGTCTGCCGGATCTGCCACAAAACCTGTAAAGAGTTCGTTGCTATCGATCTCATTGTATAAAAGAGACGCTTTGGCCTCGTTGATCTGCGCTATGGTTGCAATACCACCTTGCGCCTTTAACCACTCCATGGTCAACATTGAGGTATAGACGGCAAATACAGGGGGCGTGTTAAACATACTGTCTTTTCCAAGATGCACCTGATAGTCCAACATAGATGGAATGCTACGCTGAACCTGCCCAAGGATTTCCTCTTTTACAACCACCAACGTAGTTCCGGCTGGCCCCATATTCTTTTGAGCTCCCGCATAGATAATATCGAATTGGCTAAAGTCTAATTCACGTGAAAAGATGTCACTACTCATATCGCACACCAATGGCGCATCCGTTTGTGGAATCTCTTTGATCTGAGTACCGAAAATGGTGTTGTTGGTAGTTAGGTGCAAATAATCTAAGCCCGAGGGAATCTCATAAGCTTTTGGGATATAATTGAAATTTTTGTCTTTAGACGAAGCTACTTCAACCAGATCTCCAAAAAGTTTTGCTTCTTTGATGGCTTTAGATGACCAAGTTCCTGTATTGAGATAGCCAGCTTTGGTTTTAAGCAGATTGTAGGCTACCATAAGGAACTGCATGCTGGCGCCACCTTGTAAGAATAATGCCTGATAACCTTTACCAATCAAACCGAGATGTTCCAAAGCCAGGCTTCTGGCATTCTCCATTACGGCAACAAATTCCTTACTTCTGTGTGAGATCTCAATTATAGATAGTCCTATTCCATTGTAATCTACCACTGCATCTGCAGCTTTTTGCATTACAGACTGAGGTAAAATACATGGGCCGGCGCTAAAATTATGTTTCTGCATGCTTGTTTTATTAAGAGTACAAAGATGTTAATTAAGTGAATGTCCTGTGTTAATTAAGCAATAAATTATCAACTAAAGTTTTAACAAGAAATCCATAGTGTCTAGGCCATCAGCATAGTCGTTGAGTCTGGGACTTTGGGAAGTTCCAAAGGGAATAGCATTTGATATGCTTTTTGGCCCTACAATACATTGGATTTGATCTTGCTTTGCTTGGAGTTTGTCCTTAAGATCTTCTTTGATTGCATAGGTCTCGTAGAATACACTAGCAATAGGAGAAGCCATGCGCTCGTCTTGCTTTATCATAAAGAAGCCATTCTCTAGAAAATCGAATTGGCTCATTAAAAAGACAGCTTTGTTGTAATCGTAATTGTTTTCGTATTTCTTGTGCTCGAGCAGGTGTTTCCAAGCGTAAACGGCCTTGAAAACCTTGTCAAAATCATAGCCTACAGGAACATAGAGTTTCGATACCGAACGGCAACCCAGGCCGTAATAGCGAAATATATCATTGGATAGGCCAGCCAATTCCTCGGCAGATTCTTCGCCAGACAAAACAGCGACAGAATTTCTATTGCGTCTAATTATGTGGGGCTTATTCTTAAAGTAATGTGCAAAATAGCGAGCAGTATTATTGCTCCCTGTTGCAATTACAGCATCGTAATCGGAGACAGTTTCCTTTCTAACTTCGATATAGTCTTTCCAAGTCGGCTCAATGGCTATTAACCTGTCAAAGAGATAGGGCAGCAGCAACTGATCGTTGGAGGAGAGTTTTATTTGCAGCTTGTTCCCACTTAAAAGCACGCAAAGCGCGTCATGCAGTCCTACCATAGGAATGTTTCCTGCGGCTATTACAGCTATCGTCTTGGGCTCATTGTCATTAATGCTATAGGAAGCTAGCCAGTTTTCAAGTCTTTGGGCCTGCAATTCGTCTACCCAAGCCACTAAAGCAAAGCGCACTTGCTCTTCGGTAAACCAGCCGTTATGAGCTTCAGCGCGGTTCAATAAGTGCTTAAAATCTTCAGAAGGTGGGTCTTGGGCCATTAGGGCTTTGAGTTCATCTCCAAGCTTGCTCCAACTCGCTATGCGTTTTTCTAGATCCAACTTCATTTGTGATTACCGCTTTTACGCTTTATTTTTGCATGGCAAAGTTAGAAAAAGAAAATGCTATGGCGATCATAATTACCGACGAATGTATCAATTGCGGCGCCTGTGAGCCAGAGTGCCCAAACACTGCCATTTATGAGGGTGCCGACGATTGGCGATATGCAGACGGGACAGATCTCACAGGAGACTTGGTTTTGCCCAACGGAGCTGCTGTGAACGCAGAAGAGACCCAACAACCTATAAGCGATGAGATCTACTATATAGTACCCGATAAATGTACAGAGTGCATGGGCTTTCATGAAGAGCCGCAATGTGCAGCCGTATGTCCGGTAGATTGTTGTGTGCCAGACGAAAATCACGTAGAAGACGAAGGGACCTTGCTCGGAAAGCAGGCCTTTATGCACCACTGATCATAAAACAACTTATTAGAAACGCCGCATATTCGGCGTTTTTTTATGTCCTATTTCGGGGGTGAACTCTAGATTTTATTATTTTAGAGGAAATCACATCATGCCTGTCTGGTTAAATATCACGCTCACTGTCCTTGCCATTTATATGGCAATAAGCTTGGTATTGTACTATGTTCAAGATTATTTCTTGTTTAAGCCAGAGAAGCTACCTAAAGATTTTCAGTTCTATTACGAAAATCAGATCGTACAAGAATACAACCTAGAAACCCGCGATGGCGTGGTAATAAACGGTTTGCATTTTAAGGTAAAAGATCCGATAGGTGTAGTGCTTTACTTAAAAGGTAACTCCAAGAGTATAAAAGGCTGGGGAAAGTTCGCAGTTGATTTTACCCGTCATAAGTACGACGTGATCATGTTAGATTACCGTGGATTTGGTAAAAGTACGGGCAAACGCAGCCAAAAGGCCATTAAACGCGATGTGCAATATGTCTACAACAAGATTCGCGAACGCGTGAGCGAAGAATACATCATAATCTACGGCCGTTCCATGGGGTCTGGCTTTGCCGCCAAGATCGCCTCAGAGAATCATCCGCGGATGCTTATTTTGGACGCGCCTTACTACAGCCTAACTAAGACAACTTCGAGATACATGCCCTTTATGCCGCTATCGGTCATTTTAAAGTATCCGATGCCTACCTACAAATGGCTCAAATATGTACGCTGCCCGATACATATAATCCACGGCACACAAGACAAGCTAATTCCCTTTAAGTCAAGCATTAAGTTATCCAAGATAAATCCAACTAGGACAAGGCTTTACGCAGTCATTGGCGGAGGGCATAAGAATTTGAATAATTTCGAATCCTACCATCGTATGCTCAGCGAGATACTCACTTCTGAACCCACGGAGATCGATCTGGAAACAACTAGTATGAAAGTAAAACACAGTTCTAAAGCCAATGCGTAAACTGTTCTTTGGGGTCGCCATTTTTACGATACCGTATACGGTTTTTTCAATTTTTATGTATTTCATTCAAGACAATATCATGTTTCAGCCGCAGCCATTGGCTTCGGATCATGTCTATCAGTTTGAATCCAAGTTTGAGGAATTCAACCTCTGGACTCCAGACAGTATAGCGTTGAATGCCTTGCATTTTAAAGTTCCTGAACCCAAAGGGGTGATTTTATACTACCACGGAAATGCAGGTAATTTAGATCGCTGGGGAGACATAGCGCAGCAGTATACGCGCTATGGTTACGATGTTATAGTGATGGATTACCGCGGATACGGTAAAAGCGGAGGCGAGCCTGCAGAACCGAGTATGTATACCGATGCGCAACTTTTTTACGATCATGCTAAAGTGCAATATCCCGAGCAAAACATTACCGTATTCGGCCGTTCTTTAGGCACCAGTGTTTCGACCTTTTTGGCTGCGGAGAATAAACCCGGTCGCTTGATCTTAGAAACCCCGTTTTACAGTATAGAAGATATTGCTAATACGCGTTTTAGATATTTGCCCGTTCAATGGCTCATAAAATATGAGTTTCCCAGTTTTCAGTATGCCCCAGCGGTGGACTGCCCAACGTTGATCTTGCACGGTACCAGAGACGGAGTGGTTCCTTTCAGTTCTGGGCAAAAACTATTTATGGAATTCAAACCGGCCTATGCCCATTTTGTCACCATAGAAGAAGGCCGTCACAACAATTTAGGGGAGTTCGATAAATACCGCGCTTCCTTAGACCAATTCATTCGATGATTTAATTCACTTTACTGCTTCGGGAATAGGGGGCAATTCTTATCTTTGCCGCCAAATCGAATAGCGCTTATGAAAGCCGGAATTGTAGGATTACCCAACGTAGGAAAATCAACTCTGTTTAATTGTTTGTCTAACGCGAAAGCGCAAAGTGCCAACTTTCCTTTCTGTACCATAGAACCTAACTTAGGAGTGGTGAACGTGCCAGATATTAGGCTGGAGGTTTTAGAGAAGCTTGTAAATCCAGAGCGTGTGGTACCTGCCACTGTTGAGATCGTTGATATTGCAGGGCTTGTTAAAGGTGCTAGCAAGGGTGAAGGTTTGGGGAATCAATTCTTAGGGAACATTCGTGAGACCGATGCTATTCTGCATGTACTACGCTGTTTTGACAATGACAATATTGTTCATGTTGACGGTTCAGTGGACCCAGTTAGAGATAAGGAAACCATAGACATCGAGCTGCAGCTAAAAGATCTAGAAACTGTAGAAAAGCGCTTGGACAAAGTAAAACGCGCTGCTAAAACAGGGAATAAAGAAGCTCAAAAAGAAGAAGCAGCTTTGAATTTGATCAAATCAGGCTTGGAGGCTGGAAATTCTGTACGCGCTATAGACGTACCGGAGGATGCTAGAGAGGCTTTTGTAGATCAACTACAACTAATTACCGACAAACCCGTAATGTATGTTTGTAATGTGGATGAGTCCAGTGCAGTTAGTGGCAACGCTTATGTAGAACAAGTGAAAGCTGCGGTAGCACAAGAAAACGCAGAGGTTTTGGTATTAGCTGTAGGAATAGAGGCAGATATCAACGAGTTGGAAGACTACGAAGAACGTCAGATGTTCTTGGACGATATTGGTTTAGAAGAGCCTGGAGCCTCAAAATTGATACGCGGAGCCTACCAACTGCTCAACTTGCAGACTTACTTTACAGCAGGAGAAAAAGAAGTTCGCGCTTGGACTGTGCCAATTGGAGCCACAGCGCCGCAAGCTGCAGGTGTTATTCACTCAGACTTTGAAAAAGGATTTATTCGTGCAGAGGTAATTGCCTATGACGATTATGCCGAGCTCGGCTCCCGAGAAAAGGTCAAGGAAGCCGGTAAACTCGGAATAGAAGGGAAGGAATACATAGTTCAAGACGGAGACGTTATGCTGTTCCGTTTTAACGTCTAACGATTCTCATACATAGAAACAGAGCGGGTTTCTCCGAGTTTTTTCAGATTTTGTACTCGAAGAGCATCCAATTGTTCATTGGTATTGTCTATCCACGCAGATGCCAAACAATGCTTAGGCGACAGCGCCAAGGCTTTTTCAAACATTTTTAGTGCTCGCTGGTATTGTCCGGAATAAAAAAACTCCCTACCAAAGATCATATATTGCTCCGCTTTAACATCTTTTGATTGCACATAGGGGTCTTCTGATACTTCTTCCAGGTCTGTTTGGTTTCTTGAAGCCTGTTTAGCGGCAACAGGAGCAGTGTGTGACTCTGGCTTGTGATAACTACTAAAGCTGCTGAATATAAATAGCAAAGCGGCAAAGATCAGTAAAAGGACAATTGCTGTTTCTACACGTCTTCTGCGACGTAGCTTTCTACCAACTCGTTTTATTTCTGAGGCGCTCCATGTTGTGAGCTTTTTGTTTTCGGACTCATCTCTGCGGATGTCCTTGTCTTTCAGGCCCATAATAGTGCGCTTGCTCTTAAAACGGCTGGAGCGTTTTTTAAGCAGCTTGCGGTTGTTTCTCAATACGGTATTTGCGCCACCTGAATGCATGATAATAGGAAGGGATTTATGGTATTAGTCGCAAAAAAGCTCAAAATGTTAATAAAATCTTAAAGGATTCAAGTGAATATCCGCTTAAGCCCTGTATTTCTTAACAATTTCATGGGTCTTATTGTTAATTACTTTAAGCAATTCTGGTTTTAAAAAAGTAGTCGAAATCCTATATTAGCAGGCATACTCCCACAACAGATTAATGGCAAAAGAAGCGCAATATACCGAGGATAATATACGCTCGCTGGATTGGAAGGAGCACATCCGCATGCGTCCCGGAATGTACATCGGGAAGCTGGGAGACGGTTCTTCTCCAGACGATGGTATTTACATCTTACTCAAAGAGGTAATAGACAACTGTATCGATGAATTCGTCATGGGTGCCGGAAAGACCATCGAAATCCGCATCAAAGACAAGGAAGTTCACGTACGAGATTACGGCCGAGGGATACCTTTGGGTAAAGTAGTGGACGTGGTTTCTAAAATGAACACTGGAGGTAAATACGACTCCAGAGCCTTTAAAAAATCTGTAGGTTTGAACGGTGTAGGTACCAAAGCCGTAAATGCCTTATCTACTAGTTTTCGTGTCGAATCTGTTAGAGACCAGCAGATCAAAGCCGCCACTTTTGCATACGGCGAGTTGGTGGAAGACCTACCAGTGGAAGACACTTCCCGCAGGAAAGGTACCAAGGTGAGCTTTGTACCCGATCCGGAGATCTTTAAAAACTACAAGTACCGTTCGGAGTATGTGGCCAAGATGCTCAAGAACTATGTGTATCTCAACCCTGGACTTACTATTGATTTCAATGGAGAAAAGTATCATTCTGCCAATGGTCTAAAGGATCTGTTGGAGGATAATATGAATAAGGAGGATATGCTGTATCCTATCATCCATTTGCGCGGTGATGATATTGAGGTGGCCATAACTCATTCCAAAACACAATATAGCGAAGAGTATCACTCCTTTGTCAACGGGCAGAATACTACCCAAGGAGGGACGCACCAAGCTGCTTTTCGTGAGGCAGTTGTAAAAACTGTTCGTGAGTTCTACGGCAAGAACTACGACGCCAGTGATATTCGAAAGTCGATAGTAGCAGCCATTAGCGTGAAAGTGATGGAACCTGTTTTTGAGTCACAGACCAAGACCAAGCTAGGTTCTACAGAAATGGGAGACGGTTTGCCTACTGTAAGAACGTATATCAACGATTTTGTCAAAACTCAAGTTGACAACTTCTTACACAAGAATTCAGAGACGGCAGAAAAGCTGCAACGCAAGATCATGCAAGCCGAACGCGAGCGCAAGGAACTTTCTGGTATTCGCAAATTGGCTAAGGAACGGGCAAAGAAAGCGAGTCTTCACAACAAAAAGCTTCGCGACTGCCGTGTGCATTTAGGTGATATGAAGAACGATCGTCGTTTGGAATCAACGTTGTTTATTACGGAGGGAGATTCTGCAAGTGGTAGTATCACCAAGAGTCGTGATGTGAACACCCAAGCAGTATTCTCACTTAGAGGAAAGCCTCTGAACTCTTACGGGATGAGCAAGAAGATCGTTTACGAGAACGAAGAGTTCAACCTCTTGCAAGCTGCACTCAACATAGAAGAGTCACTAGAAGACTTAAGATACAATAACATTGTAATTGCTACGGATGCCGATGTGGATGGGATGCATATTCGTTTGCTACTTATCACTTTCTTTTTGCAGTTCTTTCCTGAGCTGATCAAAGAAGGGCATCTCTACATTCTACAAACCCCACTTTTTAGAGTGCGAAACAAAAAAGAGACCATCTACTGTTATTCGGAACAGGAGCGGATAGATGCCATAGAAAAACTCAAGCCCAAGCCAGAGATCACACGATTCAAGGGATTGGGGGAGATCTCTCCGGATGAGTTCAAGCATTTTATAGGCAATGATATTCGTTTAGATCCTGTGATGCTTGACAAGGCCATGTCCATAGAGTCGCTGCTGAATTTCTATATGGGCAAGAATACCCCGGACCGACAAGAATTTATTATCAATAACCTAAAGGTTGAATTGGACCGTGTAGAGGACTAGAGCCTTAACACGCGTAGACAGACTATGAGCGATCAAACTCCTTTGAATTCAGACGAATTAAACCCAGAAGATTCTCAAGATACCATCACCAAGGTAACAGGAATGTACCAGGATTGGTTCTTGGATTACGCCTCTTATGTGATCTTAGAACGTGCTGTTCCTGCCATTGAAGATGGTTTTAAACCTGTGCAGCGTCGGATCATGCATTCCCTAAAGGATTTGGATGACGGACGCTACAACAAAGTAGCAAATATTGTTGGGCATACCATGCAGTACCACCCACACGGGGATGCCTCTATAGCGGATGCTATGGTACAAATAGGTCAGAAGGATCTGCTTATTGACACGCAAGGAAACTGGGGAAACATACTAACTGGAGATAGAGCAGCGGCTTCTCGTTATATCGAGGCGAGGTTGTCTAAGTTCGCCTTAGATGTTGTCTACAACCCAAAGACCACCGATTGGCAATCCTCGTACGACGGCCGAAAGAAAGAGCCAATTCACCTTCCTGTAAAATTCCCATTGCTTTTGGCCCAGGGAGCAGAGGGTATTGCCGTTGGTCTTTCAACCAAGATAATGCCGCACAACTTTGTAGAGCTTATCGATGCCTCTATAAAGCACTTGCAAGGTAAACGCTTTACGATACTCCCGGATTTTCCAACGGGCGGTATTGCTGATTTTACAAACTATAACGACGGTTTACGCGGAGGTAAGATCCGCAGTAGAGCGCGTATCAGCCAATACGATAAAAATACACTTGTCATTACCGAGATCCCTTTTGGCACGACGACGAGCTCACTCATTGATTCGATCTTAAAAGCCAATGACAAAGGCAAGATCAAGATCAAGAAGATCGAGGACAACACTGCCGCAGATGTAGAGATCTTGGTGCATCTACCAAGTGGTATTTCTCCAGATAAGACCATTGATGCCTTGTATGCCTTTACCAATTGCGAGACCTCTATTTCTCCTTTAGGCTGTGTTATCGAAGACAACAAACCGCTTTTTATAGGTGTCTCTGAAATGCTCAGAAGTTCAACGGATCGCACTGTAGAGCTGCTTAAGAGTGAACTGGAGATCCAATTGGGAGAATTAGAAGAGCAGTGGCATTTTGCCTCCTTGGAGCGGATCTTCATTGAAAATCGTATTTATCGCGACATAGAGGAAGAAGAAACCTGGGACGGTGTCATTACTGCTATCGACAAGGGGCTTAAGCCTCATATCAAACATTTGAAGCGCGCGGTTACCACAGAGGATATTACGCGTTTGACAGAGATCCGAATTAAGAGGATTTCAAAATTCGATATTGACAAGGCCCAACAAAAGATTGAGGCCTTAGAAGAGCAGATCGCAGAGGTGAAACACCATCTAGCACACCTGATCGAGTATGCGATAGATTATTTTAAGCGATTAAAGAAAACCTATGCAGCAGGTAAGGAGCGTAAAACTGAGATCCGTGTCTTTGAAGATATAGAAGCCACCAAGGTAGTAATTAGGAACACCAAACTTTATGTAAACAGAGAGGAAGGTTTTATTGGGACTTCTTTGCGCCGAGACGAATACGTTACCGATTGTTCCGACATAGACGATATCATTGTCTTTACACAAGACGGTCAAATGATGGTGACCAAGGTGGACAACAAGATCTTTGTTGGCAAAGGGATCATTCATGTTGCTGTCTTTAAAAAGAAAGACAAGCGCACCATCTATAACATGATCTATAAAGACGGGACTCGTGGAGCCACTTATGTCAAGCGATTTGCCGTTACTGCAATGACAAGAGACAAACACTACGATCTTACAGCAGGCAATAAAGGCAGTAAAGTACTGTATTTTACAGCGAATCCCAATGGAGAAGCAGAGCTAGTTACCGTGCTTTTACGCCAATCCGGCAGCATAAAGAAACTCAAGTTCGATCTGGATTTTGCCGATCAGCTAGTTAAGGGTCGCAATTCCAAAGGAAATATTGTGACCAAGTATCCTGTAAAGCGCATTGAGCTTAAAGAAAAGGGCTTGTCTACACTTAAGCCCCGTAAGATATGGTTTGACGATACTGTGCAACGCTTGAATGTAGATGGCCGAGGAGATTTCTTGGGCGATTTTAGAAGTGAAGATCGCTTGCTTATCATCAATCAGTCCGGAATGGTCAAAACGGTTATTCCAGAGATGACCTTACATTTCGACAGCGATATGATCGTACTGGAGAAATGGGATCCGAAGAAACCGCTCACAGCTATATACTGGGAGGGAAGCAAGGAACTCTATTACGTAAAACGCTTCTTGATAGAAAATCCAGACAAAGAAGAGAGCGTAATAGGCGACCACAGTGATTCTCAATTAGAATGCATATTTACAGACTATCGCCCACAGGCTGAGGTGGTATTTGCCAAAAAGCGCGGAAAGGACAGAAAAGATAACTTGGTGATCAACCTGGAAGAATTCATAGCGGTCAAGGGAATCAGTGCTATGGGCAACCAGCTCACCAAAGACAAGGTCTTAGAGATCAATGCAATGGAACCGTTGCCGTATGAGGCTCCAGAAGCCTTACCAGCAGAAGACATGGAAGTAGTGGATGAGCAAGATATAAGTACGGCTCAAGAAGCTGAAGGTGACTCGAAAGAAACAGATGCCACTCCGGAAGACTCAAAAGACGATTCTGGAGAAGAAGGGCAGACTACTTTGTTCTAGTAGTGGCTTCGCTAACTTTCGTAGCAGTGCCTTGCCGCACATATCGTTTGCTAGCTTTATTCTTTTTAATCACCATTGCGTATTCGAAAGTGTAGTTACTTCCTTCTGTTTTTAAGATCTTAAAGTGGACCGGGCGTTCTTCGGCTTGATTCTTAGGACGTAAATTTTTCATTACGTACTCACAGTCGTTGATCCAACGGATACTAAAAGTATCTATCTTCTCGTCGTAATAATCGATCTCGATAGAATCGTTACGTACAAAGGTGGTCTGCTTGAGCTCCCCATTAACGAACTCCTCAAAAGTAAAGGTTCCTGTTTTGAAGTCGGCACAATTACGCTCTGGCTCCTGACAAGCAATTAAACTTAAAAATATAGCACCGAGTAGGAGTATCTTTTTCACTTTACAAATTTCGTGAAAATGCCGCTTAATTGGGGCGGTATTTCTTAAAACTTCCGTCCTTGTAAAAGATTATGATTTGTTCAATTGCAGAATCGTTGGCCATTTGTTGCTCTTGCTTTTTCTCTGGCTCAATTTCGGTTTGTTCAATTTCAGGTTTTTCTTCTATATAAGAGGTTGCACCGGCTTTTGGAAATTCGCCTTTACCATTGAGCAACCAATAGAGTTCAACTTCCTCAAAAGATTCGACTACTTTGATCACAAAATCCAAACTGGGTTTATTTCTTCCAGAAAGTAGGTGAGAGATACTAGATCTGTTCACACCAATGGTCTCTGCAAATGCTGCCGAGCTAAGACCGTAAAAGTCCATGACCTGCTTTAAACGCTTAGAAAAGGCTTCTGTGTTTACCATGAGAACAAAGTATGTTACAAATGTAACGTAATAAGGATTATGGGGCTACAGTTTTAACAAAATTAGACGTATTTTAACTAAACTAATAGTAGATATAAAACATTATAAACTATTGAAAATAAATAATATAGTTATCAATTATATTGTATTAATTACTTTTCTCTATAACGCGGTATCACAGGACATTGAAGCGTTTACATTTGTAACTAATTGCATTCATTTTTTTGTTTACATTTGTAAATTATCGATTGTTTACATTTGTAACAACATAGTTTGTCTCTACAGTGAACCTAACCAATCGTTACCTACCATTACGGACCATTACACCAGTTTTAAATCGATTAGCTGCTTCCGATCTTTTTACTTTAGAAGAGCTAGGGCTATCTGTTGAGAACAGACCCGTACAGGCTCTAAGATTTGGACGTGGTAGTTTTAAAGTGCTTTGTTGGTCACAAATGCACGGTAACGAATCGACTACCACAAAAGCATTATTAAATTACTTCCTAGCTCTTGAGTCTGATCCAAAAACTAAGGAGTTGTTTGAAAGTTTGACGATACTTGCTATTCCAATGCTTAACCCCGACGGTTCTGAGCGTTTTACGCGTGAGAATGCCAACGAGGTCGATCTGAATCGCGACGCTCAGGCCCTGACGCAGCCAGAAAGCAAGATCTTGTCAGATGCGTTCACTGCGTTTAAACCAAACCTCTGTTTGAATTTACACGGACAGCGCAGTATCTACGGCCTAACTGGGACAGAGAATCCTGCGGTTTTGTCTTTTTTGGCGCCTGCGGCCGATACGGATAGAACCATTACCCCAGCGCGACTAAAAGCTATGGCTCTAATTAATCGCATTACCAATAAGTTGCACGAGGAGCTAGGTAAACAAATAGGTCGATACGATGATAGCTTTAATTTAAACTGTGTAGGCGACACCTTTACTGCTACTGGTGTCCCAACCATTTTATTCGAAGCGGGTCAATATCAATTGGATTATCAGCGAAACAACACCGCAGCCTTAATTCAATGTGCATATAAGATCTTGTTTGATAGTTTGCTTGTACATGATGAGTTGCCCCCAGCGGATGAAGTATTGTCGGCTTATCTGGAATTGCCAGAGAACACAGTCAACTATTGTGATATCGTAGTTAAAGGTGGCTTGCCAGGATCTTCTGCCCATAATAAAGACCTGCAGTTTCAATACAAAGAAGTTGTTGAAAAAGATCGTTTGCGATTTATACCGCAGCTATTACCTAAGGAGGAAACTCCTAGGCTTTATGCCCATCGTTATGCGGATGGTGGTGAACTGAGTAGCTTACTCAAACGTTTGAATAAAGACCACTGGTCCTCATTTATTGACGATTATGTACAAAAAAAGTACAGTCTTTAAAAAATCTTCAATAAAATCTGTGATTTCGCCTATTTTTCTCATAATTTTGTAATGAGATTGTTGTTTAACACCTATCAGTTGCTATTATGGCTAAATTCAAACTTGACGACGTAGATCATCAGATCCTGGACATCCTAATACAAAACACTCGTGTGCCTTTTACGGATATTGCTAAGAAATTGTTGATCTCCGCAGGTACTGTACACGTAAGAGTAAAAAAGATGGAAGAGGCAGGGATCATTACTGGTTCTTCTTTAACCTTAGATTATACCAAGTTAGGGTACTCGTTTATCGCGTATGTGGGAGTATTTCTTCACAACACTTCTCAGACACAATTCGTGTTAGAGCGAATTCATGAAATTCCATATGTAACTGTCGCACATATCACAACAGGAAAGTTCAACATCTTCTGTAAACTTCGTGCTAGAGACACTTTGCATGCCAAAGATGTCATCTTTAAGCTCGATGATATTGAGGGAGTTATGAGAACAGAAACCATGATCTCCTTAGAAGAAAGCATCAACGACAAAAAACGTCTGATGCATACTATTTTCAACGAACTTTAGTCTTGATCTTCCGTTTCTGCCGCAGGTAGTGCGACATCTTCTGTTGTGTTGTTGTCAGTCGTGGAGTCATCGTCATCTTCTTCAAAATCGGCCATAGCACTGGCTAAGCGTGCGCTAACTTTGACCAAGTAGACTGTATCTTCGGTACGCACCTCTACTGCTTCTATGGTATCATTATGCATGTTTTTAAAGGTGATGATGTGATCATCGTCGTATCCGTCAGGATAGCGTTCCACCAAAAGGGAGAGAATTTCTGGTGTTAGTTTTTTGATATCGACTATAACCCGTTTCATGACATTGGAGATTCATATATCTTTAAAGGTAGCTAAAAAAATAATAGTCCAAACCGAAATCTAAAACTTTACATTTCTTTCGTGTAAAAGTCGAAAGCTCTGTTAATCAGTTCGTTGTCGACAATTTGATCAAATTCAGGCTGCCCTATATCACGCAATAACACAAAATTAACCTGTCCTTTTACATTCTTTTTGTCGTGTAACATATAGCCTTGAATTTCTTCAATGGCCGCCTGGTCAAAAGCCACTTTGGGGTAATAACTCTTTACGATCGATTTTAGTTTTTGAAGCTCCTGATCAGGAAATCCGAATCGCTCTTTAGATAGAAAGGTTTCCATTACCAAACCTATGGCAATGGCTTCTCCATGCAGCAGATCTTCCATGGTGTCACTTTCTAACGAGTAAGTTTCTATGGCATGCCCAAGTGTGTGACCAAAATTCAAGATCTTGCGTAATCCTTTTTCGGTTGGGTCTTGTTTTACCACTTCATTTTTTATTACAACGGAATCGCGAATAAGGGTATCGAGGCCCTCTAAGGTCTGCGGATCAAAGTTTAGCACAGAGCTCCAATAGTCGTCATTGGAGATCAAGCCGTGTTTTATGATCTCTGCAAATCCAGATCGCATTTGTCTTTCGGGTAAGGTGGCCAGATAATTTATATCTACACCAACCATAACACCATTATTTATAACTCCAATCTGATTTTTAAGCATTCCGTGATCTACTCCGGTCTTTCCTCCAACAGAAGCATCGACCATAGCGAGTAGGGAAGTAGGCAAATTAATATACGTTATACCTCGCTTGTAGATAGAGGCCACAAAGCCACCTAAGTCAGTGACCACGCCTCCCCCTAAATTGATCATCAGTGCCTTTCTGTCTGTCAGCAGGTTAGAAAGTTCATCGATAATAGATACCGTCACTTCCATAGTTTTAAAAGCCTCGCCTGCTGGCATGACCAGAATGTTGGGTTCAGTTTCAAATTCCAGTTCATCCAACATTAAAGGTAGGCAATCTGCATAGGTATTATCATCTGTTAAGATAACCACAGAGCTTGGATTGTTTTGGGCTAAATATGCCGATATTTCACTGTAAATCTGTTGGCTGAAATAGATGGGAGCGGCTCCTGATGTAATGGCTTGCATCCTGTTTTTTCTTTACTGCCAAATTAGCGGTTTTCCGGCAAATAGCCGTCAATTCTAATTATATTTGTAAGTCGAAATTTTATAAATATGCCTACCGAAAAGATCTTTGAGAATACCGAAGTAGCTTTCGCTCTTAAGTCCGATTCCGAATTGGAGCGCGCGTATTTCTTGTTTAAAATGATTGCGAGTGAGCCGCTTGTAAAAATTGGTACAGCAGCCACAAAATTTGCGCTGAACATCAACCTGCCAGTTGAAGGGCTGATACGCTCTACGGTGTTCGATCATTTCTGCGGAGGCGTAAATGAAGAGGACTGTCTGCCTACTGTAGACAAGCTCTATGAAGCGGGTGTTCATGCGGTATTGGATTATTCTGTTGAAGGTAAGGAGACCCAAGAACAGTTCGATAAGACTTTGGCGAAGGTAAATGAACTCACAGTATTCGCGGATGAGAAGGACGCTATGCCGTTCTCTGTTTTCAAGCCGACAGGATTAGGACGCTTTAAGATCTGGCAAAAAAAGTCTGCCGGCGATGCTTTAAGTGTAGAAGAGCAAGCTGAGTGGGAGGCCATAGTTACGCGTTACGAGTCGGCCTGCCAAAAAGCTGTAGCACATGATGTAGCCTTGCTTATTGATGGAGAAGAATCTTGGATGCAAGATGCTGCGGATGAGTTGGTGACTCAAATGATGCAGAAATACAATAAGGAGAAACCACTCATATTCAACACCCTACAGTGCTATCGCTGGGACCGCTTAGATTATTTAAAGGAATTGCATTTAGAGGCTCGGGCTAAAGGATACAAGTTGGCCTTTAAAATTGTGCGAGGCGCCTATATGGAAAAAGAGAACGATCGTGCTGAAGAACTAGCTTATCCAAGTCCAATTTGTGCCAGCAAGGCACAAACAGATGCTACTTTTAATGATACGCTGCGATACATTTTGCAAAACCTGGATGATATTGCAGTCTTTATCGGCTCTCATAACGAAGAGAGTTGCTATTTAGCCATGGAACTTATGCAGCAATACGGTATAGCAAAGAACGACTCAAGAGTGTGGTTTGGACAGTTGTTTGGCATGAGTGATCATATTTCTTACAACCTTGCAGCTGCCGGCTATAACGTAGCCAAGTATATTCCTTTTGGACCGGTAAAAGATGTTATGCCTTATTTGATCCGCAGGGCAGAGGAGAACACTTCTGTTGCTGGTCAAACCTCGAGAGAACTTTCCTTACTGAAAGGGGAGAAGCAGCGTAGAAAACTTTAATTATCTGCGTATTTCGTGAAATTTGTAATAAAGGCCGTAGAATCACAATTCTTTACTTGCATTAAATAACGCTGATCGTCCTTGGCTCGACCGCGGATCGCATACTGCTTACAGCTGTCGTTTATTTTGATATTGCTGTCGCGAAAGAGCACTTTTCCGTTTCGCAAGAACTGACTCACCACTGTAGTGTCTAAGCCATGGTTACTCATGCCTTGTAGTGCAGTTGCACTAATTTCAGGATGTTTAATGCGAATATTCTTTAGCACACGGGCATTTGGTCCATAAGCGCAAGAGGCATTCTTTCCGCCTAAGAAAAACATCAGCAGAAAAACACCTACGCTGAATCCTCCAAAAAAGTAGGCAAAGCGTTTTACACGGGTCATATTAAAAGATAAGAAGATTTATATCGCTGTATTTCATGTCAAACCAGTCTGCAACAGACTTATTGGTTAAAATACCACGGTAAAAATACAACCCATTTTTTAATCCGGAATCAAAGCGGATGGCATTTTCTAGTCCCCCGCATTCACCCATTTGCAAGAGGTAGGGCGTGAATATGTTACTGATGCTTATAGAAGATGTTTTTGGATATCTGGCTGGAATATTCGGTACACCGTAATGGATCACCCCTTCTTGTATCACTGTGGGTTTATCGTGATTGGTAACCTCACTGGTCTCAAAGCAGCCTCCCATGTCTATGCTCACATCAATGATTACAGCCCCTTTTTTCATGGCCGCCACCATATCTCTGTTCACAACCACAGGAGATCGGTTCTTTCCACGTACCGCACCAATAGCTACATCGCAGCGTTTGAGCGCCTTAAGCAAATACTTTGGTTGCACTGTAGATGTGTATAAGGTGCGTCCTAAATTGGTCTGTAAGAGTCTTAAACGCGTTAGTGAATTATCGAACACTTTTACGTTGGCACCGAGCCCAATGGCAGATCGAGCGGCAAATTCACCAACAGTACCAGCTCCAATAACAACAACTTCTACAGGGGGCACACCACTGATGTTGCCGAACATCATTCCGTTGCCTTGTTTGTCGTTGGCCATAATTTCTGAGGCTATCAAAACAGAGGCTGTACCAGCTATCTCGCTTAAAGCCCTTACGGCGGGATATGCTCCATCCTGATCTTTGATAAATTCAAATGCCAGGGCAGTTATCTTCTTTTTAGCTAAGGCCCTGAAATAACTTGCCTGTTGTGTTTTAAGCTGAAGCGCCGAGATGATGGTTGTGTTTGGGTTGATCATTTCGAGCTCATCTAGAGTAGGGGGCTCTACTTTTAAAATGATAGGACAGCCAAACACCTTCTTTGTGTCTGTGGTAATTATTGCACCAGCTTCTGAATAGTCTTTGTCAGAAAAACTGGCTTGAGCACCGGCATTAGATTCTATAAGTACTTTATGACCGTTGGAGACGAGTGCTCCTACAGCGTCTGGAGTTAAGCAAATTCTGCGTTCTTGGAAGTAAACCTCCTTGGGGATACCAATAAAAAGCTCGCCGTGTTCTTGGGCAATCTCCAATTTTTCTTCTTGTGGTAAAAGTTCCGCCTTGGTAAAGGGCGATAGCTGCTCAGCCATGATTGGGTGTTTAGTCTAACCCAAGATACGATAAATATAAAGCAAGTTCCAAATAAGGGACTCTTAGCGGAAAAGGTCTTTGATTTGACCCCAAAGTGTTTTTTCTTGAGCAAGTTCTTCTTCGAATGACTTTAAATCATTTCCGCGGATGGAATTGAATAGTTTAGCTCGAATTAGATAAACTGAAGGCACGATGACCGCCATCAATGGAATTATATAAGCTAACTCCAATTCATCTATGGGTTTACCGGAACTTTCCCAAATCAATGACCATAGTTGAAAAGAATACATTGCAATTGGGACTAAAATAATCCAATGCCACCAGTGCTTACAGGTGAAAAACCACAATAATAGCAGATATAATGGAACAATTTTTCCAACTAAATACCACGCGTAAGCGAACCAGTTAGGAAATCCTGTTTCAATACTAAAAAAAGAAGTTTCCCAGACCTGTGAATCGGCTGGGAAATTCTTGTATGAATAAAAGATGAATGGAACAATAGCAATCAATATTACTATTACACCTCCGATCAAAAGGGACTTTTTATCCGTTTGCTGGTGGCTTGAGTGTATTGTCGACTTGTTGTTCGGTTTGCTCATCTTCGATACTTTCAGGTGTACAAGAGGTCATTAGACCAAACCCAAATAATGCAACGATCAATAAATACTTTGTAGCTTTCATTTACTGTTTTTTTGTGAGGTTAATAGTACAAACCTAGCCCATTAAAACAGAAGTTTTCGAACTATTATCACCTTAACTTAGTCGGTTATACTTTTTTATAGCAGTCTAGCTAAGCCAAATGACGGCAATTTCGCACGAAAAATCAGCTATGTATTTTTTTGTCCTACAAATGATCGCTTACTTAAGTAGGTTCCTTGATCGTTTGTTCACTTTTTAGATTTAGGGTTCTTGTATTATCTGTATTACGGCTAAACCGTAAAATGTTCCTTTCTTGATCTAATAGATGTTCCACCTTTTCCGGCCATTCAACAAAGACCCAATTACCACTGTCTAAATATTCCGTGAAACCTAGCATTTCTGCATCTTCAGCGGATTTTAGCCGATAACAATCAAAGTGGTATATCGGACCTAATTTGGACGAATATTCGTGAACCAATGCATAGGTAGGACTGCTAATTTGGTCCTCAACCCCCAACTCCTTCATTAAAGCCTTCAACAGGGTAGTCTTTCCTACTCCAAGCTCACCGTACAACAGTACGATCCGGCCTTTAAGTTGCACCATTACTTGTTTGGCAACTGCGGTAACATCTTCTAAACTGTACGTAAAATCTGTCATTTGCTATTTACGAACTTTACAAATGTAATAAATAATCGATTATATCAAAATTTTATCGATTAAATGTAACCTGCTGTAAGAAAAATGGAATTCACTATTACGGCTAATATATATAGCCTCTGATTATCAACAGGTTACAATCAAATCGTTTATAAGCAAATTTAATAAAAAATGCGATGAAGAAAATGCCGCGTTCGTAGTTACTCCCCTATTAGTACTAAAATGCAAGACGACACTTTTTCATCGCAGTTCAAACCTATGATCAAAATGTCAGCCATAAAAATGATAACTGTACAGATTTATGAATAGAAGATTCTATTGCTATAGTTTGTATAGATTGACTACTTAAAAACAATACAGATTTATGAATTTACACTATTCACAATTTTCTGGGATGAAATTTTAAACTAGTTTCAATGAAACTATACTAGACTATGAAGTACATCTTATTTGTCGTTTTGTTTTTATCTTTTTTCAATTTGGTGAATTCTCAAACTCCAGATTTGAATCTTGAGGAGCTTACGGATGAAGAATTATTAGTAGTAATCGATAGCACTGAAAACAACGATTTAGTAAAAGAAGCATCGAAATTGTACTTGAAATTTGGGAAAACAAATAATGATACAATTGTTATTGCACGAGCATATGATCGAATTTCTAGATCTTTTTCGAATGACACTTCTTTGATATATGCTGATTCGATTATTAGATTAACCAAGAATCTTAATCATAAAACATATCCCGGTATTGGATATTTACTTAAAGCCTCATACTTAGCGAACAAAAGACTATACAGTGACGCATTAGAGAATTATGCAAAAGCGCAAGAGTATGCTATTTCTCAAAATAATGTCATTCACGAATTATATATCAGAAAATGTATTATTGACATAACCTCAAGATGGTCAAGTCCCTTACGAGGTATTGATCTAAGTAAAAACCTCATCAGATTTATCGATACTCTAGATTATGAAAAAAGCCTAAAATCATCTTCTCGCCCAGGCTTTAAAATTAATCAACTTGTTTTGAGAAGACAGTACCTTAGTGACAAATTAGATGCATTGAGCTCCTTAATTACTTCTTACGTTTTGAATAAGGAATACGAGAAAGCACTTCATTTATCTTCAATATCAGAAGAAATTATTAAGGAGTTAAAAGATGAAGATAAGTCGATTTCACTTAAAAGAAGAAGTGCGGAAATTGAATATTACCGGGGAAATTATAAAAAATCATTTGATACGCTTGCGAAGTATATGCCTAGTTTAGATCTAATAAACAGCAAGTTGAATTCTTACTATTATTTGGGCATGAATTCATTAAAAATGGGTAATACTAACGAAGGTTTAGAGTACCTTTTAATCGCAGATAGTTTATTTGACATTGAGCCACACATAGTCCCCTCACAAAGACCTTTCTTAACTGAATTATATAGAATTTATAAAGAGAAAGGAGATAAATTTTCACAAGTGAAAATTTTGAATAAACTGCTCATTGTCGATAGTCTTTTTAAGCATTCATACAAAAAGATTAATAGGGGATTAATAGATGATTTCGAAACCCCCTTACTCTTAGCCGAAAAGGAGAAACTTATCGCTCAGTTGGAATGGGAGCAAGTTAAAGAGAAGCGCAAACAACTTTTTACAGTTGGCTTGTTGTTCCTAAGCCTGGGGGCTGGATTTTATTATTTCTGGAAACAAAACCAATATAAAAAGCGCTTTCAAGCGTTGATAAAAAACGGCTTAGAAGATCAACAAGAACTAAAGACAGACCACAGGAGAAACGATATCTCTGCCGCCATAGTAAAAGACATACTCCAAAAACTGGAGCGCTTTGAAAGCAAACATCAGTTCACCAGAAAAGATACTTCCTTACAGAGTGTGGCCAAGCGTTTTAATACCAATTCGTCCTATTTATCGAAGGTCGTCAACCTTAAAAAGGATAAAAACTTCTCTCAATACATCAGCGAATTGCGAATAGCTTATGCCGTAGATCAGCTCAAGAATAATCCGCGCTTTAGAAAATACACCATAAAAGCCATTGCAGAAGAGGTGGGCTTTGGTAATGCTCAATCGTTCTCAAAGGCATTCTATTCTAGAACAGGGATACAGCCGTCTTATTTTATACGAAACCTCAACAAGCAAAAACAAGATGATTTTATCGCGGATTCAATACCGCAAACGGAATGATCATCTCTTCCAGAGACACACCGCCGTGCTGGTAGGTATTTCTGTAATAGCTTACATAATGGTTGTAGTTGTTGGGATAAGCAAAAAATAAATCGCCCTTGGCAAAGATGAACGAACTACTCATATTAATTGCCGGTAGGTGAACGGACTTTGGGTCTTTAGCCGCCAAGACATCTTTATCCTCATAGGTTAAACTTCTTCCCGTTTTGTAACGCAAGTTCAAACTGGTATTCTTATCGCCAATTACCTTAGAAGGGGTCTTTACATTAATGGTACCGTGATCTGTAGTGATTATCAGTTTAAAGCCCATTTGTGCTGCCTGTTGAATAATCTCCAACAGCGGGCTGTTCTTAAACCAGCTCTGCGTCAATGAACGATATGACTTGTCATTAGATGCCAACTCTTTAATTACTTCCATTTCTGTTTTAGAATGCGAAAGCATATCCACAAAATTGTACACCACCACGGTGAGATCGTTGTTCTTTTGCGATCTAAAATTATCTACCAAGCGTTTGCCTTGTTTTAAACTGGAGATCTTATGGTATTCCCACTTGATATCTAGCCCTAAACGATTCAATTGAGCTCCAAGGAAATCGTGCTCGTGCATGTTCTTTCCACCCTCATCGGTATCGTTGAGCCACCAGTCCTTGTGTAGGCGCTCCATCTCACTCGGCATTAATCCAGAAAATATGGCGTTTCGCGCGTATTGTGTAGCAGTAGGTAAGATGCTGTAAAAGGCCTTTTCCTTTTCTTTTTTATACGCATTAGAAACAATCGGTTCAAAAGCCTTCCATTGGTCGTAGCGCAAGTTGTCTACTACTACCAAAAGTGTCGGTTTATCCCCCAATTCAGGCTGAATCCAGTCTTTAAATAAGTTGTGAGACATCATTGGGGCCTGATCTGTATTGTTGAACCAATCCGGATAGTGTTTGTCGATAAATTTGCAGAACTGGGTGTTGGCCTCGATCTTTTGCGATTCTAAAATCTCGAACATGCCGGAATCTTCTATATCCTCTAATTGTAATTCCCAATAGATCAAACGCTGATAAAGATCTACCCACTCCTGATGCGAATTAACCATAGAGAGGTCCATAGCGATCTTTCTAAATTCTTGTTGATAGTCAGAAGTGGTCTTCTCAGAGACCAGACGACTGTGATCTAGATTCTTTTTAAGGCTGAGTAGAATCTGATTTGGATTCACTGGTTTGATGAGATAATCGGCAATCTTAGCGCCAATGGCCTCTTCCATAATATATTCTTCTTCACTCTTGGTAATCATAACAACTGGAAGCGTAGCTTGCTTCTCTTTGATCTCTGCAAGCGTCTCCAGCCCTGTCAGGCCAGGCATGTTCTCGTCTAAAAAGACAATGTCGAATTGCTGCTTGTCTATCTCTTCCAAAGCTTCCGTACCACTTTGGGCTGTTGTCACAGCATAGTTTTTTTGTTCCAGAAAAAGAATGTGAGGTTTAAGTAAATCGATCTCATCGTCGACCCACAGTACTTTTATGTCACTCATATATGTATCTTTGCTTTTGAGGCTTAATTGAAAGGTTTGAATACCCGTAAGAAACTTACTCTCTTTAACGATCCAATTTACGGATTTATTACCATCCCAAATGCGTTGGTCTTTGACCTGATAGAGCATACCTATTTTCAACGCTTGCGCAGAATTACGCAGATGGGTATGTCGTATTTGGTTTTTCCCGGAGCGCATCACACGCGCTTTCACCACGCTTTAGGCTGCATGCACCTTATGCAGAAGGCGGTACAAGTACTTCGCTATAAGGACATTGTGATTTCTAAGGAGGAAGAAGAGGCGCTTTACGTGGCCATTTTGTTACACGATATAGGACACGGGCCTTTTTCACATGCTTTAGAACACAGTCTTGTCACTGGAGTGGATCACGAGCAGATTTCATTGCAATTTATGGAAGCGCTCAACAAAAACTTTAACGAGAGATTAACGTTGGCTATCTCCATATTCAATGACAGCTATCCCAGAAAGTTCTTACATCAATTAGTCTCTGGACAGTTAGACATGGACCGTCTGGACTACCTTAAGCGCGACAGTTTTTACACTGGGGCCTCAGAAGGAAACATCAATAGTGAGCGTCTTATAAGTATGCTTAATGTTGCCAACGATCAATTGGTAGTAGAATCCAAAGCTATTTATTCTGTCGAGAAGTTTTTAGTGGCCAGAAGGCTGATGTATTGGTCGGTTTACCTACATAAAACAGGTTTAGCAGCAGAGCAAGTGCTAATTCGTGTCTTGCAGCGTGCTAAAGAATTGATCGCTCAGGGAGATAGTTTAGAAGCCAGTGAACCTCTGATGTTCTTTTTAAAACGAGAATCCGAAGTGTTTGATCAGACAGCACTGAGGCATTTTGCCCGTTTGGACGACCACGATATTATACAGGCTTTGAAAGGGTGGTGCGACCACAGCGATAGTATTTTGTCCAAACTGTCTAATATGATCTTGGACAGGGATCTTCCTAAAGTAAAACTCAAGAATAAAAAACCAACGTCTGCGCAAGTTGACAAACACAAAGAAAAGGTGAGTAAAGCTCTTGGTATACCTATGGATCAGACCCATTATTTTGTGTTTGAAGGACAAGTGACCAATCGGGCCTATCGCAACGATACTCAAAATATAAATCTATTGAGTAAAAACGGAAAACTTACGGATGTGGCTGGTGCAAGTGATCAACTAAATTTAAAGGCCTTGACCAGAGAAGTCACTAAACACTATCTGTGTTATCCCAAAGGAAAACATTATTAATTTTTTCTATTTTTGCATCAATTGAAAGCGCAGGATGAGCAACCCAAACCACGCACTAGACAGAGCCGAGCGGCCTCTTCCACAAGCACTTAGAGAACTATGAAATTCACAGCAACGCAAATAGCGGGCATACTGGAAGGGGAAATAGAAGGTAATCCTGACGTAGAAGTGTCAAAACTCGCAAAGATCGAGGAAGGCTCTCCAGGGAGTTTAACCTTTTTATCGAATCCGAAGTATACTTCTTACATATACAAGACGCAGGCGTCTATCACTATTGTAAACAAGGATTTTAAAGCCGAAGACAGCTTAGATACCACCTTGATCCGTGTAGAGGATGCCTATAAAGCGTTCTCCACCTTATTAGAATATTACAACCAAGTCAAAATGAACAAGACAGGAATAGAACAACCTGTGTTCATAGCAGACAGCGCCAAATATGGTGAAAACCTCTATATGGGAGCTTTCTCGTATCTCGGAGAAAATGTTTCTATTGGTGACAACGTTAAGATCTATCCCAACGTATATATAGGAGACAATGTACAGATAGGTGATAATTGCGTTGTCTTTGCCGGGGCTAAGATCTATTCAGAATCAGTTATAGGCAAACACTGTGTGATTCATTCAGGTGCCATTGTTGGTGCCGATGGTTTCGGTTTTACACCTAATGAAAAAGGCGAATATCAAAAAGTACCTCAGACTGGAAACGTGATCATAGAAGATCATGTGGATGTCGGCGCCGGAACTACTATAGACAGAGCCACACTAGGTTCTACCATTATTCGCCGCGGAGTTAAATTGGATAACCAGATCCAAATTGCGCACAATGTCGAGATCGGTGAAAACACGGCTATCGCTGCCCAGTCTGGAGTAGCTGGCTCTACCAAGATAGGCAAGAACTGTTTGATAGGTGGCCAGGTTGGAATAGTTGGTCATGTAACAATAGGAAACAATGTGCGTATTCAGGCGCAGAGTGGTATCGGCAGAAATGTAAAAGA
Source organism: Gilvibacter sp. CC01 (assembly GCF_055755295.1). NCBI lineage: Bacteria > Pseudomonadati > Bacteroidota > Flavobacteriia > Flavobacteriales > Flavobacteriaceae > Gilvibacter > Gilvibacter sp. CC01. The sequence continues at coordinate 204,671 of NZ_CM146909.1, read as the reverse complement.
CAATGAAGTGTTGCAAGGTTCACCAGCCCTTAATTATGGCGATTACAATAAGAGCTATGTGCACTTTAAAAATCTTCCTAAAATAATAGATCGTTTTAACGCTATTGAAAAAAACCAAGACAATGAGTGAAACTGGCGCCAAACAACGCACCATAGAAAAGGAAGTATCGCTTAAAGGTGTGGGATTACACACTGGAAAAAACGTAACACTTACATTCAAACCAGCTCCGGAAAATCACGGCTACGCCTTTGTAAGAGCTGACCTTGAGGGTACACCAACCATAGAGGCAGACGCCAACTATGTGGTCAATACCCAACGCGGAACCAACTTGGAGAAGTTAGGTGTAAAGATCCAGACCTCGGAGCACGTATTAGCTGCTTTGGTTGGTATGGAAGTAGATAATTGTATCATTGAATTGGACGCTTCGGAGCCTCCAATTATGGACGGTTCCTCAAAATTCTTTGTAGAAGCCATTGAAAAGGCTGGGATTAAGGAGCAGGATGCCATGCGAGAAGAATACGTGGTCAAAGACGTGATCTCTTACAGCGACCCTGAAACAGGCAGCGAGATCATAGTAATGCCTGCGGATGAGTACCAGATCACCACTATGGTCGATTTCGGCACCAAGATCCTAGGTACGCAGAACGCCACCATGAAGTATCTTTCGGATTTTAAAGCTGAAATTTCGGACTCTAGAACCTTTAGTTTCCTTCATGAAATAGAAACGCTTCTAGATCACGGACTTATAAAAGGTGGAGACCTGAACAATGCCATCGTTTATGTAGACAAAGAATTGTCACCAAAGACCATGGACAAACTGCGCGAGGCTTTTGGTAAAGATTCTATTTCGGTTAAGCCTAATGGAATTTTAGATAATCTGACCTTACACCACCCCAACGAGGCTGCCAGACACAAACTGCTAGATGTAGTAGGCGATCTAGCCCTTATAGGGACTCGTATCCGCGGGAAGGTCATTGCCAATAAACCTGGGCATTATGTGAACACCCAGTTTGCAAAGAAAATGTCCAAGATCATTAAAATGGAACGTCGCAATAAGGTGCCTAAGTTCGATCTGAGCAAGCCACCGGTAAAAGACGTAAACCAGATCATGGCCATGTTGCCACACCGTCCGCCGTTCTTATTGGTAGACAAGGTTTTAGAGTTAAGTGACTCGCATGTAGTTGGACTCAAGAACGTGACCATGAACGAGCCATTCTTTGTAGGTCACTTCCCTGGAGCACCTGTTATGCCTGGTGTTCTTATTGTTGAGGCCATGGCGCAAACAGGAGGTATACTCGCTTTAAGCACCGTTCCAGACCCGGAGAATTACCTGACCTTTTTTATGAAGATAGACAATGTTCGATTCAAGCAGCAGGTTACCCCGGGAGATACCCTTATCTTTAAACTGGATTTGATCAGTCCGATCCGTCGTGGAATTGTCCATATGAAGGCATCTGCTTATGTAGGAGATAAATTGGCTACGGAGGCAGAGCTTATGGCACAGATCGTCAAGTCCAAATAACAATCTTATAACTACGGAATGAATCAACCTTTAGCATATGTGCATCCCGGGGCCAAGATCGCCAAGAACGTGGTGATAGAACCCTTTACCACCATTCACAACAATGTGGTGATAGGCGAGGGAACTTGGATCGGCTCTAACGTGACCATCATGGAAGGTGCGCGTATCGGGAAGAACTGTAATATCTTTCCTGGAGCGGTAATTAGTGCTATTCCACAAGATCTCAAATTCAACGATGAAGACACTATCGTAGAAATTGGAGACGGAACTACCTTGCGCGAATACGTTACGGTAAACCGCGGTACTACAGATCGCGGCAAAACAGTGATCGGAAAGAACTGCTGGATCATGGCCTACTGCCATATTGCCCACGATTGTATCGTAGGTGATAATTGTATCTTTTCTAACAACAGTACTTTAGCTGGACATATTACCGTGGGAGATCATGTCGTGTTAGCAGGTATGACTGCCATCCAACAATTTTGTACCATTGGTAACCACGCTTTTGTTACCGGAGGATCTTTGGTGCGTAAAGATGTGCCTCCTTATGTAAAAGCTGCACGTGAGCCGCTTTCTTATGTGGGGATTAACTCCGTGGGATTGCGCAGGAGAGGTTTCTCTACGGAGAAGATCCGCGAAATACAGAACATATACCGTATCCTGTATCAAAAGAATTTAAACAACACCCAAGCCGTTGCGATCATTGAGGCCGAAATGGAAGCCACCCCAGAACGCGACGAGGTGCTCGAATTTATAAAACGTTCAAAACGAGGTATCATGAAAGGATACTTCAGCAATTAAATCATATGGCAAGTACTTCAGACATCCGCAAAGGACTTTGTATTAAATACAACCACGATATCTACAAGATCATTGAATTCTTACACGTTAAGCCAGGGAAAGGCCCTGCCTTTGTAAGAACCAAGCTTAAAAGTGTTACCACAGGAAAAGTGATCGACAATACTTTCTCTGCCGGTCATAAGATCGAAGATGTACGCGTAGAAACCCACAAATTCCAGTATTTGTACAACGAAGGTGAGACCTTCCACTTTATGAATACGGAAGATTACACCCAGATCCAACTTCAGAAAGACGCTTTAGATACTCCAGAGCTTATGAAAGAAGGAGAAGTGGTAACTGTGATCATTAACTCAGAAGACAATATGCCGCTCTCTGTAGAAATGCCTCCACACGTGATCTTGGAAGTAACTGCCACAGAACCTGGAGTTAAAGGAAATACCGCGACCAACGCGACCAAACCAGCAACCGTAGAGACCGGTGCCACAGTGAATGTTCCCTTATTCATCAATGAAGGCGACAAGATTCGCGTTGATACCGAAAAAGGTAACTACCAGGAGCGCATTAAAGAATAATTTAGATTCCCTGTTGTAAACGTCCCATGATTATGGGGCGTTTTTTTATCTTAGACTTATGAAGTTTCCTAAGCCACATACACTTAAAGAGATCGCCGAACTCATCGGATCAACTTATGTTGGTGCCGACGATTTTCCTGTGGAGGGAATGAACGAGATCCATGTGGTAACCCCTGGAGATATAGTCTTTGTAGACCATCCGAAGTATTACGATAAAGCATTAGAATCCGCAGCAACTGTGGTTTTGATTAATAAAGAAGTGGACTGCCCAGAGGGCAAGGCCTTACTGGTTTCTGAAGATCCATTTAGAGACTTCAACACCTTGACCAGACACTTTATGCCGTTTGTGTCTGCTTCTGCTTTAATTGCTCCTACAGCAAGCATAGGGCACGATACGCAGATTCAGCCTGGTGCTTTTATAGGAAACAATGTGACCATAGGGGCTAATTGTGTCATTCATGCCAATGTGAGTATTTACGATCACTGTGTTATTGGAGATAACGTAACCATACACTCCGGAACTGTTTTGGGAGCCGATGCATTCTATTACAAGAACAGACCGGAAGGCTATGACAAGCTTTTAAGTGGCGGCCGGGTGGTGATTCAAGACGATGTGGACCTCGGTGCACTTTGTACTATAGACAAGGGCGTTACCGGCGATACTACCATAATGAAAGGCACCAAGATCGACAACCAAGTTCATATAGGCCACGATACGGTGATTGGAGAGCGCTGCCTTATTGCTTCGCAAACCGGTATCGCTGGCTGTGTGGTAATGGGCAACCAAGTTACGGTTTGGGGCCAAGTAGGAATTACCAGTGGTATTACCATAGGAGATAAAACCGTTATCTCTGCTAAAGCTGGCGTGAGTAAATCCTTAGAAGGAGGGAAGCATTATTTTGGAATCCCTGCGGATGAGTTCAGAAAGAAATACAAAGAAATAGCTTCCATTAGAATGATACCTGCGCTGATGGAACAACTCAAACAACAAAACAAATAAGATGTCGAAAGCAGTAGTACGCAATTTTTACAAGGCCAATATTCTCGGCGATCCAACGGTATTAAAGACTTATTTCCATCCGGAGATCACCTTGATCTGGAACAGTAATGACGGCCTTACCATTATGAATTTTGACGATTTGGAAGGCTTCTTCGGAGAGATCAGAAATACCTACCACGACCTGCGTATTGAAGTTAGTCACCTATTGCAAGACGATAATTTTGTGACAATCCGCTACAAGTACTATGTGCGCACTATAGAAAACCCGGAGGAGGAATTGGGCATTGCTCATTTTATAGCTATTTGGGAGATCAAAGATGGCCAAATGTACCGCGGATATCAAGTAAGTCAGCCGGTTACTGACCTAGATGACACCACCGAATCTTACCACAAAGTAAAAGTTTAGTCCACTTATTTTTTAGGAGATAAAAGTGTATTTTTGTACTCCGAAAAATCAAATGTAAATCACAGCTACTTATGAGCGTATTAGTCAATAAAGATTCTAAGATAATTGTACAAGGTTTCACCGGAAGCGAAGGAACTTTCCACGCCGGGCAAATGATCGAGTACGGCACCAATGTTGTCGGAGGTGTAACTCCTGGTAAAGGTGGGCAAACCCATTTGGACCGTCCGGTTTTCAATACCGTAGAAGAAGCCGTTAAGGCCACTGGTGCAGACACTACTATCATTTTTGTACCACCAGCTTTTGCTGCGGATGCCATTATGGAGGCCGCCGATGCTGGGATCAAGGTTATCATTACCATTACTGAAGGAATCCCTGTGGCTGATATGATCAAAGCATCTAATTATATCTCTGAGCGCGATTGTCGTTTAGTAGGACCAAACTGTCCAGGAGTTATCACTCCGGGCGAAGCCAAAGTTGGGATCATGCCAGGTTTTGTTTTCAAAAAAGGAAACGTAGGCATTGTTTCTAAATCAGGAACACTTACTTATGAGGCAGCAGACCAGGTTGTGCGCCAAGGTCTAGGTATCACCACAGCCATTGGAATTGGCGGCGATCCTATCATTGGAACAACCACCAAAGAGGCTGTAGAAATGTTGATCAACGATCCGGAAACCAAATGTGTTGTTATGATCGGAGAGATCGGAGGGCAGCTAGAAGCCGATGCCGCTAACTGGTACCAAGCCAGTGGAAGCAATAAACCGGTTGTTGGTTTTATCGCCGGAGAGACTGCACCTAAAGGACGTACTATGGGGCACGCTGGAGCTATTGTAGGCGGAAGCGAAGACACTGCACAGGCCAAGAAAAAGATCATGCGACAGTGTGGGATCCACGTGGTGGATTCTCCTGCAGAGATCGGGAAGAAAGTCGCAGAAGTACTGGGATAGCCTGTTAAAAGTTTTAAGAAGAGACCGTGTAAATTACCATAATTTTATACGGTCTCTTTTTATTTAAAGCCACCTCATTTCTTATCTTTACCATTCAACCAACTAAAATTTACCACTTTGAAATTACTTGAAGGAAAAACAGCGATCATTACCGGTGGAAGCCGCGGAATAGGAAAAGGTATTGCAGAAGTATTTGCCGCCCACGGCGCTAATGTTGCTTTCACTTACAGTTCTTCTGCCGAGGCAGCCAACGCCTTGGCAAGCGAGCTCAACGCCAAAGGTGTACAAGCAAAAGCTTATCAATCTAATGCTGCTGACTATCAGCAATGTGAGGACTTGGTAAAACAAGTACTCGAAGATTTTGGCTCGGTAGATGTAGTGATCAACAATGCTGGTATTACCAAGGACAACTTGTTGATGCGCATGAGCGAAGAAGACTTTGACAAGGTGATCGAGGTGAACTTAAAGTCTGTTTTCAATATGACCAAAGCTATTCAGCGTACCTTTTTAAAGCAACGCAACGGATCCATCATCAATATGAGTTCCGTAGTTGGGGTAAAAGGAAACGCCGGACAAGCCAATTATGCAGCTTCTAAAGCGGGTATTATAGGTTTTAGTAAGTCTGTTGCCCTAGAACTCGGGTCGCGCTCTATTCGTTGTAATGTGATCGCCCCAGGATTCATAGAAACGGAAATGACCGCTAAGTTGGATCCAGATACCGTTCAGGGATGGCGCAATGCAATTCCTTTAAAACGTGGAGGACAGCCGGAAGATATCGCTAATGCATGTGTTTTCTTAGCCAGTGATCTATCGGCCTATATTACTGGGCAAGTGCTCAATGTGGACGGCGGAATGCTCACTTAAAAATTAGTACTCAAATCATTTAATGTCGGCAACCACCCTTTTGTATCTTATTGCAGTAGCTGTAGTAGCGCTTGGGGTGTCTGCTTATATGTATGGTTTTAAGAGTCGTTTAAATCCAAAATTGCGCTGGGCACTCGGGCTTTTACGATTCTTGACGCTCCTGTGTTTAGGGGTGTTGCTTATAAATCCCAAGATAGAACAGGTATCGTATTACACCGAAAAGCCAGCACTAAATGTATTGGTTGATAATTCTAGTTCTATCCGCAGCCTATCCAGAGATTCTTTGGTCAAAAGCTTGCTAAACGATATAGTTACGGATACTGAACTAGAGCGACGATTTAAAGTACAGGCCTATCAGTTTGATCAATCCTTTGGTCCTTTGGACAGTTTGGACTTTAAGGGCGCAGCTTCTGATATAGCCACTGGTCTTCGTGACCTTGGTGCCATATACGATAAGCAAGCCACCACTACCGTTTTATTGACCGATGGAAATCAAACCTTAGGAAGCAACTATAGCAGTTTAGGCAATCGCTTAAAAAATCCTGTATTTCCTCTTGTTGTGGGCGATACTACGCAGTACGAGGATCTCCGAATTACGCGTGTCAACGCCAATCGATATGCCTATCAGGACAATGAATTTCCTTTGGAATTATCTTTGGCCTATACCGGAGATCGCGGTGTAAACACCAATCTCGTTATTCGCAGGGGAAGTCAAGTGGTTTCGCGACAACCCTTAACATTTAACAGTACAAACAATGCAACAACGCTCACACTTTATTTAAAGGCTGAACAAGTGGGTATTCAGAGCTACACTGCGGAGTTGACACCTTTAACAGCGGAGCGAAACACCAACAACAATTACCAACAATTTGCGGTAGAGGTTATAGATCAGAGCACCAAAGTGGCCATTGTGGCTTCAGTTCAGCATCCAGATCTGGGAGCCTTAAAGAAAGCGATCACTCAATTAAAACAAAGGCAGGTCACTGTTTTGGAACCAACAGCCGCTGTTGGGCAATTAGATGAGTATCAATTGGTCATTCTGTACCAGCCTGACTCGCGCTTTAATACCGTGTATGAGGAATTAGAGAGCTTGAAAAAGAACAGATGGACAATTACCGGATTGCAAACGGATTGGGATTTTATCAATGAGGTACAACTCAAATATGCCAAATTAGGTGCGGCAGGTGAGGAGTTGGTTAGTGCAGAAACCAATAGGAACTATGCCATATTCGCTTTAGATCCTGTAGACTTTAGCAATTACCCACCCTTATTGACCCAATTTGGTAGCCTAGATGTTTTTGTTCCTTATGATGAACTGCTGAGTCAGACCATATCTGGAATATTCACAGAATCGCCCATGCTCTTTAGTTTTGAGTCCGATGGGATCCGTGAAGCCGTTTGGGATGCTGAAGACCTTTGGCGATGGCGTGCACATGCTTATGTAGAGAATAGAGACTTTAAGCAATTCGACGACCTTGTTGCCAATATGGTGCAATACCTATCTTCCAATAAGCGACGTAGTAGGCTCAATGTGAATTATGAGACCTTTTATTACAGCAATGCCGCCATCAGCATCCAGGCCCAGTATTTTAACGAGAATTATCAGTTCGATCCGGAAGCATCACTGTATTTAACCTATACAAACTCCTCAGGAAACAGTCAGCGACTACCCATGCTGCTAAAAAATAATTATTTCCAAGCCAATCTCAACGGTCTGGCAGCAGGTGTTTACGATTTCACCGTTACTGTAGAAGGACAAGGGATTGCCAGAAGCGGTCAGTTCAATGTATTAGATTTTAGCGTAGAGGATCAGTTTATCAATCCAAACGCTTTAAAACTTAATGCACTGGCAACTGGTAGCGGAGCGCAGTTGTATTACGAAGATCAGCTCGCTGAATTAAAGGCAGCGCTACTGCAAGATCCACGCTTTGTACCTGTTCAAAAAAGTAGGCAAAATGTTGTACCTTTAATATCCCTAAAATATCTGCTCGGCTTGCTGGCCTTACTACTTGCTGCAGAGTGGTTTACCAGAAAATACAACGGATTAATATAATATTGAAATCATGGAAAAATTACCCAAACTCGGGATCCCCGTACTAATAGCAGTTATTCTACTGCTTATACTTTTGTTTAAATCTTTTGTACGAATAGAAGCAGGTTATTCCGGCGTACTCTACGAAACGCTAAGTGGTGGTGTAGACCCGAACAAGCCGGCCATGCCTCAAGGACTTAATTTTGTGATGCCTTGGAACGAGGTGATCAAGTACGAAGTGCGTCAGCAAGAAGTATCAGAGAACATGGACGTACTGTCCTCTAATGGATTAGAAATTCAATTAGACGCCTCTGTACTGTATCAACCAGATGTGTCGCAGCTCGGAAAATTACATAACGAAAAAGGGGAGAACTACCTCTCTCGATTGGTACAGCCAGCGATACGTTCGGCTGCGCGTTCCGTAGTTGGACGTTATACTCCGGAGCAATTGTATTCTACCAAGCGTGATGCTATCCAAGACGAGATCTTTGCAGAGACCAAGAAGATCTTAGACGAGGAGTATATTCAGCTTAACCGTGTATTGGTTAGAGATGTTACTCTTCCACCAACTATCAAGGATGCTATCGAGCGTAAGCTAAAACAAGAACAAGAGTCCTTGGAATACGAGTTCCGATTAGAAAAGGCAGAAAAAGAAGCAGAGCGCCAACGTATAGAAGCAGAGGGTAAAGCAGCGGCGAATAGAATTCTAAGTGCCTCGCTTACCGATAAGATCCTGCAGGAAAAGGGTATTCAAGCAACTTTAGAGCTTTCTAAGTCTCCAAATAGCAAAATGGTCATAATTGGATCTGGACAAGATGGGCTGCCGCTTATCCTGAACAACAATTAACTCGTTTCTAAATAATGAGAATTAAGAGGCGCTGCTAGATGCAGTGCCTTTTTTATTGCGCCAGAATCTGTATATCCCAAATCCTGCCACAGCGGCTATACCAAACATGATCAAAGCACCCAGCAGATTGCTGTACAGTGCAAAGCCTAAACCAAACAGGGAGGTGTAAACCAAAAGGATCCCCAAGAGCATAGAGCCCAGATCTGCAGTGAAATTATCACCACTCTCACGCAGGTTTATTTGTGCTTCGGATGCCTTGCGTTTTAGTCCGTTCCAACCGATACCATAAGGCGTAATGGCATTGTAGAACGCAACCAGTTTATCTGTAGCAGTTGGGCGAGTAATTAGGGTAACGAGCAGCCATGTGAGTGTGGTAATTCCCACACCAATTACTAACACATAATGATCTGCAATTGGAGTAAAGAATTCTTCGTGAACAAACTCGAAGTAAACTGCAACAATAAAAGATACGATCATCCCGCTAATCTCCGAATAAGCATTAACCCGCCACCAAAACCAGCGCATGATAAATATAGAACCCGTGCCGGCACCTATCTGTAGTAATATTTTAAAGGTTCCGTAGGCATCGGTCAAGAACAATGCCAAACAAGCAGCTATGACCATCAACAATACCGTAGATATACGACCTACACCAACGAGTTCCTTTTCTGAGGCTTCAGGTTTTATAAAACGCTGATAGAAATCCAAGGCGATATAAGAAGAACCCCAATTTAAATGTGTAGATATGGTGCTCATAAAAGCCGCTATGAGCGAAGCCAATACCAAACCAAGTAGCCCGGCAGGCAATTTGGTCAGCATAGCAGAATAACCCAGATCGTGACCCAATACGGTATTCGGAAAGGCAGATCCTATATCTGTAAGTTCCGGATAAAGTACCAAAGAAGCTAAGGCGATCAAAATCCAAGGCCAAGGTCTAAGGGCATAATGGGTAATATTAAACAGTAGGGTAGCGCCTATGGCATTCTTTTCGTCTTTGGCAGACAGCATTCGCTGAGCAATATAACCACCTCCACCTGGTTCCGCGCCGGGATACCAAACACTCCACCATTGTACTGCTACAGGAATTAACAAAAGCACAATTAGTGATTCGGTATCGTTAAAGTCTGGTAGGAAGTTTAGTTTATCGGCAACATTGGGATGCGCAAGCATAGCGTCCAATCCACCGACCTCTGGTAGATTAATGATATAATATGCAGCCCAAATTGAGCCTACCATAGCAACTAAAAACTGCAGAAAGTCAGTAAAAATCACACCTCGTAAACCACCAAGAGTACTGTATATCACTGTGATTACACTGGCATAGAGTACACATTGCCAGGGTTCCAAACCGAACATGACACCTCCTATTTTAATAGCAGCCAAACATACAGAGGCCATAATTAAAACATTGAAGATCACTCCTAAATAAATGGCTCGGAATCCTCTTAAGAATGCGGCAGCTTTACCACTATAACGCAGTTCGTAGAATTCGAGATCGGTTACCACCTTAGATCGTCGCCAGAGTTTGGCGTAAACAAATACGGTAAGCATTCCCGTGATCAGGAAAGCCCACCAGGCCCAGTTTCCAGAAACCCCGTTTTGTCTAACAATATCGGTAACCAGATTTGGCGTATCTGCAGAAAAGGTGGTCGCCACCATAGATATGCCCAATAGCCACCAAGGCATATTCCTTCCGGAGAGAAAGAATTCTTGGGTATTCTTACCTGCGCGTTTGGTAACGGCTATTCCAATAATCGCAAAAACAATAAAAAAAGCGAGGATGATCCCCCAATCCAAGGTCGATAGAGACATACTAGTAGTTTTTCAGTCGCTCCGCTTGACCGACCCAATTGTCTCTTTCCATGCGTCCTGGGAAGAAATCGATCATTTCGGTAACTGTTTGAATATCCTCCCAATTGAACCTACTGATCTGATCATAAGTATAGATACCGATCTCGTTGAGCTTTTGTTCTATGTACGGTCCAACACCACTGATCTGGGTTAGATCGTCTTTTTCGCTGGCACTGGCGTAACCGAAATTGTCAAAATTAAGCTCCTTTTTCTCTAGTGCCTTCTGATAAGTAGCACTAGCTTTAGCTGCGACCTCTTGTTGGCTGCGGATCGGAGTCGCTGTTTCTGGTTCAGGAGTTATCGTGGTAACAACGGTTTGCTTTCTTGTTGGTGGAGCCACAGCGACTTGTTGGGTGCGACTCTCTATGGTCTCTATGATCTTGGGTTCGATCTCTGTGTAGAGCACATCGATATCCTTTGCAGCCTCACTCTGGCTTGCATCAAGCTCTTTGCGGAGTTTCTTAATGTTTTTTTTGTATTTACCACTATTGAGTTGCAAGCTCGCCAAATAACCAATTAAAAAGGAACTGAGCATCAAAATACTGATCTCCAAGTAGGCAGACCACATATTGTTAGCGAAGATGTCAGCTAGTCCCTCCATTAATTAAAAATAATTTCTATTCGTCTGTTTAGGTCTCTTCCGCGTTGGGAGTTGTTAGAGTCTATCGGTTCCGATTCTCCTTTTGATAACGCCATGATACGAGCCTTATCTATATTTCCTCTGGCAATAAAAAACCAGCGAACCTGTCTGGCATATTTTAGTCCCAGATTATAATTGTCTTGATAATTCCCAATATTGTCGGTGTGTCCAACAATCTTCACGGTCATCTCTGGCCTTTCCTCAAGCACAACTTTTATTTCTTCCAGTATATCACGCAATTCCTTATTGACAAGAATCCCAGAATTGGTGAAAGTTGGGTAGACCACTTTGTTCTTTGGGATCGCATTGGCCATTTGTGCTATGCGCTCTGTATCTAATGGATTGAATTTAAAGGCTATACCGTTATCGTAAGTGTTGGCAGTATCAAAAGGAATATCTTGAATATCTGATTTGATAACTATAACCTCTCGAGGGATTCCTGCACTAACCAGTTCCTCTTTTATGAATTCTCCTCTTATTACTCCAAAGTTAGGACTTGTAAAGGCTTCGTCTGCACTGTAGCGAGAGATTACCGTTACTTCCATATCGGGATGTTCCAAGAGATAATTCAAGATCTTGTATTTGTAATCCAGATTTGCGCTATTGCTATAAACTAGGGAATCGTTCTTTTTGATCTGTAATCCTTGATCGAAATAGAAGACCGTTAAACCATCAGCATCCTTACCGATAAGTCCGTCACGCTGTACGCGCGTCTGAGTAGCTAATAGCGTATCTTTAGCGGCGATGGTAGTTGTAATGGTATCTTGGTTCACTTGTTCGATTACTTGCTGTGCTGTCGAATCTTCAACACTGCCTTTTGTCCAGGATATATTATCAGGGGCCTTAAGCAATGAATACAGCCACAGTGCAAAAAAGGTCCAAACGGCAAATACCACTAAGGCTATTAAAAAATTCTTCATCAATGCACCCCAATCCCAATATAATGGACGAAAAATACTACAAAATCAAAGATAAAACTAAAAAAAACTTCAGTTTTTCTACGTTAAAAACAAGGGGAATTATCAACCTTTTGTGAACAAAAGGTAAAGAGTTAACCCCTGAATAATCAGGGGTTTAAATTATTATTTAAGAATACCCTCCTGAATGGACTTTTTAGAGTACCAGAAGAAGAAAACCCCTAAAACAATTATCATTATGGGTAAAATAAGACCTTCTCCACCCATAATTTCGACATAATTTGAGAGAAAGAAAGTATAAATACTCTGGCCAATTATACCCAACAGTGACAGAAGGAAAAGAGCATAAGCTAACTTTCTTTTAAGTAAAAGAGCTACAGATCCTAATATACCGAACCAAACAGCTATAGCAAAGGCCGCGGTAGCCCATGACGGTGTACCGGTTATTAACTCTTGTTCCGCTGTAGTGTACATATTTAACTCCTGTTCAGTCATAAAGGCGTTTCCTAAATACTGTAAAACACCAATAATATTCCAAACCAATGCCACAATGGCGATCACCCAAAATAGGGCAGTGGGTTTTTTTGTCTCTGTCATGGGAATAAATTTTAATTGATTAGTTGGACTAAATGTACAAATTCTAGACAAATGTGTTAACTGCAGGTTAATTCGGGTTAATGGGCTCTATTTGTCATTTTTTGCACGATATTTGCTACGAATATGATTATGAAAAGATCACTACTTTTTTGGTGTTTGTTTATTGCGACGACCGCCGCTTTAGCACAAATAGATAGTCCTATGGGTTCTAGTTCTGGTTTGGACATCCCATTTGGTTCTAGCAGTGACGATTTCAATATTTCTGGCAGTAGTTTGAGCATTCCAAATTTTGGTCTCGACAATCCTGAAGACAAACAAGGATTCGGACAGTTCAGTGTAACCGATACTTTAAGCATAGGAGAGACCGAGAAAGAAGGCATCAAATTCACAACTGATACGGGTTTTTTAAGCACCAAAAGCGATAAAGCCCCCAAATACTTCACCAAAGACAAGGAGGAAAAAGACGAATATCTTCAGAATCAATTCTTTGGACAATACACCTCAAATGCCAAATTTGTCGTTTTGCGCTGTCGCGATCACGAATTTGTAGATGGAGACCGTGTTCGCGTGTATATCAACGACAATGTTCTTGTTCCCAATGTTCGACTCGGTAGTGGTTATCAAGATTTTGAGCTCTTTTTAGACCCGGGAATGAATACCGTAGAAATAGAAGCGCTCAATCAAGGAACTTCTGGACCAAATACAGCAGAATTTATCATCATAGACGACGACGGGGCCTTACTTTTCTCTAATGAATGGAATTTAGCCACAGGTGTTCGCGCGAAATTCATCATCAATAAGCCTCAGCGCTAAGCTCAATAATAGTAAAGCTTCCTAGAGTATTTACTTCTTCATTGCACTGGTAAACATTTATCGGTAAACACTGTTTTTGCACATTTTGCTGCTACTTTCATCTTGCCAATCGAAAAGAATTGAAAAAGAAAAATGAAGAGAAGTATACTGCTGATCTGTAGTATTCTGCCGTGGTATTCTTGTTCGGACGATGAGAAAGCTATAGACATTTTTACAGAAGAAATAGAATACGGAGCTGTAGTGAGGACTTTGCAGTTCAACAATGCAGAATTCAATGTCGGAGATCCTGATAGCGTATTTAGTGTTGATATTGAAGTGCAAGATGAATTAGACGGCGACCTGCTGGAAGCTGTAGACCTTATAGTTAGCTTTGTAGATAACACTCCGGCAGGTGGCGACTTCTCGACCACAGAGGCCAGTTTAGGCAGCTTATTACCAGAAGATTTTGGTTTGGGAGCCAATGGTTTTCCCAAAATAACCCTGAACTACTCACAGGCAGCCATGGCAGCGGCTGTGGGAGTCTCTTTGGAAAACATTTCATGTAGTGATCAGTTCTTATTGCGGACAGTCATTCGCCTGACTGACGGACGTTCTTTTACAACAGGCATGGCCAGTTCGATAATCTTGGCCTACGAGACTTTTTTTAGTAGTCCCTATTGTTATACGATCAATGTAGTGGAACCAATAGACGAGGAGCTATTTACTGGTGACTATGTAATGACGAGCATTATAGACGGCCCCTTAGGGCCTACTTTTAATGAAAGCGGAACTTTGGTGTCTGTAGAAAAGGCACCGCATTCCAATACAGTAAGACAGGTTAGACTCAAGCATATATTATCTCATCCATCAAACGAACAGCCTAGAATTTATGAGTTTAGCATAGTCTGTGACCAAGTGGTATTTAGAAAGAATCAATTGTCCAGTGTAATCGGGCAATGCACATTCTCCACGTCAAGCCCTATTTTACTAGGTCCAGGAGAAGAGAACGCACCCGCCAACATCTTAGACGACAGTGTCTTTGAGGTTTGGTTTGTAGAAGGATATTTAGGATTTGATGGTCGCTGCGGATTTGGAACCGCTCCGTCCAGAATAAAATTTACAAAACAGTAGACCGTAATTTACTCGGGTTGGTTGCCCGATATCCATACAGTTAGTGAGTAAATTAGTGTTGTTGCAACGCTCCCGATTAGAAGTTATTTTGTGGTAATTTTAAACTTCGCTCTCGGGAGCGTTCTATTTTTTTATAAATTGAGTCTATAAAGAGATCTCATGACAGTATCCGAATTAAACCCTCAGGATTATTTTGAATACTACGAGCTCTATCTCTGTGCAGTCCCCAAAAATGTCGATCTAATTCAGGCCTACCGCGAGCAAGGAGAAGAGATTGTAGCTTTTTTTAAAAACATCCCCAATAAAAGCTGGTACCACAGTTATGCCGCTGGCAAATGGACCTTGGCAGAAGTTGTCCAACACATAATAGACACCGAACGCATATTTATCCATCGCTGTTTTAGGATAGCTAGAGGAGAACAAGGCAATATTAGCGGTTTTGATCAAGATGTCTATGTGCCGACTTCTAGAGCGAATGAGAAATCGCAAGAGGCGCTTATCAATGAGTACGCCATCACCAGGGCTTACAGTATTTCGATTCTAGAGTCCTTAACCGAAGCAGATTTTCACAAAAAAGGAACCGCGAGTCAGCGTCCTTTAACCGCTGGAGCTGCTGCTTTTATTGTGTTGGGACACGAAATTTGGCACAACAATATCATTAAAGAGCGCTATCTGAGTTAGCGCTATAGCTTCTAAATTAAAAACAGGTAGAAATACGGTAATTTCCTTAACCTTGAAGACTTACATTTGGACAGTACTGCAAGTTGGGGAGCTTGACAGGACATTAAGGATTAGGCGGTGATTTTCATCGCCTTTTTTATGCAAAAAACAAATCCCTTCAAATGCTACGTTCAAAGGGATTCATACAGTGCTAAAAGCAATACTTATATTATCTGTGGATCGCATAACTACTGGCTTTAGCGTACTCTTCAAGCAGCACCAGTAATCTGGCTCTCTTGGCTGCCCAATTCTTAAATAAAAAGGTCATAACGCTTTGTTGTTAATTAAACTTATGTCTCTATACTTATAAGTCTTAAATAACGTGCCAGGTTGCGTTAGCGAATTGTTAAAATACTTAGTCCAGAAGTTTTTCAGCTACCTCTTGCCAGTTGGCTACCCTTTCGTAACCCTCGTCTTTTCTGTTATGAGGCGAGTTAAAAAGCAGCCCACGACCGTTAAAATATTTTAGGTTATAAGAACGGTCGTCTATAAGAACATCGCCATCCAAAATAAATTTATGCCCACACAAAATGCGGTACTCCCAAGTAATGAAAGGGAAGTGTTCATCTAACCAATCGCTTTTCTCTCTTAGAGAATTTGGAAACTGCGTAGCAGCTGTAGCGATATAAACTTCATGTTTGGCGGCTAGTTCCCGCATTACCTCTTGACTGTCTTTGATTAGGGGCAACTCCCTAAAGAAACCATCGCGCCAAACGTGATCTTTAACATTCTGCAAATGTTCATAGGGAACATTCTCCCAAACCTCTCCACTTGAAATATCGTCCAAGGTCAGGTTTGCATTAAACTCTTTATTGTAAATGTCTATGTGTGCCCCGTAAGTATCGGCAAGCACTTCATCCATGTCTACAAATATGGTCATTCTGTTTTTTTACAAATTTCTTTAAAATACTGTCATTCTGGGCTTAGTCCAAGATTTTTAACCCAATGATAATGTTTGATAAAAATCAGCAATTATAGCAGTAAAATGTATTTACTTTGCTTTAAATTCTATTGCTATGATAGACCAATTATTAGATGCCCTTTCTTGGGTTCCAGATTACGCAACCGGAATCTGGATCGTTCTTAGCGGCCTTTTGATCTTTATCTTATTAACGCTCAACAAGCGCCAAAATATGCAGACTCCCTTGTTTAAGACCGGGGTAGTGCTCTTAGTCGTCATTTGGCTTTACCCATTGGTAACTCCTTATGTCTATCCAATAGAATCTGGGTTTATAGTTAACCTACTCACCTTAGGCCTTACTGTCTATTATTTCAAACAACTTAAAGCACAAACCCCAAAGTTGCAGCTGTGGCTATTACCACAACTGCTTTGGTTGGTTTTTTCTACGCTTTACACCCTTGGAGCGCTTTTATCCAAGTATGCCGCTTAGCAATTTATTCCATTCCACCACGGCGGTTAGGGCTTCTAGGAGTAGGCCATTCTCTTGGCTCTCCTGTTCTAGGATTTAAAGGCAGTACAGCTTTCTCTCTGGAGGTTCGCTCCGGATCCTCAGAAGCCATATAAGCTAAAATGGCTGTTAGTATGGCATTGTTGCGAACATCATCAAAAACGATCTTGTCGTAAGTGTCTCTGTTGGTATGCCAGGTATAATTCCAATACGACCAATTCAAAGAACTCAAACTAAATGCTGGTGCACCCATAGCCTGAAAGCTCGCATAGTCCGATCCTCCTCTAGCAGGAGAACCTGGAAAACTAGTCTCAATCTCATCAGTGATCTCTTTAGGAACTGCAGCCAACCAGCGGCTTAGATAATCGTAGCTATTCAGAAAACCACCTCCAGAAATACGAACTACTCGACCGGTCCCATTATCTTGATTAAAAAGTGCTTGCGTGCCTTCTACCACCTTTGGATTGTCTTCTACAAAAGCTCTGGAGCCGTTTAAACCTTGTTCTTCACTTCCCCAATGACCAACTAGAATGGTACGCTTAGGGTTAGGGTAGAACTTCTTAAGCAGACGCATAGCCTCCATCATAACAAGGGTTCCTGTTCCGTTATCCGTAGCACCTGTACCACCGTCCCAAGAATCAAAATGAGCAGACAGTATCACGTACTCGTTGGGCAATTCAGTTCCTCTTATCTCTCCAATAGTATTGAAGGTGGGCATTTCTCCCAACTCCTTAGATAAGGCAACTATATTCAATTGAGGTTTTTGTCCGGAGGCTACCATGCGGTATAACATTCCGTAGTCTTCTAATTCTAGATCTACCGTTGGAATTGCCTTAGTGCGAGCTCCAAAGATCTTGTTCACCCCAAAACCTCGAGACCAATTACTGGTTACGATACCTACAGCTCCTGCATCTTCCAAGGCTTTCGGCAAGGTTCGGCTGTTGTATCCCATGTTCTCAAAATTCTCACGCCACATCTGGGTTTGCTCGTCACGTGCTTCTTTCATTTTTTCAAAGGACTTTTCTGTCGCGAATTCTTCCCAGTTATAATCTGGACGGCCAGTGGGCTGATTCATAGAGATCATCACCAATTTCCCTTTTACCGAAGGGAGCCATTTTGCAAATTCCAAGGAATCCTTTACCATTGGCAAAACCACAAGTTCTGCTGTTACTCCTTCTTTAGATGTACTCGGATTCCAGGCCAATTGAGTTCCTCTAAGACTCTGGACACGTGGATGTACCATATCGATATGTGTAATACCGCGTTCCCAACCGCGCCAGGTACCAAATTGTTGGTTTTCGGCTATTATTCCCCAAGAGCCGTATTTGGCAACAGCCCATTCGTGGGCGGCGTACATCTGAGGGGTACCGACCAATCTTGGCCCAATAAGATCCATAAGTTCGTGCGCCAAAGGTTCTAGTTGAGAATTCTCATTGGCTTCTTTAATGATCCCGGCTATAACAGGATCTTCCTCTTGCCCTAAAATTGAAAGTGGTGCTATTAACAAGCACAGCAATAGTAATTGTAATTTTCGCATTGTATTGGTTTGTGATTTGCTCTTTAAAAATACGGCTAATCGAACAAATCCAATAGTGAGTTCAGAAAATTCTATGGCCGCTAAACAGAAAGTCCAATTTATTGCAGTAGTATTGAATACTAATTCCACCTATGGCAAATATGAGATCTGAACGCGCACTTATTCCTTTGGCCTTTTTTGCCATCTACGTGATTTGGGGCGCAACCTATATGCTCAATAAGGTTGCCGTTGAACAGCTAGAACCCTTTTATTTAGCAGGCATTCGTTTTACAACGGCCGGACTATTGATCTTTCTCATTGCCCGACTTATGGGCCACAAACTCAGTATAAGCTGGCGCCAAGTGCGCAATACTGCCTTTGTGGGCTTTTTGTTCTTGACCTATGGGAATGGAGTAGTGGTCTGGGCCCTAAAATTCGTTGACAGTAATTTTGCCGCTTTAGAGATCGCTGCTCAACCTTTGGTTGTTTTATTGCTGATGTGGATCTTACAAGGCAAACGCATACAGTTCAAAAGTATGATCGGTGTTTTCTTAGGTTTCATAGGGATGTATTTACTCATTAGCCAAGATGAGATCTTGATGGGGCCAAACAGTCTTTTAGGAGTGCTGATGATCTTTAGTTGTATGCTGAGTTGGGGCTATGGGAGTCTGTTCGTGGCCAAGGCCGATATGCCTAGGAACTACTTTGTCAATACAGGCTTTCAGATGTTCTTTGGAGGCATTATGTTACTGATAGCGAGTTTAGCCTTTGGCGAAGCTTGGGTAGCTCCGCAGCAATGGAAACCAGACGTACAATGGGTAATGCTCATATTGGTCATCTTTGGAAGTATAGCCGCTTTCACCTCTTTCAATTATTTGCTCAAGCGAGTTTCTCCAGAAAAGGTAGCTACTTCTACTTACGTAAATCCTATCATCGCCATGCTGTTGGGTTGGTATGTTTTGCAGGAGTCTATAAGCACGCAATCAATTATAGCCGCAACTGTATTATTAACAGGAGTTTACTTTATAAATAGCGGTAAACGCAAAAAACGAGAAAAAGTATAAATCAGGTATTTACCACCTAGTTTACCATCGGCCGTAGTAATAGTTTAGTCCAACCTAAAATTCCTACAGCATAAGTTATTTAGAATTCAGAAGTCCGGCGCAGCCTGAAACAACAGCCTTTAAGGCTAAGCAGCAAACCCAAGAAGCAGCCCCCAAAAGTCAAATAAAAAGGGCCTTCTCTGATTTTGTGGTCAAGAACTACGGAGACCACTATTTAAAGAAAGTTAAACAGCAATGTGAGCTTGCAGCGCAAGGGCCAGAGCTAGACCTGGACGAAAGTCAGCCCTTAGTAGGAATAGTAGGTGGCGGATTCGCTGGTATGTACGCAGGATTGATCTTGCAATCGCTTGGGTTAGAATTCGAGCTTTTTGAGGCAAGTGATCGCGTTGGAGGTCGGATAGACACCTGGTATTCCAAATTGTACAATCCTACCGATCCAGATCAGGCCTGTCTATAAGGAGAAGTTGGAGGCATGAGAGTTAGAGAACTATCAACAAAGAAGACACCTTTTGGGTTATGCCTAAAAGGTGTTTTTATTTGCCCTGGTTTTTGCGTTTTTGGTACTTTTTAATCATAGCTATTAGAAAGGAAAGGAACATGATCCCAAAGATCAACACTCCAATAAGAACCGCCTGCCATATTCCAATTGCTAAACCCATAGATTTTTAAGTTTCTTCAAAGGTACGGGAAATCCTCCCGCAATTAGGGGATAAATCCTCTTGTATAAGCAAAGGGATGCAACTACTTTTAAATCAGACAATTCAGCCCACAATCAAACATAATCAAATACCCAGAAATGCAACTAACAAACCCCTTTAGAATAAGAGTATTTATACTCCTTGCGCTCGGTCTGTGTTTGCAATCTTGCTATTCGGTCCGTTTTGTAAGTATCAATGGCGATGAACAACCGGACCCTTTAAGTACGCGAACTGATTATTATCGCGATATGCAGGTTGTAGAGTTAGACACTGTTATCACTGCAAAGGCCACCACGCAAGACATCAACTACCTGATCAAGGAAAGTTCTGCCTGTAAATCAGGACGCCTGCATACGGTAGAAGTCCGCAACACCTTTGGTGCTATCCTGCTCAGTGCCGTGACCTTTGGGCGCAAGCGTAAGGTGAAGATAAAATATGTCTGTCAACTAGAAACGAACTGATTATGGCCTCTACAGTAGCTCACGCAAAGTCTGAATGGGACACCTTGCATCACAACGGGCCTTTCCCGCTGAAAACACTATACATTACTGAACTAGAAGGGGAGGGGAATCTGCCCGATAAGATAGCCCGTTATAAAGACGCGGCAGCAGAGATCCAGCGATTGATCAAAGAAACGCAAAACGCCAATCAAGGATTTCGCGCCTACGGATCTCGTTGGTCTATGAATCATATTGCCAGTCATCACGACCGTATGCATTACAACGGATTTATGAACATGCACATTCCGACTTTTGATGCGGACATGCATGCACAAAGCAACTTTAGCGCAGACAACATCTTTTTCTTTCAGTGTGGCAATACAATTAAAAGAGTTTCTGAAGTACTCTCAGCACACGGAAAGTCACTAAAAGCCTCCGGAGCTAGTAACGGGCAAACTATTGCAGGATGCATCTCTACTGGCGTGCACGGCTCTGCTTTAGATGTCGGTTCTGTACAGGACTACGTTGTTGGCCTAAATATTATCACTGGACCTGATCCGCAGGATATCATCTATCTAGAACCTGCCAACAAACCAGCTTTAAATGATGCCTTTGCCGCTCAAATAGCGACCAAAATAGTCCGTGACGATGAACTGTTTCGAGCAGCTTTGGTGAGCTTGGGTAGTTTTGGATTTATTCACGGTGTTGTAATAGAGGCAGAAGACCGCTTCTTGCTCAAGCGCTATGTGCAAAAGATCCCTAAAAAGTTAGCTTTGGAACTAGCCATCAGCATGGACTTTGCCAATAGTAATTTTAAAATTCCTGGGGAGGTTGATTCTCAAGGTAAGCCCAATAGACCGTATCATTATAAAGTATTTATAAATCCGTATTCCAACGAAAAGGACTATGTGGTGGAGGTGATGTACAAGAAGCCTTACACCACTCCTTATCCAGACCCTTTTCCAATAATCAAAGAATCCATTTATCGCGATCTGATCTATGTTTTTATCAAGATCGCGGAGAAATTCCCAAAAAGCATTCCTTGGCTTATTAAACGCCTTAGAAAGACCATCTTACCCATAAATGACCTGGAACGTATAGTTACCGGCACCTTACCAGAGATCTTTTGGGATGCACCTTACCAAGGCGCAGCCTTTGCCTGTTCCTTTGGCGTAGATCATAAAGATGCGGCCAAAGCCTTGAAAGTGCTAACCG
Source organism: Gilvibacter sp. CC01 (assembly GCF_055755295.1). Taxonomy (NCBI): domain Bacteria; kingdom Pseudomonadati; phylum Bacteroidota; class Flavobacteriia; order Flavobacteriales; family Flavobacteriaceae; genus Gilvibacter; species Gilvibacter sp. CC01. The sequence goes on along the minus strand of NZ_CM146909.1, from coordinate 182,692 downwards.
ATCTCACCGTAAACGAGGGGCCAATACCTGGAATCTTCGCCATGCGATTTGTAAAACAATCCGAAGCCACTATGGCCTTTACGCGTTTTCCAATTACTTGTATGTTAGAGATAGATGGCGTGCTCTGGAAGCCAAACCGCCGTATCATGAGTCTGAATCAATACGGAAGGCGTATGATAGAAGAGTTAAAAAAACACAATATTCCCTTTACGCTACACTGGGGAAAGAACGCCGATTGGAAGTTTCCAGGCTTGGTAGGACATATGTTCCCTAAAGACAATATAAAATCTTGGAAGAAGGCCAGACAAGCCTTGTTGAGTGATGAGATGCAAATACTTTTTAGCAATCACTTTTTGGCCGATGTCACGCTAGATCACAATAATTCCGGACCAACTCCAAATCCAACCGATCCTAGTCGTTAAAAAACAATATCCCCGCTCTAAACGGGGATATTGAATTTAAGGGTGATCTTAACGATGAATCGCATAACTGCTCGCTCTGGCGTATTCGACCAACTTGAGCTTGAGCCATTCTCGCGTTCGATCCCAGTCCTTGTTTAGAACAAAGTTTAACTTGAGTAATAGTCGCTTCATACAGTGAGGTTAGCGTGTTTATTCAGTCTTTACTCCAAGGCGAAAAGCCTAAGAATAATAAGGATCTGCACGTGTAGTTAAAGACGAGATTGGTGGCGACTATAGCCAGGTAAGTTTCATAAATAGAGGCAATTAAAGGTAAGAAATTTCTGCAACTTTATTATAGAAAATCGAATTAATCGATGAGATACAATAAATCCAGACTTAATTCAAAAATCGACGATTAACGACAGGTTTCACAAGGAAACAAGAGACAAATACATCGGGAAGAATTCTAAATTTCAGTACCTTTAAAGAACGCTAACCAAAAATCTTAACTTCTATGTCACGCATCACGCTAATTCGCACCTTATTCTTCGTTTTATTTGTTTTACCATTATGGACAAATGCTCAAGAAGAAGATATTCTTAAAAAGCTAGAAGAAATTGCCATAATTGATCAAAAGGTAATGATGCCCATGCGTGATGGCGTCCGACTGGCAACAGATATCTACAGACCCAAAACAGACGAACCTGTACCAATTATTTTCTCTAGAACGCCCTATAATTTTAATTCTTGGGGTGATGGAAAACAGCGTACCCGTACAGCTCAGCGTGCGTATGAAGCAGTAAAACGCGGCTATGCCTATGTGGTGCAAAACGAGCGAGGGCGCTATTATTCGGAAGGGGAGTGGGACATACTTGGAGTGCCTTTAACTGATGGGTATGACGCCTTTAGTTGGATGAAGGCTCAGCCATGGTCTAACGGAAGAATAGGAACTTACGGCTGTTCCTCTACGGCAGAATGGCAGATGGCCGTAGCGGCATTGGATCATCCAGCGCATTTTGCCATGGTGCCTCAAGGTTTTGGAGCAGGAGTAGGGCAGATAGGAGATATCACCGAACAGGGTAACTGGTACCGTGGCGGCGTGGAGCAGATGCTGTTCTTTAGTTGGTTATACGGTGTAGAGCACGATAAGTTCAAACCCGGTATACCTGCCGGAGCTACGCAAGAAGATCTTATCCGCATTTCGCGTTTCTACGATCTGGCACCAGAAAACCCTCCTGTAGACATGGCGGAGGCTTTAAAACACTTGCCTATTCAAGATATATTGGCCAACATAAACGGGAAGCGAGAGATTTTTGATAAAATGATCCGTAGAAAACCGAATGATCCTGCCTGGTATGACGGTGGACTCTATCACGATACTATGGATATAAACACACCGGGATTCTGGTTCGCCAGCTGGTATGACGTATCCATTACGCCCAATTTGGCGCTGTTCAATCATGTCCGCAGTAACTCTAAGGACGCAGTAATTAGAGACAATCAATATTTGGTAATTGCTCCAACCTTGCACTGTGCTTATACACGTGCTACAGAGAACACTATAGTCGGAGAACGTCCAGTGGGTGATGCCCGCTTGAATTATGACGAGCAGATCTATGCTTGGTGGGATATGTGGCTGAAAGGCGAAGAAACTGGTTTTAAGGCCAATACTCCTAGAGTCCAGTATTACACTATGGGCAGCAATAAATGGCAGGCTGCAGAACAGTGGCCGCCTGCAGACGTAGAAATGACCACCTTTTACCTGAACAGTGGTGGCAAGGCCAACACTTTAAATGGCGATGGTGTTTTAACAACTAAAAAAACGCGCAAAGACAATCCAGATACCTTTACCTATGATCCTATGGATCCGGTTATGAGCTATGGTGGAAACGTTTGTTGTACCGGAAATGCGGTTAAAGGTGGGGCCTACGATCAGCAGTCCATGGAGGAGAACCCGAATATTTTGGTTTACTCTTCGGAGGTGCTCACAGAAGATACGGAGGTAACCGGTTTTATAGAATCTACCCTTTATGTTTCTTCGGATGCGAAAGACACCGATTTCACCATTAAGATCATTGACGTATATCCAGATGGTCGTGCTTACAACCTAGATGAAACCATACAGCGCGCTCGCTACCGTGAGGGTTATGACAAAGAGGTTTTTATGGAAGAAGGGGAGGTTTACGAGCTAAAACTAACTCCTATGGCCACAAGCAATCTCTTTAAAAAAGGGCATCGTATCCGTATAGAGGTATCTAGCAGTAATTTCCCAAGATTTGCCAGGAACTTAAATACTGGCGGAAACAATTATGACGAATCAGTAGGCGTGGTGGCTACCAATTCTATTCATCATTCGAGTAAATATCCTTCTCATATTAAACTGCCAATTAGGAAGTAATCACCACCACACCACAAAGATCTTAGAGATAGTACCCTTAGGGTCTTTAACCCAAACTAAAGGTGCAGATTGCTCTAAATGAAAAATTTCTATACGCTCATAGGCCTGTTTAAAAGATAGCCAAGCTACCTGCGTGTGCGGACTTACCAACCAATCGTGCTTACGCGGGATATAGCATTTACAGTCTTTGAATAAATGGAAATCTTTGAGTGGCAAATAATAGCCATAAACACTTTTAGGACTCAGGGGAGTTATATCCAAATCCTTCTGGCTATAAGGCAAGAACAATTGCGCTTTAAAACACACTTTTTGAGTCATATGATCAGCCTCTAGATCAAATGTTTGTAAATACGAAGCTGTTTCAGGGCGGTGGAGGAGTGGCAACTGTTTCTCAGCGAGCTTATTGAGCTTTAAGACCAAGGAATCTCTTCTGTTAGGGCCTATCCAATGGTCCAAGGGCGTTATTCCATGGGCAGGGTCGTAGAGATAGAATTTATAAATAACCTCCAAATGCAAGGCTTCTTGACCTATCCGCAGCAAACAATCGAGTTCTCCTAAAGTGCGTTTGTCTTGCTGAATCTGTACATTCTCAGCTAGTATCTTTATGTGCTTATGTGCATTGAGCTCCGCAGCGACGAATCGCTCCACCAGATTGCCCAAGCGAAATTTACCACTGAGTTCTTGTCGGAATATTGGAGTTTCAAGAGCGGGTAAATGCAATTGTTCTAAACCCATCGGACCACTGCCTTCCCATAGCGGTGGAGTGGCGAGATAACCCGAAAATTGTAATTGTATAGACATGTGTAGCGAAGGTATTGTAAAACTGAAAAGCAAGCATTGGTATCGGTAAGAAATCTTAAATTTACGTTATGTATAAGGTTATAATTACAGGAAGTACAGGTATGGTAGGCAAGGGGGTCTTGTTGGAATGCCTGGACGATGCTTCTATTACCGAAGCCTTGGTGATCAATAGATCATCACTGCAAATGGAGCACCCTAAGTTGAAGGAGTTGCTCCTAGAAGATTTTACCCAACTGGATAGTCTAAAAGATCAGCTCAAAGGATATGATGCCTGCTTTTATTGCATGGGGGTATCTTCCATAGGGATGAATGAGGGCAAATTCACTGCCATAACGTACGACATTACCGTAATCTTTGCAGATATTCTACACGAGCTTAACCCCAATATGGTCTTTAATTATGTCTCCGGAACGGGCACAGACAGTACCGCAACCGGACGAGTCATGTGGGCTCGTGTTAAAGGAAAGACCGAGAATTATGTACTTAACAAAGGTTTTAAAGATGCCTACGCCTTTAGACCAGGAATGATCATTCCGGAGCGAGGCATAAAGTCGAGCACGGGTTGGTACAATGCAGTTTATGTGGTATTAAGACCTTTCTTTGGCTTATTAAAGAAGATGAAGAGCATCACAACTACATCAAAAATCGGGTATGCGATGATAGCTAGTTTTACTGCAGATCAACTTAAAAAACATCTGGAGAATAAGGACATAAATGCCATGGCGGATTCAAGAGCCTAGAATTAGCGGGGAATTCCCTAATTTTAAGCAAAAACCAACTACAATTACCAACATGTCTAATCGAAGGTCCTTTCTCAAGTCCGCTAGTCTAGCAGCACTCTCTTTGCCCTTAATGTCGTTTGATCAATCTCAGAATTGGTCCCTAGATCCTTTAAAGCGACATTTTGAGACTCCGGATGATTACTGGGCCATGATTCGCAAACAATTCCCGCTTAAAGAAGGGCAGACCTATTTTAATAACGGTACCATGGGGCCAACACCTGGTTATACGATAGATGTTATGATCAATCATATGCTGCATTGGAACAAAGAGGCAGCCACAGTTGATTATAAGAACGGATCTGGGCCGGAATTACTGAGCGGTTATTTTCCGTATCAGGAGCTTAGAGAAAAGCTTGGAAGCCATATAAACTGTGATTTCAAAGAGATCTCCATAACGCAAAATGCCACCTTTGGCATGAATTACGTAGGGATGGGGTTAGACCTTAAGCCCGGAGACGAATTGCTCAATACCAATCAGGAGCACGGGGGCGGATTTGGCGCTTGGCAGACCTTAGCAAAACGCAAAGGTTGCGTGTACAAACAAGCCACTATGCCTGTGCCTGCAAACGATCCGCAGCAAATATACGAGGCTGTATTTAAGGAAGTTACCCCTAAAACCAAGGTCATTGCTATTCCGCATATGATATCCGTTTACGGTACAATCATGCCCGTAAAAGCCATCTGTGAAGAAGCGAGAAGACGTGGTATTTTTACGGTATTGGATGGGGCCCAATGTGTTGGCCATATCGATGTAGATGTCAAAGATATTGGTTGCGACGCCTATTACAGCAGTTTGCACAAATGGTTGTTGGCGCCACCAGGCAGTGGTTTGTTGTATGTGAATAAAGAGGTGGCGAGCAGCATTTGGAGTACCATAGCGAGTTACAATTGGGACAATCAGGACGATCACGGATTTAGGCTGATGCAAAACGGAACCGGGAACCCAGCTTTGATAGCTGGATACAGTGCTGCCATAGATTTCTTTAACAGCGTCGGGAAAGATCGTTGGCTGGGTCGTATAAAAGAATTGGGAGCGTATTTACGCAATGGATTAAAACAAATGCCTCACGTGACTATACATTCATCAACCAATGAAGCTATGGCTGCAGGAATCACAACTTATGCAGTTAAGGGTTATACAGGGCCAGAATTACAACAAACACTTTGGGAGCGCGAAAAACTACAGCCCAGATCTGTGGGCAATGAACTCTTAAGGCATTCTGTGCATATTTATAATTCTAAGGCGGAGATTGACAAAGCTTTGGATGTGATTAAGAATTTAGCATAAGCTTTTAGTTTCTCACAATAACTTTGACATAATAGCTACAGATATAATTCGCATACGCGAACTTATATCTGAGACCTTATAAAATATCCCGTCTAAGTCACCGCAAATAACTTTGACATAATAGCTGCCGATATAATTCGCATACGCGAACTTATATCTGAGACCTTATAAAATATCCCGTCTAAATCACCGCAAATAACTTTGACATAATAGCTGCCGATATAATTCGCTCACGCGAACTTATATCAGAGACCTTATAAAATATCCCGTCTAAGTCACCGCAAATAACTTTGACACAATAGCTGCCGATATAATTCGCATACGCGAACTTATATCTGATATTATATCAAATAGCCGAGCTATTCGTTATTTGCTATAATTGTCACATAATTTATATTATGTAAAATAGATTATTTTGAGATCCCTCCTTTGTGATACAATCAACTAATAAATACTCTGGCTTGAATAAGACAACAAATCCACAATAACATAGCCTTAACAGTTTCTGATAAAGTTGTTTTAAAGTTTTTGAATTCTCGTTTTCTCGTGTAGTTTATTGATAAACACTTTATATGAGAATCAATTACGAATACCATGATGTCGCTTCCAGCGAGGTCTTAGAAAATTTCACCCAAAACAAAGTTCAGCACATTTTAAAACGCAGTGATCGAATCACAGGCGTCGACGTTTATTTTAAGGTCAATGACGCACAATTACCACATGATCGAATGACTGCAGGAATTCGCGTGGAGCTCCCGGGAGAAACCTTGTTTGCAGAAGCTGTAAACGATGAATTCCAAAAATCTGTAGCGCAAGCCACAGATGAACTCCTTGTTCAGCTAGAAAAATACAAAGCCAAATCCGCAAACCATTAATACCTAAAAATGCACACACTCAGCAATGATAACAGACAGATCACACTAATTTATAAAGATAATCACGCCTTACATCGCCGTGTAAAAGCCCTCTGCTCTGCTACCAAAAAGGCCTTGCTTACCCTCGATATAAGCCAAGAAAAGATAAGCCAAACCCTTTGGGCCGAGATTGAATCGCTTTTACCTGGAGAACTCCATCAAATCGTAGATTTAAAAGAAACGGTTACAGATTCAAACGCAGTCTTCTCCAAACACGACCTGATGAAGATCCTAGAGAAGAATCCAAACAGTTTGAGCTTTCCTTTGCTTTTTTACAAGGCAACATGCCATCAGATTAAAAATGAAGCCGAAGTACTTCGCTTTATTAATGTAGATTCCGGAGGCTTTGAAAAAACCTTGCACACCCAAGAACCTGAGGTTAAATCTCAGACTCGAGAGGAAAGCTTTAGGTCTTAAACCCTAAAGATTATTCCTTTAGAGCCCTTCTAGCCTTTTCCCCTTGAGGCCCGTAAAGGTCCATTTGACTTACCTTGGCGTAAACTTGTTTGGCCTGATCTACATTACCACTGACCTTTAGCGCATCTGCTAAACCTAACCACAGCTGCGAAGAATCTGTAAAGAGTTTACTGCTCATATCAAAGACAAACAGCGCTCCTTGAATTTGGTCACTGTTGAGCAAATTGTATCCCGCCTGTGTAAATAAGGCCTCGAAATCGGTATACTGATGCATCGGATCGTTCAGCATACGCGCCGCCTCACTACTCACCTTTTCCATTTCGCCAGCCATAAATAACTGGGTCAAATGGCCCATGGGGTCAAGTATCACATCATCGCCAATATCTGCCATAGCCGCTGCCAACACAGGATCTTCATTGTTCTTGTACTGCTCAAAAGTTGTGCTAACAGCAATGTTGGGTGGCATCCACTGTTGGTTTTCCCATTGTGGTTTGTCTTGCCACCAAGCCCATGACAAACGAGCATTGAACTGGCTGTTTGGAAGAACTAACTTCCGATTATCTCCATAAAAATTGAGGTTTTCTGCTGTAGGTTCGCCTACAAATATGACATTGGTGTAATTGTCCAATTCGTTCACCAAGTTCTGGCAGGCCGAAAATGTTCTTCGCCCAATAATACAGAAGAACTTCCCTACCTCATTGACCTTAGATTGGATTAAACCCGTTATAAGCGGCTTGTTCAAATAGTTGTTTCCACCGCCATTTAATCGAACGTCTAAAATGAAACGTTCTACCTCATTTTGGGCGATAAAATCAAAGATCTCTGCATAGAATGCTTCTAGGGTTGGCTGAGAAGGATCGTTCTGCACCTGACTTTGACGCACATAAACAGTTTTGGTCTCTGGATTGTAATTAAAGTTGTAGATCTTGTCTAACTCCTGTAAATACAAAGGAGTACTGTTTTGTGCTCTAGCGCTGATCAGCTCCCCTTCTGTCTTTATAAGACTGTAATTGGTTTGAATTGCCTTTTTGTCTCCTGCCTTAAAGGTATAGGTAAAAACTTGCCCATCTTTTTCCAAAGTAAATGGAATTTCCAGGCTGTTGTTTGGAATAATGCGTTGGGCGTGCAAGATCTCCGGTATGGTCAGATCATTGATTCCATATGCCTTAAAGAACTGTTCGTTTTCTGCCGATACTGTAGGGTAAATAAGTTCTATGGCTTTCGCTATAGGGGTATCACCTATTTTAAGGAGTTTAGCACCCAAGGCCTTCTCGTGGCCTTTTATGGTTCCCTCTATAAAAACACCATCGCTGAATTGATACAAATTCACAGGTATTTTGTGAAAGTCTACTTGGCCTCCACTCAGACTGAGGTAAGTGTGCCCGTATCCAAACATTGCTACCATGCGCGATAGCCCAACCATTATCTCGTGATCTGCCATAGTTGGTATTTCACTGCGGAGTTTAGCCACTTCGGCATCCCATTTCTCTGTGGTAACTTTTTTAAATAAGAAGGGATAATCCTTATGAATGCTTTGTTGTAAGAAGTCGAGGTCGGCTTGCCAGTCTTCAGAGCTGAGCTGATTTTGTACTTGCGCGCTTAAACTTAGCGAGAAGAATAAAAAACCTATGACGGCCAACAAGGGTTTGGAGGGAATTTTCATTTTGTGATTTTAGTTGATTGATGCATGTTGTCCGATAAGAATTATTAAGAATTGATTTGTTACAGTTCTTTTCCAATTAAATAGTTCGCTCGCTCTAAATGCAGTAATTTTGCTGCGTGTCTGCCAACCGCAAAAATACCCAGTTAGAATTTGTTGCCATGATGGCGGCATTAATGTCTATAGTTGCCCTAGCGATAGATGCGCTGTTGCCTGCTTTAGATATCATCGGATTCCATGTGGGCACCACCAATCCCAGCGACAATCAGCTGTTTATCATTATGATCTTCTTGGGCTTAGGTCTAGGCCCCCTACTCTTTGGCCCACTCTCTGACAGTCTGGGTAGAAAACCGGTGGTCTACATGGGTTTTAGCCTATTCGTTCTAGCTAGTTTGGTTTGTGTTAGTACAGACAGTTTGTGGGTTATGATCTTTGGTCGTATAGTTCAAGGCATTGGGCTTTCCGCGCCCAGAACCATAGCCATTGCTATTATACGAGATCTCTACTCCGGAGATTATATGGCACGTATCATGTCCTTTGTAACCGTGGTATTTCTTCTGGTTCCTATTGTAGCACCAGCCTTTGGAAAACTAGTTTTAGACCATTACAATTGGCAAGCCATATTTTATTTTCAATTGGTCATCGGCGCTGTGGTATGTCTGTGGTTTTATCTAAGACAACCGGAGACCCTAAAGCCGGAAAATAAGATTCCCATGAGCCGCCATTTGTTTGTAGATGGTTTCAAGGAGATCAGTCGATACCCTGTGACCATAGGATGTACAGTTATTTCTGGTTTGATCGCAGGATCGTTCTTTGTATATCTCAGCGGATCGCAACAGATCTTTCAAGAACAATATGGGCTTAAAGAAGCCTTCCCTTACATATTTGCAGGTTTAAGCATCGCCATTGGCCTGGCTGTCTTTTCCAATGCCTATATGGTGCTCCGCTTTGGAATGGAAAAGCTAGTTACTGTTGCTTTAAGCGGATTTTTTGTGGTATCCTTAGCCTATGTCTTGGTCTTTATGGGTAGCCCAAATCCACACATTTGGGTCTTGCTAACTTTTATGGCTTTACAATTTTTGTGTATTGGATTCCTTTTTGGAAATCTAAGAGCCTTAGCCATGGAACCCGTAGGGCATATAGCAGGAATAGCAGCAGCCATTACCGGTTTTATATCTACCATAATGGCGGTGCCTATAAGCACCTTTATTGGACGTTATCTAGACGATACGGCGCTTCCGGTCTTTATTGGTTTTTCTATTTGTTCTTTAGTAGCACTGCTGATATTATTCTACCTAAAACGAAAAAATCCACAAGGACTTTCTAATCCGCAACAGGCCTAGTTGTTTGCCTTAATCTCGGCATTGAGAATACCTGCTCTAATGAGTAATACCACGCCACTAAGCAGGAGTCCTATGCCCACTGTACCGCCCAAAGCCCAAAGCCAGAAATCTCCTCCACTGTGTTTAATGTGAGAACATTCCAAGGCAATACTGAGTCCGCTGCCTAGCAATAAGGCGCCCACTACTCCATTGAACCACCATTGTTTTCTACGCTTATCCATTTACTTTTTTTATAGCCTAAAAATAATGAATACCTTAGTGCAACCAACTAACGACTACCTCAATGATTCGACCTTGGCTACGCCTACCCTTTGTTCTTGGTTTATTGCTGATTCTTGCTAGCAGTTGCAAATCAAACTCAGAAGATCAATCACTACAAGAAACTAAAGACCCTGAACCAAAAGTGGAACTGGAACTCGAATACCAAGCTTCTCTGGGAGAAGGTCCGGTGTGGAATGCCAAGACCCAAGAACTTTATTGGGTAGATATTCTGGGAAAACTATTACATATTTACAATCCGAGCAACAAAGAGAATCGCAGTATTGAATTGCCAGGCCTGGTAGGAACTGTTGTTCCATTTACCTCGCGCCAAGCTGTCGTGGCCTTAGAGAATGGTATCTATAAGGTCAATTTAAAAAGTGGAGATCTGCAATTAGTCTCTGATATAGAAGCTACGCAGTTAGAGAACAGATTCAACGATGGCAAATGCGACCCCAATGGTAACCTATGGGTAGGCAGTATGAATCTGGCAGAAGAGGCCGCCACAGGTAATTTGTATAAAATAGCCCCAGATGGCACCACCACCAAAATGTTAGATAGCATAACTATTTCCAATGGTATCGTTTGGGATAGACGCGCCACGACCATGTACTATATTGACACGCCTACGGGAGTGATACGCGCCTTTGACTACGACAAGAACACGGCTAGTATTAGCAATGAGCGTGTTGTTGTAGAAGTAGATCCTGCGGATGGTTTTCCAGACGGAATGGCCATAGATGAGAACAACAATCTTTGGGTAGGTTTATGGAATGGCAATGCTGTAATACAGTACGATTCCAAGACAGGAGAAACACTTCAAAAAGTAGCTATTCCGGCTCACAATGTGACTGCGGTTGCTTTTGGAGGACCTGATCTGGATATAATGTACATCACCACTGCCCGAGTGGATATGACCGAAAAAGAATTAGAGCAGTATCCTTTAGCTGGTTCTGTTTTTCGCTATAGCCCTGGTGTAAAAGGTCAGAAAGCTGACGTTTTTGGCCAATCTAGATTCACATCTAATACTCCTTAAAATTGAGTTTGATCTACTTAATTATGGGCGTAAGCGGTAGTGGTAAAACTACTGTAGGTAAGGCCCTGGCTGAGCAATTAGGATTTCCATTTTTAGATGCTGACGATTTCCATCCGCAGCAAAATATAGCTAAAATGCAGGCTGGTAAAGCACTAAATGACACCGATCGTCAGCCTTGGCTAGAACAGCTAAATCTAGAACTGCGAAAACACAAAGATACTGGAGTCGTTTTGGCTTGTTCTGCTTTAAAGGCTGCTTATCGAGAGCTTTTAGAAAAGGACATCAAGATCCATTGGACACATTTACAAGGAGATTTTGAACTCATTCAAGCTCGAATGCAGCTGCGTTCGCATTTTATGCCGGCTGCTCTCCTCCAATCACAGTTTGATGCCCTAGAACCTCTAGAACAGGGTTTAACTCTCGATATCGACAGTGAAATTGAATTCCTCGTTAATATGATCCGTGCCAGATACGAGACCAAGGGCCCTGCAAATTGTGGCATAGTGGGCATGGGAGTTATGGGGCAATCACTTGCTTTAAACGCAATAGACTCCAACATTCGCACTGCAGTTTACAACCGAATTGCTCCGGGAGAAGAACTGGTCATTGCCAAAATGTTGAACAAGTATACCAATCCGAAATTATATGGCTACACCGATTGGAAGGAGTTTACCGATAAACTAACACTGCCCAGAAAGATCCTATTAATGATTCCTGCTGGGAAGGCCATAGATGCTGTTATTGAGGACTTATTGCCTTTTCTGAGCCCAGGAGATTGTATAGTGGATGGTGGAAACTCGCATTTTAGTGATACAGAAAACCGCATAAAGAAACTTCAAGAGCAAGGAATCGAATACCTCGGCATGGGAGTGTCTGGTGGTGAAGAAGGCGCTCGAATTGGCCCCGCTATGATGCCAGGTGGCTCCGATGTTGCCTATGAAGCACTACAGCCCATTCTCGAGAAGATAGCTGCCAAAGACCCCGAGGGCAAAGCCTGTGTGGGTTATTTGGGCCGAGGTGGCTGCGGACATTTGGTCAAGACCGTACACAACGGAATTGAATATGCAGAGATGCAGTTATTGGCAGAACTCTATGCCTTGATCGGTTTGACCGATCTGCCCCGGGCCGAATTTGCCGCACTATTCGAACAGTGGAATTCTGGGCAAACGGCAAGTTATTTAATGAGTATAATGCCCGCTATACTAGACAAGAAAGAAGGAGCTACCTATTTGGTGGATCTGATCTTAGATGAAGCTGCACATAAGGGAACCGGAGCTTGGACGGCACATACGGCCTTGGATTACGGACAAGATGCAAGTATTATAAGTACTGCCTTGAATGTGCGCTATCACTCTACTGCACAATGGTTTAGAGAATTGGCAAAGCCTTTGAATCGAAAGGCAAGTATAGTTTTGAATTTCAAACAACTCATTGACGGATATCAAGCAGCGCGCATATTAAATCATTTGCAGGGATTACGGCTTATCAAAACGGTCAGTGAAGCTAATGATTGGCAGGTGGATTTAGCCGAGGTCACCCGAATCTGGACTAACGGCTGCATCATAAAATCTCATTTGATAGAACAATTACATCTGCTGTTAAAAGAAGATCCAAGTCAGCTGGAAACTTGGTGTTTTTCGCAGTACCAACAATATATCGAAGCCCTAAAAGTAGCAGTAACTACTGGTATTTCTAGTGATTTAGCTTTGCCCGTATTTAGTGCTGCCTTACAATTTGGGCTAGCCATTAACGATCCTGAGACTACTGCCAATATCATACAAGCCCAAAGAGATTTCTTTGGAGCGCACACTTATAAACGCAAAGACAAGGACCGCGAACAAAACTTTCACACAGACTGGACCAAACCATGATAGATTACAACTTACTTTTAGCCGTGTTTGCAGGTATAGCAGTGCTTCTAGCACTTATCCTGCGCTTTAAAATACAAGCCTTCATCGCCTTGTTGATAGCGAGTATACTCGTTGGTATCTTAGCGGGAATGCCTCCCTTAGATATAATTACTACTATGAAAGACGGTATGGGAAATACCTTAGGGTTTGTGGCTTTGGTAGTTGGTTTAGGAGCCATGTTTGGAGCCATACTTGAACATTCAGGGGGCGCCGGAGCCTTAGCCCGATATCTCATTGGGAAGGCAGGAGAAAAGCGCATCTCTTGGGCCTTAACGGCTACAGGATTCTTGGTAGCCATACCTGTTTTCTTTGATGTGGCCTTTATCATTTTAGTACCCTTGATCTATTCCTTACAGCGAACCACCAAGAAGTCGCTCTTGCTATACGGAATCCCTTTGTTGGCAGGACTTGCCATAACACACACCTTTATACCTCCTACTCCTGGACCCGTAGCCGTAGCCGATATTTTAAAGGCCGATCTGGGCTGGGTTATCTTGTTTGGATTCATCGTTGGCGTACCAACAGCTATAGTCTGTGGACCTATCTTTGGAAAGTACATTGCCAAAAAGATCCATTTGGATGCTCCGGAGGCAGACCTTCCTCCTGCCGATGAGGTCAAACTACCGTCCGTAGGGATGATCGTTACCATAATTGGAATTCCGATAGTGCTTATTGTACTGAATACCTTGGTCAATAGTCCACTTGGAGCTTCCTGGGGTTTACCTGATGGGGTTCGCAATTGGATGCAAATGGTGGGACATCCTTTCTTTGCCTTGATCCTGGCGAATTTGATCGCTTGGTATTTCTTAGGGCTAAAGCGAGGTATGGCTTCAGCAACACTGCAGAAGATCACCACAAAATCCATGGAACCTGCAGGAATAATAATATTATTAACAGGTGCTGGTGGGGTTTTTAAAGAAATGCTGATCAACACAGGAGCCGGAGAAATGCTTGCCAACTATTTTGCAGAACAAGGGCTTCCTCTACTCCTATTTGCCTTTATAGTAGCTGCTCTAGTACGGATTTTACAAGGGTCTGCCACAGTAGCTATGATCACAGCAGCAGGAGTTACAGCACCCATACTGTCTCAGGTTGATGGAGAAATGGACAAAGCGCTCTTGGTTATTGCAATAGCCGCAGGTTCAACCATATTATCGCATGTAAATGACAGCGGATTTTGGCTGGTGAGTAAGTATCTGGGTATGACCGAGCAGCAAACCTTTAAGAGTTTTACCACAATGACCGTTATTTTGGCTTTAGTAGGTTTTAGTTTGGTAAGTCTCTTATCCTTATTGATTTAAGATCTATTGTGGCACAACCTTTGTGTGTTAAAGACTTGTTAACTCAAAACAAGCTTTCTCATACGAAATTCAAGAATCAGACCGGATGTAAACGCCGGTAGCGTAGCCGACATTGCCTTTTTATTGCTCATTTTCTTTTTGGTATGCACCACCATTAGTGTAGAAGAAGGAATTGCAAGAGATCTCCCTAAACCCTGCGCAGATGGAGCACCCTGTAATGTATCCATAGCACGGAATAATCTACTAAACATAGCTTTAGGTGAAAACAATCAACTACTTGTAAATGATATGGTTGAAGATATTTCAAACCTCAAATACATTTTGGTGGACTTTATAGACAACAATGCGTCTAAAAGCTGTGATTACTGTTTAGGTGTGGGCTTACCATTGGCTTCAGATCACCCAAAAAAGGCCATGATTAGTATAGAGACTATGCGCAATGCTAGCTATGATAGTTATATAGCTGTACAAGATGAAATAACAGCGGCCTATTTTGAATTGCGTGTACGTTATGCAGCCCTACAATTCGACAAGCCGCTAAATGAATTGACTCCGCAGGAATTGAAACAGGTCAAAGATGCTTACCCCTTTCAGATCATGGAATCGATTTTGTAATAAAGAATATTTGTATTTTTAGAAGGTCGGAGATTTCCGGCCTTTTTTTATAAACCAACCACAAGTGAAAAATTTTCTACTCTTCGGACTCGGCCTAGTCTTGGCTGTTTCCTGCAAACAAACCAACGAAACTATGAGCGATGATGCATTATTGGCCCAAGCCAAGGATATACACGAGCGTGTGATAACCTTGGATACCCATTGCGATATCAATGTGACCAATTTTACAGATTCTATCAATTACACCCAAGATCTGCAAACCCAGGTCACCTTGCCCAAGATGAAGGCTGGAGGCCTTGATGTAGCCTGGTTTATAGTTTATACAGGACAAGATTCCCTTAATACAGACGGATATGCAAGAGCCTATGATAATGCCATGTCTAAGTTCAATGCCATTCATAGACTGTGCGATTCTATTGCTCCGGATGAGATAGAACTCGCCTATACTAGTGACGATGTGCGACGTATCAGCGCCAGTGGCAAGAAAGTAGCCATGATAGGAATAGAGAACGGTTATCCTGTTGGAGAAGATATTAGCAACGTCAAGAAGTTCTACGATTTAGGCGGAAGATATATGTCGCTTTCTCACAATGGACACAGCCAGTTATGTGACTCCAATACCGGAGAGGAAGACGGCGTTTGGCTTCATGATGGTGTTTCGGACCTAGGAAAAGAAGTAATTGCAGAAATGAACAAATGGGGCATGATGATAGATGTCTCGCATCCGTCTAAAAAGTCAATGAAAGATATGATAGCGCTAACCAAAGCGCCAATCATTGCCTCCCACTCTTCCGCACGGGCACTTTGCAATCATTCAAGAAACCTAGACGATGAGCAGCTAATGTGGCTTAAAGAGAACGGTGGCGTGGTGCAAACAGTAGCCTTTAAATCTTATTTGAACACAGAAAAATACGAAACCCGTCAAGAAGCAGAGATCGTTGTGGCCAAGCAAATAGCCGATTCTATGGGGGTAAAATGGCTGGAGCGTAAAGAAGTAATGGCTTTACCAATGGCCGAGCGTCGTGAATACTTTAACTTCTATATGCAAATGATGCCTATCCAAAAACAGAAGTTGGCCAAGATGACTGACCTTCCACCGGCGGTAGACGTTGGTGACTTTGTGGATCATATAGATTATTTGGTGGCAAAGATCGGGATCGATCATGTGGGTATAAGCAGTGACTTTGATGGCGGCGGAGGAATTGCCGGCTGGGATGACGCCTCAGAGACCTTTAATGTAACCCTGGAACTTGTCAAAAGAGGGTATACTGAAGAGCAGATAGAAAAGCTGTGGGGCGGGAATCTACTTCGCGTTTTAGATGAAGTACAGGCTGTTGCGGCTCGCATACAAGCAAAAGAAGCACAATAATCACCAATAATCCTAAAATATAATCCATTCATCGACAGTTATTTGTGAACTATCGACAATTCTGATTAGTTAAGGCTTATTTCTCTAGGTTTAAGGTATAATTAACAACAATAACCTCACATATTAAAGTAAATTTACTTACATATATATGCGTTTTGGTGATTAATAATGTAATACAGCGATTATATTTTGATTTATAATCCTACAATTGTTGATTGCGAAACCATAATATCTACCATCAATATTTTATGAAACTTGAACTCTCCCCATTCAAGCATCTGATTGAGAAAAAGATCTCATTTCCATACTGAGACTTTTATTTTTGCAACAATCTTATTATCTCAGAAATAGCCGAAGGCGTATCATTTAAGTATGAACAAGCCAAACCAGTTATTGGTGAGGCACTAGCCTATTTTGGATAAGATGCTGAGATCGCATACCTATCCAATCGCATTCATAGTTATGCATTAGCACCACAGGACTGGCTTAAGTTCTTTGGCGAACGTAAAAATATCAAAGCCATGGCTATAGTTGCGTATTCTGAACTCGATATTGCCAACATTATTTTAGAGAAACTCTTCATAAAAACCCATGTAAAGCGCCATCAAAGTTTAGCGGAAGGGTTGCATTGGTTATCTGAAAGGTTGCCAATTATACAGTTCCAGAAGGAAGAGGTACTCTGCGCTTAATAGTTTGTATGTAGTTTTCGCACTACAAATAAAGGTGTTGGTGGAGAATAAATTTTATCCATGCATAGAAAGATATCTACCACTGGCCGACACTAAGATTGCATTTAGCGTTTCTTTTAAGGGGATGTATATGAATCAGTTAGTTTTACAGCAATAGAATTAACAACCTAATAATTCCCCCGGATGCAATTCACAGACTCTATTCACGCACAAGAGGCATTTGAAACCCTTGAACTCCCCTATGGCAACTTCTATTTCATAGACAGATTAGTTATAGCAGAGGTAAATGAAGGCGTTACCTTTACTTTAGAAAAAGCTCGGCCAGTAATTACCTTTGCCGAACATTTATATGGAAAAAATGTAGAAATTGGGTATATCTCCAATAGGGTAAATCATTATGCGGTAAAACCCCGTGATTGGATTCGCTTCTTTAAAGAGGACAACCGCGTAAAAGCCGTGGGCCTAGTCTCGTACACGCCTGTAGGACTTACAAATATACTTTTTGAAAAGGTGTTTATCCCAACTACGACCAAACGCTTCAGTTCTTTAGATCATGCCATAGCATGGATTCGCAGCCGCATTGACACGAATCCAAGCTTGAACAATTGATTGGCTAAGCCCTAGATATTTAATATCTTCCGGCTATGAACAAGCCCTTTCTTGCTTTAATTGCTAGATTATTCGTGCTGCAAGCCTCTGCCCAGCAAGCCGAGTTCATAAGACTCGACAGTCTGTCGCCTCATTTTTATTACGATATACGATACGCCACGACCAACAACTTTGTCGGAGAGGTAGTATACGAATGTGCCGTATGCTTATTACGTCCTGATGCTGCCAATGCCTTAGAACAGGCAAATGCCTATTTTATGGAAATGGGGTATTGCATTCAACTCTTTGACTGTTATAGACCTTATCCTGTACAAAAGATATTATGGGAAAAAGTACCTAATCCGGCCTATGTAGCGGATCCTTACAATGGTGGATCTGTTCACAATCGTGGTGCAGCGGTTGATCTTACCCTGGTTGATTTAAATGGAAATCCAGTGGACTTTGGAACCGACTACGATTATTTTGGTCGTGAAGCCCATGTCGATTATTACGGCCATAGTGAAGAAGTTTTGGCAAATAGAAAACTCTTAACTGAAGGCTTAGCCAAATTTGGGTTTAAAGGCATTCGTACAGAATGGTGGCATTTTAGCTATACCAAAAACAGCGGCTATCCGATCTCCGAACAGCCGCTGCCTTGTACTGATTAAGACTATATCTTAGTTCACTGGATTCCCAAAGATATCCAGTTCTACTACATCTAAACCGAGCTTTTTGACCTCTTCAAACTGTGTGGCCTTATCGCCGACCACCACATAGATCATCTCTGATTCTTGGATATAATCGCCAATAACGGCTTTAAAGTCTTCCAAACTCATGTTCATAAGCAATTGCTGTTCTTTATCTACAAAATCTTTGGAGAGTCCGTATTTCGAGATACTCTGTAAGATCCCGAGCTTAGCTCCAAAAGATTCAAAGGCTCTGGTATTCTGTTTCACCACTTTGTTCTTGGTGAGTGCTACATCAGCTTCGGTAAATCCTGGGCCATAATCTTGTACCATCTTTTGAATGATCTCTAAAGATGGCAAGGTTGCATTTGCTCGCACACTGGTACTTATGGTAAATGGAGCTATATCTGCCCTTGCTGGAACTCTGGAGTAGGCACCATAGGTATAGCCTTTTCCAATTCTAAGCACTTGAAACAAGCGACCGCTAGATCCTCCGCCTAAAATCTCATTGGCAAAACCTAGTTTAGGTGAGTCGGCTTCACCGGCAGACAAGGCCATTTTGCCTATATTTAAGACAGACTGCTTGGAATTCGGCACGTCTATAAAGTACAAGGTACCGGCATCTCCAGCAGGATTAACAGTCCAATTGGCCTGGGTTGTGGCTTCCCCTGTCCAACGTTCGCTTAGACCACTTAAAGCGGCCTCAACTTCCGCTTGAGACAGATCTCCTACTAGATGAAAAGATGCATTCCCAGGTTTAATATTGGCCTCATAAAAGGCTTTAACATCGTCTAATGTTATATTTTCCGCGGTCTCTAAGGTTCCATTGGTAGGTACGCTGTAGATGTGATCTGGGCCGTAGATCAATTTATTGAAGTTTATCGCCGCTATGGCCGTAGGATTCGCTTCACGTCCTTTAAGGCCGGTTTTAAGCTCTTGCATTAAACGCTCGAACTCTTTCTCATCCCAACGCGGCTGCAATACCATTTCTTCTACTAATGCCATGGTTTGCTCAAAATTACGGGCCAAGCAATTTCCGCTTATCACGGTTTCTTCTAAACCTGAATATATCCCAATACTTGAGCCTAAAAGTCCAATGGCCTCTTCCAGTTCTGCAGGAGTTTTTAAAGCTGTTCCTTCGCTCATAAGATCTGCGGTAAGAGATGCCAAGCCCGCTTTATCCATCGGATCTAAACGATGTCCACCAGCAATAGTGATGGTGAAGTTTATCAGTGGCAATTCGCTATTCTCAATGCCATAGGTTTTCATGCCGTTGGCCAATTCTCCTTCCCATACTTCTGGCATCTTAAACAAAGGCGCTTCTCCAAATGGCGGTTCAGATCGGTCGTACTTTGAAGGTGTCTTCTCGTATTGAGCCTCTTCGCCTTGGCCCACTTGCTCGTTGTCTTTCATGGCTGTGACCTCCTCTATCCACACTTCCGCCTCTTTTGCTCCGCTAATGGCAAGCTCAGGGTTTTCTTTAGGAACTACGCTGGTCATCACATAGTTCTTCCCTTTGATGTATTTCTCATAGGCCGCCATTACAGCCTCACGATCTACTTCCTGATAGAATTTAGTGCGCTTGCTAATGTAGGCAGGATCTTGACCAAACTCATTGTCTTGAACCAACTGGAAGGCCTTATTCAAAACAGTTGAAACTCCATTGTATAACTGGGTTTCTAGTTCCGCTTTAATCCTTTGCAATTCGTTATCGGTAAATCCGTTGGTTTCAAAATCTTGCAAACCTGCATCGATCGCAGCTTTCACATCATCTAAGGCAACACCTTCATTGGCGCGAACTCGAATCACAAACTCCCCAGCCAATTCCTGGCTGTTCTGATAACTGCCTACATTCGGAGCGAGTTTGCCCTCTTCTACCACCGCTTTATACAGTGGCGATTTCTTACTGCCGCTCAACAATGATCCTAAAACATCTAAGGCATACATTTCTTCGTTATAGTCTTCTACCGTTGGGAATACCATACGCAGCTCTGGAAGTTTTGCGAAGTTATCCTTGAAATACAAAGATTTGGTTTCGGTCAATGTTACCGGCATAGGCTCCATAGGTTTAACCTCTGGCCCTCTAGGAATTTCCCCAAACCACTTCTCTATCAACTGTTTGGTCTCTTCGATCTCTATGTCTCCAGCGATCACCAAAGAAGCATTGGCTGCTCCGTAGAATTCGTTGTAAAACTCTTTTACATCGGCCAAGGTAGCCGCCTGCAGATCAGGTAAAGAACCAATAACTGTCCAGCTGTACGGATGTCCTTCTGGATACAAGTTCTTTCTAATGATCTCATCGGTATAGCCATACGGAGCGTTGTCAACTCGTTGGCGTTTTTCATTCTTAACCACCTGCTTTTCGCGCTCTAACGCAGCTTCTGTAACCGTGTTTATCATATAACCGAATCTGTCGGAATCGATCCAAAGGATCTTCTCAAAGGCATCTTTGGGCACTACTTCATAATAGACCGTACCATCGCTCCAGGTACCTCCGTTTCGGCTTCCACCCCATTCTGGGATCATCTTCCTGTTCGCTCCTACCGGAACATTCTCAGAATCGTTAAAAGACATATGTTCAAAGAAGTGGGCAAAGCCAGTGCGTCCTGGCTTTTCGCGATTAGATCCAACGTGCATCATAGTTGCAACCGCCACTATGGGATCACTCTTGTCTACATGAAGAATAACTTCTAGACCATTGTCTAAAACGAACTTTTCGTACTCCAGACTGAACTCGGTCGCTGTCTCAGTCTTAGAAGATTCTTTACAGGATTGTGTAATTAGAGCAAGGGTCAATAGGCTCATAAGAATTCGGTATCTCATTGATAGTTTAAATTTTTAAGGTTTGGATATTGCTGATTCTCAAATCGAATTGCTTAAGAATAGATGATTTCAAGATAAGGCCTTTTGATCAAATTGAATTTAAAAATTATGCTAAATAATGGGCGATATATAAGCAGCCCAGTATCTTTGCAAAAAAAATAAGGATGTCCTTATCATTAATACGAATCTTTCGGTTGGTTAGTACATTAGAAGCCATCTCTTTTTTATTGCTTCTGGGTATCGCCATGCCTTTAAAATACATATGGGGTAAACCAGAGGCGGTTTCCGTTATAGGAATGGCTCACGGAGTATTGTTTGTACTCTATCTCCTCTTGGCCTACTATGTGGGAGAAAAGCTAAACTGGTCCACGCGTACGCTGCTTATCGTTATGGTCTGTGCCATATTGCCCTTTGGGCCGTTCTATGCAGAACGCAAATATCTGTAAAACATGCAAGAAACACTCTGGCTACATTGGTTTAGAGATCTATTTTTAGAGCAAGGAGTAGGCTCAGATTGGGCAGTCTATCTCAATGCAGCGATAGTCTTGATAGTGCTATTGCTAGTTTTATTTCTGGTGGATTTTATACTGCGGAAGAGTATTGTAACCGTCTTTAGACTGTTTAGCGACAAGACCAAGACAAGCTTTGACGATTTTCTATCCGAGAGTAATTTCCCGCGCTTTGTCGCGCATGTCATCCCTGTACTTATTGTCCGATATACCTTAGGGCACCTCTTTGAAGACTTGCCAGTAACGAGAGGAATCAGCCTTACTGCAGTAGACGTCTACTCGGTCATTCTCGCAGCGCTTATCTGCAGAAGTGTCTTGAGAAGTTTAAGAGAATACTTAAAGACCAAGCCTTTATTTAACGATAAGCCATTGGACAGTTATGTTCAGGTGATGATGATCATTATCTGGATAATTGCCATGCTAGTAATAGCATACCGTGTATCTGGAGAGAGTTTTGTATCCTTGACCAGTTTAGGGGCCGTATCGGCCTTATTGTTGCTTATCTTTAAAGACACCATTCTTGGTTTTATTGCCAGTATTCAGATCACAGTAAACGATATTGTCCGTATTGGTGACTGGATCACCTTTAACCGTTATGGCGCTGATGGATATGTGACAGAGATCAATCTGGCTACGGTACGAGTGCAAAACTTTGACAACACCTATACCACCATTCCAACTTACTCCTTGATCTCGGACTCTTTTCAGAACTGGCGAGGGATGCAGGAATCCGCAGGGCGAAGAATTAAACGTTCCTTACTGATAAAACAGAATTCGGTACGTTATTTGACCGATACCGATCTGCAAGAACTCAAAAAGATCCAACTCATAACTTCTTATATAGAGCAGCGACAAAAGACCCATTTAGAGTACAATGCACAACATGGGTACGACAGTTCCCTGATCATAAACGGACGTCAACAGACCAATTTGGGGGTTTTTAGAAAATATATAGACGCTTATTTGCATAAGAACAATGCTATCAATAAGGAATTGTTTTTAATGGTGCGTCATTTGCAGCCTACTCCTAAAGGTATTCCTGTGGAGATCTACTGTTTTAGCTATGACAAGAACTGGGTGAATTACGAACATATCCAAGCCGATATTTTCGACCATCTAATCGCTGCAGTGAAGTATTTTGACCTGGAGATCTACGAATACCCATCCGGTGCAGATCTCAAAGGCGAGGACTAGTCATCTAGCTCGTCGTTTAGCCTGTCGGTTACGTATTCCACTTTTGTCTTTCCGTGGGGTTTTGGTTTGCCATCGGGTCCCATGCTAACCATAACTATTCTTTCTATAGTTATGATCACTTCTCGGGTCATTTTATTACGCACCTCGCACTGAAGACTTATGGAAGTAGTACCAAAATGGACAACATCTATCCCTATTTCCACGATATCTCCCGGCTGAGCCGAGCTCACAAAATTGATCTCTGATATGTATTTGGTAACCACTTTAGGGTTTTCCAATTGAATGATGGTATAGAGCGCCGCTTCTTCGTCTATCCATTCTAAAAGACGGCCTCCAAATAAGGTTCCGTTGGGGTTTAGATCTTCAGGCTTGATCCACTTTCTGGTGTGAAATCGCATAAGCTTAAGGGTTTACCACAAAGATACTGCTTTGATGCTGTTAAAAATTGTAAAATCCGTATCTTACATGTAACATTTTCGGCCTGATGAGGTCTAACACTTGTGATCAAAAAAAATAAAAATTATCCGATGAAAATCTTAAAAACACTAAGCATTCTTTTGGTAATGGCATTTGCCGTTCCAACTCAGGCACAAACTGTCGACGAAATTCTCAACAACTATTTTGAGAATACCGGCGGAATCGAAGCCTGGAACAAACTAGAAGCCATGCAAATGACTGCTATGGCCAACGCTCAAGGTATGGAGATCCCGGTTACGGTAATTCAAACCAAAGATGGAAAAATGTTGATCAAGATCAACTTCCAAGGGCAAGAGATAGTACAACAAGCTTATGATGGAGAAACCATGTGGGCTACTAACTTTATGACTCAGCAGCCAGAAAAGGCCGATGCTGAAGCTACTGCAAACATGAAGTTACAGACCAAAGACTTTCCATCTCCTTTCTTGAACTACAAAGAAAAAGGCTTTACTGTAGAGCTTTTGGGCGAAGAGGTTAAAGAAGGCACAGACACCTACAAGATCAAATTGACTCAAGCGCCTCGTATGGTAGACGGGAAAGAAGTTCCTAACGTGAGTTTCTACTATTTTGAAAAGGAAAACTTTGTTCCTATCATGTCAGAGACCGAGATTCCTTCAGGACCAGCTGCAGGACAAATGGCGGTTTCTACTATGAGTGACTACCAAGAGGTAGACGGACTTTACTTCCCATTTGATATGGGGATGGGCGGTCAGTCTATCATGGTAAAAGATATTGTTCTTAATCCAGATCTAGAAGAGGCCATGTTCGCATTCCCAGAGACTGTAGAAGGCGAAGACGATAAGGACTAAATACACTTCAGGGCTGTTTAAACGTAGGCGGGAGTTCTTCCTGCCGTGTGCTTCACAAAAACTTATAGCACTTGCGTTTAAACAGCTTTTTTTTTGCTAACCAATACAAAATTTAATCAGATGAAAAGAATTCTCTTTGCACTGACTGCGCTGTTATGCCTCCCGGCAGTTCATGCGCAAGACATTGCTTTAAAAGGCAAAGAACTCTTTGGTGATATGCGTGCCCGTCATATTGGGCCTGCTCTAATGAGTGGACGTATCATCGATATGGAAACACACCCCACAGATCCGCGCATCGTATATGCCGGAACCGCTGGTGGTGGTGTATGGCGATCTAGTGATGGAGCAGCCACCTTCTCTCCTATTTTTGACGAGCATGCACAATCTATTGGCAGTGTTGCCGTGGATCCTAAAAATCCGGACCAAGTGATCTGGGTAGGAACCGGAGAGATCTGGACCCGTAATTCTGTTTCTATCGGCGATGGACTATACAAGTCTACCGATGGAGGAGCGAACTGGGATAAGATCGGTTTCGAGAAATCTGAACGCATTGCCTCTATTGTGATCAACCCAGAAAACACAGATATAGTATATGTTGGAGTGCTGGGAGCCCTGTGGAGTGACAGCGACGAACGCGGTGTTTACAAAACTACAGATGGCGGGAAGACCTGGGATAAGATCCTCTATGTAGACCAAACCACCGGTGCTGCAGATGTCATAATGGATCCGGAAAATCCGAATGTGCTCTATGCTTCCATGTGGGAGTTTAGACGCTCCGGATGGGGATTTAGCTCAGGAGGCGCTAATTCTGCCCTTTACAAATCAACCGATGCAGGTAAGACCTGGAACAAGATACACAACGGATTCCCTGCTGGCGATCTAGGAAGGATCGCTGTAGCAGTTGCTCCTAGCGACAACAGTATCTTATATGCAGTTCTGGAGACCGAAGACAAAGCTAAAAATGGACTTTGGAAGTCTACAGATGCAGGCGCGAGCTGGGAGCATCTAAATAACGACTTTGGACTCACTGTGCGTCCGTTCTACTTTTCTAGAATTACCATAGACCCTAGAAACCCTGATGTAGTGGTTAAAGGTGGTTTGAGTGGTTCTATTAGTCGTGACGGAGGAAAGACCTTTAAATCACTAGGAAATATGCACAGCGATATCCACGATGTGGTTTTCCATATCAACGATAGCGATATAATGTATGCCGGAACCGATGGTGGTGTTTACCGCTCTTGGAATGGCGGAACTACTTTTGAGATCGTAGAGAATTTGCCGCTTTCTCAATTCTATCAGATCAGTGTTGACGATGCCGAACCATACAATGTTTATGGTGGCTTACAAGACAATGGATCTTGGTGGGGACCTAACTCTTCTCCAGGTGGTGTAAACGCTCGCGACTGGAACAGCGTTGGTGCTGGCGACGGTTTCCGCGTGCTGAAGCACCCGACCAAAAACATCATTTATTCAGAAATGCAAGGTGCCGAGAATGTTTGGCGTTACGATGTTGACAAGAATCGTACGCGTACCATTCAGCCGCGTCCTAAAAAAGGAGATCCGGAGCTACGTTTCAATTGGAACGCTCCTATGGCGGTAAGCGCACATCAACCAGATCGTTTCTATATGGGTAGCCAGTTCGTTCACAAATCGGAAGATATGGGCGATACTTGGGAGATCATTTCTCCGGACCTTACGACCAATGATCCTGCTAAGCAAGATCAGTCACAATCTGGTGGACTTTCTATTGATAACTCCGGAGCGGAGAATCACACGACTATCTTTACCATTGCAGAATCTCCATTGAACGAGAACGTACTATGGGTAGGAACAGACGATGGAAACGTACAAGTTACTCGTGATGGCGGAAAGAACTGGGAAAACGTAACCGCAAATTTGGTAGGGATTCCTGCCAATACTTGGGTGTATCACATAGAAGCTAGTGTGCATGGAGAAGGCACTGCTTATGCAGTTTTTGAAGGACACACCTCAGGTGACATGAAGCCTTATGCACTAAAGACCACAGATTACGGTAAAACTTGGAAGAACATCATTTCTGATGATGTAGTTGGTTTTGTCCGCAACATCCAAGAAGATTACGAAAGCGAAGACTTGCTTTTCTTGGGTACTGAATTTGGACTTTATGTGAGTATCGACGGCGGAAATAACTGGTCGCAGTTCACCAACAATATGCCTCCGGTTGCGGTTCACTTTATCGATCTGCAAAAGCAGACCAATGATTTGGTAATGGGTACACACGGTCGCGGGGTGATCATCATTGACGATATTTCTCCTTTGCGTGAGTTGAGCCAAGAGGTATTGAGCAAGGACGTTCACTTCTTTGCTTCAGAACCGACCATAATGGTAGAAGAAAGTGGTTTTAGCGGTAGCTTTGGAGGAGAAACCCAATTTGTGGGGCAGAACTCCCCTACTTCTGCACGTATTGTATACTACCTTAAAAAGCGCCATACTTTTGGTAAGATGACCATGGAGATCCAAGATATGGAAGGTAATGTGATCTCAACTTTAGGTCCTGGAAAATCTAAGGGTATCAATGTGGTGTATTGGAACTACACTTCGGCACAGCCAAAAGTTGCAGAGGCCAAGACCTTGAGTTTTGGAGGATTTACCTCCCCTAGAGTGCCTGCCGGAAAGTACAAGGTGGTAATGACCAAAAAGAGCGATGTCTACGAAACAGAGATCGAGTTAAAATACGATCCGAATTCTTTAACTACTCTTGAGGAACGCAAGCAGCAGGAAAAAATGACCAAAACGCTTTACGATATGGTAGAAGATATGGCCTACGTGGTCTATACCATGAACGAGACCATGGATTATGCAGAAAGTGTGATGGAGTCCAATCCGAAGTCAAAAAAGGTAGCACAGAACTTACACGATGCCTTAACAGCCTTGATGAAGGATATGGTTGTAACCACAGGTGATAACTATGTGGCTTCTGCCGAGCCTGAGCTTCGCGAAAAAATGACCGAACTCTACAGTAATGTAGCTACGAACTTTGATGGAGTAAGTGCTTCCGATATGGCGAGTTTTGATCTGATCAGCACGGAGTACCAAGAGGCGCTTGGGCGTTTAGAGGTCATTATGGACAAAGAGGGGAAGAAGTTCAACAGCTTCTTGAGCAAAAATGACCTTCCTATGGTAAGCCTGAAGACCAAAGACGAGTTCCTCGAGAACTAATTGTCTTATAAACAAATATTTAAGGGTTCCTTCGGGAGCCCTTTTTTGTTGATAGAACTGTTCATAACTGTAGGTAAATTCCGCTTAGCTCGAGGCTTCTTATTGTAATTTTAATAAACCTTACTGCCATGGATGATAGAGACCGCCATTTATTGGACATCAGACCTCAGATCCCTTCTGCCAGAATCCTAGATTCTATGAGTGCAGAAGAGTATTTTCAAAACAGCACCCTCCGCCCTATTGCCAAACTTCAGAACGAGCTCTTGCTAGATATGTTCAGAAACTATATCCGCAAGCATAAGAATGTTTTCTATGAGCTGTCTGTAGAGAAACGCTTGGATTATATAGAAAATGCCATCCACAAAGACATGAAGTTCAGAAATTCTTTAAAAGGGATGATCATCGGGCAATTCACTGTGGAGGAATACAGACTATATACCTTACATTCTAGCGCTTTGAACAAGCGCATGATGAACCTTGTAAAGGAACGCCTTAAAAGTCAGCTGCAGGTCTTAGAATATCAGTACGCGTACTAGGCTTCCTATTAAAATACTCAATGCAAAACTCATCAACGTACCAATTAGTACGTATTCGGTCTGTTTACGAGCGTTTCCAATCTTAGAATCACCAAAGCGTAAGATAGATTTAGCGCCTATCAAAAAACCGATAGCTCCAAAGTTATCTGTGAGAATTAGGGTAAAGATCAAAATACGCTCAAAGATCCCGATCACTCTACCTGCACTCTCTAAACTGCTCAAGGCCTCTTCTTCTGCGATTTCTTCCTGCCACTTCTTGGTTGCCTTTCCTATAATGAATCCCACGGGGAAGATCACTAGTAAATAACCCGTTGTAATTGCCAAAAAGTTCGGGCTAGTAAAGAATTCCTTTAGTACCTCAAATACCTCGACGTGCTCAGCATTCAAATACCACCAGGCCAATACCAGTACCAGCACGTGAAGGAACTGATCTATAAGAAACACCTTGAGGTTGTCTTCTTTTGCCCGTAGTTTCCAGAGATCGATAAAGAAATGAGTTACCGCAATGCCAATGGGCACCAAAAAACTCGTCCATTGTTGTAAGAGCAAGTAGGTCAACAGTCCTGCGAGAATAGCGTGAAAATACAAGAACCAAGACTTGGCCTTTAATTGCTGTTTATGGCTTACCCAAGCTTTGGTTTGAAAGACAAAGTCTGTTAGAACATGAGCCAACAACAACTGTAAAGCGATCAATAAGGAATCATTCATGGCAATGTGTTTTTATAAGACTTTCAAAACGCCGCAGCAAACCTTGGATCTCCTGCCAGCTAGCTGCCTTCTTTCTAAGATTTATAGCCGCCTGACTGCGATCTAGTTGGTCTGCGATCTCTTGTTCCTTATAGCCTTTTAATAGGTAGTACACTACCTCAGAAGATGCTACCGACCAGCGATCTGTGACATTGTCCAAGAAGGCAAAAGTAGTGTCGAACTCGGCGTTGATATCCGCATCGGCACACTGAAACTGGGTTTTTCTTCCTAAGGATTTCATACCATCCAAAAGTCTTCCAGAATATTGATAGGCCATTCCGTTAGCGGTATGTACCTCTTGCTGCGGAAATTCACCCTCCCCTACACCTATGGCTAGTCGCACATCGCCCATCGGGATCACAGCCTTAGAGATCATAGGGTCAATTTGAGCCTTGGTAACTGTAGCTTTTAATCGCAAGGCAATGCGCAGTGCCAAACTAGGTTCTTGCAGCACCACTTGAAAGCTATCTCCTCGAAACATATCAAAACGAACGGCTCCAGGGAACTCTTCAGTAAGCTTTGCAAATTCTTCCTGTAGTTCTTCTAAGATGAATTCTAGCTGCTTCTTCTTGTATTTGGTAGAGTCGATTAAATCGGCAGTAATTACAGCGATCATAATATTAATTTATAAGCTAAAATACTTATAATTTTTATATATAAGCCTTTTGACTTATTATTTATTTTTATAAGCTATATGACTTATAATAAAGATTCCCCGTTGAGGTCTGTGGTCAAGACCTCACTCATATAGTCGAAAAATGGTCGAAGCAACTCAAAATGATACAATACTTTTTCACCAAAATCAGGGGCTAAAACCTCCTTATCGGTAAAGGGATGCACGACAAAGAAAGCCTTATTCTTGATCAGATCGATATTGGGATGATCCTTGTTAAATCCCTTGGGAGCAGTTTTGACCTGATATTCGGTGTTGAAGCCTCCAAAGGCCTTTTTAAAATTCGGATCTGACAAGATAGTTCGAATCGGCTCCGCGTCGAACTCAAATTCCTTGCGAATACGCAATAGATCTGCCGGTTCTGGACCCCAAAAACCTCCTGCCATAGCAGACGCTCCGGGTTCTATCCGCAGATAATACCCGCCGCGTCTGTGAGCGCCTTCTCTACTAAAACTCACAGAACGATGCACATTATAAGGTGTCTTGTCCTTACTAAAACGAATGTCTCTATTGATCCTAAAAACCTTGGTTCGTTCTATAACGTCCTTGGTGTTAAGCCCATCGGTAAGATCTTGATAAAAAGCCTTTAACGCAGCCTCGTTGCGTTTGTACTCGGCCCTGTTGGCGTCCATCCATTCTTTATTGTTGTTGTGCTTGAGCGCCTTGAGAAACTCAAAACAGCTCTTTGGAATCTGGTTCATAAGGCTTTTTTTAAGCTTTCTAAAGATACGGAAATCCCGGGCTGTGGCTTACTTAAATTTGTAGTAACCACATTTGAGATAAGCGCCTTCAGGAAATCCGATCGGATGGTCGAGGTCGTGGGTGGTTTGCTTCCACAGCGTATAGGACACCCCTGCTTTAGCGAGTTGATCTGCAACCAGATCAAAGAAGGCTTGGGATCCAATACGCGAAGAACACGAAGCCATTACCAACATTCCTTTGGGTGCAACCAAACTCGCTCCAAGAGCTACCAAGCGCGCATATGCTTTCTTAGCTCGAGGAATTTCATCTTGTTTCTTGGCAAATGCAGGCGGATCTATAACCACCAGATCATAGCGTTTACCTGCCTCTTGTAAGTCTGTGAGAATTTCAAAAGCATCACCTTGTAAACATTGATGAATTCCACTATGCGGATTAGCCTGCGCATTCTCCTTGGCCAATTCCAAGGCTTGCGCACTGAGATCTACGCTGCTTACTTCTTTGGCTCCGCCCACCAATGCGTGCACAGAAAAACCTCCCGCGTAAGCGAAAACATCTAAAACAGTTTTCCCGTGAGCGAGGTCGCCCACTTGCTTCCTGTTGTGTCTGTGATCTAAAAAATAACCTGTTTTATGACCTTTTATAACATTGGCGTGAAAATTCAAGCCGTGTTCTTTAAAGACAACATTAGGATCTGCAAGCTCGCCCCACAACACGGTTCCGTCTTCGAATGTTTCAATATACCGATGCATATTGCGACTCAATCGAAGCACCACTGCCTTAGCTCCCGTCAGCTCGGCAAGGAATTCAGACATCCAATCTAAATGCTGGACCCAGATACCGCTATAGAGTTTAACAACAGCCACCGCCGCATACAGGTCAATGATAAGGCCTGGCAGCCCATCATTCTCTCCAAATGCCAAACGATAACCGTTAGTCTCTTTTTGTCTTAATGTTGCTCTATTCGTATATGCCAGCTGAATTCTATCCTTAAAAAAAGAAGCATCAATAGTTGCCGGACCTTGGTGCTGTAAGACCTTTATATTGATAGGAGATTCAAGGTCAAAATAGCCTAAGCCAATAAGCTTATCGGTATGATTGTCAAAGATGACCGCGAGGTCTCCAGTCCTAGGTTCTGGGCTGGCCTTGACAATAGATTCTTTAAAAAGCCAGGGATGTCCTTGTTTTAAGCTGCGCTGTCCGGCTTTGCTCAGTTTTACCGCGATGCGTTTCGATTTGAATTCCTGAGCCTCCAAAAGCAGTTAGGATTTCATTTTAGCGTACGGAAAGATCACGCCGCTGATAGTCCCCTTGCAAGCTACTTTACCATCTTCTTTATGCATGATCACCTCACACTTCAACTTGTTGAATCTGTAGTACACTAAAGTTGACTGTACACTTACCTTATCCCCTGGAAATACTGGAGTTTTAAAGTCGATATAGGTATCTGCAAGGGCGATACTCACATCTATGGGTTCTGGATCTACCATGCTAATGCGCGCTCCTGGGCGCTCCAAGTTGTACAGATAAATACCAAAGGAAACTACTCCAATCTGCGCCATACATTCTGTTAGTATAACCCCTGGTGTTATCGGGTATTCCGGAAAGTGTCCTTTGTAAAAATAGGAGTCCTCTGGAAAGGTATATTCACCTTTTGCCCCGTTGTCAGTGACTTCTAGTAACTTATCTACAAACAAGAAAGGAGCGCTGTAGGGTAAACAATCTTGTATTTCTTGTGGCGTCATGGCCATAGCTATAAATTTTTAGTAGGCCAAAAGTTTGTCAATGGCAGCAGTAAGTCGTTGTTGGGGTAAATAGTTCTTTTCTAAGGCAGCAGCAAAAGGAATTGGCGTCTCCAAACTCGCCACGCGCATGATTGGTCCGTCTAGATGTTCAAAACAATGTTCGGCGATCAAAGCAGCTATATCCGAAGCTATACCACCAAACATAGAATCTTCTTGCAATAGCAGTACTTTCCCTGTACGCTTTACAGAGGCATAGATAGCTTCTATATCCAATGGTTGTAAAGTGCGTAGATCTATAAGGTCTACAGATACTTCCGGACGTTTTTCGATCTCATCCAATGCCCAATGAACTCCCGCTCCATAGGTGATTATACTAATATCTGTTCCCGATTTGAGCTGCGCAGCCTTTCCGAGTGGTAAAGTGTAATAGTTTACAGGTACTTCTTGTCTTATGCTGCGATACAAGGCCTTGTGTTCAAAGAAAAGTACCGGGTTCGGGTCTTCTATAGCCGTAGCTAATAAGCCCTTGGCATCTGCCGGGAAGGCTGGGTAAACCACTTTTAGACCAGGTGTATGTGTAAACCAAGCTTCATTGGTCTGAGAATGAAAAGGTCCTGCGCCAACCCCAGCTCCACAAGGCATACGCACTACTACGTCTGCGGCTTGTCCCCAGCGGTAATGCGATTTAGCCAAATAGTTTACTATCGGATTAAAACCCGAGGTCACGAAGTCTGCAAATTGCATTTCCATGACTGACTTATAACCATTAATGGAAAGTCCCATGCTAGCAGAAACTATAGCCGATTCACAAATGGGAGTATTTCTTACACGAGCTTTACCAAACTTTTCAATAAAGCCTTCGGTGATCTTAAAAACACCGCCGTATTCTGCAACATCTTGCCCCATGATAACCAGATTATCATGGCGCTCCATGCTTTGCTTTAGACCTTCAGAGATCGCATCTACAAAACGGAGTTCTTGGGTGTTTTCTGATTTTTCAACTTCTTGGTATACAAATCTTTGATAAACATCACCCAACTCTTCACTTTCACTGGATTCTATTGCGTTCTCACCAAATGCAAGCTCCAAATTGTCATTTATTTCCTGTACTATGACAGATTTGTATTCCACCTCCATAGCCTCGGTAAGGACTCCTTCTTGTCTTAAATAGGCAGCGAAATTTTCTACCGGATCTTTAGCAGCCCATTGGTCCATAAGATCCTGTGGAACATATTTGGTACCACTAGCCTCTTCATGGCCTCGCATTCTAAAGGTCTTGAATTCTACCAAAACCGGCCGCGGATTAACGCGCATATCGTCGGTAATTGCCTTTAATTGGCTGTAAACTTCTACGACATTGTTTCCTTCTATAATATGCGACTCCATACCATAGCCCTTGCCTCTATCGGCCAAATGTTCGCAATTATACTGCTCTGATGTAGGGGTAGATAGTCCATAGCCGTTGTTCTCTATACAGAATAGCACTGGTAAACTCCACACAGAGGCCACGTTCAATGCTTCATGTATATCTCCTTCGCTAGTCCCCCCTTCGCCGGTGAACACAGCACAGATCTGATTATTCTTCTTAAGAAGATTCGCCAGCGATATTCCATCAGCAACACCAAATTGCGGCCCTAAATGGGAGATCATACCCACGATCTTGTATTGCTGTGTTCCAAAGTGAAAACTGCGATCACGGCCTTTAGTGAAACCATTGGCTTTACCCTGCCATTGAGAGAAAAGACGATTTAAAGGGATTTCTCTAGTGGTAAAAACGCCCAGGTTGCGGTGCATAGGCAGAATGTACTCCTCTTTATCTAAAACAGAGGCTACACCAACCGAAATGGCCTCTTGCCCAATGCCACTGAACCACTTGGAAATCTTGCCTTGACGCAACAAAATGAGCATTTTCTCTTCGATCATTCTAGGTTTGAGCATGCGCTGATAAAGCGTCAAAAGTGTCTCATTAGATAAAGCTGCCGTAGAATAATCGAATGGAATGGAATGCTCAGCCGTTGATTTCATAGGAAATTTCTTCTGGTCAAATGTAGAAAATTTAAGTCGATGCTGCACGACTACGGGTATTTATTTTACTTGTAAAAATACAGCTAGCAGATGCAGAAGACTTTAGAGCCGAACCCGCATTATTTGTAGGTTGAGTGGGATTTTTGATATATTTGCAATTACAATAAACCCACCGACATGAACAATATTCCAAGCGTTGATCTCGCCGATTTTTTGTCTGATGATCCATCTCGCAAACAGCGATTTGTAGATCAGATCGGAACTGCCTACGAGGAGATCGGATTCGTTTCCTTGAAGAATCACTTTTTGAAAGACGAATTGGTCGAAAAGCTGTACGAGCAAGTTAAGGCATTTTTCGCCCTCCCACTAGAAACCAAGCAACAGTATGAAATTGAAGGGCTTGGCGGACAGCGCGGCTATATCTCCTTTGGAAAAGAACACGCCAAAGGCAGAAAGAAGGGAGATTTGAAAGAGTTTTGGCACTTCGGACAAGAACCAGACGAGGATGCTAATCTGATAGAGGAATATCCTGAAAACGTGCATGTAAATGAATTGCCTGAGTTCAACTCAACTGGGATGGAAGCCTATCGCATGCTAGAAAAAACAGGGATCTATGTGCTCAGAGCTTTAGCCTTATACATCGGTGTGGACGAACACTATTTTGATCATTGGGCGAGTAATGGGAACAGTATATTAAGACCAATACATTATCCTCCAATCACTGAAGAACCCGATGGTGCCGTACGTGCGGGAGCTCATGGTGATATCAACTTGATCACCCTGTTAATGGGCGCTTCCACAGGAGGTTTACAGGTATTGCGCAAAGATGGAGAATGGATAGATGCTATCCCAAATGAAGACGAATTGGTGATCAACGTTGGAGATATGCTAGAAAGACACACCAACAACAAACTGCGGTCTACCATCCACCGTGTAGTGAATCCTCCTAAAGAACAATGGGACCAACCGCGGTATTCCATTCCGTTCTTTATGCACCCAAGAAGCGATATGCGTTTGGATTGTATGCCTGAATGTGTGGATGCGGATCATCCTAAAGCCTTTGACGATATTACCGCTGGTGAATTCTTGCATGAACGCTTGGTGGATATCGGTTTAATTAAGAAATAAATGGATCTTCAGGACCAATTAAAAAATCTCTTTCCGGATCATGTGCCGGAGCCGGAATCTTCGCCCAAAAGTTCGCCTAAGCCTGATTTTTGGATACAGGACGAACCATTATTGTGTAAGTATGAGAAGCGCCGTGGCAAACCTACCACTATCATTGCGGGTTATAATGGAGTTGCCTCCGACTTTAAGGAGTTAGCCAAACAGATCAAGCAATTGCTTAGCGTTGGTGGCGGTATTAAAGACGAACAGATCATTATCCAAGGGGATTATAGGGACAAGATCATGGAATTCTTAAAAGCACAGGGGTTTCAGGTAAAACGCGTAGGCGGTTAATACTACAGATTTATGAATATACCGGAATCCGAATTGGTTTTAAACCCAGATGGAAGCGTTTACCACTTGCATCTCAAACCTGAGGACATTGCCAATACCGTCATTACCGTGGGCGATCCTGCTCGAGTGGCAAAAGTATCGGCTCATTTTGACAGTATTCGCTTTAAAACCACCAAGAGAGAATTTGTAACCCATACCGGAACCTATAAAGGAAAAGAGATCACTGTGATCTCTACGGGAATAGGCACGGACAATATTGATATTGTACTGACGGAATTAGATGCCCTGGTTAATATTGACTTGCATAATCGTACGGCTAAAACCACACATACCAGTCTGGATATTATCCGCATAGGTACTTGTGGCGGCTTGCAAGAAGATGTGCCTTTGGATTCTTTAGTGGTTAGCGCCCATGCCATTGGCTTTGACAACTTTGTGTATTTCTACGAGCACAAGGGGCGTTTCAATACCGACCTTAGCAAGACCTTTATGAAGGCCTCTAAATGGGCTTCTCCCCTTTCTGATCCATATGCAGTAAGTGCCAATAGTACTTTGTTAGAAAAATTCACCGAAGTGGGCTTTTTACCGGGCATCACGGTTACCAATGTTGGTTTTTACGGACCTCAAGGACGTACCTTACGTATACCTCTAGCTCAGCCAGAACTCAATACTGCCATGAAGAACTTTAGTTTTCAAGGCAATAGGATTTTAAACCTGGAGATGGAAACTGCAGGAATCTACGCTATGGCAGATCTCTTGGGGCACAACGCACTTTCATTGAATGTCATTCTTGCCAATAGAGAATTAGGAACTTTCAGTAAGGATCCAGGGGCTGCTGTCGACAGATTGATAACCACTGCTTTAAACGAATTAGTGAAATGACGAATTTAATGATCGGAGGAGTGCCGGAACACTTTAACCTCCCATGGTATCTCACCTTGCGTGAAAAAGCCTACCATCCAAAAGGAATCAACTTGCGTTGGAAAGATTTTCCAGGAGGTACGGGCGCCATGTGTAAAGCTCTTCGCGACGGTAGTATTGATATGGCCGTTATACTTACCGAGGGTATTATTGCCGATATCGTTAAAGGGAATCCGTCTAAAATTGTACAGATCTTCGTCTCTTCTCCTTTGCGTTGGGGAATCCATGTTGCTGCGGATTCGGATTATAAGCAGATCGATGACCTCAAAGGCACCAAAGCAGCGATAAGCCGTTACGGGTCAGGATCTCACCTGATGGCCTATGTACACGCACAACAAGCAGGTTGGGATTTGGAAAAGGACTTGGATTTCGAACTAGTTAAAAACTTGAGTGGAGCTTTAGAAAAGCTACCCCAAGGTATAGGTGACTATTTCATGTGGGAAAAGTTTACCACCAAACCTTATGTAGACGATGGTACTTTTCGATTGGTAGGAGAATGCCCTACACCTTGGCCCTGTTTTGTGATCGCAGTGCGTGAGGATTTGCTGGAGAACCAACCGGAAATGGTGACAGATATTTTAGAGATCATCAACCGAACTACCTTTGAATTCAAGCAAATTCCTGCCATTGACAGAATGCTGGCCAACAGATACGATCAGAAACTGGAGGATATTCAACTTTGGCTTTCTCAAACCCAGTGGAGCCAGCAAAACTTGAGTCCTGAACAAGTAATAGCCGTGCAAGAGCAACTGCTGCATTTAGAACTGATTGAAAATTCTTTGGATCCCTCTAAAATTATTTTCGATTTAAACTACACATTTACAGTAGATTAAATTCCGTTTTTGCTGCAGTTAAATTTTTTTTTGATCTTTTTTAAGAATCTGCGCAACCCTTTTTGAGTTCCTGCATCTAATTAGGTACTAATTAACAATTAAGCATGACTTACTTCTTTATCATATTAGGCGGATTGCTTCTAACAAACTTCCTCCTGTTGCAGTTCTCTTGCAACGATTGCAGCGAAGTAGAAGTTCCAGAAGAAGAATAGACATCTTCTAAACTTACCATTGAATTGGAGCCGATCCCCGGGCCTCCAAATAGTCATTTGTTTTACTGAAATGTTTGTTTCCAAACCAATAACCGCGATTGGCACTCAGAGGCGAAGGGTGTCCGGTTTCTAATACCAAGTGTTTTTCTCGGTCTATTTTCTTGCCCTTCTTTTTGGCGTAGCCTCCCCAGAGTAAGAAAACCAATCCTTCTCTATCGCGATTCAGCGCTGCTATGGCAGCATCGGTAAATGATTCCCATCCTTTGTTCTGATGCGAGCCGGCTTGGTGGGCTCTCACGGTCAAAGTAGCATTTAGAAGCAAGACTCCTTGCTCGGCCCAATGTTTTAAACTCCCATGCTGCGGAGGGCTGACATTCAGATCGTCTTGCAGTTCTTTGTAAATATTGACCAAAGAAGGTGGCAACGCGACTCCCTGAGGAACTGAAAAGCACAATCCCTCTGCCTGTCCAGGACCGTGATAAGGGTCTTGACCTATAACAATCACTTTTACCTTATTAAAAGGGGTAGCATTAAAGGCATTAAAGATCAACTTTCCGGGCGGATAACAGCTGTAGTTCTTGTATTCAGATCGAACAAAAGCTATCAAAGACTCGAAATATTGTTTTTCAAACTCAGGTGCGAGCACCCCTTGCCAACTCGGTTCGATTTTTAGCTGCATAATCCGTATTTTTGTAGCCTTTTAAAACACGAATTTACAACTTAATATCAAGGTGGTTTCTATACCTAAAAAGACCTTAGAAGATCTGGAGTTTCCGCAATTGCTAACGCAAATTGCAGAAGGCTGCATTACCGCACCAGGTAAAGCAGCTGCAATTCAGTTACAGCCTTATAAGGGCAAAGCGGCTGCTTTGATCGCATTAGAACAGACCCGTGAATTCTTGGCCTCTTTAAGCGGAGACAACCGAATTCCCAACCACGATTTTGACGTGATCGACAAAGAACTCCACCTATTGGATATTGAGAACAGTCAGATCGAACTTGAAGGTTTTAGAAAGATAGCCGCTCAAATCGCTACCATAGATAGCTTACAGCGTTTTTTTGATAAGAATAAGGAGTTTTATGTGCAGCTCAACGATCAGGCTAGTCGTGTTGTTCTCTGTGTCCATTTAAAGACTGCAATAGATCAGGTGGTAGACCGACACGGTCTTATCAAGGACGATGCCTCCGAGCAACTCTTTGAGGTTCGCAAACGCCTGAAGCACGTTCGCGGACAGATCAGCAGCTCGTTCAACAGAGCCCTTACCGCCGCTATAAAAAGTGATTATTTGGACGAGATCCGAGAAAGTGTGGTAGAAGGTAAACGTGTTTTGGCTGTAAAGGCCATGCACCGCCGCAAGGTAATGGGAGTAGTGGTTGGTAGCTCAAAAACCGGCAGTATCGTTTACATGGAGCCCAGAGCTACCTTGGAATACGAGAATGAACTGAGCAATTTGCTCTACGAAGAGGCAGAAGCAATTAAGAAGATCTTAAAAGAACTTACGGACTTGCACCGACCATCATTAGAGGATCTGCGCAATGGACAGGCTTATTTGACCCAAATAGACGTGCTCTATGCCAAAGCTAAATACGCCTTGGCTATCAATGCGTGTATGCCTCGAATTGCAGATGACAAACAATTGATATTAAAGGATGCCTATCATCCGCTCTTGTTGGTCAGCAATGCCAAACGCAAAGAAAAAACGATTCCGCAGACCCTAAAATTAACCCAAGACCAAAGGATTATTGTGATCTCTGGGCCGAACGCAGGAGGTAAAAGTATTACCCTAAAAACAGTAGGTTTGCTTCAACTCATGCTGCAATCTGGGATCTTGGTGCCTGTAGATCCTAGCAGTAGCTTCGGATGGTTTGATCGCGTATTGAGCGACATTGGCGATAATCAGTCCATAGACAACCACTTAAGTACCTATAGCTATCGTCTTAAGCAGATGAACTACTTTTTAAAGAAGTGCAATGCCAAGACCTTGTTTTTAATAGACGAATTCGGAACAGGAAGTGACCCTGAGCTCGGTGGTGCGCTGGCAGAGACCTTTTTAGAAGAGTTTTACGAGCGCGAAGCCTTTGGCATAATCACTACCCATTACACCAACCTTAAACTGCTGGCCAGCGAATTGCCCCATGCGCTAAATGCCAATATGCAATTCGATCCTAAGTCTTTAGAGCCGCTCTTTACCCTATTCATTGGGGAAGCTGGAAGTTCCTATACCTTTGAGGTGGCACAAAAGAACGGTATTCCCTATGGCCTTATCAACAGAGCAAAAAAGAAGATCGCTGCCGGCAAGGTCCGTTTTGACAAGACTATTGCCAATCTGCAGAAGGAACGCTCTGTAATTCGAAAGACCACGGCCAGTTTAAAATCCGAAGCAGAAAAGGCTAAAGAAGAGACCCGCCAATTAGAAGAAGCCCAACAAAAGGTGCAGCAAAAACTGGAACGCTATCAGGAGCTTTTTGACAGCCAACAGCGCATGATTCAACTCGGCAAGAAAATAGACAGTATAGCTGCATCTTACGCCAACCACAAGCGCAAGCGCCAGCTTATAGACGAAGTTATGAAATTGGTCGCCGTGGAAAACGCCAAGCGCAAACCCCTTAAGAAAGCCAAAGCTCCAGCACAAAAAAAAGAAGAAAAGGCAAAAAAACATCAGCTTAAAGAAGAGGTAGAAAAGGAAATGGCGGTGATACGCAAGCGTAAAAAGCAAGAGAAAGCTCAGCAAAAGAAACAAGAAGCCGCCAAACCAAAAGTGCTGCCTAAGGTTGGAGATAGGGTCCGAATGATAGACGGAAAGGCCATAGGAACCCTAGATTCACTTGAAAAGGACACCGCTGTAGTGAATTACGGTATCTTTACGACTAAAGTAGCAGTGACGCAATTAGAAAAGGTATGAGCAATACAGCCACACATAAGATCATTCTCTTTGACGGGGTTTGCAACCTCTGTAATGGCGCTGTGACCTTTGTTATAAAACGCGATCCAAAAGATAATTTTCGCTTTGCAGCCTTGCAAAGTGACATTGGACAGGCCTTGGTGGCAGAGCACGGCATAGATACTTCAAAGGTGGATTCTATTATCTTGATAGAGAACAACAAGGTTTATAGTAAATCTGCAGCTGCTTTGCGCATTTCCAAATATATGAGTGGTGCTTACCCCCTGCTCTACGGATTTATGATCATTCCGAACTTTATTCGCAATTGGGTCTACGACTTTGTGGCACGTAACCGTTATAAGTGGTACGGTAAAAAAGAATCTTGCATGATCCCAACTCCAGAATTGAAGGCTAAATTTCTTTGATCCCTCACTAAGAAGCGAGGCAGCCTTATTCAAAAGCCTTGTTCAATCATTATGCCTTTTTGGGGCAATACTATCGGGCTAGTTTTGGTACGAACTAAAACGTATAGCCATGACAAGAATAGTACAATTACTCCTAGTATTTATTGCCTTTAGCGGATGGGCAACAGAGAACTATATCGTATTGACTATTTAGAAAAGAAAGAGCCCTCCGCATCATACAACACCTTAAAATTAAGGCAAGAACAAGTAGACAAGGCCATTAAACGCATTAACAACACCGTGGCTGGCTTTAACGAAGAACTCAAGATTCTAGGGAAGAATCAGATCATTCACGGAGATCAGAGCAATATCTCTATAGAACGAGTCAAAGAAATGACACTGTATTATAGAGACCGCACTACAGCGATCAAAAATGAACTGCTCAATTTAGAATTCGAGATCGATAGTTTAAAGCTGATCAAGGTGGATCTGTATAAGGAGATAACCGCTTTGCAAACCGAAAAGAACGAAAAACGCGGCGTCATAGAAATTATCATTGATGCTCCTAACGCTGCGCCTATTGACCTGAGTGTGAGTTATACGGTAGCTACTGCAGGTTGGTACCCAACCTATGATGTTAGAGCGACCAGCACGACCGCTCCTGTTAATATATTATACAAAGCCATAGGGGTAGCATTGATCATAGAAGATCGTATCCCTATCTCTCAGAATAAAGAGATCAAGGTAGAAGATCTTGAATTCGGCAATGGCCAATACAATGAACAGACCGGAATCATTCGTTGGGAAGTGCAATTAGCTCCTCATGGAACCGAACAAAAGAACTTTAGTTTTACTGTAAAACATCCGAAGCAACAAAGAATCAACCTATAAAAAAAGGCCCGCTAAGGGCCTTTTCTATTTTAAGTTCTGTAAGATAAAATCGATCTTAGTGTTGGTATTGTCGTTCTTTTCAAAGGCGTGATTTTCATACTTCGGAGCTAAGGCTATCCCTTCTTTTAGCCATAGGTCTATGAGCGATTTATGTTCCAGAGTCACCTTTCCGGTAAGCAAAGTGTTCATGTCTTCGCCTCGGTGGTAAAAATCATATACCTTTTTAAGGCCCGTTAAATACAGATAGTCCTTGGTGTAACCTCCTCCGCGATGCACTCGCAACGCAATTGAAAAGGCTTCGTCCTTATTGAGCTTGTACTGGGCGTGCAGCAAATCAAAAGTATCGCAAAAGTTATATCCTTTAAGTAAACTGTCTACCGCTAGTACGCGATACGCCAATTCTTTAAGGCGATACAAGGTAAGGCAATCACTCATATATTCGCTCATAACCGCAAGGCCTTCTTGAGTCTCTACATTGTTCGGAAAACCATTAAAGAACAACTGCACCGGTTGTCGCATTCCGTTAAAGGTGGTCACCATATGAACCCCTATCTCGTGATTGGCCAATACTTTTAGCTGATTGGCACTAAAACGATGATTTTTCTTTAAAACTAAGGTTTGGGTATTGTTCAGAACCATGGCTGCGGCACTGAGCTTGGTACTCAGTTTGATCTTGAACTTAAAATCGTAACGTTTGGTGAATTCTTTAAAATAGGCCTCCGCTTCTTCTACTCCATAAACCGGGAACATCTCATTGTTGTATGGTTCGTCCTCAAAGTGTAAGATAAAACGAGCGTTCTCAACATCACGTTGCGTTGGTGTTCCAAAACTTCTTAGCGAATTATAATAGAACTTCTTGCCCTGACCAATGGTCTCAATACACTTTATTAGGGCTGCGTATTCATCTATTACCTCTTTATAGAAACTATAGCTCGCCTGGTCTTCTATCTCGTCTATTTTAAGGGAATAGAGTTCTCGCTGCAATAAATGCGGGTCAAAATCGATCTTGCGATACCTAAAGTTGGGTTCTGTGCTAAAGCGATGTGCAAAGAACTGCCTTTTCTGATCTTCAATGTTTATAGGGTTCACATAGTTCAACAACTCTATTTTTCGCACCAAGTGGTGCAATTGCTGATCTATCTCAAATAACTTCGGATGGGTCTCTTTTAGGGAATCGATCATAAATTAACGCGAAAATTCATTGTAAAAGGCCGTAGCGTGGGCCTTTACGCGGTCTCTCATCTGCTCTTCGATCGCGTGTACTACCTCCGGAAAAATGATCTGTTTAAGCTCATCGCAGTAGATCTTCTTGTATTCCGTAGCCAGTACCAGAGTGTTGTCAAAATTTTGGGTGATGTATTTTAAGAAATAGCCGTTACCAAAAAAGGTGTCGTTGATCTTACTTGTGGTCTCTGCCACTCCTGGCAGGTCCAGCTCTGCTAAACTGGCTCGCCATGACTCCACATGGGCTCCAAAACGCTCATTGTCGATATTCTTGGTCCCTAGGTTGATCACAGGTACTTCTCTATCCCAGCGTTTCCAATTGTAGGAATGCATATCGTAAACAATAACACTTTTATTTTTTTTCTCCAGCTTCTGAATAAGGGCATGGACCACTTGATAAAAGCGACTGTGTTTGTCTAAGCTACGCTGCTTCATGGCCGGTGCTAAAGGCTGTCGCCAGAGCTGTTTGCCCCAGGCGTCGTCGTAGATAGCAACTTCCGGCGCTCGGTTCAGATCGTATTCAAAGCGCGAATCGCAACCTGCAATGATTATCGGATGACTAATCACCATATTCCTGGTCTCCGGATCTTCCTCGAACCAACGCTCGTATTCTGTGTGTAAACAGTGCTCCCAAAGTTCGTCTCGAAATTGATGCCCGTCATGTACGGCTCCGCAGACAAAAGGCACGTAATCGTCTATCTTTAGGGTAAAGGAATAATCATCAGCTACCGCATGAAATGGGCGCTCGGCCTTGATGTTGGCAATGATCTGTGCTACCGTAAGTCTTTCCATTATGCGTCATCAACGTGTTTGCGCAACTTGGTGCGACGTTCAAATGCTTTTACTCGCTCCAGTACTTTGTCTTCTACAAAGTCGATCACTTTTTCTTGAAGGCGGGTCTTGTATACTTTATTGATATAAGTAATTCCACCGGGAGACATCACGTTTACCTCTACCAGTTTACCGTTTATCACGTCAATACCAACAAAGTATAAGCCGTCTTTAACCAATTTTGGGCCAATTCTGCGGCAGAGTTCTTTTTCTTGCTTGGTCAAGGTGTGTTTTTGTACCGAGCCACCGGCGCTTACATTCGAGCGGTGATCTTCTTCTCCAGGAACACGCTTCATGGCGCCAATAGGGCGTCCGTTAAGCAATAGAATACGAACATCGCCTTGATCTGCCCCTTCTATATAATCCTGAAGGATCACATAGTTAGTTGTACCATCGTTGTTGTCTATATAGAAATCTAAAAGTGAATTGATACTTAGCATAGCGCGTTTCTCAATAAGGATCACTCCGGAGCCACCAAAACCATTTAAGGGTTTAAGGATCATCTTCTCTGGCCCTTCTTTAATGATCTTTTTGAGATATTCTTTGTTCTTGGTCACATGCGTGCGCGGAATGATCTCATTGTTCTCATCTTCAAATACAGCCGTGTACAATTTGTTGTTTGCTC
Organism: Gilvibacter sp. CC01; assembly: GCF_055755295.1. Taxonomy (NCBI): domain Bacteria; kingdom Pseudomonadati; phylum Bacteroidota; class Flavobacteriia; order Flavobacteriales; family Flavobacteriaceae; genus Gilvibacter; species Gilvibacter sp. CC01. The sequence continues at coordinate 138,517 of NZ_CM146909.1, read as the reverse complement.
TGCGGATTCCGTCCAGATCGTTCATAATGAATACGTCATCTTTGACCGAATCCAAGAAGTTCAACATGATCATGTCCAAAGGTGGATTAGACCGAAGTATAATGACGTCGAAACCGGCCAGGGGCAGCATCTCTTCGTAGAGCTCTGTCTTGGCGTGAAAAGACTTTAGATTCTTAGCAACCTTATCCGGACGTTTTATACAGCGACAAAAAGCATAAGCAACACTGTCGCGTATGGTTAGATTGGCCGGTGTAGTCATTGCCGTACCGTGGCCTCTGCGAACAAATTCGTGAATAAGGGATAGTGTTGTATCGTTTTCTGGGTCCATTTCCTCCCAGGGATACATGATAAAACATACATTCATAATGGCTGGCGATTGAAGTTTATCGAACTTTTTTGCAATTTACACTGTAATGTTATAAAAATTAAATTAGGGACCTATGAATTTTTAATGGCAATCGTACTTTTACAAAAAACACACTTTATGGATACTGAAAAGATTATAGAACAGCTTAGTGAATTAGCCACCCAATACGGCATAAAAGTTATTGGGGCTATTGTCATATGGATCGTCGGATCCTGGATCATCAAGAGATTGCTCAAGGTGGCCAAGAAAGCCATGAACAAGTCCAGTTACGAGGAAAGTCTTCAGAAGTTCTTGTTGAATCTCTGCGGATGGATCCTAAAAGTATTACTCATCCTGGCCATTTTAGCAAACCTAGGGATTGAAACCACTTCCTTTGCCGCGGTTCTAGCTGCTGCAGGTTTAGCCATTGGTATGGCGCTTCAAGGCTCGCTATCCAACTTTGCAGGTGGAGTGATGATCATGATCTTTAAGCCGTTTAAAGTAGGAGATCTAATTGAAGGGCAAGGAGAATTAGGTGTTGTAAAAGAGATCGAGATCTTTACAACTAAATTAACCTCCCCAGAAAACAAGTTGATTATCCTTCCTAATGGAGCATTATCCAATGGTAATATTATCAACTACTCTGCTCAAGGAACGCTTCAAGTCCGTCACACTATCGGAGTTTCTTACGACTCAGACATTAAACAAACCAAAGATGTTTTGATGAAAGTACTTACGGACCAAGCAGAAGTATTGAGTGACCCTGCCCCTACTGTGGATGTTAGTGAATTGGCCGACAGTTCTGTAAATTTTGCCGTTAGACCTTGGGTAAAAACAGAAGATTACTGGACCGTATATTTCAACACCTTGGAAAATGCCAAGTTAGCCCTAGATGCTGCCGGTATTGAAATTCCTTACCCACATCAAGTGGAAATTCAGAAATAGAGAACCTCTGAATAATAAAAATCAAAAGGGCCTTGCCGGCCCTTTTTTTAATTACATCTTACCACAATATTATCTACCGAGATATATTCTGAACCAGACCAGTTCTGAGCTCTAATACGGATCACTAGAGCTGTACCCGTTAAACCCGATAAGGTAGTTGAGAAATTTACCAAGCTACCATCACTGGCAAAGGTCTCGTCGAACACAAAGGTATGGTTTGGCGTACCCACTAGCGAGAAGCTAGGCACTTCTACAAAGGCAGCTCCGTCTATGGAATATTCGATATCTAAGTAGTCCGAATTGTCGAATCCGCAGTTATAATCGCCACTATGTGCAGTGGTATCATATTCAAAATCTCCTCTACCGCTAACATCAAACCCAATTACAATATCAGTATAACCAGTTATGTCTATAGTGGCCGTTTCGAATTGAAACACCCCGTTGGTATCGCGCATCTCTAAAGCTCCTCCGGTCACTAGGCCGTAATCGCTTGCATCCACCAATGTGCCGGGTAAAGCAGGAGTTGAAGACCCAAAGCTGTCAAAACTGGTTAAAGTCCATTTGGTAACACTTGCCGGATAATCTCCATTGGTCGAAGAGGCACCAGTAACTCCGGAATTTTCCGCATAAGAATTAAAATCCTCCTCGAACAAGATATCTGAACAGCTGGCCACAGTTTGACAGCTAATACTGCGCCACAGGTGTTGCACACCATCATAAATATCCCAGCAGTGCTTGCCTGTTATCGGGTCACTTACGTATACCATAAGGCCATCATCGGATGCATCCGCAGTGCTTACCGGTATACTGGCTTGTTGCGCCTCTGTCACTACAGGCATTAAAAATCCGCCGTAGTTCAAGGTCTTTAAATTCTGAGATTCCAAATGTAAAACGGCCGCAGTGTTTGGAACCGTTGTTCCTATTGCTACTTGACCAAAGGCATTTAGTCCAAAAAGAAGCGATAAGGCTATTGCTAACTTGGAAATCATACTAATTGATGGTTTGGAAAGTATTGATACTTCCAAAAGTACTGCTAGCGGGTGAAGACCATGTAAAATCACTGTACTGACTTCCTGTACCCCTTAACTGTAAAGAATCGGGCAGCCGTTGAGCCGCTCTCTGCAACGCCGACATCAACTGAAGTCATGCCGCTTGCTGCTCCATCGGTCGCAGTGAAAGAGCCTTCATAGCTCAAAAACTGAATCACCGCACCAGAAGGGTTTACTAAGGCGAAGCCATCTGGTTCGTTTTGTAGTGTGGAAGTAAATGCAAGTGTTCCGAAACCACTGCCTTCATCGGGTATGGTTCCGCTAAGACTTATGGTTGCGTAGACAATACCACCTGATCCGTTGTATAGCAATACAGACCAACCGCTTAGATCAAAACCAGCCTCCCCGGCGATCTCGACAGCTTCATTGGTGTCGGCGCCATTATTGTCATAGTGGAATTCATTGATCCAAGGATCTGCAGCTATGATCGGCATGCAGTAAACATCATCCCAAACCGAATTCACGCCATCCCAGATCTGGACACAGCGCGTACCGCCATCAATTAGATAAATCATTAAACCATCGTCTGCTGCTCCGGCAGCGATTGCTGCCCGCTGTGTAAGGTCTACGCGAGGAATAAGAGTCCTCCGTAATTGATGCCGTCCGCACTGCTATTTATATCCAATACCGCGGCATCACTGGGAGAAGTTGTGTTTATTCCAACCTGAGCCGTGATTAAGCTCCAGTTTGTGAGGATGAATAAACACAAAAGAATCATCTTTTGCATTGTTAATCAAATCGGATACCCTGCAAAATAATAAAGTACTGACAACAATTAAGTTATCTGTAAATTAAGTTATCAAGAATTTATAAAAGTGTTGAAAGAAATCTGAATATGACCTTATTTTACTTCTTCGTAGTGGTCGTCCCAATCTTTTGGTTTGGGCTTGCCCAGCTTCCCTACAGATTTAGCAACTAACATAGAAACTGTGGCATCTCCGGTAACGTTCACAACGGTTCTACACATGTCAAGTGGTCTGTCTACGGCAAAGATCAAAGCCAAAGCTATAGGCATCATTTCTGCCGGGAAACCAACCGCTTCTAAGACAATTACCAACATAACCATTCCGGCACCAGGCACCGCTGCAGAACCAATAGAGGCCAAAAGTGCGGTTAAGACTATAGTCAATTGATTGCTAAAAATCAGCCCTTCTGGCCAAAGTACTTGCATAATAAATACCGCAGCAACTGCCTGATACAAGCTGGTTCCATCCATATTTATAGTTGCTCCTACTGGTAGCACAAAACTCGATACCTCTTTATCTACTCCAATGTGCTCTTCAACACGCTCCATCGTAACTGGTAAGGTGGCAGCACTTGAACTTGTAGAAAATGCTAACAATTGCGCAGGACTAATCTGTTTTAAGAACCACAACGGATTCTTTTTGGCAATAAAAGCTACCAATACCATATAGAAACAGATCATTAGAAGTAAGCCAGCCACAACAACACCAGCGTAGTAAAGTAATCGTTTCAGTATCTCCGGATCGTCTGCGGTGACAACTACCTGAGCTAAAAGTGCAAATACAGCAACAGGAGCCGAAAGCATAATAAGATCAACCATTTTTAAGACCACATCATTCAAAGAATCGAAGAGATCTTTTAAAGGTTTGGCAGCTTTCTCACCTATCAAGAGCATAGATATACCGAACAAAATGGTAAAAAAGATCACCTGCAACATGAGTCCGTTATCGCTAAAGGCCTTGAAAGCATTGTCGGGCACCATTTCTACCAAGAATTGTAAAGGGCCACGGTCTTTGCCCGCTTCTTGGATCTTGGAAGTAACGCCTGAGTTTTCTGCATAAGTCTCTGAGAGTTTCGCTACCGTTTCTTCAGATATACCATCGCCAGGTTGGGCTAAATTTACAAGTACCAACCCTATAGATATGGCAATAACTGTGGTTAGGATATAAGTAACTATGGTTCGCAAACCAATATTTCTAAACTTGGAAATATCCTTTAGGTCAGAGATTCCTTTGATCAGAGAAGCCAAGATCAACGGTATAGCGATCAATTTCAACAGCTTTACAAAGATAGTTCCGAAGGGATTGATCCAATCGCCAACAAACTCCTTACCTCCGGTGACCCCGGTCATGATAAATCCGAAGATAATTCCTAGAAGCATCCCGATAAGGATCTTCCAATGTAAAGCCATTTTTTTCATCTGTAGTAAAGGTTTGGCTTACAATTTAGCCAATTTATTTAATAAGTAAGCATCTGCTAAAACCAAGGCAGCCATAGCCTCAACAATGGGTACGGCTCTAGGTACAACGCAAGGGTCGTGGCGGCCTTTGCCCTGCATTTCAACAAGATCGCCAGAGCTATTCAAAGCCTCTTGTTTTTGCATGATAGTAGCCACAGGTTTAAAGCCAACCTTAAAGTAAATGTCTTCTCCGTTGCTTATTCCTCCTTGCACACCACCGCTGTGATTGGTCTTTGTAGAACCATCTGCATTAAAAAGATCATTGTGCTGACTCCCTTTTAATCGCGTGCCCGCAAAACCACTTCCGTATTCGAATCCTTTTACAGCATTGATAGAAAGCATTGCCTTTCCGAGCTCTGCGTGCAATTTGTCAAATACAGGCTCTCCCAAACCAACTGGAACACCTTGAATAACACAGCTTATACTTCCTCCAACAGTGTCTCCTTCTTTGCGAATTTCACGGATCAAGGCTTCCATTTGGGCTGCCATTTCCGGGTCTGGACAACGTACAGGGTTGCTCTCTATTAAGTCAAAGTCTAAGTCTTGATATGGTTTTTTAAGGCTGAGCTCGCCCACATCAGAAACATAAGCATGGATACTGATGCCCGCTAACATTTGCTTGGCCAAGGCTCCGGCTACTACCCGACAGGCAGTCTCCCGAGCAGAAGATCTTCCTCCTCCGCGATAATCGCGTAAGCCGTATTTCTGCTGATAGGTGAAATCTGCATGAGAAGGTCTGTAGGTGTCTTTGATATGACTGTAGTCTTTGGATTTTTGATTGGTATTCTCAATGACAAACCCAATTGGAGTTCCCGTGGTCAAACCCTCGAATATACCCGAAAGGAACTTGACCTGATCTGGTTCTTTGCGCTGGGTAACTATGGCGGATTGTCCAGGTTTTCTGCGGATCATTTCTGTCTGAATAGCATCGAAATCCACCTGTAATCCTGCAGGACATCCGTCTATGATTCCCCCTAAGGCTAAACCGTGAGACTCTCCAAATGTAGTAAGCTTAAATACGTTTCCGAAAGTGTTTCCTGCCATGATTTGCTTTGAATTCCAAAGGTAACAGTTCACCTTGAATTTAAAAAGCCCCATTCGGCTTAATATTGCCGAAACAAAGCCGAATTTGGGGTAACAGTTTTGCAACTTAGTGATAATAAATCACTAACTGATTCTCATTAAAAAATTACGCCCTTTGTTATACAAAATCAGCAGTATTGAAACGCAAGGTAAAAGTAGTTGTAATTTCGGATGTCCATCTGGGCACCTATGGCTGTCACGCCAGAGAATTGCTGTACTATTTGAATTCAGTACAGCCCAAGATCTTAATCCTAAACGGCGATATAATAGACATCTGGCAGTTTAGAAAGCGGTACTTCCCTAAGTCCCATATGCTCGTTATAAAAAAGATCCTGACCTTGGCCGCTAAAGGCACCAAGGTTTACTATTTAACAGGGAATCACGACGAAAAACTTCGCAAATTCACCGATACGCGTATGGGCAATCTCCATATCATGGACAAGCTGGTCTTGAATTTGGATGGAAAAAAGGCATGGTTCTTTCACGGTGATGTCTTTGATGCCTCAATCAAGCACGCCAAATGGCTCGCTAAACTGGGCGGCTGGGGATACGATCTACTCATACTGATGAATCGCGGGTTGAATTGGTTGCTGAGTCTGGTGGGGCGCGATAAATACTCGCTGTCTAAGCGGATCAAGAACAGCGTGAAATCGGCAGTAAAGTTCATCAGTAACTTTGAAGACACAGCTGCAGAACTAGCCATAGAAAATGAATATGATTTTGTGGTCTGCGGGCACATCCATCAACCGGCTATCCGAAAGGTGAAAAATAAGAAAGGACGAACCTTATACCTCAATAGCGGCGATTGGGTAGAAAATCTGACAGCTTTAGAGTACAACAACCAAACTTGGAAGTTGTTCTCGTACAAAACACGGGAGCGTGTGATGAAGCTAGATCGCACAGTGAATACAGAAACCGATCTTATTCCAGAAGCCTTTTCTGCTATGCTGCGTGCAGAAACTAATTAAGCTTTTAAGGCCTGTTTTAATATAGTCACCGGATGCAGCGCATGGCGTTTGGTGCCGTCTGCTATTTGATGCCTACAACTGGTACCGTTGGCTGCAAATAAAGTGTCTGAAGTGGCCTTTATTATAGCTGGGAACAGGGTTTGCTCCCCAATTTTCATGCTGATGTTGTAATGCTCTCTTTCGTATCCAAAACTACCTGCCATTCCGCAGCAACCCGAGGGAATGATAGTAGGTTTATAATTCTCAGGCAAATTCAGCATATCGAAGGTACACTTCTGATCGCTCAAGGCCTTTTGGTAGCAGTGATTATGGATCTTGATACGCTTGTTTTCTTTAGTAAAGGCTTCGGAGCTAATTCTGCCTGCCGCTGCTTCTGCCGCTATAAATTCTTCGATCAGTAGTGTTTTCTGCGCGAGTTCTTCTGCCGCCTGTTTATCTGTACTCATATAGCGGTACTCATCCCTAAAACTCAAAATAGCAGAGGGTTCAATACCCACCAACAGATCGTGCTTACCAAGTTGGGGAGCAAGCTTGCGCACATTGGTATTGATATGCTCAGTTGCTTCCTGCAAATAACCTTTAGACAATAAGGCTCTTGCACTATTATGGCCACGAATAGGCTTGACCACATAACCTAACGCAAGAAGCAGATCATAAGCATCTTGGGCAATTTCTTTGTCAAAATACTCAGAGAACTCATCGATAAATAAAAAGACGCGCGGTTTATCTGAGTTTTGCATTGTTTCTGGGCCATTGAACTTAAAACGATGTGCACTCAACTTGGGTAATTTTCTTTCAGGAGCGAGTCCGTAAATACTTTTAACAGCATTGGTAAACAAGCCTGAAATAAACAACCTATTACTGGTCTTTGGGAAGTGTGATAGCCAAGCCATCCGCGTGTCGCTTTTAGCAAAGAACCGATCTCTTTTGCTTTCGCCTTTTGCCTTGCGGTATTGGTATTGGATTTCCGCTTTAAACTTGGCCACATTGACATTGCTGGGGCATTCACTACTACAAGCCTTACAGCTAATACAGAGGTCCATGACCTTTTTAAGATCGCTATGCGCAAATGGGTTTTTATACTGCGGATCTGTGAGTAACTCTCGCAATACATTAGCGCGAGCTCTGGTAGTGTCCTTTTCATCACGCGTAGCGTGATAGCTCGGACAGAGCGTTCCATTTCCGGGTAATTTTCTGCAATCCCCAGAACCGTTGCACTGCTCTGCAGCCCTGAGCAAGCCTTGGCTTTCGCTAAAATCTAAGAAGGTTTCTACCTGAGGTTCTTCTCTATCGGGTTCGTATCGCAAATGGGTATCGATATCCCAAGCATCTACAATTTTCCCGCGATTAAAGATTCCTTTAGGGTCCAACAACTGTTTTACCGCTTTGAGATATCCGTAAACGGTTTCCCCCATCATCTCGGGCAGCAAGGACCCTCGGACTATGCCGTCACCATGTTCTCCAGAAAGTGATCCGCGATACTTTTTAACCAGTACTGCCACTGCCTTGGTGATCGCTTTAAATTTCTGTACGTCCTCGCTTTTCTTTAGGTTCAATATGGGGCGCAAATGAAGTTCTCCCGCTCCAGCATGGGCATAATAGACCACCTCTTGGTCAAAGTCTTCCATTAATGCCGTAAAATCTGCGATGTAGTTAGATAAGTCTGTTACCGCAACAGCAGTATCTTCTATACAGGCCACGGCCTTGTTATCGCCAATCATGTTCCCAAGTAGTCCTAAACCGGCTTTGCGCAGCTCCATCGCTTGGTCGATCTGCTCTCCTCTTAAGACCGGCATGGCATAAGCCTTGCCAGAAGATTGCAAGCTTGCTAAAAGCTCGTTTACTGCAGTTTCTAATTGCTGTTGACTGGATTCACAGAGTTCCAACAAGAGAACCGCTTTAGGATCGCCAGAGATAAAGGCCCTATATGGGCGATACTTCGCATTATTGATCGTACAGTCCAATATCTTCTTATCCATTAACTCACAACTGTACAAAGGGTGTTGCATGGTCGGAGCAACATCTGTTAGGCAGGCTGCAATACTGTGGTATTGGGGAGCCACCAAGGCTTTGTAAGCTGGTGGCAGTGGATCCAACTCCAAGGTGATCTTGGTAACCAGGCCTAAAGTACCTTCGCTTCCGGCAATGAGTTTGGCAAGGTTAAAAGGTTTGTCTCCTCCAAAAGGCTGCATTTGGTAGAGTATGTCTAAAGCATAACCGGTATTTCTTCTGTGAATTTCTTCTTTGGGAAAAACTTCAAAGATCGCTGCAGCCACTTGTTTACTGTTGAAGCTTTCTAGCAATCCTTGATAAATTCTACCCATAGTAGAACCCGATGCAATTTCGGCCTCAAAACTTGTCATGGTCTCGTCTTGCAATGTCACTACACTGCCGTCATAGAGAACCATTTCTAAAGCGATCAACTTATCTCGAGTCACTCCGTAGCGAATAGAAGTAGTCCCAGAAGAGTTGTTACCAACCATACCTCCTAGCATACAGCGGTTAGAAGTAGAGGTGTTAGGGCCAAAATGCAAGCCAGACTTAGACAAGGTCTCATTTAAGGCATCGCGGATTACGCCCGGGGCAACCACCGCACGGCGCTGCTCAATATCGATATCGTAGATCTGCGTAAAATGTTTTGAAAAATCTAGAACCAATCCGTCGGTAACACATTGCCCAGCCAAAGAAGTTCCCGCAGTCCTTGCCGTTAAACTTAGGTTGTGTTTGTCTGCAAAGCCTATCAATGCTTTGAGATCATCGACATTCTTAGGATACACTACCCCTAAAGGTAATTCCCTGTAGACAGAGGCATCGGTAGCATACATGCTTTTGTGAAGGCTATCCCAATGGATAGACCCTTTTAGTTTCTTACTTAGACGGATGAGTTCGCGCTGCGCTACGGCCATGGTTTAAAGGTACTAACTTATCTGGTCAGCAAACAAAAAAAACACAGCCTAAGACAACTATAACAAGTAATTATTCTGTCGTATATTCGTTATAGAAGTAATTCTTAAACAGACATAATATGAGAACCACAGTTTTTACCCTCCTCTGCTTATTTGCCTTAGGATTTAGCGCTAACGCACAACGAATTTCAAAGAATGCCTTAGGTGTCCGTTTAGGAGATGACGACGGATTTGGCGCCGAAGTAAGTTACCAGCGCGGTCTTTCTGAAGACACAAAACTAGAATTCGATTTGGGAATCCGCAGTGGAAATAATTACGACGGATTCAAACTTACTGGACTACATCAATGGGTTTTTCCTTTAGACGGGAACTTCAATTGGTATGTAGGTGCTGGTGGTGGTGCTGGAGTATATAGTATAGATAATCCTATCCCGGGAACAGATGATACTGATTCATTTGCTTTTCTTGCGGGAAATGCAGGGATAGAATACAATTTCAATATTCCCTTAATGTTGTCCTTAGACGTGAGACCAGAGATTGGTTTCGGAGATTTTAACGATGATTTCGATTTCGACTTGGGACTGGGGAATTCGCTATCAGTTCTAAAGCGAAGCTGTATTTAAAACACTTTGATATAGTGCCTCGTAAAGGGGCACTATTTTTTTGATGTCGAATTGGGCGGCATGCGCCTGACTTTGCTTTTTGAAGCGCGCCAAAGTTTCATCGTCTTTTAAGATACTTACAGCTTTTTGCGCCATATCTTCTACATCGCCTACCTGGCTTAAGTAACCGGATACACCGGCCTTGTTCACTTCTGGTAATCCGCCCGTATTGCTAGATATTACTGGAACTCCAGATGCCATAGCCTCTAAAGCCGCTAAACCAAAACTCTCCTTTTCAGAAGGCAATAAGAACAGATCACTAAAGCAAAGGATCTTATCTATCTCGTTACTATTACCCACAAAACGCACCTTGTCTGCAATTCCTATCTCGCGGCAGCGGTGTTCTGCATATTCACGTTCCGGACCTTCGCCAACCATGATCAATTTAGCCGGGATCTCTCTGGCTATGGCCTCAAAGACATGCACTACATCTTGTATGCGTTTAACCGGTCTAAAATTACTGATATGCGTAATGATACGCTCTTCTGGACTAGCCATAAGTTCGCGCTGACATTCCGTAAAGCCTTGAGGCTGGGCGCTTATATCGATAAAGTTTGGCACTACCTCTATAGGGACTTTGATGTCGAAAAGTCTCAAGGTGTCTTGTTTTAAACTTTCAGAAACTGAGGTAACCACATCGCTTTTATTAATGCTAAAAGTAACAGCAGTTTTAAAAGATGGATGATTGCCCACCAAAGTAATATCCGTACCGTGTAAAGTGGTCACCATGGGCAAGTGAATGCCAGACTCTGCAAGCATTTTCTTGGTCATATAGCCTGCATATGCGTGTGGAATGGCATAGTGTACATGTAACAACTCTATACCGTATTGCTTAACGGTTTCTACCAATTTAGAGGATAAAGCCAATTCGTAGGGCTGATAGAGAAAAAGCGGATACTTCTCTACATGTACCTCGTGAAAATGTATGTTCTTGGCTAAAAAGTCCAAACGTACGGGTTGCTGATAGGTCACAAAATGGATCTCATGACCGCGCTCAGCCAAAGCTATACCCAATTCGGTAGCAACTACTCCACTCCCGCCAAAGGTCGGGTAACATACAATTGCAATTTTCACTTGATCGGTTTGAAGTTTCGAAAGTAAAAGTACAAGGAATGTTGGTACTCTAGCCCTGCTCTAAGGTTTTTTTAACAACCCGAATAGGAGTTATCGGATAATAGCGTCGTAGATAGCTTGCTGGATACGTGAGCGCAGATCGCTGCTAATGAGCATTCTATTATCGGCTGTTGGGTAGGTTCTATTAGATAAGAATACATAAACGATCTCTTCTTCTGGATCTGCCCAAGTAAAGGTCCCGGTAAAGCCCGAATGCCCAAAGCTGGTCATAGACACACAACCGCAGGTAGGACCTACATCGCCTAGTTGTGGTTTGTCAAAGCCTACCCCTCGTCGCACATCATTTTCGCAAAAATAGCAAGTATTGAAAGCTTCTAAAGTTTCGGGTTTAAAGAATTGGATTCCTCCATAAGTCCCTTCCCACAAATACATCTGCATGATCTTTGCCACATCGTTGGAATTGGCAAAAAGCCCTGCATGACCGCTAACGCCGCCTAACATGGCTGCACCCTGATCGTGCACAAATCCTTGAACGGCTTGCATTCTAAAATAATAATCGTCTTCTGTAGGCGGAATCCGATCTGCAGAGAACCGTTCCAAGGGCTTATAGCCGGTAAGGTTGGCTCCCAAGGGTTCGTAAATATCACGTTGTACGATATCCTCTAAAGGGTTTCCGTAAAACTCTTCTAAATATTTTCTGAGGATGTAAAAAGGCAAGTCGCTGTATTTATATCCTTTTCTGCTGCGGAGTTCACTCTCTTTGATGGCTTCGTAAATAGAATCCCGATAATCCTTGCGCATATAAAGCTCATTGGCGACCTGAAGATTAAAAGTGTCAGTGGGTACCTTGCTGTAATACAGCTCTGAAGGTCCATCCATCACAGTATCTAAGGTCTGCAAGTAAAAAGGGATCCAAGCCTGAAGTCTCCCCGTATGGGTTAGCATGCGCTGCAAACTAATGGTGGCCTTGTTAGAACGGCTCCAATCTGGAAGTAATTCTTGAATCTCGGTATCCATATTGATCACTCCACGATCGTAGAGTTTCATAACCATAGGAAGTGTTGCCAAAATCTTAGTCAGGGAAGCCAGATCGTAGATATCGTCGTTCTTTACGCGACGTTTCTTGTCTGGGGTGTGGTAGCCAAAACTGCGCTGATATACAACCTTCCCTTTACGTGCTACCAAAACCTGAGCCCCAGGCATCATACCTGCCCATACCCCATTTCTAGTTAAGGTGTCAATTTTTTTTAACAGCTTCGGATCCAAACCTACAGAGGCTGCAGTACCGTATTGTAAACGGCCTATGGCCTTAGTATCTAAACCCTCAGCAGCCGGATAAGCTGCATTGACACCAACAGGAAGTCTACCGTCAATGCCACGAGCACCAAATATGGCCTGGGCAGCCAGTTGTTGTGCCACATCACTGTTCTGATAAGCAACTAATACGGCCTCAAAATTGGCCAGTGTATCTAAGTCCAACAAGGCATAAGGCGAGGTAAATACGCTTAATATCACTTTGTTCTGTCGGGCAATCTCATAAAGCCAAACAACTTCATTGTCGGCCATTTTATAGGACTTCCAAGGGTTTTCGTTAGACTTGTGAAAGCCAACGATCACCTTGTCATAGCGCTTGAGTTTAGTGATCAATTGCTCCAAAGAATTGGCCTTTACCCAATCTACCTTGGTATAAGCTTTTAATTGCTCGTAAAAGGTGGCTCCAGAATCATCTCCGAAATTCACATAAGCGATGCGCTGTTTTTTAAGGTCCTTAATTGGTAGTACTGCGGAGTCGTTCTTAACCAAGGTCATGGCCTTTTCTAATAACAGCTCGTTCAAGGCGTCGTCCTTGGGAGTGTTCAAGTCCTCAAAGAGGTTTTCTTCTGCTACGGGCTCATAATTATTAAGACCAACCCAATACTTTGCCTTAAGAATCTTTTTTACCGATAAGGCCAATCGCTCCTCGGAAATATCGCCTGCCCGATAAGCAGCAATGATCCTGGCATGCGCTTTGGGCACATCCTCAGAGATCAATAAAATATCATTACCAGCCCTAAAGGCTGCGAGATCGATCTCCCCTGGCTCGCTAAAGTTCGAGGCCCCTTTCATATTTAGGGCATCGGAAAAGATCAGCCCATTAAAACCCAATTCTCCTTTGAGTAGGTTGGTAACTATGTTGGTAGAGATAGAAGAAGGATAACCGTCTTTGGCCTCTAAGGCAGGAACATTGAGGTGGGCTACCATAACGCTGGCAATTCCTTCTCTGATAAGCCTTTTATACGGACTGAGTTCCAAACTGTCTAGACGCGCTTTGTCAAAACCTATGGTCGGTAAGGTTTTGTGAGAATCGGTGTCTGTATCGCCATGTCCCGGAAAATGCTTGGCATTAGCCAAAACTCCAGCATCTTGCATGCCTCTAAAGAAAGCACTAGCCTTGTCCGTAACATTAGCAGCTGACTCTCCAAAGGAGCGGTTACCGATAATTGGATTCTTAGGATTGGTGTTAATATCCACCACAGGTGCAAAATTGATATGTACACCCATTCTTTTTGAATGCTCTCCAATGTGACGACCCACGGCCCGTATCAAAGAATCATTCTGGATCGCCCCCAAGGTCATATTCCAAGGAAAGGCATAGGTACTATCTAAACGCATGGCCAGCCCCCATTCAGCATCCATACCTACTAATAAGGGTATTTTAGAGGCTGCTTGTAATTCATTGTTGAGTTTGGCCTGGCGGTAAGGCCCACCTTTGGAAAAGATTATCCCACCTAAATGATAGTTCGCTATAAGGTCTTTGACCTTATCTGTCTTAGCTTTTGGGTCCTGAGAGAATACATCTACCATAAACAGCTGCCCGACCTTTTCCTGTAGCGACATGCTGTTGTAAATGGAATCCACCCAAGCCACCTGAGCCAATTGGTCTCCGGAGGTTTGCAGTAAAGGATCGATCTGCTGTGCATTAGCCCAGCTGGCAATCATCCCCAAAATGATAACAAGAACCTTCTTCATAGCTATAATCGGATCAAAAACTATGCTAAGAATCTAGCATGCCAACTCTCTTTAGCGGGAACTTCCCAAAACTCCTCAAACTCGCCTTTAGTGTTGACCAAATTATTGAACACTATGGTTTCCTTAGAGACCGATCGATTCTTAGCCATTTTTTTAAAATCGGCCAAAGATTTATGTGCTATATGCGGGCCATTGTAATAGGTCACATTCAGCTTGTCTAAAAGACTCAGGCCCATTTGTTGCTCCAAGCCCTGGATAAAGTGAACAGAAGCATCAATACTACAGCCAGAGGCCGCAGCTTCTGATTCGTCTAAGGCAATGATGATGAATCGTTGATACATCATTTTAAAGGCTGCCTTTAGATTAGCGCCGTGCGCTGTCCATTGGGTTAAGAACTCCTCCAACTTAGGCAGGATAGTACCCACCTCGTCTTCTGTCATTTTTCTATCTGCTTGGTAGATCCAGACCCGAGCTTCATCCGGTAAAGAATCAAAAGGAACTAGCATATTACAAATCTTGAGCGTTTGCGATCATTTCTGCCACATCCAATACTTGGACGCTATCTTCTTTTTCTGCATTCTTAACGCCATCTGTCATCATCGTATTGCAGAAAGGGCATCCCGCAGCTATGATCTCTGGTTTGGTCTCTAAGGCCTCCTCGGTTCTTTCGATGTTAATGTCTTTAGTACCAGGCTCTGGCTCTTTGAACATTTGCGCTCCTCCAGCTCCGCAGCAAAGCCCGCGACTCTTACAGCGCTTCATCTCTACCAATTCCACCTCTAATTTTTGCAGCAGCTCGCGCGGAGCTTCATAAACACCGTTGGCGCGACCTAAATAACAAGGGTCGTGAAAGGTGATCTTCTTACCCTTATAGGTGCCACCAGCAACGCTTAAGCGTCCTTCATTAAGGAGCGACTTTAGAAATTGGGTGTGATGCATCACTTCGTAATACCCACCAAGCCCCGGATATTCGTTCTTTATGGTATTGAAGCAGTGTGGGCAGGCGGTGACCACTTTTTTTATCTCGTAAGCATTCATGACCTCGATATTGGTCATGGCCTGCATCTGGAACAAGAATTCGTTCCCAGCGCGTTTTGCCGGATCTCCGGTACAGCTTTCTTCGGTTCCTAACACAGCAAAGTCAACCTCAGCCTTATTGAGCAATTTCACAAAGGCTTTGGTGATTTTCTTGGCACGATCGTCAAAACTTCCGGCGCAACCCACCCAAAACAGTACTTCTGGGGTTTTACCTTCGGCCATCATCTGCGCCATAGTGGGAACTCGCAATGTTTCGCTCATATATTATTCTTTAAATACCTGAATGGTTACATCTTTTTCTACCAGGTCGGTAAATTTACCTTTGTAACGGGTAGCCTTTACCAAATGATTGTCTATCCAATGATAGTTGCCACCTCTGGGTTTGCCCATCAGTAAGCTGTGGAATTTAAAACCGTGCTTGTTGAGCCAACGCTCGGTAACTTCACGGTGCTCTTCTGTTCTGGAAGTGAAAAAACAAATAATGTGTCCTTCGTCGTACCATTTGTTCAAAGTTTCCAACGCATCCGGAAATGGTTCACAGGTCTCCATGCGCTCCGGTTGTTCGTTGGGTACATCTTCTGTAATGGTGCCGTCTATATCGATCAAATAATTTTTGACCCCTTCTGGCAAAATTGGGCTTACTTGTTCTCCTTGATCTATTTTCTGCTGGAGTAGCTTATCAACTTCTTCCTTCTTCATTGTTTAGTTTTGAAAAATCCTTTTTAGCTATCCGGATAAACAAGGCCAAACGGCGCTCGCCTTCCTCTATTCTATTTTCTGGAGCATAACGTTGATCGTAGGTCATACTCCAAGCTCGTTTTTTAATGACTTCTATCTGCTCCTGGTTGCAGTAATCGCAAAAGACCTTGGTCACATCTATTTTCTGCGGATGGCTGCCCTGATAATTGATCACTGTGTACACTTTTATCTGTAAGGAGTCCTTGCGGTAGCTCTGTGCATGTGCCAGAGTCCCTATACAAACAAAGATCAGTGTAATCAACCATTTATTCATTCACCCAATTTAGTCGGTCCATTTGGTTATACGGCCACGGGGCTCCATTGTTCTCTATATTGGTCATGGCGCCGTTGAGCTCGTTGCTCGCAGCAGACTGTTCCATCACCAGATATTGTCTCATATCCATAATTATGGAAAGTGGATCTATACTAACCGGACAGGCCTCTACACAGGCATTACAAGTAGTACAGGCCCAAATTTCTTCATGTGTTATATAATCGCCCAACAATTGCTTGCCGTCGTCCTTGAACTCGCCGTTGGCATCTATATTCTTTCCAACCTCTTGCAAGCGGTCACGTGTGTCCATCATGATTTTACGTGGAGACAGTTTTTTACCCGTCTGATTGGCCGGACATTCACTGGTACATCTACCACACTCTGTACAGGTATATGCGTTAAGTAGTTGAGTTCTGGACAGATCCATCACGTCACTGGCGCCGAATTTTGCAGGAGCCTCCTCTTCTGTTCCTGAGTCTGGTGCCGCAAAGGGATCCGCATTTGGGTCCATCATGAGTTGTACCTCTTTGGTCACTGCGTCTAGATTAGCGAATTGCCCTTTGGGTGTTACTTTACCATAAAAAGTATTCGGAAAAGCCAAGAGGATGTGCAAATGCTTAGAGAAGTATAGATAGTTCAAGAAGACCAAGATCCCGATGATATGCAACCACCAGGCTGTTCTTTCTAACAAAATCAAACTCGACTCACTCATCCCCTCAAAAAGTGGGGCTATAAAACTACTTACCGGATAACTCCCAGCAGCCGTATAATGCGCTGCACCCAATTGTTGTAAATTCAAGTCCGCAGCATTCATGGTCAAGAACAAGACCATAAGCACTACTTCGAAATACAAGATGATATTGGCATCGTTTTTGGGCCAGCCTTTCATCTCCGGGCTCATAAAACGTTTAATGCGTTGCACATTACGGCGGGTCCAGAATAGAATAACTCCTACCAAAACCAAAAGTGCCAAGATCTCGAAGGTTCCTATTAAAACATCGTAAAGGCCGCCTAAAAAGGAAAAGATCCTGTGGGTTCCGAAAATTCCATCAATAATGATCTCTAAGACCTCGATATTTATCACAATGAATCCAACGTAAACCACAAAGTGCAATAAACCCGCTATTGGCCGCTTAACCATTTTAGATTGTCCCATGGCAATACGAGCCATATTACCCCAGCGCTCCTTATTGTGGTCACCGTAGTCTACTTCGCGACCCAATTTGATGTTGCGAATGACCTTGCGGATGTTCAGTGTAAAATAGCCAATGCCCAAAACAAGGACAATCACAAAAAGAATGTTGGGTAGGTATTCCATAGGTTAGTTGTCGTCTGTAGCTTCTTCTGGTGCCTCGAACTGCTTGGCGCGTTTACCAAAGAGCGAGAAATGAACATAGCGCTTCGGATTGAGTTTCATATCCTCTAGCAGTTGTTCCAATTGTCCGGAGGCTCCGGAGAGATTGTCGTATAGTTCGTTGTCGTTTATAAGCTTGCCCATGCTGCCTTCGCCATTCTCAATAGCCAGCATGATATCGTTCACATTGTCTATGGTCTGCTGCAAACTGGTAACCATAGCGTTGATCTCTAATTTAGATAGTGAATCTGAGAGTACTGCGACATTCTCTGCTGTCTTGTCCAAGTTGGCAAAGGTTCTATCGAGTTTGGCACGATTCTCTTTGATTAGCCCGTTGAGCTCAGCAGAAGCACTTTGAAAAGAACCAGCAGTAGCATTTAGCTTTTGCAGAGTTTCTTGCAAGGCCTTTTGGCCGTTATCGTCAAGTACGTTGTTAAGCCCAACCAAAATAGTGTCAAGCTGCTCTAAACTGAAGTTTACTTTTTGTTCTATCGGTAAGAGGCGATCAGAAACCGCATCCATCATACCTTGTTCTAACTCACCGGTAAGCATATCACCGCTCTTGGCCGTAGGTGCATCAGAAAAATCAGGAATGATCGCTAATGAACGCCCTCCAATAAGTCCACCGCTAAAAATCTTTGCAACACTCTTGTTGGTAAATTCGAAATCCGTAGCCACAGAAAATTTAACAAGCAGCTCCCCTTTTTCGCCTTGTAGCTCAATATCTAGCACCTTACCAACATCCAATCCGTTTATAGAAACAGGAGCCGATACAGCCAAACCGCCAACGTGTGGATAGGTCGCGTAAAAAATTCGTTCGTTTTCTAGGAGGTTAGAGCCTTTGAGGTAATTAAACCCAAAGAATGCCAATAGCAAAAAAACCACGGCAAGTATCCCTGTCTTGAGTTCTCTGGAAAGTTTCAAAAAGTGTGTTTTTTGGGTTTAAACAAAGGTAGAAATAAATTCAGAACCGCTAGGGGCTAATTCGAATTTATAATCGAGGAGAGTTTTTGCTTTTTACCATCCTTAAAAGCAACGATATAACAAGAATCATAACCCTTTTCTTGGGCATAGGTCTTCATGAGTTGGATCTTGTTGTAATCTGAGGTTTCTCCGTAGTAATATTTGTACAAATTTTCCTCTTTGCTCATGCTGAGCTCACGCAGGCCTTTAAAATTATAGGATTGAAGCTCCAGCTCTCTACTGCTGGCCGCCAATTGGACTTTAAAGATTACTCCTTCGTAGATGTTTTGTTCTGTGGTAGCTATGGCCGTTTCGATCTCCTTTTCGGTGATCTCCGGATTCTTACTGTCTTGGGTAGCCAAAAGGATGCTCTTCTTATACGATAGAATGGCATCGCTAATGGACTTGGCCATCTCTGTTTTTCCTTTGTTGGAGCTCAGATAAGCGCCTTCTTTCTTATTGGTTATAAAGCCAGTCTCAATTAGAACAGATGGCATATAGCTCTGGTGTAAAACAATAAAACCGGCCTGTTTTACGCTGCGGTCCTTGCGTCCCAATTGATTGACAAAGTTGTTTTGGATCAAACTGGCCAATAGGATACTTTGGTCCAGATATTCCTCCTGCATCAAGGTTAAACCAATAAAAGATTCTGGCGAATTTGGGTCGTATCCGGCGTAGTTCTCTTCGTAATTGTCCTCTAAGAAGATCACCTCGTTCTCCTTCTTGGCAACTTCTAAATTCTGCTTGTTGGCGTGTAAACCTAAGACAAAGGTCTCTGCTCCATAGGCCTGACTGTTGTGCGCATTACAATGAATGGAAACAAAAAGGTCTGCATCTGCACGGTTGGCTATAGCTCCGCGTTCGTATAGGTTTACGAATTTATCGGTCTTGCGGGTGTATATCACTTTGATCCCTGGCTGCTTCTCTAAAAGTGCACCTACTTTTAAGGTTATGGCCAAGGCAATTTCACTTTCCTTGATGCCGTTGTAATATTTTCCACTATCATGACCTCCATGGCCTGCATCGAGGACAACCACAAAATCTTGTACAGCTGAATCATCAAAAGATTGGAGCCCCAAGCTTCCAAGCATCAGCAATCCAAATGTTAAAAGTATTCTATGCAAATCGTTAATCTTTCTGTTAATAACGCAGCTTTTACAGCAAAGTTGCGTCTGTTTTTTATAGGTTGGAGGCTTCTAAATAACCGCCACTTACTTCATGGTATGAATTTAGGGCATTTTTAAAAGAACGGCCTAAAAAATTAATGTAATTTTGAGTCGTCAAAAATTGAGCCACGTTTTAAAAAATAATACTGCATTGCCTGTTCTGACAAAGCCTTATTTGTTTGTGATCGGATTGTTGCTGATTATGTTAGCGCCGAGCCAGATGCAGGCACAAGACTTGCCAGATAGTACGTCAGTGGTTATCCCAAGAGCCAGAAGAGATTCTACCCGTGTGGCCATGGACAGCTTGTTCACCCAGCCGGTAAATATTGCTCAAAGAGACAGTATTACCGGAGACAGTTTGGTCCCTGAGCAAGAAGTGATCACCGATGTGGTCGACTATTTTGGCAAAGACTATGTTTTTATCAACCGCAGGGAAAACAAAGTATATCTCTATAACGAGGCCTTTGTGACCTATCAGGATATGAAGATAGAAGCTGGTATCATAGTCCTAGACTACAACAAAAACGAGGTCACCGCCAAGGGAATCGTAGACACCGCGGGCACTTATACCCAAATGCCGGTCTTTACACAAGGCCCTAGCGAAGTAGAACCGGATTCCATCATCTTTAATTTTGACACCCAAAAAGCGCTAATTTACAATTCGCGCACGGTACAAAATGGTTTTCGCGTTCGCGGAGAGGTCGCTAAAAAAGTGAACGATTCGGTGGTCTATATGAGTAACGTGCGTTTTACCACTTCGGAGAACGTGGACGATCCGGAGTACTATTTCTATGCGCGCAAGGTAAAATTCGTGCCTAAGAAAAAGATCGTAACCGGGCTCACCAATATGTATATTGCCGATGTGCCTACCCCCATCGGTTTGCCTTTTGCCTTTTTTCCACTGACTGAAGATCGGAAATCTGGCTTTATCTTACCGCTTATTGGCGAAGACAATGACCGCGGTTTCTTTTTTCAGAACTTCGGATACTATATTCCTATTGCAGACTATGCGGATCTCACCGTAATGGGAGACTACTTCACCAACGGAAGTTACGGAGTTAAAGTAGAGAGTGCGTATCGCGTGCGTTATAAGTTCAACGGAAATCTGAGTTTTAGATACGAGAACAACCTGACCAGCGAACGCGGATTCCCGGACTTTGCTCAACAGACCATATACAACCTGCGTTGGAATCATTCCCAAGACGCTAAAGCCAATCCTAATTCTCGTTTCTCGGCCTCTGTAAACCTGGGGAGTTCTCAATTCTATCGCCAATCGGTGAACCAAAACAACACGGCCAACTTTTTGAACAACAACTTGAGTTCTTCGGTGTCTTACACCAAAGTGCTACAAGGAAATCCGCAGATAAACTTAGCCTTAACGGCCACACATACCCAAAACTCGCAAAGTGAGCAGATCTCTATGACCTTACCTACCTTTACTGGTAATGTCTCTAGGGTCTTCCCTTTTGCGCCTAAATCTGGCAGTAAAAAAGGCATCATTCAAAACATTAACCTGCAATACGATGTGCAGGCCATTAATCAGTACAACACTACAGACAGCCTGTTCTTTAAACCAGAAATGTTCCGAGATGCGCGTTTGGGTGCTCGCCACACCATTCCCATTACCACTAACTTTAAGTTGCTCAATTACATCAGTGCTTCTGTGAGCGCAAACTATCAGGAGACTTGGGTTTTCAAAACCTTTGAGCAAAGTTTTGATCCGGAGCTCAATGAAGGAGCCGGTGGAGTTGCCGTAGACACCTTACGCGGCTTTGATTCTTACCGCACTTATAATTTCTCTGCTAGTTTAGGAACAACTGTTTATGGGAACTTCCCCTTCGGACTCAAAAAAGATTCTACGGCTAGAAAGATCCAAGCCATAAGGCATGTAGTGCGGCCTACCCTAAGTTACAGCAACACCCCGAGTTTTGAGCAGTTCTACGACGAGTATACAGCTCAGGTTGCCGGGACTCCAGATCGAGAGGAAGTTGTCCAATACTCCAGATTCGAAAACACGCTCTACGGAGCTCCTAGTCTCAACGCGAGTAGCAATATTGGCTTTAGTGTCAGTAACACCATAGAGGCCAAGGTTCGCGACAAAGACTCGACAGCTACAGAGCCTAAAAAGATCATACTTCTGAACAACCTTTCGTTCAGCACCAATTACAACCTCTTGGCAGATTCCTTGAATTTAGCTCCTGTTAGCTTTAGAGGGAGTTTACCTGTACTGCCCAAGCTGGATCTGAACTTTGGCGGTAGTTTGGACCCCTACGCACTCAACAATAACAATCAGCGCATAAACACCTTGAACATTAACAATGGCGGGAGTTTGTTTCGACTCACAGATTTTAACATGAGTATGAACTACGCCTTTAACAGTAAAGATTTCTTAACTGGAGGAGCAACAGACGAGGACCGCCTAGACAATGAAACCTTCAGAAACGGAGGTCGCCCGGATGACCTTTTTGGTAATTCCAACGAATTTGGCAACAACGCCAGAAACAGAGACCCTGATGATAAGGAAGACCCTTCTGAGTTTCAGCGCTACCGCTATAGTTTCCCTTGGGACCTGCGCCTGGCTTATACCATAACCTATTCCAACCGCCAACGCGAGAATACCATCTCTTCCCACTCGCTCATGTTCAGTGGAAATGTGGAGCTATCTCCGCGCTGGTCTGTCGGAGCGTCCTCGGGTTATGATTTTACCAACAAAGGATTCACCTTTACACAGTTTCGGTTCAATAGAGATCTGGAGAGTTGGAACATGAACTTTACTTGGGTTCCTTTTAGCAACCGAAGTTCTTGGTACTTTTATGTTGGGATCTCTGCGGATGTGCTCAGCGATATCAAATACGACAAACAACGCCGACCCGATCAGCGACTTTAATACTTCTCTTATGGCAAAAAAGATCATCAATACTACCGATGCCCCTGCACCTATTGGGCCCTATTCTCAAGCTGTGATGTACGGCGATATGCTGTATACTTCCGGACAGATCGCCATTGATCCTAAGAGTGGCGAAATGGTGATGGAGTCGATTCAGGCAGAGACCAGACAGGTCATGGAGAACTTAAAGGCTGTCTTAGCTGCTGCGGATATGAGCTTTGAGAACGTTATTAAAACGACCATTTTCTTAAACGATATGGGTCAGTTTGCCGAGGTGAATGCCATTTACGGAGAATACTTTGATGCAGATACCGCGCCAGCCAGAGAAACGGTACAAGTGGCCAATTTGCCAAAATACGTCAATGTGGAGATCGGGATGATCGCCGGACGTTAATTATCGTTCTTCCTACCGCCAAAATTTACAGGACCTAGATCTGGGTCTGAGTCGTCTGGGACCACATTCAAGGTACTGTCTGCCTCCAATTCGATATTCTTATTGAAGATCTTTTTGACCAATTCTCTAAAGGTGTCAAAGTCTACCGTATAAGAAATACCTGCTCCTTGCTCAAAGTTCAGCTGCTCCCCAATGAACTGGATCTGCGCCTGACGGTTAAAGAAATTCATCCGCAGCGAACCGTCCTCATTGATAAGCCATTGGATCTCTACGTCACCCGCCACTTGGGTGTCGTTAACTCCTCCAACAGGAATTCCAACTTCACCGTTAATGATAATCCTGTCTGTAATATTTGCAGAGATAGTAGTTCTGAACCTGTCGCCGGTATCTAGGTCCGGACGTCTGTCTCCCACATCGTAAGCCACTTCTATATTTAGCTTAGCGTCCTTGTCGTTAAGCAGATCGTTAAGTACAGAGCCCACCGCTTGAGACACCACGCTTCCAACCGGATTGTCGAAACCACCGGCCGTATCTTGAAACTGATCTATGGCCAATAAGAAGATCGCTTGTTGCTCGCGCTGTTCTTTAGAACGCAGCTTGTCTTTAAGCTCTTCTGCCACTACATTATTGGCGCGCGGGAATTCCACAAAGAAATCTAGCTCTGGCTTAAGGATCTCTCCACTTAAGGCCACAACAGCATCTACATTTATCTTTCTGTTGGCTCCCGGATTATCTAAGAGAACCGACGGGTTTGCCGTGGTCTTGTAGCGAGCTTTAATGTCAAGATTGGCACGGGTTGGGTCTCCGTTCCAAGTAATAAGGCCATCGTCATCCACGTCTATGGTCTTAGAGATGATGTTCTGGTATTTGAAGTCGTACTTCCCTTCTATCACCCTAAAATCACCCCACATATTGAATTTACCCAGAGTATTGAGCTCTACCAGTATGATTCCCGCTCCCCGCCCTCTGAGCTTGGAGCCACTTTTTTGATCTATAACAACCTCCAAGAGCGCATTTTCATTAATATCCAAGTCGAAGTTCATCTCCAAACCAGTGATCTTTTCTTGGGCTATGGCCTCTCCTCTAAGACGTGCTGCCTTCTCTTCCGGAGACAAAAAACGGATATAACCCTCTTCTCCAAGTGCTTCCACATCACTCAGTGGAATATTGAAAACAGTATTGGGTTCTGTAGTTGCTATGACATCTATGGTCAAGGCATCGGTAGGGCCATATATGTCAGTTTCGCCGCTAACAAAGGCGGTTCCGTAGTATAAAGCATCTTCTTCGAATGGGGTGTCTAGCACCAATAAGTTGTCGGTAATGACCTTGAGATTCAAATTCCATGTTTGAAAATTTTGATGGGTTACATAACCAGACAAAATACCTCCTGAGCCGTACTTGGTATCTGTAAGTGGTATGTTGCCAAGATCCCATCGGCCTCCGTTAATGAATAATTCCGCAGCATCTGCAAATGCGTAATCCACATTGAGATATGGAATCGCTAGGCCTGCTGAATCCATGCTGATCTTTCCTTTAATATCAGGATTTTTGTAACTACCACTTACTTTGGCAAAACCGCTTGCAAAGCCTCGGATATCTGTGATCACATCTGTTCCAAATGGAGTGAGTGCACTCAAGTTCAATCGATCTAAACGCACATCTAGAGCGATCTGTGGTTCTCTTGGCCTCAAGTCTATTCCACCAACAGCAGAAATAGCCTTTACGTTCCCGCTACTCAAGGTACAATTCACATCGTATTGAGAGAGATCTTCGTTACCGGCCACCTTCATTATAAGATATCCGTAGTAAACATCATTGATACTCACATCCGAGATCTCTACGTTAGAATCCGGGTAGTAGGCACCATCACGTTGCAGAAAATTCAAACGCCCATTGACAATTCCGTAGAGGTCTAAATTCTCTACCACTGGTGTAATATTGCCAATGTCCACATCGGTAAAGTTCAACTTAAAGTCCTTGTAGTCGGTCCCCCTTAAAAAGCCAGCCATTTGAATGTACTGTTCTTTGTGATTCATGACCAAGGAATCAATCCGTACATCTTTAAAATTATTGTCAAAGACGATCTTGTTGAGCCTGTTGTTATTCTTATTGATGTACCAGGTTTTATCCTTGAATTCTACAGAAGATCGCTTAACCCCTACTACAGATTTTCCTTCGGGATTTATGGTGTGATACAGAGACAGATTGTACTTGTCTGTATTGTCTTTTCCGCCCGCGAACTCAGACCTGATAAAAAGGGTGTCTTTAAGCGTGAAGTTGATCAACTCCATATTCTTGAGATCGTAAAAGCCTAGGTCTACCGAATCTACCTGTATATAGGTATTAAAAAGTGGGTTGTCGTTGTCTACACGAAGTTTGATATTGCCCAAATAGTTACCATAGACTCCTATTTCTGGGGAATTGAAGTTGAGCTTGAACTCCGACTCATCTGACGATACAGAACCCGTAACTCTAGAATTCTCGCCGAGTTTGATCTCGGGTACAAAGACATCTACAATCTTACTAAAAACCTCAAATTCGTAGTCAAGATATTGGTTGGTGGTAACCTCGATGGGCTGATAGTTGGCATAGATGCTCCCTACGCCATTGCGAAACAGATTGGGCAAATCCATGATCTTGAATTTCCCTATCAATCGCCCGTTAACCACATCTGGGGAAATGATCTTTATTTCGCGCTCTTCTCCAAGATTTCCAGCTTCCACGATCAGATCGTCGAAATAATAATAGTCTTCCAAATTCTGATAGATGGTCTCTTTGAACTCTATCATACCCACAGCGTCATCTACGTTAGTACCTGTCATATCCATAAGGATGGAACCCGAAAAAATACTGATGGAATCTCTTTTAACCAGATTGAGTTTGTTCAGATCAGCATAGTCAACATTGGCTGTAAAATCATAACGATTAATAGCCTCAGAGACATCGATTAGTCCTTCGAAATCCATTTGTAGATTCGGGTCATTTACTGTGAATGCACCATTGAATTCCGGTTTTTGTAGCGTACCACTCACCGAGACACCTCGATAAGGATAATTCATGATCTCTAAGGTGTTAAGGCGACCATTGATGCTAGATTTCACAGTTTCCACATTAAAACCACGCCCGTCGAAGTTCAGGGAGCCATCCAAAATCCCAATGGTAGAGGTGCCCACAAAGGTGCCTAGATTAAACTGATCCATCCGCAGAAAACCTTTGTATGTAGCGTTCTCAATTTCATTTATCTGTCCCATTTCAAAGACAGTTTGTAGATCTCCTAAACCAGTAGCTATATAAACATCAGATTCCAATGTGGTTCCTGTCACAGTAGAATTCCCGTTAACATCAAAAACGCCAAGGCTCATAAGCTCCTGAGGAAGATCTGCAAAGGTATTCGGCAACAACCGTTTTAGATCTGTATAGCTGGTAGATATGTTGTGGTTGCCCGAGGAGACACTAAAACCGTTCTCAATACTTAAAAGATTTTTCCCTTGATATCTTCCGCGGATTCGTGTAGATCTGAATCTGGTATTGTTCGTGTTAAATACAAAGTCATTCAAGGTTCC
The DNA here is from genome assembly GCF_055755295.1 of Gilvibacter sp. CC01. NCBI lineage: Bacteria > Pseudomonadati > Bacteroidota > Flavobacteriia > Flavobacteriales > Flavobacteriaceae > Gilvibacter > Gilvibacter sp. CC01. The sequence goes on along the minus strand of NZ_CM146909.1, from coordinate 111,895 downwards.
TTTGAATTCTCCGGATAGAATTAAAGTCTCGTCACGACCAAATTCGTCGTAAAATGCGCCTAGATCGTTGGTGCTAATGGCAGAAGGCTCAAAACGTGCCGTAATGGTCACCTTGTTGATAAAATCGCCCAATTTTTCTGGATAGTCCAACATTACAGAAGCGCCAATATTCGAATAAGCCGTCTGAAGGCGGAGGTCTTTGATCTCCATATGCGCCGGCCCATACGTATAATGTCCACTCATATGATTGACGCAGATGTCGTTCCTTTCGTTAAAGTACAAATGGGTTACCCATAAACTGACTTGATCATCTACGATCTTGAGGTCTTGGGCATTTAAGATCAGATCTCTAAAATCGAAAAGCAATTCAAGTTCCTGGTTCTCATCCCGGATACGAATATGCGAATCTTCCATATTTACCTCCTCTGCCATAAGGACAAAGGGTTCTCCGCTTGGTGGATTGTCGCTTTCAAATCGCTCTATGAACAAGGTCAGGTTATCGTCTAGTTCGTCTTTATAAGTGGTCAGATAAAAATCCAGGCCTTCAAAATCCACATGACTAAGGTCTGGATTGCCTTCGTAGATGCTTCTAAAGCTAAGAATAGAGGCGGAAACCTTTTCAGAAAAAAGCAAAGTGTCTGCTTTATGGTCCTTTATGAGCAATTTGCGCAGTACCAGATCGCCATTCCAGCTGAGGCCTACGCGATCTATATTGATGTCGGTCTTGAACTTCTCATTTACTGATTTGGTGATCTCTTTAGCTATGGCCGTTTGTACCGGAGGCAGCGAGATAAGGATAATGAGCGACACCAAAAAGATCAGCAGGAACAAAAAGATCCGCTGGATTCGTTTTCGGTATTTTTTCAGAGCGCTCAAAGTCGTAATTTTGTATTCAATAAATGTACCACATATTATGGCTAAGCCAACTTATATTTTGGGAATTGAATCTTCATGTGATGACACTAGTGCCGCTGTCATTGCAAACGGTATAATGCTTTCTAATGTTGTTGCTACACAAAAAATACACGAGCAGTATGGCGGGGTTGTTCCAGAGCTGGCCTCCAGAGCGCATCAGCAAAATATTGTTCCAGTGGTTCATCAGGCCTTAGCTCAAGCAAATATCGAAAAAAAAGACCTAAGCGCCATAGCATTTACTAGTGGTCCTGGACTAATGGGTTCGCTCTTGGTTGGCACTTCATTTGCTAAGTCTTTGGCTATGGGATTAAACATTCCCCTGATCGATGTGCACCATATGCGGGCACATATTTTAGCACATTTCATAGAGGTAGAAGGCCAAGCGCCGCCTGAATTTCCTTTTCTTGCCCTTACCATAAGTGGGGGTCATACCCAGTTGGTTCGTGTGAATGACTATTTCGATATGGAACTCTTAGGAGAGACCATAGACGATGCTGTAGGCGAATGCTTTGACAAATCCGGAAAGATTCTAGGCTTGCCCTACCCAGGAGGCCCGCTCTTTGATAAATTGGCTCAACAGGGGAATCCGAAAGCCTTTCCTTTTCCCAAGCCCAAGGTAGGCCCCTATGAATTTAGTTTTAGCGGCCTTAAGACAGCTGTGCTTTATTTTGTGCAGAAGAATACAGCAGAGAATCCTAAGTTTATAGAAGAGAACCTTAAAGATATCTGCGCCAGTGTACAGTACACCATAGTGGATTACATTATGGATAAACTTAAGAATGCCGTTCGCGACACAGGTATTAAGCGTGTGGCCATAGGCGGCGGAGTTTCTGCAAACAGTGGCATTCGTCAAGCCATGGTAGATGCCAAAACGGAACTGGGCTGGGAAACCTTTATTCCGCCCTTCCAATTTTGTACCGACAATGCAGGCATGATCGCTATGGTAGGCCAACTCAAATACGAGCGCGAGAACTTTGCGGGTTATGAGTTACACGCCAAAGCCAGAATGCCCTTTACCCGTCCGGCAGAAATCTAGGGCTTTTTTTACCTTTGAACCATGCAGCTATTCTATCAACCTGAATTAGACGCCAACAGTACCAGTGTAGGCTTTGACAAAGAAGAGAGTCGCCACATTACTCGCGTGCTTAGAAAGTCTACCGGAGACCTTATTCACATTACCAATGGGAAAGGATTGATGTTCCAAGGGGAATTGGGACTGGTAGAACCCAAACATTGCGAGGCTTATATTACCAAGGTTGAAAAATTACCGGCATTGCCTTATCGACTGCATTTGGCGGTTGCGCCTACAAAATCCAACGATCGGTTTGAGTGGTTTTTAGAGAAGGCTACGGAGATAGGTATTAGTCGAATTACGCCGTTGTTGTGTGACCACAGCGAACGCAAGCAGATCAATTGGGAGCGTTACCACAAGATCTTGGTGAGTGCCATGAAGCAATCCTTGCAAGCGCACTTACCTGAATTGAACGAGCTTACCCCTTTCTCAAATTTCATCGATGAGCAGGCTGCCCTTAAAGGAATCAAAGCTATAGCCCACTGTGAGGAAAGCTCCAAAACTCCACTTAAAACCTTGCTAGGCGAGCAAGAATCTGTGGATATACTTGTGCTAATTGGTCCGGAAGGTGACTTTAGCCCTGCGGAGATAGAGAAAGCGGTTACGGCAGGCTTTGAGGCTACAAGTCTGGGGGAGCAGCGTCTGCGCACAGAGACTGCTGCGCTAGTGGCTTGTCATACTGCGGCTTTGGTTCGGTCTTAAATATGGAAACCCAGAGCCTGAGCCCCGGGTTTCGCTAACCAACCATAACTGAAAAAAATACCCCTATGCTCTAATAGCGGTGAATTAGCCATTGGTTCAAAGATTAAGATTTGGGTTGGATAACTGGGTTAAGGTTATAAGAATTACCCTTTACCTTTTTAAAGTTTACTTAAGCCCGAACGGGCCTTACTCTTTACCTTTTAGGTGAATTAACCTTATGAATATAAGGCCTTTACGTATTGCGAAGGCGTAACCTCGTTGATCTTTTTAAACGATTTGTTAAAGGTTACTTTGTTGTTGAAACCCACCTCGTATGCCACGTCTATAATGTTCTTTTCGCGTTCGGTATCGGCTTTTAAGATCTTCATAGCCTCCTTGATTCTGTAGCTATTAATAAGCTCAAAGAAGTTCTGTCCGAAATGCTCGTTAATTATCTGTGAGGCAGAATGCCGTGTAGTGCCTAGACGGTCTGCAAGGGAATCGAGGTTAATGTCGTTCTCCCGATAAATCTTCTCTTCGTCCAAGAGATTCACCAGCTGATTCTTTAATTCTAAGGAGTAACTGTTTGTAAGCCCAGAATTCTTGTATTTAAGGTAGTTGGATTCTAAATGGAAGCCCATTAAAACCTTAGGCTGAGAGTAAGCGACATAGGCCACATAAAGTACCATCCCAGACATGAGGATCAACTGGGAGTTGAAAACCGGCCCGGTATTGATATCTGCCATAAGCAGTATACCATACACCAAATACACTAGTGCGTATAGGATCTGAAAGCCAACTATATTGCGCTGCCAGACATAAAGCGGTGTTTGCACTTGTGTGCGATGCGTCCTGGTCCTTAAAAAGAGTAATAAGGTCAATGTTGCGTAAACGACAAGCGATAGGATCTTTCCGACCGCGACCAATTGTCCGTATGGATTGGAACTGTAATTACCTAGACCGAGCATCATCCGCAGCTTCTCTTCTGCGGAGAGGGCGTAAATTGGCAAGAACATGATAACCAAAGCCAGTGTTGGCACAAGGTGAAGCGCATCAATCCATTTGGGTTTATAACCCGTCTTGATCCGTCTGAAGTAAAAATAAAGCAGCGGTCCGTAAAGGAATGAAAATACCGTCGACATGCTTTGGGTATGCGGTAGTTCGAAAGTGTAATTCATGGTATACAGCCCTACGTGTATGATGAACACGGAGTGAATCAAGAGGAACAAACTAAGCAGCAGCGCCGCCATTTGATCTTTTTTCTTTCTAATATTGATAATCAGCACTATAAAGAAACCGATTAAACCGGAATAGATATAAAAGAGGGCTATCCACTTGAATTGTGGTACGTATTGATCTACCAGACTTTGATAAGCCGGTGCCTCACTGATATAATTGAAAGAACTGTGCTCTACAAAGTGAAAGTCTAAGGTGCGTTTAACGTATTTGTCTATATAGATAGCAGCGGTCTCTGCATCGTTGGTCTTGGCCGCTTTAAATGCTAACTCCCTAAACATAAGTACAGAGTCGATCTGTACTTCTTCTTGCATATGTGCCGATGAGATCTGGGCAAAAGAAGTCGTGCCGCTCAAAACTAGGAGCAGCAGCACGATCATTTTTTTGAATTTTGCCTGGATGGTTAGCATAGCAGAATTTTCAATTAAAGATAAGCCTCAGCAATGTAAAATAAAAGCGGACGGTACATCCCGATAGAAGTTTACCAGTAAATCTTTATCAGGAAATGGTTATAAATATCTGAATAGCAAATATATACAACGCTGCTGTAAAACTACCAAGATTTTAACATTCAAAGCTCAGAAATTCTTGATTATTAAAGATCCTCATTTAATTTACAACAATTTACCCGGAATTTACCCTACAATTTTAGCCCTTTTTGGCATTTATTTAAGAGAAAGGAATACTACCTTTAGGGCATGAGACCGATTCGTATAATAAGTATAAGTTGTCTGCTATTCTTTAGTCTCACCACAAGTATTATTGCTCAAGAAATTGCTGTGCTACAATACGGCGGTGGTGGCGATTGGTACAGCAACCCAACGGCGGTTCCGAATTTGATCCGCTTTTGTAATCAAGAGATCGGTACAGTTATGAAAGACCGCGTAAACAGTGTTAAGCCTGGTAGCATTGATCTTTTCAATTACCCGATATTGCATATGACAGGGCACGGAAATGTATTTTTTACCGATGAAGAAGCTGAAAATCTACGAACCTATCTGCTGAGTGGTGGTTTTTTACATATCGATGACAATTACGGTATGGACCCTTATTTGAGAAAAGAACTCAGCAAGATCTTCCCAGACAAAGAGTTGAAAGAACTACCGGCCTCTCACCCCCTATTCAGTATCCATTTTAATTTTCCGCAAGGCTTACCCAAAATTCATGAGCACGACAATGGCCGCCCCCAAGCTTTTGGCATTTTCCAGAATGACAGGTTACTTGTCTTATATACTTACGAATCCGATATTGGCGATGGCTGGGAAAACCCGGACATTCACAACGATCCGCCTGCTGTGCGGTTAAAAGCCTTACAGATGGGTGCCAATATTGTCAAATTTGCCTTTAATCAATAGGGGTGGCACAATTAACTCACCAACAAACGCAGTTCGAGGCTAAGAAATTTCCCATATGTATTGTTACTGACGGGCTACAGTCGCCGGCCAATATAGGCGGTATTCTTAGGCTTATGGAGGCTTTTGGTATTGGAGAACTTTTCTTGTGTGAATCCGCAGTAGATCTGAACTCCTCCCGCTTAAAACGCACCGCTAGAAGTGCAGAGCGCGCAGTCACGATACATAGTTTTGACACTACCCTTGCTGCGCTTGAGCACTTAATGAACGAGACTCCCAACACCCAAATAATCGCTTTAGAAATAACCACCAATAGTGTCCCCTTGGCACATCTAGATTTAGACAGCTCCGCTCCTATTACCTTAATATTGGGAGGCGAAAGCCAAGGCGTGTCTCCAGAAGTGCTAGCGCGATGCCAGATGGCCACGCATATACCTATGTATGGTAACAACAGTAGCATGAATGTGGCGCAGGCTACGGCAATTGCCTTGTATAGTATTAGCCAGCAGCTTTTGTAGTTGTTGTTAATTGCCTATTTTTAAAACACAACAAAAAACCACCACTATGACATCGAAAACAATTGCCAACGGAATCTTACGGGCTGTGGGGGTACTTGTAGCTGTAGCCTTGCTGTTGTGGTTCTTATACCAGATACGTTCGGTATTGGTTTATATCTGTCTGGCAGCAGTTATTGCACTTATTGGTCGTCCGGTAGTGGTATTTTTGAGAAGACGCTTAAAATTTGGCAATAGCTTAGCGGTGGTCACCACCATTAGTTTGATGTTTGCTGTATTCTTGGGAATAATGTCGCTTTTTATTCCGCTGATAGCCAAACAGAGCAAGAACCTTTCGTTGCTTAATATGAATGGCCTTCAAAGTAATTTTGAGGAGCTGTTCAACCAGGCGAAGAATTACTTCTCTGCGCGTGGGATCGACTTATTGACCACCTTAGAAGAAATGGACTGGCTCTCTAAAATAGACTACAAGGCCGTGCCTGACTTTTTGAATCATATTTTCGGCGCCTTGGGCACTTTTAGCATTGGGCTATTCACGGTGCTGTTCATCTCTTTCTTTTTTTTAAAGGACAGTTCTATGTTTGACCGCTCGCTGATGAGTTTGGTAAAGAATTCTGATGAGAGTCGGCTTAAGAACAGCGTTACCAAGATCCGCAACCTACTAACCCGTTACTTTTTAGGGCTTCTAGGCCAGGTTACGGTGCTGTTTGTGCTCTACACTATAATCCTATTGATCTTTGGTATTGAAAACGCTGTGGTTATAGCATTTCTTTGTGCCTTATTGAATCTGATCCCCTATGTAGGGCCGCTTATCGGTGGTGCATTGATGCTGCTGCTGAGTATGTCCAGTAATATTGGGGCAGACTTTCAAACAGTCATATTACCGACCACTATTTACGTGATGATCGGCTTTGTGGTAGTACAGCTTATAGACAACTTTGTGAATCAGCCTCTAATCTTCTCTTCTAGTGTAAAGTCGCATCCGTTAGAGATATTTCTGATCATAATTATTGGCGGATTGTTATTAGGCATTGTCGGTATGGTAGTGGCCGTTCCTGCCTATACAGCCATAAAGGTGATCGCTAAGGAGTTCTTGTGGGAATACAAGGTTGTACAGAAGCTCACCAAAAATCTCTAGGTCTTGCTAAGCGCACTTGTTAGCCCAGAGGTACAAGAATATATATTGGAGAATCTCCAGGCTGAACCCGCAACTATTGCCCTAAAAAAGGCTGTTTTTGAAAACGTGTCTATGGCAGACATTGCCTCTCAGATCGCCGCGCGACAACGGATCAAAACCAAACTCCCTGCACTCTATGACAAAAGTGGGCTGGTGTTTCCTCCTAAACTCAATTTAGAACAGAGCTCCTCCGCAGAAACAGCCACTTATAAAGCACAGCCCCATAGCGGCAAACGTCTTCTGGACCTTACAGGAGGGCTTGGTATAGATACTATGGCTTTTGCCCAACAGTTTGAAGAAGTGCATTATTGCGAACACAATGCCGAACTGGCGGCCATAGCAGCGCATAACTTTAAAACGCTTGGGCTTGATAATATCACCGTGCATGTTGGAGATAGTTTAAGAGTATTGGAGAGTGCCCATTGGGATATGATCTATTGCGATCCGGACAGGCGCTCTAAGGTGCAGCGAGCTTTTCGTTTGGAAGACTGTGAGCCTAACGTGGTAGCCTTACAGGAGCGACTTTTAAGGCATACAGACCGTTTACTGATTAAGGCGGCCCCTATGTTAGATCTGGATCTGGCTAAGAAACAACTGCCTAATTTAAAGCAGGTCACTGTGCTCGCTGTAAAGGGCGAGGTAAAAGAACTGCTACTGCTCTGTGAAGCACAGGCCACTGCCCTAACCCGTACGGCCGTAAACCTTACCTCAGCGGGTGCGGATATAGATGAAATCCGTGTTATTAATGAACCTATTACGTATGCTGACCCCAAAACGTATTTGTACTTGCCGCATGCTGCGCTAATGAAACTACAGGCTTTTGATTATGTCGCCGGTCAATACAAGCTGGACAAACTGTCTGTTAACAGTCATATTTTTACTGCTGACGATTTGGTTGAGTTCCCCGGGCGCCGTTTTAGATTGCTCAAGCAATTGCCTTATGCAAAAAAGACCATGCGCGAATATTCGAAGCAAGACTATTTGGTCATTTCCAAGAATTTTCCGCTCCCTGTAGCCAAGCTGCGACAGCAGTATAAGATCAAGGATGCCGGAAATAATTACCTCATTTTTACCACTTTGCTAGACGGACATCGCGTGGTTTTAGAAGCCGAGCCCATTTTGTAAAAAAATCTGAAAATAGGTTGTGTTATCTAATTCGAAAAGTTAACTTTGCCTCCGCTAAAATCGGCAACGGTATTAGTGTTTATTGGAGAGGTGCCAGAGTGGTAATGGAGCAGATTGCTAATCTGTCAACGGGTAACCGTTGCCCGGGTTCGAATCCCGGTCTCTCCGCCTTCACCTTCCGAAGTTTGTAGAACTAAGGAGGGAATAAAGAAAAGAGGGCTACGGCGGACACGTCCGCAAAATGTAGCCTTCTTATCGGGGTGTAGCGTAGCCCGGTTATCGCGCCTGCTTTGGGAGCAGGAGGTCGCAGGTTCGAATCCTGCCACCCCGACAAAAGAAAAAGCCTGTACAGCGTAGAAAGTTTACTTTCTTAAGCGGTACGGGCTTTTTCTTTTAGCAACGAACAAAATAGAGGATCATGCGACCAAAGGGAGCATAATCCTTTTGTGAGTTGCAATTTTGCAACAAACCAAAACTAGGATCACGTGCGTAAGCGAGTAATCCTTTTAGATTGTTGCATTTCTTTACGAACGGAAACTTGTTTCCAGTGAGCCAAGGAAACAAAAAAGCCATAGAAAGCGGAGCTTTCTGGCTTTCTCTAGCAACATCCCCCTCTTAGGATCATTGCCGAAGGCAATGAATCCTTTAAGTTTACTTTCTTAAGCGGTACGGGCTTTTTCTTTTAGCAACGAACAAAATAGAGGATCATGCGACCAAAGGGAGCATAATCCTTTTGTGAGTTGCTTTTCTTTACGAACGGAAACTTGTTTCCATTGAGCGAAGGAAACAAAAAAGCCATAGAAAGCGGAGCTTTCTGGCTTTCTCTAGCAACATCCCCCTCTTAGGATCATTGCCGAAGGCAATGAATCCTTTCAAGATACATCCTTAAACAGCATAGGCCTTTTCTAACAGCTGTTTAGTTTATGCGCTGTTGTAAAATGTTATTTATTCCTGAAATGATGTAAGTTTTCCATTTTCAAAATATAAATACAAACTATCATATACCCATTGTTCGTGTACACCCCAGGGTCCAACGCTTCTGTTTATATCATTAGGCCTACCTAAAGATATAGTCGCCATTTCTCTATTCATTCCAATCCAGTAATGACCCTGTTTTAACTTGTTGTAAATACGTTCTCCGTATTTTTTAATATAACCCTTTTCTAATTCAGCATACTCGGCTTTTTTTGTTTTAAGTTTTTGCTGTCTTTCTAACTTCTTCAATTCTTGTTCTTCTGCCTCTTTGAACTTCTTAAAATCAATAATCAGTTGGTCTTTCACAATCCACAACTCATTCATATAGCCACAAATAGAATCAATGCAGACTCCAAAATATCCAGCTTTGTAGTCTAAAATAAGGACTTCTTCGTCAGCCGTTAATGTTGTAATTAACTCCCCCAAGGGATGAGCTGTTTTCTTTAATTTTGCACCACTTCTTACAATTCCTTTTAAAGTAGAATCGTTGACAGTTTTTATAATTTTTTTTGATTTTAAGGCTATTATTTTAATATCAAGCTTTTTAATCGAATCATTCAATACTTGGACTTGCATTGTCAATTTTTCCTTTTGACTTTCCAATTGATTAATTTCATCCTGTTGAGAAAACCCTTTAAAAGAAATCAAAATTAATATAGGGATAATATAACCTTTCATATGTTTCTTATAATGTTTTACAACGGTTTGTGTATGGTTAGTGGCGGATTTCGAAGCACTTAACTTTCAGTTTTGCACTTAGTTTATTAAATGCTAAAACATTGTTAATTAGCATATAACCGCCATTAACTATACACCTTGTTAGCGGCTTTGTTTCTATTTTCTTGTTATTATTTCATTTCGTTAATAGTAATTATGGATTGCAATAATCACAATACATAGGATCTTCTTTTGTTTTATGAGATGGATACATTTTCTCTTTTGAATATTCACAACGCTGACATTCATAAATATGACTTAACGTTGATTTAGTTGGTAATCCACATAAATTACATTCTAACCCTTTTTTTACATCTGTAACGTCAAAACCTGGCGCGTTACATTCTGGGCAGTGAGAATTTACTTTGTCTACTAATTTTTTGGCCGCATTTTCAATTACAGTCATTCGGGTAGGGTTGTACATTGCCCTCATATCTGTTTCTGCATAAATAGAATTAGACTCGTGAAGAAGTTTTTTAAATGCTTGTTTTAGTAAAGTCATATCTGTAATCCCCTTAATGATATGAGTATTATCTTTCTCGGATTTGCGAAGTATAAGTCCATGAGTTGGAAATTTAACAGATTTTGCAAAGTCGAAAAGGTCTTTCTCGGTTTCAATTTCCTTTCCATCAAAATTGGTTTCTAAACTTAATTCTCTAGCAATTATTTCTAAGTTGTTCTTTTTGTCAATGAATATTAAAAATTCATCGTCTGCCCTTGCAAAAAAGATGGAAGGATGAGCACCAAAAGAACCTTCACTTGCAACTCCCAAATCACAATTACTCGCTTCCATAGCTAAAAGGCATTTTTTTCTAACGGTTGAAATTGGGTCAAGTTCTCTTTCAATTTCTCCTGAAAAAGTTCCTAAAGTATCTGTGTCAAAACTTTCATTTGTAAAACAGGTTACTCCTAGATTTTTTTCTAGCAATGGAGCAATTACTTTTTCCTTTTCATGTTTAGTTGCAATTACAAGTTTTCTATTTTCAAATAATGAAGTGCTCATACAAATTATAGTAATTATTTTGTAGCTCTTTCTAGTCTGTCGTTAATGGATTTACCTAATCCAATATCTGGAAACCTTTGTGCAACTATCATATCCAAACCTAAGTGGTCTAGTGTGTGAAGTGAACTGTATAAATTTGAAGCAGCTTCTTTTAAATCTCTGGACTTTGATAAAATTTCTCTGTGTTTAATATTAGAAGCCGTTATGGCTTCTGAAAAGCTTACCAAACCAATTGTTCTATCCTCATAATCTGTTATAAATTTATCAATATCGTTTACGAGGTATGTTTTTGTTTTAGGTGAGTAGTGTTTGGCCAACATACCTGGTGCGTTGGGAGTTTTTTCTTTCTTGTTTTTCACATTAATTTTCCCCACTACATTTTCAATTTCTTCTGTGGAGATAGCTCCTAATCTATAAAGTATAGGTTCATTATTTTCAAATCCAATGATGGTAGATTCTAATCCGTTTTTACACTCTCCGCCTTCAAGTACCATTTGTATAGAATATTTAAAATAGCTTTCAACGTGTAATGCCTTCGTTGGACTAATTCTATTAAACGGATTTGCACTAGGTGCAGCTAGAGGAAACGATAATTTCTTTAGCAACTTTAAAGTGACTGGATGATTGGGGATTCTGACAGCAACAGTTTCTTTACCAGCTGTTATTACATCTGGAATCGTAGATTTTTTCTTTAAGACTAATGTTAACGAACCAGGCCAAAAAGCGTCTGCAAGTAATTGTGCTTTAGGAGGAAAATCACTTACTATTTCATCTAATTGTTCAACAGAATGAAGATGTACAATTAAGGGATTGAACAATGGTCTTTGTTTTACTTCAAATATTTTACGAATGGCTTTGTCACTGTAAATATTCCCCGCCAACCCATAAACAGTTTCAGTTGGGATGGCTACTACATCTTCATTGTTTAAGATTTTAACAGCCTTACTAATGTTATTTGAAATGATGGTCATAATTGCAGCTAGTTATTAATAAATTCAATAGACATTCCAAAGTTATTTTCATTAAAAGTACCATTGTCATACACCAAATTTCCGTTCACAAATGTCTGTTTAATTGCCGTTTGAAAAGTTGTTCCTTCTAATGGCGACCATCCACATTTATATAGCAGATTGTCCTTAGTAACTGTCCATTGGCTACTTAAGTCGACCAAAGTTAAATCAGCATAATAACCTTCTCGGATAAATCCTCTGTTGATCATATTGTATAAAATTGCTGGATTGTGGCACATTTTCTCCACTATTTTTTCTAACGAAATCAAACCTTGTTTGTAAAACTCCAACATGCAATTTAGCGTGTGCTGCACCATTGGTGCTCCAGACATAGATTGGAAATAGGGTTTTTGTTTTTCCTCTAATGTATGTGGTGCGTGATCGGTAGTAATAATATCAATTCTATCATCAAGAAGTGCTTTTAATAAACCTTGTTTATCCTTTTCAGTTTTAATGGCTGGATTCCACTTAATGAGCATTCCTAATTGCTCATAATCTTTGTCAGAGAACCATAAATGGTGTACCGAAACTTCGGTTGTTATTTTTTTCTGTTTTAAAGGAATGTTATTCTGAAAAAGATGTGTTTCTACTTCAGTTGTTAAGTGAAGAATATGCAAGCGAGCATTGTGTTTTTTGGCTAATTCAATAGCACGTTTGGTGGCCTCATAGCAGCCTTCAGCACTTCGTATAATGGGATGGGATTTCGCTGGAATTTCCTCTCCGTACTTTTCTCTAAAAGCTTGTTCATTGGCTTCTACAATTTCTTCTTTCTCTGAATGAATAGCGATAATTGATTTGCAGTTCGCAAAAAGCTTTTCCATTGTGTCAGGACTATCAGCCAACAGGTTTCCTTTTTTAGTAAAATATAAGCCGTCATCAGAAACACCAATAAATTTGCTGGTATCCATCTTAATTACATCATCAATATTATCTCCATTTACACCAAGAAAAAACGAATAGTTTGCTAAAGATTTTTTAGAAGCAATCTCATATTTTTCGTTTAGGCTTTCAACTGTTAAAATATTCGGAACCGTATTCGGCATATCAATAAAAGAAGTTACGCCACCTGCTATGGCAGCTTTACTTTCGGTATACAAATCCCCTTTATGTGTAAGTCCTGGATCTCTAAAATGAACTTGTCCGTCTATAATTCCTGGGAATAGGTGTTTGCCAGTACCGTCAATTACTTTGTGATTTGGCTCACTATCAATATTGCCAATTTTACGAATAAGTCCATCCGATAAAAGTACGTCTGCAACAAATGATCTTCCTTCATTTACTATTGTAGAATTTTTAATTAAAATACTCTGATTCATTGTTCATTCCTTTATTATTGATGGCGTATTTTATTTTTGGAAATTTGTCAAATTTAAAAATTTGGCGACTTCCTAAAAATGCCCAAACCTTTGTGTTATCAAAGACTCGCGCTATTTTTTATATACGTTGTTAGGCAAAGTATTTTTTTCATATTTATTATGGATTGTTATTATTGCTAATCCAAACAGAACAGCTACTACAATTAAAATTGTACTTATTAATCCGCTTACTCCGAATGACATACGGATTAAAATTGTTGAAACTATAAATCCAGAATTTCTAATTATTTTGTGGAATTTATCTGTGTAAAAGAAGGAAATTAACAAAAGAACGACATCCACTAATATCAGAACGGTAAAAAATTCATCAAAGAATAGATTATTAATTTTTTCAAAACTGGGTAAGTTATTTGAAGTAAATGAGATATCAGAAGTCCAACTAAAAAGTGTAATTAAAGCCATTGTAAAAAATATCGGAACTAAAACAATCGCAATTATCTTCTTTCTACGGATGAATCTTTCAATTTTTAGTTGATTTACATCTGGTATCTGCGATTTCCGAGCTCCTTGTTTTACAAACTGATAAATCAAATAGAAAAGAATGATTGATGCCAAAATATCATAGGTGAATTGTAAATCTCCTTTAATATTAAACCAATCTGATGACAGTTCAAGGCCAGATAAATCCTTAAATAATTTTCGAATAATAATAAGTGTTATTATTTCATACTGTTTGGTTATATAGCTCGTGAATGACTTTGGTAAGTAATATATTAATAAGTAAACTTCATAGATAAGTATAAAAGAGAACGGGGTGTAAATTGCAGATATCGGATTTTTAAATAATTCTGATTCTGAAAGAAAATTAATCATGCCTAATTTTGATAGGTAAATTAAAATTAAGTGAATAAAAAACCCTGTTAGCGCAACATAAAGTATTACTTTTTCAATCCGCTTTTTGGCGTATTCAGATAGAAAAATTTGATATAGTTTATTAAATAAATTCATATTTTATTCATTCCGACATATTTTGCCTAACGTCTTCGTATAAACGCCGTGCGAACCCTCCGACGCGCGCTAAACGTAACGTTTTATCTTTTTAAATTAAATTTTCTTCTCTACAACCAAGGCCTTGTGAGCGTTGGCGTTTATGCGTTGTTAGCAATAGTATTTATAATTCAGAGCCTCTTTTTGCACCAGCATCAATTATATCATCTACTAATAAACTTAGTTGATCATTATCCTTATTTCCAAAGTTCAATTTAAGTTCAATTATATATGCTTCTATGAAATCAATAAGAGTCTCTTTTTTTCCGTCAACCATCTCATAAGCGTTAAAATCTATACGATATTTGTCAACATCTAAGAGAAAATCAAATAAGTCAATCACCCCATTATCTACTGCAATCTTATATAAATGCAAATCACGAGATGTCAAGTCTTTAGTGTTCCTAGGACATATTAATTTGCTATTATACTTATTCAAAAAGTCAGAAATTATTTGGTCATTATTCTCAATTAATGGATCTAATTCTAAAGCATTAAAAATGATATTTCTGAACTTTTCTGGATTGAAGCCAACATTTGAAGCATGCATAACATATACACATAGCTTATTTCGCACTGAAATTAATTCTTCTTCATTTAGGTCTTTTATTTCAATAATGTTTTGATACTCTTCTTGTTTTACTTTCAAATATTTGTCAACGTAGTCTGTTAAACCACAATTGCTATTATCATTGGATGCTTGAGCAATTCCAAATACGAAATGAGTTAAAATGATGAGAAGTGTTATTTTCATGTTTCTTTAATTATTGCTAACGTCCCCGTATACAAATAGTGCACAAACTTGACACGACCAATACGATCAGACTAGATTAATTTTTATTAAAACGGGGAGACTATAAATATAGCACAAACGTGCATTGTTTGTATGCGTTGTTAGGTGCTGTTTAAACACTAAAGCTCGTATTCAAGTTTAAAATATTGCTCTATAGTGTAATCTTTCATAAGTACCTGAAATTTTGATTCCAGTTGAATAAATTCTTTTTCAGAAAGACGTAGTTGACCATTTACTTCTCTTTCAAAAACCGGTTCCTGTATAAACAAATCCCCAATTTTTTTGACATTTGGAAGATCACTGTTCAAAAATGCTGTTAACAATTCTGGTTTGTTTTTATTGATCAAAGTTCTCGACTTATCAGTGTTTTTTACAATTTCATACTTTTGATTGATTCCGCCATCACCGTATGGTTCACAACTGCAATCACAGCGTCCACCTAGATCTTGACATTTGGGTTTGGTACCTGATGGGCAATCTACTTCACAAGAACTAGAACCACCATTACCGTCTGTCGTACTGCAACTACAACTACCCCCGCTTCTAAATGCCATGAGATATTCTTCCTTAAATTTTTTCTGATCTTCTTCGCTCATGGCTAGATACTCTGATTTAGAAAGTGTAGATAATTTTGGATGGCCAGTAATATTTTGAACTTCCTTAGTGGCAGTTTTCTTTGCTTCTAAATTTACACCTGAACGGGACGTATAATTTTCAGAACTACAACTTTGAATCAAAAAAATACTCACAAGAGCAAGACAAGTTAACAAAACACTTTTTTTTCATAACTATAATCTATTTATAAAAATTAAACAAAATATAGATTTAACATTGGGGAGTTAAAATTGCACCTAACGGTAAAGTATATGAAAAGTAGGGCAGGTGATTAGCGATGTTTTTTCGGTTGAGCCACGAGCCAAATCTTTTGCATTTTGCTTTTATCTTAAATTTTCAAAAGCCAAATCAAAAGATTTGGCGGTCATTGCAAACACGCCAAACCGATTGATTTTGCTACTAATTGCCCTATTTTTTATATACAGTGTTAGGGGCAGTTTTTTCTACTCGATGTTTCCGATAACTATCAAATCATCACTACTCGAACGGCCAGGACGATAATAAGCTGGCCCAGTAATTTCGCTCGGTATTTTGTAAACGAGATTGGTCGTTTTTGATGTCAGAGGATTTATTTGGTCAAACATCAATCCCCAACCTTCGAGCATAACAGTCTCGGATTTGTCGAAAAGATATTCTTTCCCGTTGTAATTTATAATTACTTCGCCTTCCGAAATCATTCTGCTTTCGCCGTCTGTATTTTTAAAAGTTGTGTTTAAAATCAAATATTGGTTGCCTTCTTCTTTTTTGAGGTCTGCAAATTGATTTCCTGTGCTTACTCTGTCTTGAAGACTTACTTTGTTTATAGTTACATCAAAATATCGTGTCGATAATGTTTCGCCAACTTGTTTTGCGGTGGCTGTGTTGTCTGAACTCACAGAACTTGACGAGCTTGAAGATGATGATGAACTATCATCGTCCATACTTCCAAACGCGATAAATACAAATAATGCCAAAGCCGAAGCTGAAATCAGGTGTCGTAGATTTTTTTTCATCGAAATTCAAATTTTAAGTTAATGGTTTTTGTGAAAAATATGAATGGTAAAGTCATTCCGAAAATATAAAAAAACAAGTCGGTCAAATCGAACGTTCCAACTACAAGTCCAAATAATTGTCCGATTTCGCTACCGATTGCCAAAAGTGGGATTATTAAAATCCAAAATGCGTTTTTAAATGAAACAGAATTTTGCCAAACTGCCAACATTAGGCAGACATACGAGAAAATCCAAAGCCCGTCTGGAAGTGAGAACAAAATCCATTCGGGAAGTTCATTAGCAAATTGAAAAGTCAATTTTCGCATTCCGTTGGTCAGTCCGCCTAAACCAATGGTTTCGTACCAACCAAACATTTTGAGCGTTGCAGTTCGGAACAGCACGTAAATCAGTCCGCTACAAAGCAAAGTCAAAAAGCTCCCAAAAAATAATTGTCTTTTCATTCAGTTTCAAATCCGCAAAAGGTGCAAAATAGAAAATTCGGTCTAATGTTCTTTACGGTTTTTCTCATTTAGCCGAATTTTTGTTCGAAAATTGCCCCTAACGGTTATATCCAAACGAAAGATACTAATAATTCCTCAAAAATTTCGGGATAACAATGTATCGATATTGTTTTTATCACTTTCGGTTAAAGCGTCTATAGTCGTATCCAATGGGCTTCTTAAGTTCAAGAGATCTTTTCGGCTAACATGGGTGTAAACCATAGTTGTTTCAGGCCTTGCATGACCCAAAAGCGCCTGAATATAGCGCAAATCTGTACGTATAATGTCAAAAAAATCCTTGGTAGTTGGTTTGTTTGGTAGTTAGTTCTTGATTCATTACGTGTGTAAGACGCAGTTCATCACTATTGCGTTACAAATCGTCGTGAAAATACTTTTGATTATTGGTACACTGGCAACGCATTTATTCTCTCATAGCCAGAAATTCTATTGTTTTTATAATTGCTGCGGATGGATCTTCAAACTTTATAATCACAACTAGCTCAATTTAAAAGATCACCTATCTTTTCACTTACTTTTCCGCGCTCACTCAGGCGTATTATCCAAAACACAAAGCGTTCTATTCGCCCCGGCCTCAGCAATTTCTTGCCAAAATTGGCAATGGTCTCGTCGCGCTGCAACAAGGCGAATCGCCGCTCGTCTACCGCTAGCACTACGTACTCATTGGCAAACTCCCAAGCGCCATCGCGGGCCACAGTCATAGAGAAATTGATCAGAAAGTCGTCTACTCTACGTGTTTTTTGTAAGATCCACAACAAGCCTGGCCATATCCGAGCCAGACTTCGCTCTACCTCTTCCAAGAGTTCTGCTAAAACTTCATTGATCTTATTAAAGTCGCCCTGCAGGTCAGCAATATTATCAGGGGTAGTTATAGTAGCAGCTGCAACTCCCAGGTCCAGGTTGATATGCGCATTCATACCAGCCAATAGGTGTTGCAAAACGATCACTTTTTGTTCTGCGGTAGCATTAAAGGCCAGCTCCCAACTCTGGGTAGTGGGTTGGCCTTGTTTGAAGTTGTTGTAAGCTTATAAATACCGATTGGCAAAGACCACGTCTAGCCTTTCCATTCGCGGATTGTCATCAAAATATCCCTGCGCGATCTTATCTTTTACACGCTGGGTAACTTTTAAATACAAGGCGGCAAAATAGCCTACAGGATCTTCCTCTGTTACGGCTTTGTCAACAATGTCTTTCAGTGCTGCAATTACAGCATCAATAGTGGTTGCTCCCATACAACTGCAAATATCAATTAAATAGTTTGTTGGGGAGTACTGATAAAATTAGCCTGTTCAAATCGGTCCTACTCTATTTTGACATAATTCTCTGCAAAAGTCGCATTGCCTTCATCGTCGTAGGCTACTTGACTAAAGGTATTGTTGTCCATCAGCAATCTAAACTCGAACTGCCTAACGGTGTCTAGCGCTTTCATCATTTCTTTAGATCCGTATTCGATGTATTCGATGAGCATACCGTCTTTTACCTCATAAGTACCATAGCCAAACCAGTCGTTGGTGTCTGTAGCATCGTAACGGGTCCACATAATATGGCCTTTGCTATACATTTTTACCTGGCGGTATCCGTTGAGATTGTACATGGTGTCGGTAACCATATTACTTTCATAGAAGGTCTGATGCTTCAATTCCCAAACCCCACGCAGGGATTCTTCCAATTTTGCATCTTCATTTTTGCTTGTGGCCATAAAAACAGCGCCACAAATCATTGTTGCGAGAAGGATACTTACTTTTTTCATGTTGACGTATTAGTTGATAATGAAGCGATTGACTTAGTTTAAGTTACGAAAAAAAATTAACATTTGATCAAAATTCAATCCGCCCACCAATTGAAAAAACCGCGGAATCCTTTTCAAAAATTCTATTGGCTATATGCGGTAAAATATTCGTAAATTGTATATTTGCGCCCGAGTTAACCGGTCGCGTAGCTCAGCTGGATAGAGCATCTGCCTTCTAAGCAGACGGTCACAGGTTCGAATCCTGTCGCGATCACGAATAACCTTCTGATTATCAGGAGGTTATTTTGTTTTAGTAGGGTTATGTTTTTTCTTTATAATGGTCAATTCTCACCAAAAGTTTGCACATAGTTTGCACAAATTTTCATACATTAGTATTAGTCAAAAAAATTAACCTTTATGAAAAAATTATTTTTATTAACTTTTGTATTTACCCTTTTTGCCTGTAGTGGAGGGGATGATGATAACAGTAACACTACAAATTCAGAGTTTCAGGGCGAATGGTCTGGAACATTTTCTGGAGACGATAATGGTACATGGACAGCAGGCATAAACTCTAATGGTGATGTAAGTGGTACTGCTTTCTCTACCACTTTTTCGGACACCTATTCTTTAGAGGGTTCTGTTAGTTCTTCTGGGCAGTTTCAAGCCACCTTTGGGACCAGTTCGGCTGGGGGAGAGTTTACTGGTCAGCTTAATGGAAATTCAGGTAATGGCACATGGGTAAACACCAGTGCTATGATGAGTGGAAGTTGGTCTGGTAGTAAGAACTAAAATTAATTCGTTTTTTATAAAATAACCTTCTGATTTTCAGAGGGTTATTTTGTTTTAGGAGGATTATGTTTTTTCTCTTTAATGGTCAATTTTAACCAAAAGTTTGCACATTATTTGCACATTTTCTAACACTAAATTCTTTGCTTATGGCTCACGTAAAATTAACGTTGGACATGAGGAGGGAAAAAGCTGACGGAACATATAATATCATCTACAGAATCACCCATTTTAAGCGTGTTTACACTATAAACTCTGGATTTAGCATACCATCTGTTGCATGGCGTAAAAACAAGTCTTGTGTAGCTAATTCACACCCTAATTCAAAGCTTATTAATTTACAGCTTTTGAAACGCTTTTATGCCATTGAGGAAGCACTACCCTAAAGCTAAAATACCCACTCAAAAGTTTGCACATTATTTGCACACAATAATGAACAAGATTATAAGTTATTGTAAATCAATAGCTCAGCTGAATAGAGCATCTGCCTTCTAAGCAGACGGTCCCAGGTTCGAATCCTGGCGCGATCACATCAAAAAGAAAACCACACTTCAGAAGTGTGGTTTTTTCATTTGGAACAAAGTGAAGTTTACTTCGACTTTGTGACAGATGTAAAAACATCGGCAACAAGGTTGCCGAGTTTTCTTTTTGCAGGAGTGAGATGAAAGGAACTTTGCGTCTTTGTTCACCGTAGCTTTAGCGCAGGTGAAAGCAAAGAATCCTGTAATAACAGTAGTCCAGACGGTCCCAGGCGGCTACCGCCGTGTAGCTCACTCAATTGTCCACCGGACAATTGATTTTGCAAGCAAGTCAAGAGTTTACTCTTGCAAGTGCGGGGCAAAGAGAAAACCATGAAAGCGAAGCTTGCATAGGTTTGCATTTTCTGGTGGGATGGCGAAGGAACTTTGCGTCTTTGTTCACCGTAGCTTTAGCGGAGGTGAAAGCAATGAATCCTGATTTAAGGCTATCAAGCACAAAGCCACACTACAAAAGTGTGGTTTTCATTTGGAAGCAAACCAAGCTTGCTTGTGTTTGAGAATAAATGGAAAACAAAGCGGCGCAGCCGCGTGGTTTTGTATTTGCAGTAAGGTTTATAAAGGCATCACGAGGCAAAGCCGAGTAATCCTGAAAACAAACACAGACAGCCCCAACCAGCGATCACACTCAATTGTCCAGAATCAGGAATAATTCAATAAATTTGGCTAAGCTGCTCATTTCGAACAACTCCTCTTAATATTGGAGGTTTATTTTAGCGAAAAGCCAATAACCACTTAACCAAAACGATTATGAAAGCCATCTGCAATCTATTGGGTATAATACTGCTACTATCCCCTGTTTCTTTGCTGTCACAAGAGCCTGTAAAAGTAAACACCAAACGACTAGAAGCTAGTATTTTAGATCTAGGTAAAATTGGCGTTGACGACAAAGGAACCCAGCGTGTGGCTTTTAGCGATTCCGATATTCAAGGTCGGGAATTTGTCGTAAAACTCATGAGAGCTGCTGGCTTGGAAGTTTCTATAGATTTTGCCGGAAACATTATCGGAAAACGCGCAGGAAGAGATAATTCACTGCCTACCATCGCCTTTGGTTCGCATATAGACACGGTGCCCAATGGTGGTAATTACGACGGCTGTGTAGGCTCCTTGGCAGCTATTGAACTCATCAACATCTTAAACGAGAATAAGATCGTTACCAATCATCCGCTAGAGGTAATAATATTCTCCAATGAAGAAGGCGGAGTTATGGGTAGTAGAGCAATTAGCGGGGAACTGCCGCAAAAAGCCCTATCGGTTGTGAATAGTACAGGCTATTCTATGAGAGAGGGCATTAAGCGCCTCGGAGGCGATCCTGACAGACTAAGTGAAGTTGTAAGATCAGGAAAGAACCTCTTGGCCTTTCTGGAGCTGCATATAGAACAAGGCGGCAATCTAGATCAAGAGGGAATAAATATTGGCATTGTAGAAGGTATAGTGGGGCTTAATTGGTGGGATGTAACTTTTACCGGCTTTGCCAATCACGCTGGGACAACTCCTATGAACAATCGCAAGGATGCCTTACTAGCGGCAGCCAAATTCATACAGGCTACCAATGAATCTGCCTTGAGTTTAGCGGGTAAACAGGTAGCAACTGTGGGTAGGATTTCGGCTTACCCTGGTGCACCCAATGTGATTCCAGGCCAAGTGGTCTTGTCTTTAGAAATTAGAGACCTTTCTACTGCAGTTATACAGCAGCTTTTCAATATCATAAAGGAGAAGGCAGCTGTGATCGCCAAAGAATCCGGAGTAAAAATTGAATTTGAAGCCCTGAGCACCACTGGAAAACCAGCCTTGACCGATCCTGAGATACAAGAGATCATCGAGGCCTCTGCAAAGGAACTCGAGCTGTCTTATATGTATCTGCCAAGCGGCGCGGGTCATGACGCCCAAGACATGGCTATCATAACTCCAACGGCAATGATATTCATTCCAAGTAAGGCAGGCATCAGTCATTCTCCGCAAGAATTCTCATCCGCAGCAGATATAGCCAATGGAGCGAACGTATTACTGAGCACTATTCTAAAGTTAGACGCTCCTAAATAGAGAAAAAAGAACAGACCCGCTCACCCCCCAGTAAACGGGTCTTCTCATCCGGCTGTGGAACTGCAATACTAGTTGTACTGCTCTATCAGATAATCAATCAAATCGGTGGTTGTTACAATGCCCGTTAATTTATCGCCATCCATTACCGGCAGGGCGTGAAATTGGTTTTTGGCCAAGGTAACAGCCACATCGTGAATGGTATCTGTCTTTTGCACGGTCTCCACATCTTTGGTCATAACCTGTTCTATGGTTAGTGCATCGTACATTGCGGTAGTGAGTCCCTGTCCATCCACTGTATTAATAAAACTAATCTTCTGAAGATCTGTTTTAGAAAGCATCCCAACTACTTTATCGCCGCTCACCACAGGCACATGATGAAATTGTTCTTCTTCTAGCATATCCTTTACATCGTAAAGTGTGTTGGTTTGATTCACCGTTTTAATGTTTGGGGTCATAATCTTTGAAATGGGTTCTCTTTTTTTCATGTTGTCATTTCTAAGGTTCTATTTCAAATCTAGCAGGAAACTGCCCCAAAAACTATGACCATTGTCAGCTGCAATGGTTCTATAGATAAATTTTGTTTAATCTTTAACACTTTTAGTTAAACAATAAACTATCTTTACTAAAAATAATGCCGATGAAAACCACTATGCTAGGCAGTTCAGCCCTTTTAGAAAAACCAACGGCGCTAAAGACCGCCATTGTGCGCAGAGAGCATTTCAACGCGGCACACCGTTTGCATAACCCAAACTGGAGTGAAGCCAAGAACCAAGCGGTTTTTGGCAAATGCAACAATCCGCATTATCACGGCCACAATTATGACTTGGAAGTGAAGGTAATAGGCTATTGTGACCCGGAAACCGGTTATGTTATGGACGCTAAAGTGCTTTCAGACCTCATAAAAGAACAGATCTTGGAGCGATTTGATCACAAGAATCTCAACTTAGAAGTTGCAGAATTCAGCAATTTGAATCCCACGGCAGAAAATATTGCCCGTGTTATCTACGAATTACTCAAAGTGCAATTGCCCCTAGACACCGAATTAAAAATCACCCTTTACGAAACACCGAGAAATTATGTTGAATACCCTTATTAACGGTCATAAACTTAACGGATTCTCTACCGAAGAAATTGGTGACGATCACCTCTATACTGGAATAGAAACCCCCATGCGCGAAGATGCCTTTGCGCTTTCAAATAACGAAAAGAAAGCCCAAATAGCAAAGCTTTTCGCTCAGATCATGGATGTCATGGGACTAGATCTCACAGACGACAGCTTGCAAGGCACGCCAGAGCGTGTTGCCAAAATGTATATCGATGAGATTTTCTGCGGACTCGATCCAAAGAACAAACCTCGTGTAGCACTCTTTGACAATAAGTACCAATACAACCAGATGTTGGTAGAAAAGAACATCAGTTTCTACTCAAATTGTGAGCATCACTTTGTTCCTATCGTTGGGAAAGCTCATGTTGCCTACATATCTTCTGGCAAAGTCATTGGTCTATCTAAGTTGAATCGCATTGTTCAATACTATGCCAAGCGGCCTCAAGTGCAAGAGCGTCTTACCAATCAGATCGCTAGAGAACTAGTCACTGCCTTAGACACCAAAGATGTAGCTGTTATTATAGATGCCAAACACCTCTGCGTGTCTTCCCGTGGTGTTAAGGACGATACTTCCTCTACTGTTACTTCTTATTACGGCGGAGCTTTTAACAGTCCGCAGCGCATTGCAGAATTGCAGAATTACATTCAAGGCTTATAAATCATACAATGACGTTTTTGCTACCTTTACCCTATGGCAGCTAAAAAACCGGACAATGTAGTCTATAACGAAGAAGAGCAGCGCTATGACGCTGCTCTTAAACCTTATGCCACTAATGTAGGTGCTCCTGCTATTACGGCTGCTGACAATTCTGGCTGGAAATTAGCCAGCGTAAAAACAGTGAACGAGCGCTTCAAGGCCAAGTTCGAGGATATTCACAAACAGTATCAAGAACTTACCCAGCAGTACGAGCGCAATCAACTCGTCTACAATGCCAAATTCAGTTTTGAGCCGCAATTGGGCCAAGTCTATCATTTGTATCGCGATAGCCAAATGCAGCCTTTCTTGTCTATCATTAGACCAGAGGAATGTAATTTTGATTATGTAGGCAGCTACCGTATCAATGCAGACCGCATGTGGGAAGAAGTACAGCGTGCAGCCTCAGAAGAATAGTCTAGATTTTTACTCCGGATATTCTACCCGCAGGTGATAGATATTAGAGAGCTTCTTTTTAAGCACCTTTTTAACGGTTTGAATTTCTTTAAAGGTAATATTGGCATTCAGGAACTGGCCTTGTTCCATTTGCTTGCTTACAATATTCTCTACAAAGGCCTCGATCTTGGTGTAGGTGGGCTCCTTTAAACTCTTACTAGCCGCTTCTACGCTGTCTGCCATCATAAGTATTGCAGTCTCCTTGCTAAAGGGAATCGGCCCAGGATAGCGGAAAGGAGTAGCGTCTATTTCGTCACCTTCTTTTTCTTGTTGTTTTTTGTAGAAGTAATACACCAAGCTTGTTCCGTGGTGGGTTCGTATAAAGTCGATCACTCGGTCTGGCAGGTTATTCTTTTTGGCGATCTCTATTCCCTTAATAACATGATCGATGATGATACGCGCGCTCTCTGCCGGTTCCAAATCGTCATGTGAGTTTACTGCTGTAGCCTGATTCTCGGTGAAATAGGTAGGGTTTGCCATTTTCCCGATATCGTGATACAAGGCTCCAACACGAATAAGCATAGCATTGGCCCCAATTTCATTGGCCGCGGCTTCTGCCAAATTCGCCACGTTAAGGGAGTGGTGAAAAGTTCCGGGGGCCTTATCGGAGAGTTCTTTGAGCAATTTGGAATTGGTATCGCTAAGTTCGAGCAGCGACACATCAGAAACCAATCCGAAGATCTTCTCATAAAAGTATATAAGCGGGTAAGACAGTAAAGTCGCCAAGCCGGCAAGTATAAAGTAGCCAAAGGTCAACTCATCCAAACCAGAAATACCGCCTTCGTGTATTACATTAAAGGCAAAATAGCCCAACATATATATGATGGTGATCTGTCCAACAGATATAAAGAGATTGGCCCGCTTATACAGCTCAGAAACGGTGAGTATGGTGACTATACCTGCAATGATCTGCAAGAACATATACTCAAAACTATTGGGTACGATAAAGCCGAGTAGCAACACAGTAAGTACATGTACAAAGAGTCCCAATCTAGGGTCAAAGAAGGCTTTGAGAATTAACGGAAGCACACAAAGTGGTACTACATAGACGTATTTAGGGTCATACTTCACCACCAAAGTGGTCAAGAGAACCATGAGCACTATGTTGAAAAAAATAAAGGTCACTTTGGTGTTGTTGGCAAATATCTCTTGGCGGTATTTGCGCAAGAACAAAAGCAACATCATTAGAGCCAATGAGACCAACAGGGCGTAGCCAAAAACGATCCAATTGTAGTTGGACTTGGTCCAAACTTGGCTTTCGTATTCCATCCGCAGCGACTCCAAGATCTGGTACTTCTCGCCTTCTACAACTTCTCCGCGCGCAATGATCCGACGATCCGCCTCAACAATACCCTTGGTAGGTGAGATTCCCGCCAAGGCTTCTTCTAGCGTAGTTTCGGTGAAACGTTTGTTATAGCTAACATTGGGTTCAAAGATGCCTATCAAGGCTTGTTGAAGCAGATTTGCATCCGCAGCATAAACACTCGCATTGATCTGCTGTGTAAGGCTGGTGTTTATATCACCCAAAACTTGTAGGCTGCCAAAGGCCACTCGTGATCCTTGGTTGCCTTCTCGCAAAAAGACCATCTTATCTGCTGCATAAGGCATTGTTTCTCCCAAGACTCCGGGGTCGTATACTTTATCTATGAGTGATAAGCCGTAATTGCTCAATACAGACTGCGGATAGCTGCTTAACGAATCCACGAAATTGGTAGCTAAGCTATTGGCGAAGTTGGCCTTTACCCTTTCGGCAACACCTGAGTCCAAGTCAAAATATGGAGTGATATTATTGCGGATCTCTTCTTGCTCTGTAGCCAGAGCCTCTGTGTCCTTCTTAATGGCGAAGTCAAAAGGTGCATACAAGTTCTCGTCTTGCCATACCTGTCCTTTCTGATAATCGTATTTGAACTTCCCTCCTTTTGGAAAGAAATAAATGATCAATACCGTGGCCGCGATAAATAATACCGCTTTGTATAGTAAGGATTGGTTCCTGTAGAAGTTAAACTTGAATTTTGCCATCTGAGATAATTCAAAGATACCCATATAATTGAATTTGCCAACGCTCTTTAATAGCAATATCCGGACTGTTAATTGGTTGCTGAATCCTTTTAAAAATTGTAGTTTTGCAGGACAAAAAAACTAGCTAAATCACTGTTATGCCAACAAAGAAAGTTGTTATCGTTTCCATGGCCAGAACGCCTATCGGCAGTTTTATGGGGTCACTCTCTTCGCTTACTGCCGCGCAATTAGGTTCGGTGGCTATTAAAGGTGCGATAGATAAGATCGAGCTAGATCCGAGCTTGGTAGACGAAGTACTTATGGGTAATGTGGTGCAGGCTGGAGTTGGACAAGCTCCTGCACGCCAAGCGGCCATTGGAGCTGGTCTTGGAGATCATGTTCCTAGTACTACAGTGAATAAAGTATGTGCCTCTGGAATGAAAGCCGTTATGCAAGGCGCACAAGCCATACGAACCGGAGATGCCGAGATCGTCGTTGCCGGAGGTATGGAAAGCATGAGTAATATTCCGCATTATTTACCACTGCGTAAAGGGCATAGATTCGGACCACAAACCATGATAGATGGTATGCAAAAAGACGGCCTGGTCGATGCCTATGACCAAAACGCTATGGGTGTTTGTGCAGATCTATGCGCTACAGAGCACAATTTTAGCCGAGAAGAGCAAGATGCATTCGCTATTCAATCTTACGAGCGTTCTGCAGCAGCTTGGGAAGCCGGCAAATTTGCAGACGAGGTAGTACCAGTTAGCGTGCCACAACGCAAAGGAGATCCTATCATTGTTGCCGAGGACGAAGAGTACAAAAATGTGCGTTTCGACAAAGTGCCACAGCTAAGACCAGCCTTTAGCAAGGACGGAACCGTGACTGCTGCCAACGCATCTACCATTAACGATGGTGCAGGTGCAGTGGTTTTAATGAGCGAAGAAAAAGCAGCCGCTATGGGACTAACGCCTTTGGCCGTGATCGAATCTTTTGCCGATGCAGCCCACGAGCCTAAATGGTTCACTGTAGCCCCTGCAAAAGCCTTACCCAAGGCCTTGGCCAAAGCAGGTGTCAGTATAGACGATATTGACTTTTTTGAATTCAACGAAGCCTTTTCTGTGGTTGGCTTGGCCAATATGAAACTCTTAGGGCTTAACGATTCCAATGTCAATGTTCACGGAGGAGCTGTTTCTTTAGGACATCCGCTAGGATGCAGTGGTGTTCGAATTTTGATTACCTTGATCAGTGTATTACGACAAAACAATGCAAAAAAAGGAGCTGCTGCTATTTGTAATGGCGGCGGAGGTGCTTCTGCCATGGTAATCTCTAATCCTAATTAATTCCCACCTTGAATTACGGCCTCTGTCCTTTAAGTATAGTTCCCGTTAGAGAAGCTGCGGCGGATACCAGTGAATTGGTAACCCAAGTGCTTTACGGGGAACACTTTAAGGTTTTGGAGTCTCGTGCCAAATGGAGTAAAATCCGTCTGGAATGGGATGCATATGAAGGCTGGATAGACAACAAACAGTTGGTCTCCATAAGCAAGGAACAATACGAGGCCTTAAGTGCGGCCCCTGATATTCTCAGTGCAGATCTGGTAGATTTTGTGACCCATAGCAATGGCCAGCTTATGCCAATACCCATTGGCAGTTGTGTACACGCTTGTGATCTTTTAGGACACACCCACGAAGGCAATACATTAAGTGGCACTATCGAAAAAGCCCATATTGTAAATACAGCCTTGCTTTATCTGAACAGCCCTTATTTATGGGGAGGAAAAACGCCTTTCGGGATCGATTGTAGCGGGTTTACCCAAATGGTATACAGACTTAATGGCTATCGCTTAAAACGCGACGCAAGTCAGCAAGCTACGCAGGGTGATGCCTTTAGTTTTATAGAAGAATGCGAACCTGGCGATCTTGCTTTCTTTGATAATAAAGAAGGCGATATCATTCACGTGGGCATCGTACTCAAAGACAACTACATCATTCATGCGCACGGACAGGTTAGAATAGACCGTCTGGACCACACAGGCATCTTCAATGCAGAGCGCAATACCCATACCCATAAGTTGCGCGTGCTAAAGCGCATCGTTTAAGCCAAAAAAAACCACCGCCTAAGGCCGGTGGTTTTAACAGCAGGGATGTATTGGTTATCCACCAAGCTCTTCCAAGCGAGCTTTCTTGGCTTTAAACTTTTCTGTGTCTCCCAAGATGGAATAGATGTTCATTAGTGTACGAACTATCTCCACATTCTCTTTAGCGGCGTTAGCCTTCTCAAAATAAGGCGCAGCTTCACGGTATACTTGTTCGCGCTGTGCTTTCAATTCGTCATAACGACGGTTGTCTGCAGCAGATGTACCAAGATTATTCATCTCGTCTACTATAGCTCCTTCTTGAGCAATGATCAAGGAAGCCATATTGACATTAGCGTCTGCGAAATCTGGATCAATCTCTAGCGCCTTCATATAGTATTGCTTTGCAGCCTCATTGTCTCCGGCTTTAGCAGAAACTACTCCCAAGTTGAATTGGGTCTGCGGATTATTAGGTTCTTTTTCTGCAGCTTCGTTCATAAGCTCCTTAAAGCGATCAATGTTCCCCATTTTGTATTGAACGTCAGCTTCTGTCATAAGTAGACCCATATCGTCTGGCTCAAGGGCTCTAGCAGCCTTCATAGCGGCAATAGCTTCTTCGTTACGGCCAAGACTCACATAGATCAAAGCAATGTTCTTAGTGATCTCTGTAGCACGAGATTCCGATTTAACGGTCTCTGGCTTAATAAAATCTCCACTCTTTACGTAAAGCTCGCGCTCTGCTGGTGAGTTAAATTCTTTTACTTCGCCAGTTTCCTTATCGGTAGCTACGTACTTCTCAGTGATTCCGGTATAACCAAGATCCTGAAGCTCATTGTAGTACTCGATAGCCTTATCGTACATCTTACCCGTAACCAGGTTAGAAGCTGCAAAATACAAGAAGGAAGTATCCTGAGGATTCACGCGATACATCGCCTCTAACTTAGAAGCAGCCATCTCATAGGCTTTGTTGTTCTGATCGGCAACTGCACTATTTACAACGGCGGTGCGAATGCTGTTGGCCAAAGTAGCTAACTCCTGATTAGCTCCATCTAGGCCTATACCCATCTTTACAGCCTCTGCAGCGGCCAACATATCGTTGGAATCCGTAACAGCACCATCCATAAATAAGGCCTGAGCTTTATAGAGGTAAAAATCTACCTTTTGATCATCACTAAGAGCTCCCATCATTCCTTCTACTGTGCTCAGCAAATTCTTAGCTCCTGCATAATCGCCACCCTTTAGGGCCTTGCTCACTGCACGTAGCTCTTTCTTTTGCGCAAAGCTGCTCAAGGTTCCGGCTATCAATAAAACAATTAATAATCGTGTTTTCATGTGTTTAAAATTTAATGGCTCGCCTCACAATTGGGGAAGACGATTCATTGTTCGTGGTTTAAAGTAATTACTCATTAGATTCATCGGTCGCTGTATCCGTATCAATCGGCGTGCCATCTTCTGCAATTTGCTCTTCATCCACTTCGTCTTCGTCGTGCATTACTTTAGCAACTGCAGCAATGGAGTCATCTTCTCTCACTTTAATGAGTCTAACTCCTTGGGTAGCTCTACCCATAACTCGCAGATCTTCAACGGCCATACGAATGGCGATTCCAGACTTGTTGATGATCATCAGGTCGTCTGCATCGCTCACATTTTTTATGGCGACTAATTTACCAGTTTTTTCGGTAATACTAATGGTTTTCACCCCTTTTCCACCACGGTTGGTGATGCGGTAATCCTCCAAACTAGATCGTTTTCCGTATCCGTTCTCTGAAACAACAAGGATATCGGTAGAGAAATCGTTCACAGCGATCATCCCTACTACCTCGTCATCTGGACCAGCCAGCGTGATACCGCGTACTCCAGATGCATTACGGCCCATTGGGCGTGTCTTCTCTTCTTCGAAGCGGATAGCCTTACCAGATTGTACTGCCAACATAACCTGGCTGTCGCCTGTGGTCAATTTAGCTTCTAGCAGCTCATCGTCTTCGCGAATAGTAATGGCATTGATACCGTTGGTTCTAGGTCTAGAATACTGCTCCAATGAGGTTTTCTTCACTTGTCCCTTTTTGGTAGCCATGATCACATAGTGGCCATTGATGTACTCTTCGTCCTTGAGGTCTTGGGTACAGATAAAGGCTTTTACCTTATCGTCCGGTTCTATATTGATCAAATTCTGAATAGCTCGACCCTTAGAGGTTCTGCTTCCTTCTGGGATCTCAAAGACACGCATCCAGAAACACTTTCCTTTTTGAGTGAAGAACAACATATACTGGTGGTTGGTTCCCACAAAAAGATGCTCTAAGAAGTCTTCATTTCTTGTGGCCGAGGCCTTCTGCCCTACACCCCCGCGATTTTGCTTCTTGTATTCGGTAAGCGAGGTACGCTTGATATATCCCGCGTGAGAAATGGTGATCACCACCTTCTCATCGGCGATAAGGTCCGTAATACTTACATCTCCTCCAGCGTATTCGATGTTTGAGCGACGCTCGTCACCAAACTTCTCACGAACTTCTCCTAACTCTTCTTTGATGATGTCCATACGACGCTCCTTTTTAGCAAGGATGTCTTTATAATCTTCAATGGTCTTCATCAATTCGTCGTACTCGGCACGTAGTTTGTCTTGCTCCAGTCCTGTCAATTGACGCAGACGCATCTCTACGATGGCCTTGGCTTGGATCTCTGAAAGCTCAAAGGTTTTCATCAACTTCTCACGAGCTTCATCGGCATTGGCGGAAGCACGGATGAGTTTGATCACCTCGTCGATATTGTCCGAAGCAATAATGAGTCCTTCTAAAATATGTGCACGCTCTTCTGCCTTGCGCAATAAGTACTCTGTACGACGCACCACTACCTCGTGGCGGTGTTCCACAAAATAATGGATCAGTTCCTTGAGGTTCAATAGACGCGGACGCCCATTCACCAAGGCAATATTATTTACACTAAAGCTGGATTGCAGCTGGGTGTACTTATAAAGCATGTTCAGCACGATATTCGGAATAGCATCGCGCTTTAAGATGTATACGATACGCATTCCTTTACGGTCGGATTCGTCTCGAATAGTAGAGATACCTTCTATCTTCTTGTCGTTGACCAGATCCGCAGTCTTTTTGATCATATCGGCCTTATTGACCTGATACGGGATCTCTGTCACCACGATCGCCTCACGCCCGTTCACTTCTTCAAAACTGGCCTTCCCACGCATCACCACGCGACCACGACCGGTGTGAAAGGCATCCTTTACTCCTTCGTATCCGTAGATAGTTCCACCCGTTGGGAAATCAGGAGCTTTAACGTGCTGCATGAGCTCGTCTATAGTGATGTCATTATTATCAATGTATGCGATGGTTCCGTCCACCACCTCAGAAAGGTTGTGTGGTGGCATATTGGTCGCCATACCTACTGCAATACCAGAGGCACCGTTGATCAACAAGCCCGGAACACGGGTAGGAAGCACTGTCGGCTCTTTTAAGGTATCGTCAAAGTTTAATTGGTGGTCTACGGTCTCTTTGTCTATATCGGCCAGCATTTCTTCTGAAATACGTTGCATACGCGCTTCTGTATAACGCATTGCCGCCGGAGAATCTCCATCAATGGATCCGAAGTTACCTTGTCCATCGACCAACATATAGCGCAGACTCCACTCCTGAGCCATACGCACCATGGCGTCGTAAACCGAGGTATCACCATGCGGGTGGTACTTACCGAGTACCTCTCCCACAATACGCGCAGATTTCTTGTGTGCAGAACCTGCCCGAACCCCTAATTCATACATTCCGTGCAGCACGCGGCGGTGAACCGGTTTCATACCGTCACGCACATCTGGCAGCGCACGTGACACAATGACCGACATCGAATAATCGATGTAGGCTGACTTCATTTCATCTTCAATGTTGATAGGGATTAATTTTTCACCTTCAGCCATAAAAAAATCGTTTAGTTTTCAATCAAAATTTATAACAAGGCAAGATACGGTTTTCAGCCCATTTTTATTGGTCTTCGCAGCGCTTTTACCTACAATTTTATTAACAAATTTTTAGTGGGTTTTCGTTAATAACTCAGGGGGGATTTGTTTGGTTATGCGTTTGTTTTTTCGTCCTTTTACTTACAATGGTGTATTTGAGGTACAATTTTTGCTCCTTAATCATTGTTTTAGTAATTTTAGACAGAAAGGAATTCTAGATTATGGATGATAATTTTTCTCCCAGAGTAAAAGATGTAATTGCCTATAGTAAAGAGGAGGCATTGCGTCTGGGCCATGATTTTATCGGCACCGAGCACTTGATGTTGGGATTGCTGCGCGATGGCAATGGGAAAGCAATAAACATACTCAATGCGCTGGATATTGACCTGAATAACCTGCGCCGCAAGGTTGAGATATTGAGTCCTGCCAATCCAAATTCGGCAGCGACCTCCAACGATAAAAAGAATCTGCATTTGACCCGTCAGGCCGAACGCGCCCTAAAGACGACCTTCTTGGAGGCCAAGCTGTTTCAAAGCTCATCTATCAATACGGCTCATTTGCTGTTGTGTATTCTCAGAAACGAGAACGACCCAACGACCAAGTTGCTGAACAAACTCAAGATCGATTACGACGGCGTTAAAGACCAATTTAAATTTATGATCGCAAACGACGATGACTTTATTGATTCGCCTACGGCAGAATCCTCTTTTGGTGACGAAGATGACGCAACCGCAGAAGACGGTGGTAAAGACAATCCTTTTGGTGGCGGAAGTACCAAGGGGAATAAAAAGTCGAAAACGCCTGTTTTAGATAACTTCGGACGCGATCTGACTGCTCAGGCCGAAGAAGGCAAATTAGATCCTGTAGTAGGACGTGAGGCCGAAATTCAGCGTGTTTCTCAGATATTGAGTCGCCGTAAAAAGAACAACCCCCTCCTTATTGGAGAACCTGGGGTTGGGAAATCTGCCATTGCAGAAGGCCTAGCCCTGCGTATTGTACAACGTAAAGTGTCGCGTATTCTTTACGACAAGCGTGTAGTTACTTTGGACTTAGCGAGCTTAGTTGCAGGTACCAAATACCGCGGACAGTTCGAAGAGCGCATGAAAGCGGTGATGAACGAGTTGGAAAAGAATGACGACATCATTCTCTTTATCGATGAGATCCACACTATAGTTGGCGCCGGAGGTGCCACAGGTTCTTTGGATGCATCCAATATGTTCAAACCAGCGCTCGCACGTGGGGAGATTCAATGTATCGGTGCCACTACGCTAGACGAATATCGTCAATACATCGAGAAAGACGGTGCTCTAGAGCGTCGTTTTCAAAAGGTATTGGTTGAGCCTACCTCTGTAGAAGAGACCATAGAAATCCTCAAGAACATCAAAGAGAAATACGAATCGCATCACAATGTGACTTATACAGACGATGCTTTGGAGGCTTGTGTAAAGCTTACAAACCGTTATATGACAGACCGTTTCTTACCAGACAAGGCTATCGACGCTTTGGACGAAGCCGGTTCACGTGTGCACATTACCAACATCAATGTGCCTTCTACCATTTTGGACATTGAGAACAAACTGGAAGAAGTTCGCGAACTCAAGAATACAGTGGTCAAAAAGCAGAAATACGAAGAAGCTGCTAAACTCCGCGACGACGAAAAGAATTTAGAACGAGAATTAGCGCGTGCTCAAGAAGCTTGGGAAAACGAATCCAAGCTGCACCGAGAAACCGTATCCGAAGAGAATGTCGCAGAAGTGGTCTCTATGATGACAGGAGTTCCTGTGAATCGCATAGCACAGACCGAAAGCACGAAATTGGCTGCCCTCCCAGATCGTATCATGGGTAAAGTGATCGGTCAAGACGAGGCAGTGAAAAAAGTGGTTAAAGCCATTCAGCGTAATCGCGCTGGGCTTAAAGATCCGAACAAACCGATCGGTTCCTTTATATTCTTAGGGCAGACAGGGGTTGGTAAAACGCAGTTGGCTAAAGTATTGGCCCGCGAACTCTTTGATTCCGACAACGCCTTGATCCGTATCGATATGAGTGAGTACATGGAGAAATTTGCCGTTTCTCGTTTAATTGGTGCACCTCCAGGATATGTTGGTTATGAAGAAGGAGGGCAACTCACCGAGAAGATCCGCCGTAAACCTTATGCGGTCGTGCTGCTCGATGAGATCGAAAAAGCGCATCCAGATGTATTCAACATGATGCTACAGGTATTGGATGACGGATATTTGACAGATTCTTTGGGTCGTAAGATCGACTTTAGAAATACGATCATCATTATGACCTCCAATATCGGATCACGCAAGTTGAAGGACTTTGGACAAGGAGTTGGTTTTGGCACCTCAGCCAAAATGAACCAAGCCGATGCACACGCCAAGAGTGTTATTGAGAATGCCTTGAAGAAGACTTTCGCGCCTGAGTTCTTGAATCGTATAGACGATGTAATGGTGTTCAACGCCCTAGAGCGTGAGGACATCCACAAGATCATCGATATCGAACTAGATAAATTGATCGCCCGTATTGCTGACCTGGGTTACACCCTACAGCTTACCGAAAAAGCCAAAGACTATATTGCAGACAAAGGCTTTGACAAGGACTACGGTGCCAGACCGCTCAAAAGGGCCATCCAGAAGTATGTGGAAGATGCCCTAGCGGAAGAGATCATCAATACTTCGCTGCAAGAAGGAGATACCATTACCATGGACCTGGACAGCAAGACCGAAGAACTGAAGATCAAGATCAAAAAACAAAAAAAGCCTACGAATTCGTAGGCTTTTGTCTTTATATTCTTAGGCCATAACTAGCGCTAACTAACCAAATTAATATAGCTCCGCAGCATCTATTTGTAGGCCCTCTAAAAAGCTAATGCTGTTGTGGATGTCTTCGGATAGTATCCTGTCTTCCGAAACCACAGGCACTTCACCGCGATACACTTCTAAAAGCGACTCCAAAAAGGCGGAGGTCTTAAGCGGTGCTCTAAAAGCCAATGCTTGTGAGCTGTTCATCAGTTCTATAGCGAGCACCTTAGTAACATTTGCGGCAATACGGTAACATTTGGTAGCCGCATTAGCTCCCATGCTCACATGATCTTCTTGCCCATTGCTAGAAACTATGGAGTCCACAGAAGCCGGACTGGCCAATTGTTTGTTCTGGCTCACTATGCTCGCTGCGGTATACTGCGGAATCATAAATCCGGAATGCAAACCTGGCTTTTGTACCAAAAAGTCTGGTAAGCCTCTTAAGCCAGAAACCAATTGATAGGTACGACGCTCTGAAATATTAGCCAATTCGGCCAAGGCAATTCCCAGATAATCCAAGGCCAAGGCCAGGGGTTGCCCGTGAAAGTTACCGCCAGAAATGATTCTGTCTTCCCCAACAAAAATATTGGGGTTGTCTGTTACCGAATTGATCTCTGTAAGTACCGTTTGCGCCACAAAATCCAAAGTGTCTTTAGTAGCTCCGTGTACCTGTGGCACACAGCGAAATGAATACGGATCTTGCACATTGGACTTCTCCCCTGCTGCTATTTCACTTCCGTCTAAGAATTCAAGTATCCGCGCAGCGGTCTTGATCTGCCCCTTGTGCGGGCGAACTAAATGTACCAGCGGATCAAAAGGACTCAAGTTGCAATCAAAAGCATCTACAGAACTAGCGGCAATAAGGTCTGCCAAATAAGACATTTTATAACCTTGAAGCAGCAATTCTACCCCGTAAGCACTCATGAACTGGGTGCCGTTGAGCAGGGCCAAACCTTCTTTGGCTTGTAATTTTATCGGGCTTAAGTTCAATTGTTTTAATACTTCTGAGGCCAATTGGCGCTCGCCCTCAAAATAAACCTCTCCCTTGCCGAGTAGTGGCAAAGCCAAATGCGCTAATGGCGCCAAATCTCCAGAAGCCCCTAAACTGCCCTGTTGGAATACCACAGGCAATACTTCGTGGTTGTAGAATTCAATCAGTAATTCTACAGTTTCTAAAGACACTCCACTATGGCCATAGCTCAAAGATTGGATCTTGAGTAGTAGCATGGTCTTTACTACGGCTTTGGGAACTTCTTCGCCCACACCACAAGCATGAGACATAACTAAATTCTCTTGTAATTCGGTCAGTTTGTCTTCAGAAATGGCAACATTACACAAGCTGCCAAAGCCTGTATTTATACCGTAAACCGGTGACTTGGTAGACTCCAATTTGCCGTGTAAATAGTCGTAGGAACGCTGAATTCTCTCCCGAGCAACATCGCTGAGTTGTAAGTGGTGAGGCTGTTCAGCTAGTTTCTTTAAAAGCGGTAAGTCCAAGGTAGACGAACCGATCTGATAGGTGGCATCCATACTGTTAATTGATGCCTCAAAAATACACTTTCTGTGTCAATAATTAAGGGCCTACCAAAAGCAAATGTCTGTTTAATCTTCTTGTGCTTCTTCTTGCTGCGGAGCCTGCTCAGGCTTAAACAATTCAATGAAGGCATTACCAATGTTCAAAGTAATATCCGAAGCCAACAGCGCTTGATATCCCAATTGTTGGACCGCAATATCTCCGGCGCTTCCGTGCAGGTAAACACCCATGGCAGCCGCTTGCCAACTCGGGTATCCTTGTGCCATTAGCCCGGTGATCATTCCGGCCAGAACATCTCCGCTTCCGGCGGTTGCCATTCCTGGGTTCCCAGTTGGGTTGATAAGCATTCCCTGCTCAAAGCAAATGCAGGTGTGCGCTCCTTTAATAAGCAGCACCAAATTGTATTTGGCAGCAAATGCTTTAATCTTTTGAACTTTGTCAAAGTCGTCTGTCCACTCCCCTAACAGCCGCTTTAATTCTCCTGGATGAGGTGTCAGCACCGACTGCGCTGGGATCTTTTCGTAGGATTCTGGTGATGTAGCCAAAAGGTTCAATGCATCTGCATCTAAAACAACCGGATTTTTCTGTTGTTCTAAAAAGCCGATCAAAGCGTTTTTAGAGGCTTCTTCCATCCCCATCCCCATTCCGATTCCGTAGGTGTGATCTTCACTTTGTGGAATACTGTCCAAGAAGGTATTCTCATCGGCACTAGACGCCATAGCTTCTGGCACAGCGGTCTGCATAACCGTGAGCCCGCAGGCAGGCACATGAGCTGTAGCTAAACCGCTACCAGCCCTTAAGGCCGCTTGCGTAGCTAGCACTACTGCTCCAAGCTTTCCTTTGCTACCACCTACCAACATACTGTGACCAAAAGTGCCCTTATAAGAGAATTTGGCTCGGGGTTGATACCAACTTAAAATATGCTGCTTGTGTAATAAGGTAGCTATGGGCGGTTGTGTCATAAGAAATTCCGGATCCAAGCCGATATCCATGGCCTCCCAGGTATTGGTGTAAATTCCGGTAGACGGCATGAAAAAGGACAACTTGGGTGTTTGGAAACTCAAGGTGTGATTGGCCTTTACAACCGCATCTGGGTCTTCAATTGGGGCGTTCGGATAAAGCCCGCTGGGCATATCGATTGCCAATATAAAAGCTCCTGCACCATTTAGATGCTGCACCATGGCCTTTACCCAACCTTCCATACAACGATTCAGACCAATACCGAAAATAGCATCCACTACAACATCATCGCGGTGTATTTCTGGAAAATCTGCCTCCGATCTTATAAGTGTGGGCCACTTTTTAGTGACTTGCTTAACTCTGTCGTAGTTGATCAAAAAGTTTTTAGAACGTTTGTCACTGCAGTTGACCACATAAGTGTGAACATTATAACCGTGCTGAATGAGATGCCTGGCCAAAACTAAGCCATCTCCGCCGTTATTACCTATTCCACAAAAAATCCTAACAGGAACTTGAGCCCCTTGCATTCTGCTGTGTAACCAATTGAAAACCTGAGTTCCTGCCCGTTCCATCAGGTCGGTTGGCCCCAATTCTTGTTTTTGAATGGTTATGGCATCTGCCTGGTATAATTGTTCTGTAGAAAATATGTTCATGCTGAGGTGCTTTAGCGCGGTTTTTGCAGGCTTAAAGGTAGGATTTTAAGCAGAGTTTCTGCGGATTTATTTTTGATAAATTCTCGTTAAGTTCTCGGGGAAACTGCCCAGATAATACTTAAATTTGTTGCGGTTGCGTCTGAGGCATATCTGCTTCATATCCTACCGAAAATCGGAACTAAATTAAATTAAGACATCGTTTTGAAAAATACTGCACTTACTGAAACGCATCAGGCACTCGGCGCCAAAATGGTACCTTTTGCCGGTTACAATATGCCTGTCTCTTATGAAGGCGTAAACATAGAACACGAAACTGTTAGAAATGCCGTTGGGGTGTTCGATGTTTCTCATATGGGCGAATTTTTAGTGAGTGGTCCAAATGCTTTGGCCTTGATACAAAAAGTATGTTCTAACGATGCGGCTAAACTCACCGTTGGTAAGGCGCAGTACAGCTGTTTCCCTAATGAGGACGGTGGCATTGTAGACGATCTTATCGTTTACCGTGTTAAAGAGGAGGAATACTTGTTGGTGGTAAACGCCTCCAATATTGAAAAGGACTGGGCTTGGATAAACAAGCACAATAGCATGGGAGCTTCTTTACGCGACATTAGTGAAGATTATTCCCTACTCGCCATTCAAGGGCCAAAAGCGGTAGAAGCCATGCAGTCGCTAAGCAGCGTTGACCTAGCTTCTATAAAGTTTTACAACTTTGTTGTGGGCGATTTTGCCGGTATTGAGCACACCATAATCTCTGCCACAGGATATACCGGTAGCGGCGGATTCGAGATCTATTGCAAAAACAGTGAAGTAAAACAAGTTTGGGACAAGGTCTTAGAAGCTGGCGCAGACTATGGGATAAAACCTGTAGGGCTTGCTGCTCGTGACACCCTTCGCTTGGAAATGGGCTACTGCCTGTACGGAAACGATATCGACGATACCACTTCTCCTATCGAGGCTGGACTAGGTTGGATCACTAAGTTCACCAAGGACTTTATAAACTCCGAAGCCTTAAAAGATCAAAAAGAAAGAACTCCGGAGCGCAAACTCGTAGGA
The DNA here is from genome assembly GCF_055755295.1 of Gilvibacter sp. CC01. NCBI lineage: Bacteria > Pseudomonadati > Bacteroidota > Flavobacteriia > Flavobacteriales > Flavobacteriaceae > Gilvibacter > Gilvibacter sp. CC01. The sequence goes on along the minus strand of NZ_CM146909.1, from coordinate 72,468 downwards.
TTCGAATTAGAAGATCGCGGAATTCCTCGTCAAGGCTATGATATAGTCGATGGCAACGGTAAGACGGTTGGAAATGTCACCAGTGGTACTATGTCGCCGTCGCTTAAAAAAGGTATTGGTATGGGTTATGTACCTGCCGTAATGGCCGATCCGGGAACGCGTATTCACATTCAGATAAGAAAGAATGCAGTACCGGCCACTGTAGTAAAACTTCCGTTTTATAAAGGATAGTGCGTCGGATTCTGATACTTGGAGCTAGTGGTTATTTAGGGCGGATCTCCTACAAGGAACTCACCCCTTACTTTGATCTACACGGCACTTATTTTTCCTCAAAAGACTATACTGAAAATCAGGTCATGCATTACTTTGACCTAGAAAAGGATTCCGTTGCTGATCTACTTAAAAATTTAAACCCTACTACGGTTGTTTATGCCCTAGCTGGGCCACAGCAGGCGCAGCAGCAAATCCTAAAGATACTTGTGGAATATTGCCGTGCAACCGAAGCACATCTGGTTCTCTTCTCTGGAGTTGCTGTGTTCGATGCCGTGCGCTCTCATGCCAGTTATGAGACCGACAAGCAATTGCCGCAATCTATTCAAGGCAAACACCTAAGTCAGCTGGAACGTATAGTGATGGACCTGCCAGAGTCCTTGTATAGTATTTTGCGATTGCCTTTGCTTTTAGGGCCAAGTGCTCCGCTTATAAAACAACTGCAAGCCGCTCATGCTCACAAAGCACATTTTGAGTTGCATCCCAATGAGATTATTGGTATCAATACCGAACAAGAACTGGCCAGACAACTCCATTATATTGTGAATCGCAAGGCTACGGGAGTATTTCATTTAAGCAGTACAGATTTGATCCACCACAGTGACCTGTTTATAGAACTGGCCCAAAAATTGGGATTGCAACCCATGGCATTTTCTTACAATTACAGCTCCAATGAAGATGAATACCGTGCACTCTTGCCCAAATACAACAAACTACCTGCACACTACAGAAGTTCTGTGGCTCAATTGATCAACCAAGTGGTCCTCAACGAAGAAATAAGTACCTTAAGCCCTAAGAACTCTTAAAAGACAGGCTAATGAAACTTTCGGAGACAGAAATAGATAAAGCGCTTACAGAGCTGCCGCAATGGCAGTACACAGAAGGGTTTCTCAAAACAGAGATAGTCTGTGAGGATTTTAAAGCTGCCTTTGCTCTAATGACGAGAATTTCCTTTGAGGCTGAGGCCTTGAATCATCATCCGAACTGGGAGAATGTCTACAACCGTATAACGATAGCCTTGCAAACCCACGAAGCTGGCGGGATCACCTCCGCAGATATAGAACTTGCCAAGCGTATTTCTGATCTGGTATAATCATTTTAAAAGAAGTTGCATTTTTTTAAATTTGCGCTTCGAATCAATTTTTATCTATGGGAAGAGCGTTTGAATTTAGAAAAGCACGTAAAATGAAGCGATGGGCGGCTATGTCCAAAGCTTTTACGCGAATTGGGAAAGATATTGTTATGGCCGTTAAAGAAGGCGGTCCTGATCCGGACGCCAATTCCAAACTGCGCGCGGTAATTCAAAATGCCAAGTCGGTCAATATGCCTAAGGACAATATTGAGCGCGCCATTAAACGCGCTTCTGACAAGTCTCAGGGCGATTATAAGGAAGTCTTATTCGAGGGTTACGCTCCACACGGGATTGCCATTTTGGTTGAGACCGCTACAGACAACAATACCAGAACTGTGGCTAACATTCGTTCTTACTTTAATAAGTGCGACGGCAGTTTAGGTACTTCAGGATCTGTGGTATTTATGTTCGATCACACCTGTAATTTTCGCATCAACGGCGAGGGGATCGATCTGGAAGAGCTAGAACTAGAACTCATAGATCACGGTGTTGAAGAGGTCTTTGAAGATGAAGATGGCGTTATGATTTATGCCCCTTTCGAAAGCTTCGGAGCGATACAATCCGCTTTAGAGGAAAAAGGGATCGAGATCATAGCCTCTGGCTTTGAACGTATCCCGCAGGTGACCAAAACATTGGATGCGGCATCTAAAGAGGATGTAGAGAAACTTCTGGAAAAGATCGAAGAAGACGACGACGTTCAGAACGTCTACCACAATATGAACGAACTCGACTAATAACCCCAGCGATACGTAAGAGAATTCGCTGATTTTGTTAGTATAGTCTCAATTCCTTAACTTAGCTCTGTAGGTTAAATAAAAATCAATGCGTAATTTACTGATTTACTTTGTGTTAAGCAGTGTAATCTGGTCTTGCCAAAAGGACTCGTTTCTGGAGGAAAGAGGCGCGAATCCCACCGGGGATTCCACCATTAGTGTGGATCCGACCGATGAGGAGATTTTTGACGACATTGATCTGCAAGATCCTAGAGCTAGCTTAGACAATAGCAGCCAAGGCTTATACCGCGGAATATTCTCCACTTACGATGGAGTGTATCACGGAGAAATTGTGATCAATCTTAGTAATAACGGTGAAATGGCAGCTGCCATTCATTTTATCAACGGGCAAAAAATGGCCTTTATGGCAGAAACAGAAACTTTGACCACCGTTGCTTTTAGAAACAACCAAGGTTCCTTCTTTTTCAATGTAGCAGATATAGATGATCCTAAGGCAACTCAGGTTGTCCTCAACGAAGTACCTGGATATATCAAGGCATACAAGGAGCGATCTTCTAGACGAATTTCTATAGCCCTTGGGCATTATGACGACTCTCTAGAACCTGATTTTAAAGGAAATTGGGATCTGATCTCTTTCGGTATACGCGAGTTTAATTTTCCTGGCGCATTCCGTTTGAGCGAAGTAGTCATTTCTCGAGGTGAACAGGTATATGTTGACCTGGAAAGAGACACTACGGAAGATTTTGAAGGTTGCTTCGGATTTGATGTACGCGGGCCTTATATAGCTCAGGTTTCTGGCGATATCGCCTTATTGGAAGGTAAAAACCAATTCTCGAACTTTAACGGTTTTCGCTGCGATTGGAACCTTTCTTACAGTTTTCAGAACAACCGTGGCACCTATTCAGATACGCGATGTGCCCCTACAGCACAATCCGGAGTATGGTTCTGGAACGGTCGCAACGGACGCTTGTTCGTAGATGCGTTACGAATTAACTAAGCTGCTTTTTCTAAAAATCTTGTGTGTATTCTGGGATCTTCCCTACTACCCCTCTGAATTTTGCCATTAAGGCAGCCGTATCGGATTCTAGATCTCCTGTGAGGGTATAAGGTGGGTGTACCACTACAGTTTTGGTTTTGTAATCAAAGGCAACCGCTATTACCGGCACCTTGGCAGCCATAGCGATGTAAAAGTATCCTGTTTTCCAAGCATCTACTTTCTTTCTGGTGCCTTCTGGCGCAATAGCCATGCGGAACTCTTCGTGTTTATCAAAGATAGCCGCTATAGCTTCAACCTTGTTCTGCCCAGAGGTTCTGTCTAGCGGATAGCCTCCCATCCAACGAAAATAGGCTCCCATAGGCCACTTAAAAAGTTCCTTTTTACCGACAAAATTAATTTTGGTCCTTAAAATTCTACGTGCAAACGATCCAATAGCGAAATCGTGCCAATGTGTATGCGGCACTACCAAGACCACCGATTTTTTGACCTCCTGATCAAAGCTACCCTGGATCTTCCAACCCATAAGCTTGTGGAAAATGAATTTAGTGAACCACATGCTACATTTTTAGGTAGAGTTCGCGTAGTTTTTCGCGCGTTGCTATTTTTTGCCAATTGTCACCCAGAGCATTCTCCCACAACGGAACCAAGCCCAAAGCAGTATCTATCATGGTTTCCATTTGAGCTTCGGTCAATTGATAGCAAATTCCCTTAGGTAGGTCGATCTGATGCTTGGTCATCATTTGCTTGAAAAGCTTTACCCCTTCAGGATAAAATTCCTGCAACTGATTAAAGACGATGCAGTTTCCAATGCCGTGTTTGGCACCCAACACATAACTGAGTCCATAACTCAAAGCATGAGCTACCCCGACTTGAGAATAGGCAATGCTCATACCGCCGTGCCAAGAAGCCATCATGAGTTTGGCACGAGACTCATCCGCAGCAATACCATCACCTAAAAAGATCTCTAAACACAGATCATAAGCTTTTTCTCCATAACTCTGGCTAAAGGCGTTCAAAAAAGTTCCTTGTAAAGATTCCACACAATGAATGAAACAATCCATACCCGTGTAGAACCATTGATTCTTGGGAACACCGATACACAGATCCGGATCCAAGATCACTTGATCAAAGGGAGTAAAATCACTATTGATGCCGAGTTTCTTTTCTGGGCCGGTCAAAACGCAAGTTCGAGACACTTCAGCTCCTGTTCCTGAAATAGTAGGGATGCCAACGTGATATACCGCCTTTTTTCCTACCAAATCCCAACCTTGATAGTCTGCAGCTCCGCCGGGATTGGTTAAGAGTATAGAAACCGCCTTGGCCAGATCTAAAACCGAGCCACCGCCAATACCAATAATACCGGAAGGTAGTTGTTTGTACTCTGCTCGTATGCGATTTACTATAGCGTCTACTTGGGACGTTTTAGGCTCTTCTATGGTAGAAACAAAAATGAGCTTATCGTTGTATTCTAAGGTAATTCTATCGGTTAATTCGGTATTGTTCTCAAAGACATCGTCTACCAAAAAGACAAATGGAGATCGGTCTTTACGCTGTGGAGCCAAGATCTGTTTGAGCTGATCAAAACTACCCGTACCGAATACCACCTTGGGAACCATAGGAAAGTTGCGATAGCCCATGTTGACCACCGGAGCTTCCTGCTTTTCGATAAGACGCTTGGCTCGCGCCAGATCTTCTGGAGTATCGATCTCCACACCTTGATCCTTAGTAACGGCCATTTTAATATTATGTCCGTATTCCAAGTAACGAATACACTCGATCTTTTCTGCAGCCTCCAGCTTGCGCATGGGTAGGCGATAAAAATCCATAATCGCCTGCTTTCTAAAGGCATAGATTCCCTTGTGCTTAAAATACTTGACCGCCGTATTCTTATCTCGCGGATACGGTATCGGAGATCTTGAGAAATAAAGGGCAAAATTGTCTTTATCTACAATGACCTTAACGCAATTTGGATCGCTGATCTCTTTCCAGTCTGTTATCTCTGTCATTAAAGACGCCAAGTCAATCTTTTCTGCATCTTCTTGATAAAACACATTCAGGACTTGCTCCAAACCTTCTTTAGTGGTAAAGGGTTCGTCTCCCTGCACATTGACCACTATGTCCACATCCATATCTGCAACAGCTTCTGCAATCCGGTCGCTTCCGCACTCATGCTCCTTTTGGCTCATAATGGCCTTCCCGCCATGAGCCGTAATCTCTTGAAAAATCACATCGCTATCAGTAACCACATATGCATCTTGGAACAAGCCGGTATCCAGAGCGGCCTCATAAGTGCGACGAATAACAGTCTTACCGCCCAAGTCCTGCATGAGTTTACCTGGGAATCTCGAGGCGCCATAACGTGCGGGTATCATTGCAATAATACGCAGTGGTGTGTTCAATGTGATGTGTTTTAGAAGGTCAAAAGTACAATAATTTATAAGATCGATTGGGTTAGTCCTCTGCAAAGAACGATCTTGAAAACCCCAGCAAATAGACTTTTTCACTGGCACGTGTTAGCGCGGTGTACAACCATCTAAAATAGGACTTATCTGGGCCTTCTGGCAAATAGGGTTGTTCTATAAAAACCGTTGGCCATTGCCCTCCTTGCGATTTGTGACAAGTAATGGCATAGGCGAACTTGACTTGCATGGCATTAAAATATTTGTTGTTCTTAATGGCCAAAAACTTCTTGTAATGGGAGACTTCATCTTCATAATCCTCCTTTACTGCTTCGTAAAGTCGGTTGGAATCTTCATAAGGCAAAGATGGAGTTTCTGCCATTAGTGTATCTAGAAGCAAGACCGTCTCAAAAGGCTTCATCTCTGGATAATCTACCATGCGCACGCTAACGGTTGCAAATCTAAAACCGTAAAGATCGCTAATGGCATGGATCTCTAAAACTTCTATAATATCTCCGTTTGCTACAAAGCCTGCCGCGCTGTCTGGTTTTAACCAGAAATAGTTGTTCTTAACTACCATGAGGAAATCTCCAGCCTCCAATTCCCCTTCTTTAAAAAGGATTCGTTGTCTTATCTGCTGATTGAACAAATTTGCGCGTTTGTTGGATCGTACAATTACAATAGCACCTTCTGTGCCTTGATCACTATAAGCATCATTAAGCGCATCCATGACCTCTTGGCCGTCTGTTGGCCTTACCATATCGTGAAAGTCGCTGAGTTTAAACTGATAGCCCTCGTAGAACTCATGAGACAAGCGATCTCTGATCTCAGTGGCATTGAATAAGATACCACTATCCATTTGCTGTCGCACCACTTCGTTGAGCTCCATAACATTCACCTTTTTGTCAAAAAAGCGAGCCATTAGGTCTTCGTCTAAGGCCGGACTTACATCTAATTTAACAGGTGGTAGTTGAGCTGTATCCCCAATAAGGATCAATCGGCATCCGTGCCCACTGTAGACGTATTGGACCAAATCTTCTAAGAGTGACGATCGTTCCTGAGAGGTTGCGTTGAGCTGCATGTCGGGTATCATGGAGGCCTCATCGACGATAAAAATCGTATTTCTGTGTTTGTTTGGTCTTTTTACAAAAGTGATACCGCCGCCTTTCTTTTTTCGGGGCGTATATATCTTACGATGGATGGTATGTGCCTGTCTACCAGCGTAATTACCCAATACCTTTGCCGCTCTTCCGGTTGGTGCCAATAAGTAGGCCGACTTTTTCAACTTCCAAAGCTGACTCACCAAGGTGGCCATAATTGAGGTCTTTCCGGTACCGGCATAACCTTTGAGCACAAACAACTCATCAGGAGCTGATTTACAGCAATATAAAGCCAATAATTGTAAGGCTTTCTGCTGTGTTAAAGTAGGCTGATGAGGAAAGTTTTCACGCAGAATTTCGTAAAATTCTTGAGGTTGCATCCGGATGATTTCTTTGCCCTAAAACTAAGGGAATTTTATAGGATATTACTTTCGCAAAACAAAAAAAATTGTAGATTTGCGTTAGACCTAGTTTTAACAAAAAAACTCTCTTCAAGAATGAAAATAGTAATTCAATTAGTGCTTTGGGCAATCATTGGTTTGTTAGGGTATTTATTGTTTAAATCCATTTACGGACCAATTCAATTCAACCAAGTCAAAGAGAAGCGCTACGCTAAAGTAATCGACAACCTTAAGGATATTAGATCTGCTCAATTGGCTCACCAAGAAGTTACCGGAGTATTCGCTAAGGATTTTGACGGTTTAGTAGCCTTTGTAGATACGGCTGAATTTGCCATTACCCAACGTAGAGACACCATCTATGATGATGTTGAAAAGAACAAAGCTTTCGGAATTACAGAAGGATACTTCATTGAAGAGACACTTATCGATACCATCGGATACCAGAGTGTTAAGGATTCTCTTTTTAGAGATTCAGATCGCTACAAGACCATGATGAACATTCCTATCACTGGTGTAGATGCCAAGTTCGAAATGGATGCTGGTATGATCGAATCTGGAGATTTTAAACTACCTGTGTTCGAAGCTAAAGTGGCTAAGAATGTTATTCTTTCAGATCAAGATCCAGATTTATTAGCTCAGGAGAACCAGATCGTATCGGTAGAAGATATTAACGGAACACACATTATAGTAGGATCCATGACCGAGGTTAATACCAACGGTAACTGGCCTAAAAACTATGACACACCCGCAAGAAAGAATTAAAGCGGTTTCGACCGAAAACATAAAAAGACTGTCCGTTCAAATTAGTTTGACCGGACTTTCTTTTTTCTTGGAATATTCGGATGCCGAGCCTTGGAGCTATGAGCACAAGCTCCGGTCTGGCTTGCATCCCGGAGATATCTTATTGGAGCTGCAGGAATTGATCAGCAGTGAGCCGCGTTTAGAGGCGAAGGCAGACGAAGTAGTCGTTATTTATCATCATACAACCTTCACCTTTGTTCCTGAAGTACTTTTTGACCCAAGTAATCTGGCCGACTATTTGAAATACAACGCCAAGATCTTGCCTAAGGATTATCTGGATTATGACCTTTTGAAGTCAAGAGAAATGGTCAATGTCTATGTTCCCTTTACCAACATCAACAATTATTTCTTTGACCGATACGGGGACTTTACCTTTTTGCACAGTGCTACCGTATTGCTTGCAGCTATAGCGCGTACTAACAATACCAACAAAGCACAGGTTAACGCACACTTGGATGCAGAGACCTTATTGGTCGCCATAACCAGCGGACGCAAAGTAGCCCTTATCAATGCCTTTGCCGTGAACTGTCCGGAAGACTTTGCCTACTATCTCTTATTCTGCATGGAACAACTTCAGTTGGATCCCAAAGAAGTTACTGCTGTGCTCAGTGGAACGATCAAAGAAGACGACCCCTATTTTGAGTTGGCGTATCGCTACATCAAAGATGTTGAAGTGCTGTCGGCTTCTCAGCAGCCCTTTCTACTTAAAAATGTTGCCGGCGCATGCGAATAATTTCTGGAACACATAAAGGTAAACGCCTGAGAGCTCCTAAAAACTTGCCTGTTCGGCCAACTACTGATTTTGCCAAGGAATCCTTGTTCAATATTCTTGGAAATCGCATTAATGTAGCTGATACTAAGGTGTTAGATCTCTTTGCAGGAACTGGGAACATCTCCTATGAATTTGCTTCCCGTGGAGCCGAAGACATCACTGCGGTAGATCAACACTACGGCTGTTGCAAGTACATTAATGCAACATCTAAAGAATTGGATTTTAATATCCGCGCCATTAAAAGTGATGTTTTTGCCTTTGTAGCAAAGCATTTGGAATCCTATGACCTGATCTTTGCCGACCCTCCATATGACATGGGTGAAGAGGCATTCAGCAATTTGGTCACTAAAGTATTAGCGGGAGATTTACTTGCTGCGGATGGCATCCTGATCGTTGAACACCCCAAGCACTTAGACCTGAGTGAAGTTCTTGGTTTTTTTGAACTGCGCAGATACGGTGGCAGTTGCTTTTCTTTCTTTAATAAAAAATAGCAGACCTGTAAGCCGGATTCTGTACCCCGAAGTAAATAAAATTCACTTCAGGGCCCTTATCATTTATCTGGAGTGTACATTACTGCACCCTTCTATCTGCCTACCCTCCTGCATCGCGCGAGCAGCTCTCAAACGCAGGTTTACATGGCATTTCACCGCATAGAGTTTACCTGATTTCACTACAGCCTTACCTGTACTTGCTTTCTGTTGCACTTGTCCTCCCCCAAAGTAGAACGAGTTCACTTTAGGGTGACGGCCGTTAGCCGCTATGCTGCTCTGTGGTGTCCGGACTTTCCTCCCAGAAGAAACTTCTGAGCGATAAGGCGGTCTGCTGGCTGCAAAAGTACATTTTTTGACAAATAATGTTAATAAAAAACCAGAATTACAACGGCATACAGCCCCTAAAATACCCCCTTGTTTTTATCTTTGTTTACAGATGGAACACTTTATTGTATCGGCTAGAAAATACCGCCCTGCAACCTTTAAAGAGGTAGTGGGACAAGGCGCTATTACCAATACCTTAGAGAACGCCATTGCTAATAATCATTTAGCGCAAGCCTTATTATTTACAGGGCCTCGTGGTGTTGGAAAGACAACCTGTGCTCGTATTTTGGCCAAGCGTATTAATGCTGATGATAACACGGCGGAAGACGAGGATTTTGCCTTCAATATCTTTGAACTAGATGCAGCCTCTAACAACTCTGTAGATGACATCAGAAGTTTGATCGATCAGGTACGGATCCCACCTCAGGTAGGTAAGTTCAAGGTCTATATCATTGACGAGGTGCATATGCTTTCTGCAGCGGCTTTCAACGCTTTCTTAAAAACACTGGAAGAACCACCTAAGCACGCTATCTTTATTTTGGCAACTACAGAAAAGCACAAGATCATACCAACCATTTTATCGCGCTGTCAGATCTTTGATTTTAAGCGGATCACCGTTAAGGACATCAAGGAGCATCTGATGCACGTAGCCGCCTCAGAAGGTATTACTGCGGACGAAGACGGCCTACAGATCATTGCGCAAAAGGCCGATGGAGCCTTGCGTGACGCCTTGTCTATATTTGATAGGGTGGTGAGTTTTTCAGGTAAGAATTTGACCCGTCAGGCAGTTACGGAAAATCTGAATGTACTGGATTACACCACTTATTTTAAAGTGACCGATTTGATCTTAGCCAATAAGATACCAGAATTGCTTTTGGAGTACGATAACATTCTCTCCCAAGGCTTTGACGGACATCACTTCATTGCCGGTCTGGCATCTCATTTTAGAGACCTTTTGGTAGGACAACAACCTCAAACCAACGACCTATTAGAGGTTGGCCCAGACATCAAAGCCAAGTATTTAGACCAGTCGCAGCGCTGTGACAAACAATTTTTGATAACAGCCATAGATAAGGCCAACAGCTGTGATCTGCAGTTTCGCAGTAGCAGAAATCAACGTTTATTGGTTGAACTCTGTTTGATGCAACTCGCCTCTATCACTTTTGATGGAGAAAAAAAAAAGTCTCCTGACCACCTAATTCCAGCCTCTCACTTTAAGACCGTACGCCCTGTAGAGCGACTGGATGTGCCAAAAGCCAAAGTAGCTCCTGTTAAGGCTCCTCTACAAAATAAGCCGGCACCAAGTCCGCAGCAAACAAATCCCCAGCCAAGCGAAGTACTCGCAACTCCGCAGCAAACGAATCCGCAGCAAAACGAAATACTCGCAACTCCGCAGCAAGAATCAGACATAAAACCAGAAACTGCTCCCCCACCCAAGGCAAAGCCAGCCCTGAACATTGGAGCAAACTCCGGCAAAAAAGTATCTGCGCTGTCTTTAAAGTCTATCAAAGAAAAGCAGCAGCTACAAGCACAGAACGCCAAAGAAGACAAGGCTGCAGACCTACCAAAAGAAGATTTCTCTCAAGAAGCCTTAGAAGAGAATTGGAAAGCCTACACGGCTAAAATGGAGAAAAAGGGCCGTTATAATTTGGTTTCGCACTTAAGCATGGCCCTGCCACAGAAACAAGACAATCATTTGGTCTTGGAATATCCGAATGCCACTATAAAAGTGGAACTTGAATCTGCATCTCACGAGCTGTTGGCATTTTTAAGAAAGCGACTTAAAAATTACGATATAGAACTCGATATTCGCGTGAATGAAGAGATCCAAAAGCGATATGCGTATACTCCAAGAGAAAAATACGACAAGCTAAAAGAGATCAATCCGTTAATGGATACTTTGCGCCAAGAATTCGACCTGGAAATTTAATGCTATGTTAGGACTTAAACTACCCACGGACCCACGTTGGGTTAATATCGTTGAAAAGAATATAGACGAGATCCTTACCGATCACGCTTATTGCGAGCAAAAAGCAGCAAGTACGGCCATATCACTGATTATCGGATATCCGGAATACACCGAACTGGTGGCAGAAATGACCCTTTTGGCACAAGAAGAAATGAGCCATTTTAAAATGGTACACGATCGTATAGTAGCCCGTGGAGGCCATCTGGGGAGAGAACGCAAAGATGCCTATGTAAATCAACTTATGAAGTTCTTTCCAAAAGGAGGAAGTCGCAACGACCAATTGATACACAGACTCCTTTACGCGGCACTAATAGAAGCCCGTAGTTGTGAACGTTTTAGGTTGCTTAGTGAGGAATTGGAAGATGAAAAGCTAGCCGACTTTTACCGCAAATTGATGACCTCTGAAGCCAATCACTACACCATGTTCTTAAAATTTGCCCGAAAGTACGGAGATCGTGAAGCTGTAGACAAAAAATGGCAGGCGCTTTTAGATTTCGAAGCCGAGATCATGAAAGATCTTAGCAAATCAGAAACCATACACGGTTAATTACTTTACCTGCAGCTGATGCGCACTGTGTTCTTGATGCAAAGTCTTGATGATCCCGTCCGCTAGTCCAATCTTAGGTACATAGATATAATCTGCCTTGGCCCACTTCATGGCCGAAAGGTAAATACGGGTTGCAGGAATGATAACATCCGCGCGGTCAGGGTTCATCCCAAGACGAGCGATGCGTTCCTCATAAGTGAACTTCTGAAGAATCTTGTAATGATTACTCAAAAACAGATAAGTCAGCGGTCTACCGATCTTTATTCCAGATTCCTTGTAAATGCTGTTGATGTTTCCACCCGAACCGATCAGCGATACATCGTCTAGCTCCGAAGTATTGGCCTTTATCCAGCGTTTTACACGATCCCAAAGATCGTCGTCTACCTGGTCATTCAATAGACGTACCGTACCTAGTTTAAAAGATTTTGAAGCCAATACTTTCCCTTCACCATATACCGTGAACTCTGTGCTTCCCCCCCCTACGTCTACATACAAGAAGTTGCGCTCGTCGTCGATCAGAGTCTTAAGATCTGTGGAGGCAATGATCGCCGCCTCCTCTTTACCGTCTATGATGTGAATGTGAATTCCGGCTTCGTTAGCTATGCGTTCCGCCACGGCATGACCGTTACGCGCTTCGCGCATAGCGGAGGTCGCACAGGCTCTGTAGGCTTCTATCTTATGGACATTCATGAGCATTTTAAAGGCCTTCATGGCCTCTATCATTCGATTAATATTGGCCTTGGATATAGCTCCCTGTTCAAATACATCTGCTCCTAAACGTATAGGAACGCGAACCAAGGACGTCTTTTTAAAATTGGTCGGCCCGTCATCCAATTGCGTGACCGTCGCAATAAGTAATCTTATAGCGTTAGACCCAATATCAATGGCTCCGTATTTCTTAATAACTATCAATTTGACGCAAGCTTTTGTTGGTAATAAGAATACATTTCAAATTGTGAGCGTATTGGAGTTTCTCCGTTGCGCTTTCTATAGGCGTTGTCTTGTTTTTCGCTGATAACCCTAGCCTTGACATTGTCTCGCCAGCTGATATCAAAAGTGTCCATGATCTCCTGCTTGATGTCCGGATCGTAAATTGGACAGCCAATTTCTACCCGTCTGTCGAGGTTACGGGTCATAAAATCGGCCGAGGAGATGTAAATCTTAGGATCGCCTTGGTTTTCAAAGATAAACACTCTGGGGTGTTCTAGGAACTTATCGACTATACTGATCACCTCGATATTCTCGCTAACGCCAACCATCCCAGGGATCAAACAACAGATTCCCCTAGCGATTAACTTTATTGGCACTCCAGCCTGAGAAGCCTCGTAGAGCTTGTCTATCATAGGATAGTCCGACAAATTGTTGAGTTTTATCTTGATCCCACTCGGCAAACCATTGCGGTGGTTCTCTATCTCATCCTCAATAAGGTTATACAGCACATTTCGCGTATAATGCGGAGAGACCATGAGGTGATTGTATTTTTTGATCTTGTAGTTTACCTCCAAGAAATCAAATACCTTATTGACCTCCTTTAGTATCTTTTGATTAGCCGTAAACAAGGTGTAATCGGTATATATCTTAGCGGTGGATTCATTGAAGTTCCCCGTACTAATAAAGCCGTAACGTTTGCTTTTCTTGCCGTGATTACGCTCTATGACACAAGCTTTACTATGTACTTTTAGCCCAGTGACACCGAATATAAGATGCACCCCTTCTTGCTGCATTTGTTCTGCATAACGAATGTTCGCTTCCTCGTCAAAACGCGCCTGCAACTCGATCTGCACTGTGACCTCTTTACCGTTCTTTGCGGCGTTGATCAAGGAACCGGCTATGTGGGAGATCTCTGCCAAGCGGTAGATGGTGATCTTGATCTTTTCTACTCGCGGATCCAAGGCTGCCTCTCGCAAGAAACGGATCACATAGGTAAAATCGTGATAAGGAGCATAAAGCAGCGCGTCCTTTTCATCTATAGCGTCGAGTATACTGTCTGAGCCGTGCAGTCCTGGTACGGGTAAGGGTTTGATCTTATCGTATAGCAGATCCTGCCTACCAAAGCTCGGAAACTTCATATAATCGCGTCGGTAGTGGTAACGTCCGCCTGGGATCACACTATCAGTCGCGTCTACCTCCATTTTTTCCAGTAGATAATTCAGTGTATCCTGTTGAATGGATTTGTCGTAAACAAAGCGCACCGGTTCTCCGGAAGATCGTTCCTTAACACTTTTAGATATCTTGGCAATAAAGCTTTTACTCAGATCACTGTCCATGTCCAAACCAGCATCTCTAGTGATCTTGATCATATGCGCCTCTATGGATTCATATTTGAACAAACTGAAAATTGTACCCAGCGAATAGCGGATAAGATCGTCCAAAAGTATCACGAATTGCTTGTCCCCTTCTTGAGGTAAAATAATGAATCGGTCTAAAAAGCGTGGGATCTCTATAAGTGCGAAATTCACCTTCTGGTGCAGTATCTTTTCGTCTTCTCGCATTTCCATGCGCACCATCAAATAGGCCGCGGCATCCTGCATTTTGGGAAAACTTGTCTTGTCACTCAGCATGATCACCCCTAAAGCAGGACTCACCTTGTTCTGAAAGTAATCTGCTATGAATTCGTGCTGCCGCTGACTTACCTGTGTTTCATCGATAACAAAGATGTTCTCTTTTTCAAGCTCTTTGTAAATTCCTTCCAAGATTTTCAAACTCTCGGACTGATGCTCTATCACGATCTCCGTGATCTGTTCCAAAAGATCCTGGGCCGCTATTCCCTTTAAGGCAGAGCGCCCGCCTTTTCCGGCATCTACTATACGCTTTACAAAGGCATAACGAACTTTAAAGAATTCGTCCAAGTTGTTCGAGAATATTCCTAAGAATCTGATCCGTTCAATTAAGGGTACCGTGGTATCTGCAGCTTCTTGCAGTACGCGTTCGTTGAATTGGAGCCAACTGATCTCCCTATTGATGTATCGTTCTTGAAGTTCGTTCATTAGCGAATTTCTTTTGGAAATAATGTCATTATTGTCTTGCCATCGCTTAAGTTGTCCCAATCGTCCTGTTGGAATCGAATGGCCGCAAACCCACAGGTTGGCAAATTATCTATGTATTTGTCACCGAGCATATTCACTATACTAGTAAAAGCATGGTTGTGCCCAAAGATCATAAGTGTTTCCAGCTCCGCTGGGGTCTCTGCAATTACTTGCATCACATCTTGGCCACCAAAGTCATATAAGCGTTCATCTACGAGACACTTCTCATCTGCCGCCCCAAAAGCCTCCTTAAAGAACAAAAAGGTTGTATGTGCTCTGTTAGCAGGACTAGATATAAACAACTGTGGCGTAGCTATTTCTTTAGACACAGCCAAGGCCATCGCCTCCGCATCGTTAAGCCCTCGTTCTTTTAACGGCCTTTCCCTGTCGGAGAGATTATGCTCCCAAGAAGATTTTGCATGTCGCACCAAATACAAGGTCTTCATACTGCTAGATTAAGGGGACAATCTTACGATTTCCCAGTTCATATCCTCTTGTAATCTGTAAAGAATTCTGTCGTGTAGCCTGTTTGGTCGGCCCTGCCAGAATTCAATCTCTACCGGGGACACTAAAAACCCTCCCCAATGATCTGGGCAAGGAACAGTATCGCCTTCTGAGAAGGTAGCTTCCAATTTTTTAAGCCGATCCTCTAAAACCTCTCTGTTGGGAATCTCTTTACTTTGATCTGAGACTATAGCCCCTAATCGACTGCCCAATGGGCGAGAATCCCAGTAGTTTTCAGTATCTATACGGCTGGTAGTACTAACATTTCCCTTGATCAAAACCTGACGTTCTAAAGTGGGCCAAAAAAAAGCGAGCGAGACTTTTGGATGGGCCAAGATAGCCTTCCCTTTTTCGCTGTGGTAGTTGGTGTAAAAGTAAAAACCGTTTTCGTTGTACTTCTTTAGCAGCACAACCCGACCTTTTGGATAGCCGTCCAGACTCAAGGTGGTTAAAGTCATTGCGTTGACCTCCTCCACGCCTCCGGCATCTTGTACTTGATGAAACCAGCTGCGGAACTGTTGCAGTGGATTAGGGTCTACACTGTCTTTGTCGAGGGCACCTTTTTCATACGACTTTCTGAAATTATACAGCTCTTGATCCATGGGTGAAGCTTTACTGCAAGTTACGAGAATTCGGCTTGCATTAAAAGTATTTTAAGGTGTTTTCTCTGCGGATATTTACCAAGAAAACTCTTTGAGATCCTCAGCTAGTTCTACAGCAGTAAAAACCTCTTGGGCCTCCGCTTTAAAAGCGCTGAGATCTTCATAACGGGTAGAGTAATGTCCTAAGATCAGCCGGTCTACACCCGCCATCTTTGCTATGGTGGCAGCCTGTTTGGCTGTACTGTGCTTGGTAGCCTCGCACAGATGTTCGTGCTCTTGCAAGAAAGTGCTTTCGTGATATAAGGCGTCTACATCTTGAATAAGGGGTACAATCTCAGGGGCAAAGGCGGTGTCGCTGCAATAGGCATATGACTTTACCGGATCTGGATCTAAAGTGACCTTGGTGTGATCTATTAGAACTCCATTGCGATTGGGTACATCTTTCCCCATTTTAAGCTTTCTAAAATAAGCCGAGTCTATATTCGCCGCTGTTGCAGCCTTTGGATCTAGCTTTCGCGGACCCGGTTTCTCCTTAAACAAGAATCCGTTGGTATAAATACGATGATCTAGTGGTATGGTGTAAACCGAAACACTCTCATCCTCATAGATCAAGCTTGATTCTTTGCTGCTAAGCTCCACAAAATTGAGTTCAAATTGCGGCCAGGAGTTGCCCAAGCGCAATTGTAGACTAATCACCTCCTTAAGGCCTTTTGGGGCGTAAATGGTTAAAGGCGTGCGTCTGCCCAACAATTGAAAAGTAGAGATCAAGCCGATCAACCCAAAATAATGATCCCCATGCAAATGCGAAATGAACACCTGTTGCACCCGTGTAAACTTGATCTTAGAGCGTCTTAACTGTACCTGAGTACCTTCACCACAGTCAATTAGGAAATGGCTTCCTCTCAGCTCTAGTACTTGCGCTGTTGGATGTGTATGTGTGCGAGGAGTTGCAGAATAACAACCCAGGATGGTAAGTTTCAATGTACTAGTGTTTAAAAGCCCAGATCGCGCTCTATGGCTTCCATTTCAATGATATCTGCCGCTTCAGTGAGCGTAGGAACAACAACCATTTCAAAAGGTATATCATCTACCGGAACGTCGGTGCAAATCATTACAAAGGATAGCTTTTTGGCCCGATGCGTATTAGAGACCTTTAAAAAATGCAGTAAATGACCTAAAGTGAAATCTGCATATTTGGTCAACTCAATCACCAAGTTCTTATCGCCGTAAGTCTTCGGAACTTCGCGTGTAAGAAAATCTGCAAAATCCTTTGGGTCGTTATAATCGTCAGTTAATAGTAAAAAAGTATCCTGTTCTTTAACGGTCATCACGATTGATTTTAGAGGCCAGAAGATAAATAACCGCCATGCGCACAGCTACACCGTTTTCTACTTGGTCCAAGATAATAGCCTGTTCAGAATCTGCAACATCACTGGTGATCTCCACCCCTCGATTTATAGGCCCGGGGTGCATTATCACGATCTCCTTATCTAACTTTTCCAAATGGGCTTTGGTGAGCCCGTATTGCAAGCTGTATTCTCGTGTAGAAGGGAAATAGGAGCTATCCATACGTTCGTTCTGTACCCGTAACATATTGGCTACATCACACCATTGAAGGGCTTTTTCTAAGTTCAACTCCACCTCTACTCCTAATTTATCTATGTATTTAGGAATAAGCGTTTTGGGGCCGCACACCTTAACTGATGCTCCAAGCTTTTGTAAAGCAAAAATATTAGATAAGGCTACTCGAGAATGCAAGATATCTCCAACGATCACTACCTTTTTTCCAGCCACATCTCCCAAACGTTCCCGTATGGAGAAACAGTCCAAAAGAGCCTGGGTAGGATGCTCGTGAGCACCATCTCCTGCATTGACTATACTAGCCTTTACATGCTTGGACAAAAAGAGTCCGGCACCCGGATTTGGGTGTCGCATTACGACCATATCGACCTTCATGGACAAGATATTGTTCACAGTGTCTATTAAGGTCTCCCCCTTCTTTACAGATGAGGACGCTGCAGAGAAGTTGATCACATCTGCAGAGAGTCGCTTTTCTGCCAATTCGAACGAAAGCCTTGTTCGGGTAGAGTTCTCAAAAAACAGATTGGCTATAGTTATATCTCGAAGTGACGGCACTTTCTTAATAGGCCTATTGATCACTTCCTTGAACTGATCGGCGGTTTCAAAAATCAGCTGAATATCTTCTGCCGAGATGTATTTGATTCCCAATAAGTGATCGACACTTAAACTACTCATGCAGTTACTTATTAATTAGATACACGGCGTCTTCGCCCTCATTCTCTTGCCAGCAAACTTTTACCTTTTCATCGTTGATGGCATCTACCTGCCTGCCGCGATAATCTGGCTGAATAGGTAAATGTCTGCTAAACCTGCGGTCTATCAGGCAAAGCAATTCGATATTCTTTGGTCGTCCGAAAGCTTGAATGGCTGTCAAGGCCGCACGGATACTTCGTCCGGTGTATAACACATCGTCAATGATAACCACATTCTTATCCTCCACAATGAACTCTATACTCGTGGCATTGGCCGCCAAAGGCTTATCACCACGTCTAAAGTCGTCTCTGTAAAAGGTGATGTCTAGATAGCCCAACTTCAGATCTTTGATCCCGTAATCGTCCTTAAGGATCTGCGCCAAGCGATCTGCGAGAAACACTCCTCTGGGTTGTAGACCAATTAAAACTGCGTTGGAGAAGTCCAAGTGATTTTCGAGCAACTGACAGGCCAAACGGTGCAAAGTAATGTGCACTTCGGTTTGGTTAAGCAGGACTTTTTGACTCATAGTTTGCTACTCTAATGCAAAAATAGACCATTTTCTCGGGCTGTGCAATGCTTACACACTTATGATTTAATACTGAAGACCTATCAAGGAACGCACAGCATCTAAGAGCTCTATAAGTGCCAGACTATCTTTATGAGACATCTTAGCGGATTCTAGTTTACCGGCCTCTAAACAGTTGATCACTTCATCGATTTCATGATAGTATCCTAATCCGACGCAAGGAACCTCTATTTCTTTTAAGGTTCCTCCCTGCTCTAGACTCAATTTTTCGCAATGATGGAATCTTGGATGCATATAGATCCCTCCTTGTGTTCCTTCTATTATGGCCTCTGTAGGTGTGGTTTCTAAAAAACTCGATTCCAATATGGAAGATTTTTCATCAGTATAGGTAAACTCAATATGGCAGTTGCTATCTACCCCGGTATAATGCATTTTTGCCTCTGCGTGTATGGCCTCAGGTTTTCCCAATAAGAGATAACTCAGATATACGGGATAAATCCCAATATCTAACAATGATCCTCCTCCCAACTCTCTGTTAAACAATCTTCCATTAGGATCTTGAGATGCAGCAAATCCAAAGTCTGCACGTATAGACTGAAGTTCTCCTAATACACCTTCGTCGATCAGTTCCAAAACTTTTTCTGTAGCTGGAATGAAACGTGTCCACATGGCTTCCATGAGAAAAAGCTCTTTAGATTTGGCCTTGTTGATCATCTTTCGGACCTGCGCCGCATCTAAGGCAAAGGGTTTTTCACAAATGACATGCTTTCCCGCATCCAGAGACTGCATGGTATGATTATAATGCAAATGGTTGGGTGTGGCTATATAAACTATGTCGACCTTTGGATCGGCCAGTAATTTCTCGTAGCTATCGTAATGACGTGCTGCGGAGTAGGTATCTGCAAATTGCTGCGCCTTTCTTCCATTTCTAGAAGCCACTGCTTGTAATTTGGCTTTGGGATGCAGGGTGAGATCTTGGGCAAAGCGAGCCGCGATCTTTCCTAATCCTATGATACCAAAACGAACCATATCTTAAAGATAAGAACAAAAGCTCAATCCACGGCAGTGATCACTCCTTTTGTCACGGTCTGGGTTCCGCGTAAGACAGCCTCGTAGGTATAACTATCTCCGCTGATGGAAACAATACGAACAATAAGCACTTTACCTATTAGATTGACGGCGTGTTCGCTTGTAGATTCAATATACTCCAGTTGGTAATTGCATATATTATCCCAACGCACGATCGCCTTGGTTACTGCTCCAGTATTGAGATTGGTCTCTATTTGTAAACTGTCCTTGCGCGCTATTTGCACGGCGTAATTGTCTGCAGGTCGTTTGATCTCAAATGTACCCTGATGAAAACTCTCACAGGTCTTAGACTGCTCTTTACAGCCTATGGCGGAAAGTACCAATAAGCCTAACAGCAGCTTTCTAATATAAGTCTGGCAGAGCATCAAATAATTTTTGTTTCTCATCGAAATAACGCCTCATAGCGGCTGGTTCTGACATCATTGCCTTTACCGTCTGCATCGCGTCCAAATGGGCTTGATCTCCCTTTTGAAACATTTCCATGCCATGTGCTTTGCTCAAAGCGACCATCTCTTCAAAAGTTGCGGCCTGAAAAGTTTTATCACAGGCACCGCCCAGTTGACGGCAAGTCATTGTTTTCATCTGATAATA
Source organism: Gilvibacter sp. CC01 (assembly GCF_055755295.1). Classification (NCBI taxonomy): domain Bacteria; kingdom Pseudomonadati; phylum Bacteroidota; class Flavobacteriia; order Flavobacteriales; family Flavobacteriaceae; genus Gilvibacter; species Gilvibacter sp. CC01. Next base: position 51,919 of record NZ_CM146909.1, on the reverse strand, counting down.
GTTAAAGCTCGTCTGAAAAACTAAAGATAAAAAAACACGGATTCAAAGCGCATCCATCGCGCCATATCCTTAAAGCTATAAATTCTTCCGGTATACATGTAGAGATTTGCTAGTCGATGTGATTAAAGATAGCTAAATCTCCACGTTTAAAAAATCGGCATCTTACTGAAGCGATTAAAAGAAACTCTTTACCGTTGCTATTGCACAAAGTCCAAGTAACATAATACTTACCACTGTAGAGGAACGTTTTTTCCGCTGAGTGAGGTACTTTATACCTATGGCTGTAAATACAACCAAGGCGATCAAGAAAGGAATTGTTAGCAGCTCTCCCACCACCTGAATGGCTTGACTTTTCCATTGGTAATAATTCACCAGATACAAGAGCGAAAAATAGGCAACAATCACTAAGTTGGCTAGGGTAAGCCCCTTGCTACTCAACACTTTATTCATGGAAGTTTTCTTTTAATAACCGCCTAAAAACCCAATTTATTATGTGTGCTTACTGGAAAACCTCAATAAAAAAAGCCCCCCGTTACCGGAGGGCTTCTATTTTAAAAGAGTTCAGGAATTATTTCTTCCCGTCCATCTTGTCTTTCAACTCTTGAAGCTTAGCGTTAGCATCACCAAGGGTTGGTTTATCAACCTGCTCCGTCTGCTTCTTTTGAGCAGCGCGAACGTTCTTGGCTTCTTCTTCGCGGTGAATTACCATGTGAGAGGCAACTACACGCTTAAAGTCTTTACTAAACTCAATGATCTGGAATTCAGCTTCCTCGCCTTTCTTAAGCTTGCTACCGTCTTCCTTCTCCATATGACGTTGTGGAACAAAAGCTACGATGTCTTCGTTAAAAGTAATGGTAGCTCCTTTGTCTACGATCTCAGTGATGGCAGTGGTGTGTTTTGTACCTACACCAAACTCATCCTCGTATTTGTCCCAAGGATTTTCTGTAGTCTGCTTGTGACCAAGGCTTAGCTTGCGTCCTTCTACATCCAACTCCAAAACAACAACCTCTAGCGTATCACCAACATTGGTGAACTCGCTTGGGTGCTTCACTTTCTTTGTCCAAGAAAGGTCTGAGATATAGATCAATCCGTCGATACCTTCTTCCAACTCTACGAATACACCGAAGTTAGTGAAGTTACGAACTATCCCACTGTGCTTAGATCCAACCGGGTACTTGGTCGTGATATCAGTCCATGGGTCTGGAGTCAATTGCTTGATACCTAAACTCATTTTACGCTCTTCGCGATCTAGTGTCAAGATAACAGCTTCGACCTCGTCTCCTACATTTACAAAGTCTTGCGCACTTCTCAAGTGTGTAGACCAGCTCATTTCAGATACGTGGATCAAACCTTCAACACCTTCGGCAACCTCGATAAATGCACCGTAATCTGCGATTACAACAACTTTACCTTTTACTTTGTCACCGATCTTCACTTCTTCACCTAATGCATCCCATGGGTGCGCGCTAAGCTGCTTCAATCCAAGTTGGATACGTGTTTTGTTTTCGTCGAAATCTAAGATTACCACGTTCAGCGTCTGATCCAATTCTACGATCTCGCTTGGGTGGTTGATACGAGACCAAGACAAGTCGGTAATGTGTACTAGTCCATCTACACCTCCAAGGTCTACGAATACACCGTAAGATGTGATGTTCTTTACAACACCTTCCAATACTTGACCCTTCTCCAATTGAGAAATGATCTCTTTCTTCTGCTCTTCGATATCTGCTTCGATAAGCGCTTTGTGAGAAACCACTACGTTTTTGAATTCGTGGTTGATCTTAACCACTTTGAATTCCATAGTTTTTCCTACGTACATATCGTAGTCACGGATAGGCTTCACGTCGATCTGAGAACCAGGCAAGAACGCCTCAATCCCGAATACATCAACGATCATACCTCCTTTAGTACGACACTTCACGTAACCGTTAACGATACTACCCTGGTCATGAGCTTCGTTTACACGATCCCAAGCTTTGATAGTACGCGCCTTACGGTGAGACAGGATCAATTGTCCTGTGCTGTCTTCACGCACATCGATCAATACTTCTACTTTGTCTCCTACTTTAAGGTCCGGATTGTAACGGAACTCATTTAGAGAGATAACACCTTCACTTTTAGCGTTGATGTCGATGATCGCGTCACGCTCGGTCATGTGGATAACCTCACCTTCAACAACCTCATCATCTAAGGTGTCTACAAAATTCTCTTCTACTAGCTTCTCAAACTCTTCGAGTTTAGAATCTGCGATAGGGTCGATACCCTCTTCGTAGTTGTGCCAGTCGAATTCTTTTAGGAATTTTTCAGGGTTCTCCTGAGCTGGAGATACCGCTGGAGCCTCAGGGGCATTTTTAGCTTCAGTAGCTTCTGCTACTACCGCTTCTTCTTTAGCTTTTTGAGCCATAAATTGAATTTATTCTTCGCTGCTCAAGCAGTCGAAAAATAAGGGTTTGTATTCTGCAAGTGTCTGGGAAGCATTTGCTGCGGATCAAATCTCACAGAAGTTTTCTACTTTGTTTTTCCTTTTCGTTGCTTCCATACCGCCAAAAAGGACGGCAAAAGTACTGTTTTCTTTAACAATTTCAAAGAATACTTAAATTTTATTGCGCTCTTTTTCAAGGGTTTGTATTGCTTCGGATTTTTTAAAGATTGCTTATCTTTAAGCAAACACTAAATCCAACCCATATGCGCGTTCTTTTTACCTTCGCCATCTGCCTGATTTTTGCAGGTAATTCAGTAGCTCAACAAGGCATGAGCGAAAACAAACAAGCCATTATGGCCTCTGTAGCTAAACACCAAAAAAAGCTTATTGAGATCTCAGATGCTATTTGGGCTAACGCCGAACTAGCTTTTCAAGAGACCAAATCATCAAAAATCCTATCAGACTATGCCGAAGCCAACGGCTTTAAGGTCGAAAAGAATATAGGCGGCATGCCAACGGCTTTTGTGGCTACTTACGGTAGCGGAGAACCAGTGATCAGTATATTAGGTGAGTTCGATGCTCTCCCAGGAATCTCTCAAAAGGCACAACCGACCAAAGAGCCTTTGGAAGCAGGTGCTGGCGGGCATGGCTGCGGACACAATATGTTTGGTACTGCATCTCTGGGAGCGGCCATTGCTATTAAAGAATTGATGGAAGCCGGAAAGATCTCAGGAACCGTTAAATTCATGGGAACTCCTGCCGAAGAAAAATTCTTTGGTAAACTCTGGATGATAGAAGCCGGCGCCTGGGATGGTGTAGATGTGAATATTAGCTGGCACCCTAGTGCCAACACAGAGGCAGATGTACAGAGCTCTTTAGCCTTGGTTGACTTTATGGTAGAATTCTACGGACAAGCCGCTCACGCAGCTGCCGACCCGTGGAACGGACGTTCGGCCTCTGATGCCTTGGAACTCTACACCCAAGGAATAAACTATTATAGAGAACACGTTAAACCCACAGTACGCATGCACTACCACATTCAAGACGGCGGGCAAGTGGTGAACGTTGTCCCGGATTATTCCAGACTTTGGGTGCGGGTAAGAAATTCAGACCGAGCGGGTATGATGCCGGTTTACGAGCAGGTAATGAAAATGGCCGAAGGTGCCGCAATTATGGCCAATGTGGAATACAAAGTTTCACTGATCTCCGGAATTCACGAAGTTTTAGTGAATCGCACTGGTGGAGCCATTATGCAAAAGAATTTAGAACTACTTGGCCCTATCGAGTACACCCAAGAAGAAATTGCCTTTGGTAAAAAGATCCAAGAAATGACCGGCAAACCGCAAGTGGGCATGGACAGCAAGATCAGTCCGCTGCTTGAGACTCGCGAGAATCCAGGAGGTGGCTCTACCGACGTTGGAGATGTAAGCTGGAATGTAGCCAACATCAACTTGGGGGTGACCGTAGCTCCTAAAGGGACTCCTTGGCACAGTTGGGCTGTGGTAGCCTGTGGCGGAATGAGCATTGGGCATAAAGGTATGCTGCAAGCTACCCGCGCTATGGCCATGACCATGGTAGATCTTTTTGAAGATCCGGAAAAAGTTGAAGCTGTTAAAGCAGAATTCGTAGAGCGTAAAGGCGATTATGAATACAAGGCTCTGATTCCAGACGGACCGCCGCCTATTGGGCAGAACTAAACCCTACCCGCAATTCGGTCTTTAGCCAATTGCAAAATGGTGTGGAACTGATCTTCTAAGTTGGTTTCTGTATTGTCGATCTCAATGGCGTCTACTGCTTTTACCAGCGGAGAATCGGCTCTTGTGGTGTCTATTCGGTCCCGCTCGGTGACGTTGTCATAGACCTCATCGTAAGTAATGTCATCACCACGGGCTTTAAGTTCAAGGTATCGGCGTTTGGCGCGCTCCGCAGCATCCGCAGTCATAAAAATCTTCAGCTCGGCGTTTGGAAATACCACAGTCCCGATATCGCGACCGTCCATTACAATGCCGCCTTCTTGGCCCATTCGATGTTGGATTGCAACTAGTTTTTTACGCACCTCAGGAATGGCAGCTACTGGACTTACATGTTCTGAGACCTCTAGGGTGCGGATGGCGCTCCCTACTCTTTCGCCATTAAGTAAAACCTGAGAAGTTGCGGAATCTGAATCGTAATGAAAGGCCACAGTGATCTCTGATAAAGCCGCAATTAGGCGGTCTTTATCTAATGCCTCCGCAGTAATTATTCCCGCCCGAATAGCATATAAAGTAATTGCTCTATACATGGCTCCGGTGTCCACGTAAACATAACCCAGATAATCGGCCAACTGCTTGGCTACTGTAGATTTTCCGGTAGAAGAATAGCCGTCTATGGCTATGGTAATTTTGCGCATTAGCGATTCAGATCTATGTTCAGACCAAAGAAACTGGCATTGGCTGCTGCACTGTACTGCGAATAGCTGTAGCTCAGTCTGATCTTATTGAGTTTTATTCCAAAACCGGCGCTAAGTCCGGCAAAAGCTCTTTGCTCTAAAATACGAAGTTCTTCCGCTCTGCGCACATTGTAACCCAAACGAATATTGAAACCGCTCTCTGGAAACAGTTCAATACCAAAGATCATATGGCGGATCGCATTGTCGAAAAAGTTGATGTTTTCGGTCACCGTACCTCCTTCCAGATCTGTGATGGATCTGTTGGGATTCTCAAAGGCAATGTTCCAGACTTGCATATTCTCTAAGGTAAAATGCCAGCGAATGGGTATGTTCTGCAGGGTTTGAGAAATTCCGAAAATGAGCTCAAACGGCAAGGGCTCGTATACCTCATTAAAGGGAGTGAACTGAGTACCGATATTCCGAGCCACAGCCGCGATGTGTAAGTCCCAAGGCTCATACACATACATAATGGCGATATCCAAGGCGCCTCCAAAAGAGCTGTACTGCTCTAATTTAGAGGAGATAAGCTTTACATTGGCACCCACGTGAAAATCGGTATAGGGTATATTTCTGGCGTAACCCGCAGAAAGAGCCACTTCGCCTCCACTAAAACTATTGGTAGGATTACCCGCCTCGTCAAAACCGTCAAATTGGCCGTAGTTTATATAAGTGACCCCAGCGTGTAAAACCTGGGTGCGTCTGTCCCAGAGGTAGGCATAAGAGGCTGTTCCGTAGTTTACGTCGTCAAAATAGTTGACATAATTGAGTTGAAACTGATTGTCCATCTCCGGATTAATAGACGCCGGATTGTAAAGCGCTTGAGACGGATCCCAGTCGTAATTGGTGACCACTTTACCGCCTAAGGCAGCTTGTCGCGGAGAATTCACCAGATTCAGAAACTGATACGTATATCGGCCTCCAATCTGAGCGCTCGCGGCAGCAGTAGTAAGGATCAGTAAAAAGACAGCAATTCTTTTGGACATGGATTGGAAAAACCGGTTACTCCATTAACGATTGCAAGTATAATTTATTTTTGAGCCAGAAAAAAACGAATGGCCTGCAATCTGGGCGATTCCAACGAATTGCTACTACAGCTTTTTAGCTTTAACCACTTTTTGCTTCAGCAGGGCCTTGTCGATCACCTCGCCCATCTCTTTGACGTAGTGAAATGTTACGCCTTTCAAATACTGCGGATTGATCTCTTCCACATCGCGCTTGTTGTCTTCGCAAAGAATGATCTCTTTGATACGAGCCCGCTTGGCAGCCAAGATCTTTTCTTTGATCCCTCCTACTGGCAATACCTTTCCGCGTAAAGTGATCTCTCCTGTCATAGCAAGCGATGGCTTAACCCGACGTTGAGTGAACAAAGAAACCAAAGAGGTCAGCATGGTTATCCCAGCACTAGGGCCGTCCTTTGGTGTGGCGCCTTCTGGCACGTGAATATGTACGTTGTACTTGTCAAAGATATCGTCTGCTATTCCCAGATCGGCAGCATTGGATTTAATATACTCCAAAGCAATGGTGGCAGATTCCTTCATGACCTTTCCGAGGTTTCCGGTAATACTCATGGTCCCCTTCCCTTTGGACAAGATCGATTCAATAAACAAAATATCCCCGCCAACACGGGTCCAGGCCAAGCCAGTCACAACCCCAGCTACTTTATTGTTCTCGTATTTGTCTCGTTCTAACTTTGGAATACCCAAAACATCAAGCACAGTCTGCTTGTCTACTTTTACTTTGTAGTCCTGTTCCATGGCAATGTTCATGGCTGCATAGCGCACCATCTTGGCTATTTGCTTCTCTAGGCCTCTAACCCCAGATTCTCTGGTGTAGCCTTCTACGATCTGCTCCAATTGCGGCTTCCTGATCTTTAAATGCTGCGGATCCAAACCGTGCTCGGAGAGTTGCTTGGGCAGTAAATGTTTTTTAGCGATCTCTACCTTCTCTTCTATGGTATAACCGCTTAGGTTGATGATCTCCATACGATCACGTAAGGCGGGCTGTATTGGTCCAAGACTGTTGGCAGTTGCAACGAACATCACCTTTGAAAGGTCAAAGCCCATTTCTAAGAAGTTGTCGTAAAAGGCTGAGTTTTGCTCCGGATCCAATACCTCTAAGAGCGCAGAAGACGGATCTCCCTGATGTCCGGAAGCTAGCTTATCGATCTCGTCTAAAACAAAGACCGGATTACTGGTACCCGCTTTTTTGATGTTTTGTATGATACGCCCTGGCATGGCACCGATATAGGTCTTGCGGTGCCCACGGATCTCTGCCTCATCTCGTAATCCTCCTAAAGAGATACGAACGTATTCGCGCCCTAAGGCTTCGGCTACAGATTTCCCAAGGGAGGTCTTCCCTACACCAGGAGGTCCGTGTAAACACAAAATAGGCGACTTCATATCGTTACGCAATTTCAGTACTGCGAGGTATTCAATGATACGCTTCTTCACATCGTCTAATCCGTAATGATCGCGGTCCAAAATACGCTGAGCGCGTTTAAGATCGAATTTATCCTTAGAGAATTCGTTCCAAGGCAACTCTAAAAACAGATCAAGATAATTCCGTTGAATGGAGTATTCTGCCACTTGCGGATTCATGCGTTGCATTTTGGCCAATTCTTTGTCAAAGTGCTCTGCAACTTTCTCGTCCCACTTTTTGGTCTTGGCCTTTTCACGCATGGCGCCAATCTCTTCTTCTAAAGAGCCACCTCCTAATTCTTCTTGTATGGTCTTTATTTGTTGTTGCAGGAAGTATTCTCGTTGCTGCTGATTCAGATCGCTCTGAACCTTGTTCTGAATGTCGTTGCGCAGATTAAGACGCATCAGCTCCTCATTCAAATACTTTAAAGTAGCTAAAGCGCGCTCCTTGAGATCATCGATCTCTAACAGCTTCTGCTTGTCGGCAACAGGAACGTTCAAATTAGAGCAGACAAAATTGATCAAGAAGGAACTACTCTCTATGTTGCGAATCGCAAATGAAGCCTCACTAGGAATATTCGGGCTGTCTTTAATAATGTCTAAGGCCAATTCCTTGATAGACTCTATAATGGCCAAGAATTCGCTATCGCCAGGCTGCGGACGGGTCTCTGTCACATCCTGGATACTGGCTTGCAAATACGGGTCTTCTTGTACCACCTCTCGTATCTGGAAACGTTTCTTTCCTTGAATGATAACGGTAATGTTCCCATCTGGCATTTTTAGCACGCGCAAGATGCGCGCTACAGTTCCCTGCGGATGTATGTCCTTGGTTGTAGGATCTTCGACGGCTTCGTCCTTTTGAGCGACCACCCCGATCACTTTACTGCCTTTATTGGCAGCATTGATGAGCTTAATGGATTTATCGCGGCCTGCGGTAATTGGAATCACCACCCCCGGAAACAAGACCGTATTGCGCAAAGGCAAGATAGGTAAGGCTTCCGGCAAGGCCTCCTTGTTCATCGCTTCTTCATCCTCTGGGGTCAATAGCGGTATGAGTTCCGCTTCTTCGTTAAAATCGTCCAATGACAAACTGTCTATATTTACAAATCGATGCTTCGACATATATTGTTGTTAAGTCAAAATGTCACCTCCACGTGGTAGGTGAATTCTTTTTAATAGCTATTTCTTGGTTAATGTTCGCGGCGAAGGCCCTAAATAACAGGCTAAGCGGCACACACGACCATCACTTTAAGTCAATTAATGTGCCAATCGACAATTTTTTTGTTGTAAACTGTAACATCAAAGCAGTAAGTCCTTCTTTAGCATAAACAATAGTTTTTCTTGGCACTAACCAAACCAAATACAGACCAACCCATTGAAGCCCTTTTGGGTCTTTGCAGAGACGGTAATCAATTGGCGCAATTGGAGGTCTATAACCGATATCAGAAAGCGATGTACAACACTGCTTTTCGAATAGTAAAGGATTCTCTGGAGGCCGAGGACGTTATGCAAGAATCTTTTATCGCTGCCTTTAACAAGCTAGACACGTTTAAAGGAGATGCTACCTTCGGATCTTGGTTGAAGCGCATAGTGGTAAACAACAGTATTGCCCAATACAAGAAAAACAAACGTTTTACCGATGTTTCGGTAGACCAGCTACCAGAAACCGTAGAAGAATCGAGCTCATTGACAGAGGCAGATTATTCTCAAGTAAAAGTAGCAGCGGTCATGGAAGGCTTAAGTGCCTTAAAGGACAATTACAGACAGGTGTTGAGCCTGCATCTGATAGAAGGATATGATCATGAAGAGATCTGTGAGATCATGAAAATAAGCTACGGAAATTGCCGTACTATGATCTCTAGAGCGAAAGAAAGTTTAAGACAGAAACTTAGCGTATGAAAGAAAACGACAATATAGAGGCCCTATTTGAGCGCTTAGAAGGCCAGTTCGACACCAAAAGCACTCCAGAAGGACATAACGCTCGCTTTATGCAGCGCCTGAATAAGGAGCAGCCTATGAGCAGCGGAAAGCCAAAGATTGCCTATTGGAAGATCGTCTCTGCTTTTGCAGCAGTGATAACCCTAGCCTTTTTGTTGACTGGAGTATTTAATCCGACAGCGACAGAAGCAGAAGGCTTGGCGAGTGTATCCCCAGAAATGGCTCAAACTCAGGAATTTTTCAACACGGCGATAAACACCGAATTGGAACGCTTGAGCAGCTTTGAATCCGAAGCAGCTAAAGTCCTGATCAATGATGCTATGCTACAAATGGAAACCTTGGAGCAAGAATATTTGAAACTCCAAGATGACCTTGTAGAAAGCGGTAATGACAAGCGTGTTATTCACGCCATGATCAATAATTTTCAAAATCGTATCGATCTGCTTCAACACGTGATCTCTACGATAGAAGGAATCGAATTAATCAACCAATCTAACACTGATGAAAGCACTATTTAAATCCCTAATAATACTCTTGTTATTGCCTGCAGTGGCAGTAGCTGGAAACAACGACAAATTCAAAGGAAAATACACCAAGGAGAAAAAACTCTCTAAAGAATACACAGTAAACGCTAATGCCGGCCTGCGTATTGACAATACCTACGGGAACTTAGACATAGTGACCTGGGGGCAGAACCGCACGGTAATCGAAGTAACCATTACAACCAATGGAAACAACGAAGAGAAGGTTCAAAAACGCTTAGACGATATAGACGTGGAGTTTTCCGGCAACGGTTCTTTGGTAAGCGCCAAAACCAAAATTGGTAGCGGTGGGCGTTCCTGGAGCTGGTGGAACAATAAGAACAATGGCGTATCTATAGAAGTGAACTATGTGGTGAAAGTTCCAGTGACCAATTCACTAGATCTGAGCAACGACTACGGAGCCATCAACCTGAATGAAAGTGACGGTAATGTAAAGATCTCTTGCGATTATGGACAGCTAAACATTGGACGTTTGAATGCCGAGAATAATCTACTCAGCTTTGACTATACGAACAACTCATCTATTGCTTATATGAAGAGCGGGCGTATCAACGCAGACTACAGCAGCTTTAGCCTGGACGAGATTGAATACTTAGAGCTCAATGCAGATTATACCAAAAGTAGTATTGAAAAGATAGGCGAACTGAATTACAACTGCGACTACGGAAAGCTCAATGTGGGCGATGTAGGGACAGTCACAGGAAATGGAGATTATATCCCCGCAAGCTTTGACCGAGTTTCTGGAAACTTCAATATCAATTCGGATTATGGATCTATTACGGTAGATCGCTTAATGCCAACTGCCGGAGATGTGACCATCAAGTCCTCTTATGCGGGAATTCGATTGGGATACGACCCAGGATACAATTTCGACTTTATTGTGAATCTATCTTATGCCAGCTTGAGCGGAAAGGATGATCTAAATGTAAAAATGGAATCTAAAGACGGAAGTCAAAAAAGCTATCAAGGCTATCACGGAAGTGCAAACTCCGGCAATACGATAAACGTGCGCTCTTCTTATGGAGGCGTAACACTAAAAAAACAATAATCATCTAAATCAAAAAACATGAAATCCACAATCAAACTATTAAGCGTACTTTTTTTACTGTGTGCCCTACCGGCACAGGCCCAATGGGGTAACAAAAAGGTAAACGGAAACGGCAATGTGACCACAGAAACTATTTCTACTGGAGACTACGATGTGATCGCAGCAGTCGGACCCATGGATGTTTACCTAGTAAGCGGATCCGAAGGTCGCATCAGCGTAGAAGCAGACAGTAACTTCCACGAGTATATCGTAGTAGAGACCGAAGGTGACAAGCTAATTGTTAAGGTTAAAAAAGGTTATTACCTAAAGTCTAAGAATCCTATCAAGGTCACTGTTCCTTTTGAAGATCTTAGCGGCGTTAAACTAACGGGTTCTGGCGACGTAATGACCAGAGATGCCATTAGCGCAGATAATTTTGAGGCCGCCATTACTGGCTCCGGAGATGTAAACTTAGAAGTAAATGCCCGTAAGGCTACTTTTAAGATTACCGGTTCTGGCGATATGCGTCTAAAAGGGAGCGCAGACAGCGCAAGTTTAAAAATCAGCGGTAGCGGTGACTTTGACGGCCGCATGTTCCGTACACAAGATGCCGAAGTAGCTATTTCTGGCTCCGGAGATGCCAAAGTCTATGCAGAAGCTAATCTAAAGGCGAGAGTTAATGGGTCCGGCGATATCACTTATGGCGGCAACCCATCTGTAGATAAGAAGGTATCGGGTTCTGGAAGCATCAGCGCCAGAAACTAAGGTTTCATTCATCAACTAATAAAAAAGCCACGCAGTTCAAGCGTGGCTTTTTTATTATGTTTTTGTTTTCTGATTGGGCTAAAGCTGTACAATAAAGGCTCCGTTGGTCACTTCCACACCGGGAATACTCGGGTCTGTTGAAACGCTTAGTGTTGCCGAGAAGGTACCCGTGAATCGGCCTTCTGCCGTGACTTCTGAAATAACGAATGTTCCTCCTGCTTCTGAACTGTAAATAAGAGTTGCGTCACTAGGGTCAGGCGCGTAGGTAAGTATAGTATTTCCTGGTAAGGGTAAACTGTTAAACTCGTAAGTTCCCGCCTCTAGAGCAGCATTGAAAGTTAATGTCATAGAGGCTCCTGAAGCCGTATTGACCCCTCCAATATTTATACTGGTAACACCTCCTGATTCAATACTGAAAGCAGTTAAGGAGTCTGGATTTACTGTTACCCCATCAACATCGGCATTGAAGGAAACGGTTCCATCGGTATCGCCATCTGTATCGCTATCATCTGTGTCAGATCCTTCATCCATTGTGGTATCATCGGTTATAAATTCTCCTTCTAAAGGTTCGTTATCACAAGCAAAAATGCAAATACATAGCGCCAGGACTGGCAAGATTTTCTTAATCATAGTAGGTCGATTTATTTAAGCAAACTTAATTATTTTCTGCAGACTGGTCTTTTCTGGGTACCTGCAAGAGTAGAAATACGCCAACAGCAAAGAACAAGATTAGAAAAATGACAGAGTTTCTCATGCTACCTGTAAGTTGATCTATCACTCCGTAAACCCCCATCCCGATCACAATACCTATTTTCTCCGCTACATCGTAAAAACTAAAATAAGACGTTGTGTCTTCTGTCTCCGGTAGGAACTTAGAATAGGTAGATCTGGAAAGTGCCTGAATGCCACCCATGACCAAACCAACTACTCCTGCCGTAGCATAGAATTCAAAAGGTTCAGTGATAAAATAGGCGACCACACAGATCGCAACCCAAATGATATTGATGACTACTAAGGTCTGAATATTGCCAAAACTCTTTGACGCCCTAGCCGTAAGGGTAGCACCAATTACCGCTACCAGTTGAATGACTAATATACTCACTATAAGTCCCATGGTTTTTTCGGAACTACCACCCCAAGCTATCTCTTGTTCTCCAAAATAAGTCGCCACCAGCATTACCGTTTGCACAGCCATAGAATAAACAAAGAAAGCTGCCAAAAACCTTTTAAGCCTAGGATTGCTAGAGAGTGACCGATAAACACCTCTTAGTTCTTTGTAGCCATTACCTAAGATCTTTCTGTGGATCTTACCACTGGCAGAGTTCCCTTTGGGTAAGTGGTAAAAAGAATACTGACTGAACAAGATCCACCATACACCCACCAATACGAAAGACCATTTCATCGCCGCCATCTCTCCTCCTTCTGGTGCTCCCAGCACCATGACCAGGTTGACCACCAATAAAAGTACACTCCCAATATAACCCATGGAAAAGCCCTGAGCACTCAGGTGATCTTGTTGCTCCGGATAGGCTACATCTGGCAGGTAAGAATTGTAGAACACCAAACTACCCCAAAATCCAATTAGGGCCAAAAAATAGGCTGTGGCACTGAGGTAGAGATAATCCAGATCAAAGAAGTACAAGGCCATACAAGACAGGGATCCCAGATAGCAAAAGAACTTCATGAAATTCTTCTTGTTCCCAACGTAATCTGCAATACCAGATAGGATCGGTGATATTATGGAAACCACCAAAAACGCAGCAGCCGTCACATAAGTTATAAAAGGTGTTTGTGGTATCTCAAAGCCTAAAAAGTTTACACTATCTACTTGGGCAATTTCGAAAAGGGCTCCGTAGTAGATTGGAAAAATAGCCGAGGCGATCACTAAGCTGTAAACTGAATTGGCCCAGTCGTAGAAAGCCCAGGCACGCATGAGTTTCTTACTGCCTTTAGGGAGTGTTTGTTTCAATGCAGTTGGTGTTTAGTCGTTGTTTGCTCAAACGAAAAAGTCGCCTTGTGTAGGCGACTTCTAAGTTAAATAAATTTATTGGGCTGCAGACCTATTTAAAAGAGGTAACTCCAAATTTAGCTGCTTCGGCCTTGGCTTCCGGCACCCAACCTTTGATATTGTTAATTCGGGTTTCATTACTTGGGTGCGTACTTAAGAATTCCGGTGGGGCTTGTCCGCCCGAATTCGCAGCCATGCGTCTCCAAAGTTGAACCGCCTCGGTAGGCTCATAACCGGCTATAGCCATTATGGTAAGTCCTATACGATCTGCTTCGGACTCGTGTTTTCTACTAAATGGAAGCATAACCCCTACGGTAGATCCGATTCCATAGGCCTGATTAAAGATCTGCTGATTCTTAGGGTCTTTGCTCAAGGCAACGTTTCCGGCAACTGCTCCTAGGGCTTGTAACTGTCCGGCACTCATACGCTGCTGGCCGTGGTTAGCCAAGGCGTGTGCAACCTCATGACCCATAATGGCCGCTACGCCTCGTTCGCCATAAGCGATAGGCATGATTCCCGTGTAGAATACTATCTTCCCTCCCGGCATACACCAAGCATTTACCGCTCCGTCTTGTACCAAGTTGAATTCCCACTGGTAGTCTTTTAGATATCCGGCATAGCCGTTCGCATTGAGCCAGCGCTCGGCTGCAGTTGAGATTTTCTGACCAACATTTTTAACCATATTGGCCTCCGCAGTACCTGTTACAACCTTGTTCTCAGATAAAAACTGATCGTATTGCTGAAACGCCATAGGTAGTATTTGCGAATTTGGCACCAAAGCCAAGGTCTTTTTTCCAGTGAAAGGATTAGTAGTACAGGCTACCATGAGGGCACAAAAGGCAGCCAGAGTTAGTGATTTCTTGAATATCATAGATGGTATATTTTCTATTAGAAAAGTTACAAAAATTATCTGTTCAAAGATCTACAATTCAAATTTAGTACCAGAATTGCTGGTATAGCAATGTTTTTGAAAATCGACAGTGAGTAAAATATTTCGATTAATTGCATTTCTTACTAGATTATCGAGTTTGGAACGACTTTTGAATAGTTGAATAAATTCCCACTGCTTTTAGGGCGGATCAGAAATCAAAAACGCAAAAAACAAAAACTACAACAACATGAAACGAATTGCACTACTCTTGTTACTAGCCTTACCACTAACCGTATTTACTTCTTGCGAAGGAGACCCAGGACCTCCGGGACCTCCAGGATTAGACGGAACCAGTTTACTAGGAACTGTTTTTGAGGTAAATGCCAATTTCAACGCCGGTAATGACTACAGAAATTTCTTTGGATACCCGAGCAGTTTACAGGTATTTGACTCCGATGTGGTCTTGGTTTACCTATTGGAAGAGACCACTCCAGAAGGCTTGGATGTGTGGAGTTTATTGCCACAGACCTTCTTTACTGCAGATGGTACCTTGGTGTACAACTTTGACTACACCGCTGTTGATATGTCGGTATATCTTTATGCTGATTTTAATTTGGATCTATTAGGCCCGGTCTTTACAGATAATCAGATCTTTAGAGTTGCTGTTGTTCCTGCGGATTTTGGAGAAAATATCGATATCTTTGATATGGAAGCTGTAATGGATGCCCTTAGCGTCTCGACAGACAACATAGAACGATTAGAACTTGATTAAAGATGTTAAATAAAATTGCCATGATGGCCCTTTGCGCAGTAACACTTGCGTGTAATGGTCAGCAAAAATCAGAAAAAGAAGAAGCAAAGGTTTATCCGGTTACTAAAACTGACTCCGAATGGCGAGCAGAATTGACCGAATTGGAGTATTACGTGCTGAGACAAGCCGGGACAGAACGTCCATTTACCTCTCCATTGAACAAGAACTACGAAGCAGGAACTTATGTTTGTGCAGCATGTGGAACTCCAGTTTTTAAATCGGATCACAAGTTTGACAGCGGTACGGGTTGGCCTAGTTTTGACCGTGAGATCAAAGGGAACGTGGAATACTCCACGGACTACAAGATCGGTTATGCACGTACTGAAGAACACTGCGCTACCTGTGGTGGACATTTGGGCCATGTCTTTAACGACGGCCCTAGTGACACTACTGGTAAGCGCCACTGTATCAATGGTGCAGCTCTGAATTTTATTCCCGAAGACGGACAGGACTAGTTAAACCTTCACAACATCAAAAGGTCTTGTAGGTATAACCAAATTATACGCTTATGAGACCTTTTTTATTGGCTATTGTTGCCCTTTTATTGTTTACTACTTCTTGTGCGAGATCTGTGGTGGTAACTCCTAGCACCCAAGTCACTGTGGTAAAGACTGCTCCAAAGAATCACCAGATAGTTGTAGTGCGCGGACAGCGCTATTACACTTGGAACGGTAAGCACTACAAAAAGACACGACAGGGATACGTCTTGGTGCGAATTTAATTCTCGATTTAAAAGTTGGCTTCGGTTGAGGTTATTTCGTAACTTTGAGGACTCTAAAAAACACCTTAAAATAGTAGCGAAATGACGCAATACGATGTTATAGTTCTGGGAAGTGGCCCTGGGGGTTATGTAACCGCTATCCGCGCTTCTCAACTCGGTTTTAAAACTGCAGTAGTAGAAAAAGAAAGCCTGGGTGGGGTTTGTTTGAACTGGGGATGTATCCCTACCAAAGCCTTGCTTAAGAGTGCTCAGGTATTCGAATACTTAAAACATGCCGAAGATTACGGCCTTACTGTGGATAACGCAGACAAGGATTTCGGAAAGGTCGTGGCGCGCAGCCGTTCTGTTGCTGATGGGATGAGTAAAGGCGTTCAGTTCTTGATGAAGAAGAACAAAATTGATGTGATTGAAGGACACGGAAAACTCAAACCAGGAAAAAAGGTAGAAGTTAACGGAACTGAATACAAAGCAGATCATATCATTATTGCTACCGGTGCTCGCTCTAGAGAACTAGGTAATTTACCGCAAGACGGAAAGAAAGTGATTGGATATCGCCAAGCTATGACCCTGGACAAGCAACCTAAGAGCATGATCGTTGTGGGATCTGGAGCTATTGGAGTGGAGTTCGCTCACTTTTATAACACCATGGGGACCGAAGTAACTATAGTGGAGTATTTGCCAAACCTTGTGCCATTAGAAGATGAGGAAGTATCTAAGCAATTTGAGCGTTCGTTTAAGAAAGCGGGTATCAAAGTAATGACCAATGCGTCTTTAGAAAGTGTAGATACCTCTGGGAAAGGAGTTAAGGCCACCATAAAAACCAAGAAAGGCGAAGAAGTCCTCGAGGCTGACATTGTATTGTCTGCTGTTGGGATCAAATCAAACATTGAAAATATAGGTTTGGAAGACGTCGGAATTGTAACCGATCGTGACAAGATCGTTGTGAACGACTGGTACCAGACCAACATTCCTGGTTATTACGCTATTGGCGATGTTGTACCTGGTCCTGCTCTAGCCCACGTGGCCTCCGCAGAAGGTATTACTTGTGTTGAAAAGATCAAAGGAATGCACGTAGAGCCTATCGATTACGGAAACATCCCTGGTTGTACTTATGCAACTCCAGAGATTGCTTCTGTAGGAATGACAGAAAAGCAAGCCAAAGATGCTGGCTATGATATTAAAGTTGGGAAGTTCCCATTCTCTGCTTCTGGTAAAGCTAGCGCCGGTGGGCATAAAGACGGTTTTGTAAAGGTTATCTTTGATGCTAAATACGGTGAATGGCTGGGTTGTCATATGATAGGAGCTGGTGTTACGGACATGATCGCCGAGGCGGTATTGGGTCGTAAATTAGAGACTACAGGACACGAAGTGTTGAAAGCGGTTCACCCGCACCCAACTATGAGTGAAGCGGTAATGGAAGCCGTTGCAGATGCATATGATGAAGTGATACATCTCTAGTACACCATGGTCACAAAATACTAAACAAAAGCACTCAGAAATGGGTGCTTTTTTGTGTTTAGAGCGGAAGTTGATTTTATTCAGGCCTTGTGTCGATATAAATGTGGTTGCAATGGAAATTTATTTGTAACCGAATTGTTGGGGGTTTCCAACCCCTACCCAAATCAAGCTACCAATTTTTACAGCTATTAAAAAACTCTTTTTGACCGTATTTATGAAATGATAGTATTTGCAACATACTCCAAGATTGAATTATGTGCTTGTGAAAAATTGATGTGCACTTTTTTGACCAATTAGAATTACCTCTAAGTTTCAATTAATGGTAGGATGTTAAATCGAAACCGATGATTCTCGTAAGAAATTTGGATATTATTGCTTCTAGATTTTGGCTTAAGATGATAGTTTCTTGATTCGAATTCTTAAGGGGTCTATCAACCCCTCCCCGATTTAATTTATCAAAAACGTAAATACAGTTAAAGTATTCCAAGCGAATATTTATGAATTGATTCGATTTTGATTAATCTCAATTCAGCTGAAAACCAAAATGTTTGAATTCAATTGCTTGTTGTCAATAATTTCTGCTATAAAAAACTCTGTAAACCGAGTTCGTAACTCTGTAGGCCAAATCCAATAACTACTCCTTTGGCATGAGCAGAAATAAAGGAATCGTGACGGAATTCTTCGCGTGCGAAAGTATTGGAGATATGCACTTCTACAACTGGCGTATTCACAGCGCGCACTGCATCGCCTATTCCAACCGAAGTATGGGTGTAAGCACCTGCATTAAGCAGTATGCCATCTGCGGTAAAACCTACCTGCTGAATTTTGTTTATCAATTCTCCTTCTACATTAGATTGGTAATAATCGAAAATTACCTCAGGGTACTTGGCCTTGAGCTCATCTAAAAACTCTTCAAAGGACAAGCTGCCATATACATTGGTTTCTCGCTTTCCAAGTAAGTTTAAATTTGGTCCGTTAATGATACAAATAGTCATGAGGTCCTTATTTTAAAAGTTGGATATTCACTCCAACAGTGACAGAAGATGCGTCATAATCGTCGATCAAGATAGAGCGGTAAGCTGCTTCTATGTTCAATCTGTCAGAAAATCGATAACGCAACCGGGGACTGTAGTAGAAACCGTTCACATTCTCTATAGGTATTCCAAAGATCTGATCGTTCTGATCGAATCCATTAGCGCCAAAACCATAGCCGATGTCTGCTCCTGCCCAAAAACGGTCTGCAAATTCAATCAGCCCAGCAGCAGCAACTGTCAGATAGTTCTGATTCGGTGCATCTTCCAAAAAATCTGAGAATACCACTTCATCTCCTGACATGGACGAATACCCCACTTTGGGTCCTAAAGCTACTTTGTCGGCTAGATTAACCCAATAGGCTCCTTCTACCACAAAATTTGCGGCTACAGCGAAACGAGCGTCTCCAGTGGGTAAACCAAAGGCCGCCCCTACTTCCAAACCTTGCTGACCACAGCTTGCAACAGTGATAAGCATGGCAATTAAAGTACATTTAAACATTTTCATAGCAGGTGTTTTTTAAATCGACACTACACAAATTTACAAAAAGAAAAAGCGCCCCAAAGGACGCTTTAGTATTTCTTATTTACTGCGGAGCTCTTACAGGAAGGAATAACCTAACGACAACGTCACCACAGAGTTCTTTCCTTTGTCAAAGTCTATAGCAGGCTCGTCCGGTACATCGGTAAGTCCAAAATTATAACGGCCTTCTAAGCGCAATCCGAAAGGAATGTCTAAACCAAGACCAACTACGCCCGAGATGTCAAAATCGTTAGTCGCGATATCGTTAATAACCTCACCCACTACGGTTTGGGTGTCATCGTCTATGAGTACTCCGAACTGAGGCCCAAGTTGAATATTCAAACCTCCAGCCACATAGTATTTAAGGACCATAGGGATGTTGATATAATCTAAATTAAAAGAGCCCAGATCGAATTCTGCACCTTGTTGTGAGTAAAGTGCATCTACCTGAATTCCTAGATTATCGCTAAGTTTGGCTCCTACGAATAGTCCACCAACAAAGCCAGTACGATTATCGAGTCCCGTAGCGTCTGTGATATTGGCAAAGTTCACCCCTGCTTTAATACCAAAGTCTAAACCTTGTCCTTGTGCAGATAGTCCGCAAAGGCCTATCAACGCGATTAAAAGAAGTTTTTTCATTTTTGTCTGTTTTCGTTTTTTAAATATAACGAGAACTTTTAGGCTTTATTAGATTTTTAGTTGATTTCTTAGCATCTTTAAGCAGTAAACGACACTTTGGATGAATTGGAAAACGGCCCTGAAAGATTACGCTACCTACCTCAGGATAGAGCGTGGACTGTCTTCCAATACCATAAACAACTACACCCTTGATGTACAAAAGTTAGTGCGCTGGTTGGATGAAACCGCCTGTAGTGATGGCCCTATTGATATAGATCAGGAGCGGATTCAAGAATTTATCTATGCCATTGCTAAAGAGGTGAACCCGAGAACTCAAAGCCGGATAATTTCTGGCTTGAAAGGGTTTTTCAACTACCTCATTTTTGAGAAGTACCGCGAAGACAATCCTTTAGAGCTACTGGAAGCACCTAAGATAGGACGCAAATTACCCGATACGCTTTCTATAGAGGAAGTAGATAAATTGCTTATGGCGGTAGATCTAAGCCATCCGCAGGGAACTAGAAACCGCGCCATGTTAGAAACGCTTTACGGCAGTGGTCTACGCGTTACCGAGTTGGTAGAACTAAAACTCTCCGATCTCTTTTTTGAAGAAGGAGTGATCAAAGTTACGGGTAAGGGTAACAAGCAGCGCTTTGTGCCGGTGAGTCAAGCCTCTGTTAAGTACATTGATCTATACAGAACCACAGAACGCGTTCAGCTCAGTATTGCTCCCGGGCACGAAGACACTTTGTTTCTGAATCGCCGGGGAAAAGGACTCACACGCGCCATGATCTTTACCTTGGTAAAACGCTTGGCAGAATCCGCAGGAATTCAAAAGAGTATTTCCCCACACACCTTTAGACATTCTTTTGCGACCCACCTGCTAGAGAATGGAGCAGATCTGCGGGCTATTCAACAAATGTTAGGTCATGAAAGCATTACCACTACAGAAGTTTATATGCATGTAGACCGTTCGCATTTGACTGAAATTATCCGTAAATTTCATCCTAGAAGTAAACAGCTATGAAAACACTAAAATTTAGAGACGATACAAGTATACCAGCCTTGGGCTTAGGAACCTGGAAATCGAGTCCGGAGGTAGTTAAAAAAGCAATACTTGACGCCATTGAATTGGGTTACCGTCATATTGACTGTGCCGCAATATATCAGAATGAAGAGGTAATTGGTGAAGCTTTTCAGGAAGCTTTTGACCGCGGATTGGTCTCACGAGAAGAGCTATTTGTAACCTCTAAATTGTGGAATGATTCTCATAAAGGCAGCGATGTACGTCCGGCCTTAGAAAAGACCTTAAAAGACCTTCGACTAGATTATTTGGATCTGTATTTGATTCACTGGCCGGTGGCTTTTCAGCCTGGGGTGACCTTTCCGGAGAATCCAAGCCAGTACGCTTCTCTGGATGAAATTCCATTGGAAGAAACTTGGTCAGCAATGGAAGCTGCCAAGAAAGACGGTTTGGCCAAACACATTGGCGTATCTAACTTTAGCATTCCAAAACTTAAACGCGTGATGGCCAATGCCGCCGAGGCCCCAGAAATGAATCAAGTAGAAGGGCATCCGCTACTCCAACAGCCAGAATTGCATTCCTTTTGCAAGGACAACGGGATCTTAATCACGGCCTATTCTCCTTTAGGCTCTACAGATCGATCTGATGCTATGAAAGCGGAAGATGAACCCAATATGTTTGAACTTCCAGAGATAAAAGCCATAGCTGATAAGCATGAAGTAACCCCTGCTCAAGTCCTGTTGGGTTGGCATGTGAACAGAGGGAATACTGTGATTCCTAAATCGACTAACAAAGGCCGACAAGCACAGAATCTCGCTGCTGCAGATCTATCACTCTCAGAAGAGGATATGAACACAATCGCAGGATTGGATCGTCACTTCCGTTATGTGAATGGGAAAT
This sequence comes from Gilvibacter sp. CC01, assembly GCF_055755295.1. Classification (NCBI taxonomy): domain Bacteria; kingdom Pseudomonadati; phylum Bacteroidota; class Flavobacteriia; order Flavobacteriales; family Flavobacteriaceae; genus Gilvibacter; species Gilvibacter sp. CC01. The sequence goes on along the minus strand of NZ_CM146909.1, from coordinate 30,415 downwards.
TCTTTGAGAACCAAGAAAAGGGTTATGTGAACATTTACGATGATTAAATCGTTCTTTAACTGATCAATTACGCACAACCATGGCCAAATCAGACACGAGTCATCACGATGAACGGATCGCCAATATGGTCTTTGGCTCTATACTTCCGCATTACATCAACAAAGTTGAAAAGAAAGGACGTACACAAGAGGAAATGTACCAGGTCATGGAATGGCTTACTGGTTATGATAAAGCCCAAGTTCTGGCGCATGCAGAAAACAAAACCAACTTTAGAGATTTCTTTGCGGGTTGCACGCTAAACCCGAATGCACATTTGATCACAGGAGTTATCTGCGGCTATCGCGTGGAAGAGATCACCAACGAGACCACACGCAATTCGCGCTATTTGGATAAGCTTATTGACGAGCTTGCCCGTGGTAAAAAGCTGGAGAGCATCCTTAGAAAACCAAAATAATTACTTCGCGATATTCACGGCGCGTGTTTCTCGGATCACCGTAACCTTTACTTGCCCAGGATAGGTCATGTCTGTCTGTATCTTTTGAGAGATCTCAAAGGACAACTGTGCTGCCTTATCATCACTCACCTTTTCAGACTCTACCATTACGCGTAATTCACGTCCCGCTTGAATTGCATAGGCCTTGGTTACACCACCGAATCCAAAAGCGATATCCTCCAAGTCCTTAAGGCGTTGAATATAAGAATCCAAGACCTGTCTTCGAGCTCCTGGTCTTGCGCCAGAAATGGCATCACAAACTTGCACAATGGGAGAAAGTAAAGAAGTCATTTCGATCTCGTCGTGGTGGGCCCCAATTGCATTACAGACGTCTGGCTTTTCGCCATACTTCTCTGCCCATTGCATTCCCAATAAGGCGTGAGGCACTTCGGTTTCGTTTTCGGGCACTTTACCAATGTCGTGCAATAAACCTGCTCGCTTGGCAAGCTTAGGGTTTAAACCTAATTCTGAGGCCATAACGCCACAGAGTTTGGCCACCTCACGAGAGTGCTGTAAAAGATTCTGACCATAAGAGGAACGGTATTTCATACGCCCAACGATCTTGATGAGCTCTGGATGCAAGCCGTGAATACCTAGATCGATCACTGTGCGCTTACCAACCTCTGCAATCTCTTCGTTGATCTGTTTGGTGGTCTTTTTAACCACTTCCTCAATACGCGCAGGGTGAATACGACCGTCGGTTACCAATTTGTGCAAGGACAATCTAGCAACTTCTCTGCGGACCGAATCAAAACAAGAAAGAATGATTGCCTCCGGAGTATCATCTACAATGATCTCTACTCCAGTAGCCGCTTCTAAAGCGCGGATATTTCTACCTTCACGACCAATAATTCGGCCTTTTACATCGTCACTTTCCAGGTTGAATACAGAGACACAGTTTTCTATAGATTCTTCCGTCCCGATGCGTTGAATGGTATTGATTACGACCTTCTTAGCTTCTTGTTGGGCGGTAAGCTTGGCTTCCTCTATGGCAGATTGAATGTAAGCCATCGCATCTGTTTTGGCCTCTTCACGCAAGCTTTCTATAAGTTGTTCCTTGGCATCTTCTGCCGACAGACTCGAGATCACCTCCAATTGTTCTACTTGTCTTCGGTGCACTTTATCTACCTCAGCCTGACGCTTGTCTAAGAAATTCAAGCGGTCTTCGTATTCTTTCTTTTTACTTTCCAAAGAGGCGTTGAGCTTTTTGTTTTTAGAAAGCTCACTGGATACTTGAGATTCTTTATCACGGGTGCGCTTCTCCGCTTCTGATATTTTCTTTTCTCTATTGAGAATGACCTTTTCGTGCTCTGCTTTGAGTTCGATGAACTTCTCTTTGGCCTGAAGGATCTTGTCTTTTTTGATACTTTCTGCCTCGCTTTTTGCTTCTTTTACGATTCCGCCTGCAGTCTTTTTTGCTTCGTTCACCAACTGTGAACCCTTAGACTTTTCAAGCATTTTAGCGATAAGAAAACCTATGATCAGCCCCCCAAGGCCTAAGGCAATATATATAATAGTTGTATCCATTTGATGGTATGATTAAGAATAACCATTCACTCCGATAAAGCAGATTATTCAGTATATAATTAAGGGGCGCAACTTTGAGTTTTTATTTAACCGAAAATGAGCATTAGCATGGTTAACCGAGGCATTCTGCGCAACGCATAGCAGCGCTACGCGTAAGCGGAATAACGAAGGGAAAGCAGGCTAAGGCCATTTTTTAGGAAATGAAAACTCGAAGTTGGGATCCCTAAAAAAAAGCCTACATCGATAGCTTAAATTGTATAAACTCCTTAAAAACAAGTTTAGGGCTAACAAACTGGTCAAGGATCCGTTCTAAGACGGCTTGCTTTTACAGTTTCAACTCACCCTTTTTAAAGAATTCCTGTTGAGTTTACCAAATATGTATCAATGTAGGCAGTAACCTAGTGTTATTTAAAGAACGTTTAGGACATATGATCCTGAAGTAAACGATCTAAGGAAGCTAGCTTCTGTTCGATCTCTTCTAGGTTGTTGTCCTTATCTATAGAACGTTGCTCTACTTGAGCCGCAAACTGCAAGGCACACATTGCCAGTACATCTTGCTTATCTCTTACCGCATAGTTTTGTTCAAAACGCTGGATCATTTGTTCGATCTTCTTAGCCGCTTTGCGCAAGCCCTCTTCTTTGTCTGGGCTTATGGTTAGCGGGTATACTCTATCTGCTACAGAGAGCTTTATTTTTAGCGTTTCAGCCATATTTATTCGGATATCTGGGCTATACAATGATCCAGTTCCCGTACTAATGCATTTATTTTGAGCTTTGTTTCTCGTTTATATTGGTCGCTGCCAAGCATTGCATTGGCTGTTTTGAGCGTTTCATATTTTTCTTTCCAGGTATTGATATCTTGAAGAATCTCTTGCTTTTGTTTTCTTAAAGATGTCAATTCTTGCTGCAAATCCGCATTGGTTTTGCGCAGAACATCGCTTCTGTGAAGCAATTTACTGATCCTATTTTCTAAGGAATCAACAATTTGAGAAAGATCACTCATAGTGGCCAGTCATTCAATGCTAACTACACAAAGTTAACATACCCCAGATAATAAGCCAATATTTTTAGATTTTTTTTAAAGCTGCGGATGCCTATTTTTCACAAGTGGTAAAAGCTTGCTACATTTTCATATACTCAGGGTTTTACTATTGGCACTGCTTTAGAATATTTCGTATCATTGAACAACTGGATTAAAACCTCATAACAGCTTTAACTTATGACTCAAACCTTGCTAAGGCTACTCCTCTGCTTTTGTATTATATCATCGGCTTTTTCACAGGCGCCTGAGGTGCCTGAGAACTATTTTGCCAACCCAATGGAGATCCCGCTTATTTTGTCGGGCAGCTTTGGTGAGCTCCGCAGTAACCATTTCCACTCTGGTTTAGATATAAAAACACAGCAGCGAGAAGGTATCCCCGTCTATGCGCCGGCTGACGGTTTTGTGAGTCGTATCAAAGTGTCTCATTATGGTTATGGAAAGGCATTGTACATTAAACACGACAACGGCTACTCTACTGTTTATGCGCATTTGAGTAATTATGCAGGAGCTATTCAGCATTATGTTAAAAAACAACAATACAAGAAGGAGTCTTACGAGATAGAGCTTTTCCCAGAGGCCCAAATGCTCGCTGTAAAAAAAGGAGATCTTATCGCTTATTCAGGAAACAGCGGAAGCAGTGGCGGGCCGCATTTGCATTTCGAGATTAGAGATGGCGCCTCCCGCCCTATGAACCCAATGCTATTTGGGATTGATATCCCCGATGATAAAAAACCGCTTATTAACAGCGTAATTGCTTATCCTCAAGGTGAGGGTGCTCATGTGAACAACGGTTTCGATCCGGTCAAGCTAAGACTAATTCCGCAAAAAGATGGCTCTTTTAAAACTGAAAAGGTCAAAGCACAAGGCCGTATTGGGTTTGGTATTTCTGCCTACGACCAAATGAACGGTGCTTCTAACAAGAATGGGGTCTATCAGATAAAGACCACTTTTAACGGTGAATCTAAGCTCAATGTGCTCTTTGATCGCTTCAGTTTTAACGAAACCCGATATTTGAATCAATATATCGATTACGGATACTGGCAACGTAACAAAAGCAGGGTGCAACGGCTATTTGTAGCACCTAACAATCCCTTGAGCCTTTTTAAAAATCAAGATGCGGACGGTCTAATAGACATTGCCCCTGGCTATCAAGGAGTGTATTCTATTGTTGTCAGAGATTTTCAGGACAACACTGTGCGTATTGACATTCCAATAGAAGGCGAGGCTCCCAGCAACTCTCCAAAAGAAAGTAATAAAGAAGGGCTAGATTTTGTCAGCGCTGTAGAGAACACCTCGATCACCAAAGGGAAATTCTCGGTCTTTATACCGAGTAATAGCTTGTATGAGGACGTTTACTTAGACATTCAAGCAGTGGCAGATACCTTGTATTTTCATGTAGATGAAGTCCCAATTCATAAAAACATTACTTTGAGTTTTGATGCCAGTAATTATGCTGAAGCTGATCTGGACAAACTCTATATAGGTAGACTCAATTACAAAGGAGAACCCTATTACAACACTACCTATCGCAAAGGAAAAAAGCTTTCTATCAGAACCAGGACTTTTGGCACCTATGCCTTAGCATCAGACAGGCAATCGCCTACCATTACGCCTGTTAATTTTCAAGATGGGAAATGGATCAGCAACAATAAGAACCTGCGCATTAAAATTGAAGATGAGGATAGCGGAATCAAATCCTATCGCGCTACGATAAACGGCAAATTCATCCTTATGGAATATAATTACAAAAAGGACGTTTTAACTTATGATTTCGACGATGCCGTGATAAGCGATGCTGAAAACAAATTGAAGTTGGTTGTTGTAGATAATGTGGGAAATAGTACTAAATTTGAAGCAACCTTTTTTAGAAAACAATCATAACCAAAGCGTTTGAAACCTTCTAGACTCCCGTTTTTCCTATTCTTTTTACTGCTTACTAATTTTATCCAAGCGCAAACAGCTGTCGTAAGAGGTATTGTCTTTGACCCAGACAACAACCCTTTGGATTCGGTAAATGTTTTGGTCGATGGCGGCGGAACACAAACCGACCTAAGTGGTTTTTATTATTTAGAGATCCCTGCCAACCAAGATGTTGTGATCACTTTTACTCACGTTGGCCACCAACAAGTACAGGTAACAGTGAATTTAGATCGCAACGAAGATTACGAATTCAATCCGCAGCTACAAGTAGACGTAGAGCAGATCACTGAAGTTGTGATAACCGGACGCGAAAATAAGCAGGTTCAAGGTGTTACTACCATCTCGCCAGCTACTGTACGTCGCATTCCCGGTGCCAATGCCGGAGTAGAAAACCTGATCAAATCCCTGCCCGGAGTTGGTGGAAACGATGAACTCAGTACGCAGTACACGGTTCGCGGTGGTAATTTTGACGAGAACTTGCTCTACGTGAACGAAATTGAGGTGTATCGACCATTTTTGATCCGCAGCGGACAACAAGAAGGTTTGAGTTTTGTCAATACAGATCTTACTTCTTCTGTAGATTTCTCTGCAGGAGGTTTTCAGGCTAAATACGGCGATCGTTTATCTTCTGTTTTAGATATCACCTACAAGAAACCTACGGAATTTGAAGCCAGTGCGGATTTCAGCTTTTTAGGGGCTAGTGTCTCTGCCGGAAGTATTTCTAAGGATGGACGTTTTAGTGGGATGGTAGGTTTGCGCTACAGAGACAACAGTTTATTTGTTAATGCCAAGCAGACCGAAACCAACTTCCGCCCGCGCTTTGCAGATGCGCAAGCGTATTTGAACTACAAGGTGAGCAGCAAGTTCGATCTGAGTTTTTTAGGAAACGCTGCTATTAATAGATACAGCTTTGAGCCGGAGACCAGACAGACCAACTTTGGAACCCTTGCCGATCCTATTGCCCTTCTGATCTTTTACGAGGGTCAGGAAGAAGATCGCTACGACACTTACTTCGGAGCTTTAAAGGGAACCTATCTGGTTTCAGAGAATTACACGGCCAAATTCATCGCTTCCGTCTTTCAAACACAGGAACAAGAGTATTTCGACATCTTTGCCAATTATCGCTTAGGACAGGTAAATAACAATATTGGCGATGAAAACCTCGGTGAGGTTGAGTTTAGCGAAGGTATAGGCTCTCAGCTTACCCACGCTCGTAATGATCTGGACGCCTTAATAGTGAATGTAGAACACAAAGGGAATATCGCCCTAGGCGATAATAAGTTCGAATACGGAATTAAATACACCCGAGAAGATATCATAGATCGTGTTGAAGAATACGAGATCATCGACTCCGCTGGCTTCTCTATCCGTCCGCCTTTGTTTGAATTCAGAAACGATCAGCCTTACAATCCGAACGCTACGCCTATAGTGCCGTTCAATACAATACGTGCACAAAACAATGTGCAGACCAATCGTTTTTCTGGTTATGCACAATGGAGCCGTAAAACAACTTGGGGTAACAGCGACGTTTGGCTCAACGCAGGAGTTAGAGCGCATAATTGGACAGTAGGGGGAGATAATATTGAATCGGTAACGCAAACGGTAGTTAGTCCACGTGTACAGCTGGCTATAAAACCAGATTGGGACATGGACATGCTATTCCGTCTTTCAGGAGGATTTTACCACCAACCACCTTTTTACAGAGAATTACGCGATTCTACTGGAACAGTGCGTCCGGGGGTAAAGGCGCAACAGTCTATCCATATCGTTCTGGGTAACGATTATAGTTTTAATCTGTGGGGGCGCCCATTTACCTTAAATTCTGAGCTCTATTACAAAGATCTAACCGATGTGAATCCGTACACCTTAGAGAATGTACGTATTCGATATCGAGCAAGAAACAACGCAGTGGCCTACGCTTACGGACTCGATATGCGTTTAGCAGGAGAGTTTGTGCCAGGCACCGAGAGTTGGGTGAGTTTAGGATTCATGAAAACTGAAGAGAACATAGACGATCGCGGTTATATTTTTAGACCTACAGATCAACGTCTTAAAATAGCGATTTTATTTCAAGACTATGTTCCCGTTATTCCACAGTTAAAAGCCTATTTGAATTTGGTCTATAATACTGGTTTGCCAGCTGGATCTCCGAGTTACGCGGATCCTTATGACTTCCAAACACGCCTTAGAGACTATCGCCGTGCAGATGTTGGTGTGTCTTATGTATTGGTAGATCAAGAAGATTTTAAAAGAGAATCTGGCTTTTTGAGCAACTTTAAAGAATTGAGTTTTGGAGCAGAGATCTTCAACATCTTCGATGTGAGAAACTCCATTACCAGTACCTTTGTTAGAGATGTGAATTCTAAAGTACAGTTCTCTATCCCGAATTTCTTAACCCCACGTGTATTCAACTTGAGGTTACGCATGAAATTCTAACTAGCTACGAACTCTTTAAGGACATTGACCACAAAGTCTATCTCTTCTTTGGTGGTAAAAGCACTAAAGGAGAAACGCAGCGATGGTTTTTTCAAATCTTCCTCGCTTAAAAAGGCCGACAACACATGCGAGGCGCCAGAACTACCACTTTGACAAGCACTTCCTTTAGAACAAGCTATTCCCTTTAGGTCCATCTGAAAAAGTAACATCAGCGCTTTTTGTGGAGGCAAGGGCAAACAGACATTCAGTAAGGTATAGGTGCTTTTTAAGGGATCTTCACAGCTTCCATTAAAGCTCACTCCAGGCACGTTTGCTTTAAGTTGCTTAATGAAGTGATCTTTAATTCCTTGTATGTGCGCTCTTTCGGTCTCCAAATTCGCATAAGCGATCTCCATGGCTTTTGCCATACCCACAATATTATGAGTAGCTTCAGTTCCGGCCCGCATTCCCCGCTCTTGGGCACCACCAAAGATCAAGGGTTTTAATCCGGTTTCTTTGCGGATATAAGCAAAACCCGCACCTTTGGGGCCGTGAAATTTATGCGCAGCTACTGCGGCGAAATCGATTCCGGAATTTCCGAGATCCACTTCGTAATGACCAATGGATTGCACGGTATCTGAATGAAAATAAGCCCCAGCTTTACGAGCTAATTCACTAACGCGATCTACATCTAACTTTGTCCCTACCTCGTTATTAATATGCATTAAACTCACCAAAGTGGTCTTGGAGCGATCTTCGAGAAGTTCTGCCAAATGGTCGTAGTCGATATTGCTACATTTTTTAATGCGGACCCAATCTGCTTGAATTCCACGATCTTGCTCTAACTCCTCTATAGTATGCAATACGGCGTGATGCTCAATAGGAGATGAAATGATGCGTTCCACTCCCAGATCACGCACGCAAGACTGAAGGATCAAGTTATCAGCTTCTGTTCCTCCTGAGGTAAAGATAATCTCCCCCGGATGTACATTGAGCTGCTTGGCAATATCCTTTCGAGCTTTCTCTATCAGTGATTTAGATGCGCGACCGCTGTGATGTGTCGATGAAGGATTCCCAAAGGAATCAGCAAGCACCGCTGTCATGGCCGCGACAACTTCCGGACGCAGTTGGGTGGTTGCTGCGGAATCTAGATATACAGTTTTCAGAGCCTTAAAGTTTAGTTATAGTTAGTATGGTTGAAGCGTTTTCAACTTATATTTAAAAAGTTTAAAAACGCGCCATAGCAAAAATAACATATTTCGACTATTTTCGTTCCCAATACCGAGAACGTATTTTATTACTTCATATGAACCGATTTTCCGCTCAATTATTCCTGATTTTAAGTCTACTAGTATATACAACAGCCTGTGATGATGGTGATATCATTGTGACTACCTTTGATTTTGACGAGATTCAATTGGAGAACTGCGGAGAAACCGGAGACTACGTGTTCTACAAGATCAACAATACAAATTTAGAATCGATTTCACTTGTTTTAGGCACTACTGATGAGATTTACCTAAGCACTCAAGACCGCACTTATGCACTCAACGGAAGCACGAATTTTGTCAACTACCGGACGTATTCAGGGGAAATAGGTTCGGAATTCTTTTGCAGTAATGTAACTCCTTCTACCCCTGAAATTATCAATGATTTTGCGGGAAATTCTGGAGATGCACTTTTAGAGGTGATTGCCGTGAATGATGATAATGATGGAATCGATATAGCAAATGAACTGGACGAGTTAGATGAAGATGGCGATGGTGATCCATTTACCAACCCTCTTGATACGGATGGCGACAGTATACCAGATTATATCGATTTTGATGACGACGGTGACAATGTACCTACGGCGAACGAACTAGATACGGAGAACGCAGACGGAGACGACAACCCTTATACTAACCCAAAGGATACAGATAACGACGGTATTCCAGATTATTTAGATCCGGACGACGACGGAGACGGGATCTTAACCCGTAATGAAGATACCAACGCCAATTTAGATCCGTCAGACGACGTTACCGATCCTGCGGTTGGTCCTGATTTCTTGAATCCAGATGTTGCTGTTGAAACTATTGTAGAAGCGTATCGCTCTCATGCATTTACACTTACCACGTCGGTTACAGTGACCTTATTGGATCTTGTACTCACCAACGGATCTGAGGAACTAATCAGAGAATCCTTGTTTTTGGGAACCATTGACAATGCCTTCAACGCCACTTTTTTGGTGGAGCCTGTCTTTACCAACGACTAGCTTTTTGACTGATGTTAATTAAGGTAGCACCCTGGCCGTATTTTTGATAATCGGCGGGTTCGTATCTAAGGCCATCATAACGACCTATTAGAAACTGTAGTTCAGTTTTTAATACCCCTTCTCCTACTCCATGAATCAATACCAGTTTTGGTAGCCGTTTTTGAATTGCAAGGTCTATACTGCGTTTGGCTCGTTCTAACTGGATCTCCAAATGCTCATGCGGTAAGAGTCGATAATGCTCTTTAACCAACTTTTCGATGTGCAGATCGACCTCCATTGGTGGAATTACCTTTTCGCGTTTGGGTTGTATTTTTCGCTTGTTTTTTTGCTTAGCTTCCCGACTATAATCCCATTGTTTTTGTTGTGCTGCGGATAGATTAAGTGGCTGCTGCTCCAACTGTGGCACCAAGGCCTTGCATTCGAATTCTAAATCAAAACCATCGGTGGTTGTTACTAGAGCAATGTCTCCGTTTATAGCTTTGATCTTGCCACGGATGTTGTCTTCTATAACTTCTACGAGATCACCAACGGAAAACTCTGATTCTCTGTTTTTTATTGCCATTTTAACCTACTTACTCGGAAATTTCCTGCAATTTATCGAAAAAGTGTATTCGAACCTTAGATTTTTCCTATGTTTACTCTAATTACAGTACCCCCACCTTGAGTACTAACATAACTTAATGATTATCATGAAAAAGCTATTGTTTATTTCGTGTTTTGTAGCTGGTCTCACTTCAGCTATGGCACAGCTTTATGTTAGACCAAATCCTACTTCATCTACTGACTCTTATATCTATGTAAATGATCAAGTTTTATATGTAGATGACGAGGTCAATCTAGAACTAAACACCAACGATCCGGCCACAGAAGCTAGTATCTACCTGAGAGGTGATGGCCAGCTCATTCAAGGAATACGGCAGCCGGTGCAAACCTAGGTGCAGGGTTTCTCTCTGTATACCAGCAAGGCTTTGCAGACCGCTACGAGTACAACTTTTGGGCCTCTCCAGTTGGTAATGCTTCTGCCGCTGTTGGCAACGAGAATTTTGGAATAACGAAATTTTATGATGTTGTTGGAGTGATCGAAAGTACACAGGCCTTAAATTCTGGCGCTTATAACGGAACTTCAAGTCCTTTGACCATTTCCACACGTTGGATCTGGAAATTCATAGCCGGAACAACATACTCAGATTGGATATTTGTGGGTAATTCTCAAACGGTAAACCCCGGGCAAGGGTTCACCATGAAGGGCATTGACGTAGGAGCCGACCTACCTTCTACTCCGCAGCAAGAGTACGACTTTAGAGGTAAACCCAATAGTGGTGATATTACCAATAGTGTTATTGCAGACCAATTGACACTTATCGGTAACCCCTATCCTTCTGCTGTAGATCTACAAGAATTCTTTGATGACAACCCGGATGTGGATGCCCAAGCCTTTTATTGGGAGCAAGATCACGCTGTGAACTCGCACTATTTAGACGCTTACCAAGGTGGCTATGCGGTTTGGACCGCCGATGGCACTGCAGACGGATTCTATCAACAAGCGATATTCCTCTCCTATGGTTGAGACGGATCTACTGGACCACCGACAGGTACCGGTGGAACGGCTTTGATTCAACGCCGTTATGCACCATAGGCCAAGGCTTTATGGTTCGTGGTGATGTAGACGGAACGGTTACTATGAAAGACGATTACCGCGAATATGTTCCTGAAGGAGCTGCAAACTTTTCTGAATTCAAAAGTGCTTCCTTTGGTAACTCTACCGCAATGGTTGACACTGAAGATGCAGATCCGGAGCGATTAAGAGAGCGCCCTTTTGTTAGATTGACAGCCTTTGTGAATGACAACTTTGCTTCGCCAGTGGCCCTTTTATTCTATGATAAAGCGACTTTTGGAGAAGATAGAGGCATGGACGCCAAAAGTCCAAGAGATCTGGAAAATGACATCTTCTGGTCTCTAGCAGACGATCCAGACAACGAATACATTATTCAAACCGTACCCTTCCAACAAGAAGCCATGATTCCTTTGGCCTTTAAAGTTGGTGAGGCTTCAACAACCTTCAGACTTTATATTACAGAGCGTTCGGAATTCAACAAAGACATGTATCTATTCGACGCTGTAAACAATACGTATAGTCTTATTACCAAAGACGAGTACACTACAGTCAACGGATTGACTCCTGGTGTTTATAAAGACCGTTTCTTTATCACTTTTGCCAAAATGGATAATCCTGCGGTGGCAGCAACAGCCACTGTGGAAGCTAAAGTGCAGGTATTCCATAACAATCCAACTAAACAGCTAGAAATTATAAATGATGAACTTCTAGTTTTAGAATCGGCTACACTTTACGATATCAATGGCCGTATCCTATGGACACGCAACGACCTTGGAGGTGACTCCCGCTACGCTTATCCAACTGGCCTTTTAGCCGATGGAGTGTATATACTCAGATTACAAACTAAAGACGGTGCTGTAAAGACAGAAAAGATCCGCGTCTTCAATAAATAAGAGAAGATCGAATAAATTTAAAATCCCCATTTTATGTGGGGATTTTTTTTTGCTTGAGATTTTTATTATTTTCAAACCCTAAGGCGATTTAGTCATAACCAATCAACTAACAAACCATGGAAGAAAATCAAAAGAAACCCAAAAATTACCTAGTAGAATCTATACTAGTAACCATATTTTGCTGCCTGATCTTTGGGATCATTGGAATTGTAAACGCTGCCAAGGTAAATTCTGAATATGAAGCAGGAAACTACGAAGGCGCATTAGCTGCCTCTAAACAAGCTAAAACCTGGACCCTATGGGGCTTTATTATTGGCTTGGCAGGGGTAGTAATTGTTGGTTTCCTGTATTTAGTTATGGGAATTGCAATTCTAGGCAGCGCCGGTGACTTTTAGTAAAAAGAACATACTTTTAGCAAGTATACCAGTAGCAATTTTGCTGCTGGTATATTTTTTTTACAACCCAGAGGATTTCGATTGGTTCCCTAAATGCCCTTTCTACAGCCTTACAGGGGTCTATTGCCCGGGTTGTGGTAGTCAACGTGCATTGCACAGTTTGGTGCATTTAGAATTTGGCAAAACGGCTTCTTATAATTTCTTATTCTTGCCAGCACTCGGAGTAGTACTTTACAACTTCGGAATTACAGTTTACAACGAGCTGAGCAATAAACAACTTACCAACTACATTTATAAGCCAATTTTCCCAAAGGTAGTCTTGATTATTGTTTTGCTTTTCTGGGGACTCAGAAATATTCCCTTTTCTCCCTTCTGTTATTTAGCACCTTAATAAGTCTAATGTTTCACCAAACGGCTTGTAAAGTTATTGGTCTCGCCCTGAATATTTAGCATGTAGACTCCTGCTTGTAGATTCGCAAGGTTCAATACAGTAGTTAATCGATCTAATTCCTGCTTTAATACCAATTGCCCTAGAGCATTGTAAAGTTTTAGCCCAGTTATATGCTGATCTGACAATTGTATGTTTACCAGATCGGTAACAGGATTTGGATAAACTTGTAGCGTACTTATGGTTTGCCGGTCCTGATTGCTAACAGTACCTTCTAACTTAACCTTGAAATAATTGTTGGGGTTAAGCTCGCCTGTTTTGTTGAGCCACAAATAATCTTTAAACAGATCTCTGTTTGCAACAACTATATCCGGATAACCATCATTGTCAACATCGCCCATGGCGTTACCATAAGAAAACGCAAGATCATCCTCAAAGCCTTGACCAATTACCCGTTCAAAAGTGGCATCACCCTGATTGTCATAATAGGCCGCAGGAAGAATTCCACCGCCATCTGTGGCAAATTGTCCGCTTACGTAAAGATCCAAATAACCGTCTAGGTCTCCATCGAGCCAAACGGCTCCCCATGAAAAGTAACCGAACTGAACTCCAGCGGTAATTGCCGTATTGGTAAACGTCTCGTCACCGTTGTTCTTCATTAAAAAATTACCTGGATCAGGATCGCTAGAATCGATGGTAGTGTTAGTGATATACATATCCACATAACCGTCATAGTCGTAATCTTCAATAGCCGAGCTCATGGCATTCATTTGATAGTCTGAGCCAGAAAAGAAGCTGATATCTGAAAATACCCCACTGCCGTTGTTCTTGTACATCACGTTTTTGGTGATCAATCGATCATTGATCAAATATAGCTCCATTTGACCATCATTATTGATGTCGTAAAAAGTACCTTGGAAACTCAAAACAGACCGATTCCCAATATTGGATTCTAAGTTGACATTGGTAAAGGTTCCATCGCCATTGTTTTTAAACAGCATATTCACCTCTACCTGTGCCAGATCGCGATTGGCCAAGAATACGTCGAGTAGGCCATCGTTATCGTAATCGCCCCAAGAAGCAGAATTTGTGAAAACGTTGGTCGTTGGTAGTCCCGCCTCCGCTGTTATATCGATAAAAGAAAAATTGTCATTGCGATAAAAGGTGTTGGGTGCAGTTTCGCTAGCAACAAACAAATCTTTATCACCATCGTTGTCAAAGTCTACCCAGGTAACGCTTTTAGAGGCAATTAGCGGATCTATAAGATCAAGACTGATCTCGGTAAAGCTTCCTTCAATATTCTTGTAGAATCTTACCGGTTCTCCAGCATTGGTACAGACAGTGATATCGTCCCAGCCATCATTGTCAAAATCGACAAAGGAAACACCTGTACCATCACTGATATCTCTTATCTCATCTATGCCTAGTGCGACTGCGGATTCTTCAAATAATACTTGACTCTGTGCGCTAATGCCTAACATTAAAGCGACTATCAATGGGATAATTGATCTCATCTTTCGGGGAAATTAAAAAAAGACACCCCCAAACCTTAGTAAGGGGGTGTTCTATCAGAATTACATCAATAAGAAATTCTTATTTCTTCAAAGTCGTTGGTTCAACTTCTACCTCCATAAATGGAAGGTCGATAGCCGAAGGATCTTTGGTGTCTGAAGCTGCTGGCGCGGTAAATGGAGTTACGTATTGGATACAGATCTCCCATCCTGCCCTAGTAGCAGAACCGTCAGATTCGAATACGAAAGTAATGTCTTGTCCAGAGGTTTGGAAAGCCTCACCTTGCAAGCTAGTTCCAGTGAATCCAGAGTTGCCATTGGCTGTTACCGCTGTTACACCTCCAATAGTAGTTACTTCTGTAGCAGCGTCTTCTATTGGACCGTTGTAAACACGCATATAATCCCAATTGCTCTCAATGTTGAACACTTGGGAAGTGGCTAGCACTACTTGTCCAAAGGGGGCAACATAACTTTGTGTTACATCTTCATTATTACTATAGTTTCCAGTAGTTCCTCCAGAATCTACGTAGTCTACATCACACACAAGTGGTGGTGGCGCAGTTTAACATACCTCTGCAGCCCATCCTGTGCGCGTTATGGAGCTATCAGAATTAAAGACTAAAGTAAGTGAGTCTGTAGTACCGTCTACCTGTACTTGGAAAAGCTCGGAACCAGAATAAGTTCCAATTAAAGGTGCAGATGCATCAGCACCGTCGTATATAGACAAGTCATCACAACAACCTTCAGTATCAAATTCAGTAAAATACAAGCTCATGTTAGAACCGTCTCCAGTAGTAACAACTCGCGTTACACTCTCATTGTTGCGGTAGTTCAAAAGCTGTCCACCTGTATCGGCAGCAATGCTAATAGGATCAGTACATTCTAAAATTGGTAGTGGCACATCACTTGGGAAGCTCACTGTACCAGTTCTTCCGTTCCAAGACCAAGTTCCTTGATCTTGTGCAATAAGACACTGAGTTCCATCTCCATTAGAGAATGAATCATACCCAAGGTTGTTGTTGTCTCTTAAGATGGCGCTTACTCCTATGTCATAAGTTGCCATAAACGATCCCCACATCGAAGATTGCTCAAACAACCAAATCTCGTTAGCAACCCCGGTTGTTACCAACAACAAACCTGGAATTCCTGTTTGTCCAAAACAAGCAAAGTTAAAAGTCTCAGTAGTTGTATCGGTAAATGGGTTACCCGCTGGTGACAGCACAAAAGTCTCAGTCACAACTACTCCTGCTCCTGCAGGGTGCGGCGTACCATCACTTAATAAGTTCCACACACCATTAAAAGCGGAATCCGTATTATCAACATAGGTGCCAAGAGATACAACACCACGCTGAGTGCTAAATTCTTTGTACACGTGGCTGATACCGTCTTTCCCGTTAATGGTCACATCACTAACAGTTGGGTTTGATGGATCTGAAATGTCAAAGCTGAAATTTCCATTTACACCTTTAAAGGCAAAAGAAGTTCCCGCCATATCTGCCTCGTGAGAGAAAAATGAGTATTTGTCTCCGTTTAAGGTCTTAACTGTTGCATTGAATTTGCCGTCGTTTCCGGCATTAATCCAAATTTTGGCATTGAAGTCAGAATCTAGAGTGGCAATAAATCCGTGGTACATTCCCAAGCCTGAATCGTCAAACTCAGCTCTTGGAGTTGCTTTTGGATCCACCGATTCTGTAAATGCGTTGGTTTCATTTTGATCTAGTTCAGTTGTTTCTTCACTACAAGAGTAAATCACTGCACCTAGAGCAAACATTAGAATAAATTTCTTCATTTGTGTTGTGAGGTTTAGAAAAGTTATATTTTTTTGTTCGCTAAAGTTTCAAATGGCAAGAGAAAGTCATTTTCGAAAAAGACAATGAAATTGTTAAGGAAATTTTAAATAATCATTTAAGCGAAGTTTTTTGTCGATTAATGGAAAAAAAATGTCAATTTTTTAAGAAAATGATAATTAAAAGTCTCGCTCATCTCCTGTTTTTAATGGATTCTCAAGGTAAAACACTGATTGTCTGCTCCATTCAATGATTCTTTTGAGAAAACAAGTCAATTAAAACAAAAAACCTTCAAAAAATAGACGAGCTACTCTTTGAAGGTTTTAACCCAGATTTAGATTTTTCTAATAGAAATTCCTTACGTTAATACAGTAATATGGTTCCACTTCTTCCATTCCAAGACCAAGTTCCAGAAGCTACATCTGTACAACTTAGATCTAAATAAGCTTGCACGCCGGGAACTGCTCCATTTATAGTAGAACCAAGATTCCAGGTCAAGTTGTTGCCTAAAATATCAGTGGTCTGACCAAAGGCTGCGATCTCATCTACGGCTGTTGGCCCAACTAAAGGCAAATCCAAAACTATTGGCCCAAGGGTGAAAGGCGCATAAGTCCCCGCAGGGATCACTCCGCATCCCGAAGCTGTAAAACTCTCTTGGGAAGTGTCGTTGAACATACGCCCATCTGGAGTTCCATTGTCATAACATATAACCAATTCATCAATGTTATCTACTGTGATGGTATAAATAAATGGAGGAAAAGGTATAGGTTGTGTAATGTCTGAGGTCGAAGTGCTGATAAAATCCCAGGTGCCGGCAAAGTTAGAATCTGCAGAATCTACAAAAGTACCAAGTGATACTGTGGCTCGGCTCGCAGCCTCATCTTTGACCAAACGAATATGTATCGGTCTGCTTTCCAGATCAGGCCCAAGGACAATAACATTGTCTTTGTCTGATACATCTATAGTAAAGAATGCATTGTCCGATTTAAATCGATATTGCGCATCTCCCAAGTCTTGTCCCTCAAAATACGGCGACTTGTCATTATCTAAGGCCACTACTGCAAGCGGTGTATCCACATCAGTTATACTGATAATCAGTTCCCCGTGGTATTTTGAATCCGCAGATACAAAAATACCGCGATACATACCCAAATTGGTACCGTCTAAAGTAGCGTCTGGAGTGGCGACACTGGGGGCTGCGAACTTTGCACTGTCAATTGCCTGGTTCTCTATAGCTGGTTGCAGTTGTTCTGCACATGCCAATAGCGAGGCAGCGGCACATAGGCCGAGAAATTTTCTTTTTATAGGTGAGGTTTTTTAAAAATTGGTTACTCAAAAGTTTTTAGCGTGCTGGTTATGATACTTACACAATCCAACAACTGCTCTTTATTCATTACCAATGGGGGAGCGAAACGTATAATGTTTCCATGGGTAGGCTTGGCCAATAGGCCGTTATCTCTAAGTGCCAAGCAAATGTTCCAAGCGGTGTCTCCTTCTTCATGATCGTCTATGACAATGGCGTTAAGTAGACCTTTTCCGCGTACTAGCTTCACTATCTTACTGTTTGCAATATACTTATTCATTTCCGAACGGAACAACTCTCCAAGCTGAAAAGCGTTTTCAGCGAGTTCTTCATCTTGTATAACCTCTAGTGCGGCCATGGCAACGGCTGCAGCAATTGGGTTCCCGCCAAAGGTGGAACCGTGGTTTCCTGGACGAATCACGTCCATGATATCGTCATTGGCTAATACAGCCGAAACCGGGTATACACCACCGCTTAAGGCCTTTCCTAAGATCAGCATGTCTGGCTTCACTTCTGGAGTTCCGCTACAGTTCTTATCAGAACAACTGCAATTCCCGCAGGTAGCCAGCAAGCGTCCGGTTCTTGCAATCCCGGTCTGAACCTCGTCTGCGATAAAAAGAACATTATTGGCCTCACATAGGGCTTTGGCCTTTTTTAAATAATCGGTGGCAGGGACATAGACCCCAGCCTCGCCTTGAATTGGTTCTACCAAAAAACCGGCAATTTTATCATTGTCTTTCAACACCGCTTCTAAGGCATCAATATCGTCATAAGGGATCTTGATGAATCCTTGTGTATAAGGGCCAAAGTTCTTGCGCGCCACAGGATCATTTGAAAAAGAGATGATCGTAGTTGTACGGCCGTGGAAGTTGTTTTCACAAACCACAATTTGCGCCTCATTCTCGGCAATACCCTTTTTCTCATAAGCCCATTTACGACAGATCTTAACAGCAGTCTCAACGGCTTCTGCGCCTGTGTTCATCGGAAGCAATTTATCGAATCCGAAGAGCTCGGTAGCGTATTTTTCGTAACGTCCTAAAAGATCGTTGTAGAATGCGCGCGACGTAAGTGTCAGCGTATCTGCCTGACTTTTTAGTGCTCCGACGATTTTAGGGTGGCAGTGGCCCTGGTTAACGGCCGAATAAGCCGACAAGAAATCGTAATATTTCTTTCCTTCTACATCCCAGACATAAACACCCTCGCCTCGGGTCAATACTACTGGTAATGGGTGATAGTTGTGGGCGCCATACTTGTCTTCTAAAGCCATGGCCTCTTGCGATGTCAATCCTTGTAAAACAGACATTTTAATAATTTTTCAATTGATACATGAGCAATTCCTTCTTGGCTAGATCTATCAGCAGGAGAGAAATCATCCTAAAGCGATAGCAAGTTACTAAATTTAGTTCGTGAGGGTTGAAAAAGTCAGCATAAAAACGTTGGAATTGTACTACTTTTGCCCCCATGGCAAGAAAACGCAACAGAAAAGTATTTGAAGGGCTAGAGGTCATTGATGCAGGGGCAAAAGGAAAGGCAGTTGCCAAAGCTCCAGACGGACGCGTAGTGTTCATTGACAATGCGGTTCCGGGAGATATAGCCACAGTACAGACCACCAAAAAACGATCTGCATATTATCACGGAACAGCCATTTCCTTTGACAAGTTTTCGGACAAGCGCGTGGAGCCGGCCTGTGCTTATTTTGGCACCTGTGGCGGATGCAAATGGCAAAATATGGGTTACCCCTTCCAATTGGAATACAAGCAGCGAGAAGTTACCCAAAACCTAAAGCGTCTTGGTGGCATTGAACCTAAGGAGATCATACCTATAAAGGGCTGCAACACGCCTTATTTCTATCGCAATAAAATGGAGTTCTCTTTTAGCAATAACAAATGGCTAACACTAGAACAGATAAATAGCGGCCAGGAGATAGCAGATCGCAACGCTTTAGGGTTTCATATTCCGGGCATGTGGGATAAGATCTTAGATATAGATAAATGTCACTTGCAAGCCGACCCCTCTAACGCGATTCGGAATTTTGTTCGGGATTTTGCCAAAGAAAAAGGTCTTGCCTTTTTTGATCCTAGAGCGCAAGAAGGCTTGCTGCGGACCTTAATGATACGCAATACCAGCAGCGGTGAATTTATGGTCTTGATCCAGTTCTACGACCATGATCAGGAAGCTATTTATATGGTTCTAGAGGCAGTTGCTGCGGAGTTTCCACAGATCACCTCCCTGCTATATGTGATCAATCAGAAAGCCAATGACACACTTTACGATCAAGACATTTTGCGCTACGCTGGAAAAGACTTTATCACCGAAAAAATGGAAGGCTTGGAATTTAAGATCAATGCCAAGTCCTTTTACCAGACCAACTCCGAGCAAGCTTACGAACTCTATAAGATAGCTCGTGACTTTGCCGGACTCCAAGGTAACGAGCTAGTGTATGACCTATATACGGGCACTGGGACCATTGCACAGTTCGTTTCAAAACAAGCGGCCAAGGTTATTGGTGTAGAGGCAGTTCCAGAGGCTATCGAAGCTGCCAAGGCCAATGCCGAGCACAATAAGATCAGTAACTGTGAGTTTTATGTTGGAGACATGAAGCAGGTTTTTACTGAGGAGTTTATTGCTACTCACGGACAACCCGATGTAGTTATCACAGATCCGCCTCGTGACGGTATGCATAAAGATGTGGTTGCTCAGTTACTGAAATTAGAAGCACCCAAGATCGTATATGTGAGTTGTAATAGTTCAACTCAGGCACGAGATTTGCAACTACTTGCAGAAAAATATGAGGTACAAAAGTCTCAAGCTGTAGATATGTTTCCGCAGACGCATCATGTAGAAAATGTTGTACTTTTAACCAAACGATAGTTTATTCTTTTGAAAAGAACTCTAGCACTTATTTGCTGCCTACTTTTGGCCATGGGATGTACCCGAGATGATATTTGTCCGGAAGATACTCAGACCACTCCCCTGCTAATCATAACCTTCAAGGATTTTGCAAATCGCACTTTGTCTAAGGCTGTTCCAAATTTGGAGGTGCGAGATGCGGAGAATTCAGAGATCGTACTTTTTAGCGTGAGCAGCACAGATTCCATAGCGATTCCTCTGCGCAACTTTGACACGCGAACCGAATTGTTGTTTGTACGAGAGGCAGACACCACAGAAACCGACGAATCCAACGCAGATCGATTCAATCTGCTTTACACTACAGAAGATATTTATTTGAATCGCGCTTGCGGATTCATTACCAATTACAATGATCTAAGTGGACAACTGATCAATGAGGAAGGTAGCAACTGGCTCTTTAGTTTTGAAGTTTTACAAACCACAATTAGCGACGACAATGCAGCGCATCTCACTCTTTTTCATTAGTCTGATGCTACTAAGCACGGCTGCAGTTTTCGCTCAGGAATCCACGGAGTCGCCTTCCGATACCCTAGCCCTTAAAAAGCGTGACAACAAATATGGTTTACGGTTAGGAGTTGATCTGGCCAAACCTTTGCGTACCGCTATAGAAGACGGCTACACAGGATTTGAGATCACTGCGGACTTTAGGATCTCCAAACGATTTTACGCCGCCCTAGAACTTGGGACAGAAGAAAAAGAACGCCTTGAAGAGAATTTAAATTCAATTGCTCGCGGGAGTTATTTTAAAATCGGAGCAGATTTTAATGCCTATGACAATTGGCCAGGGCTAAACAACAGCATCTTTGCGGGACTGCGCTACGGATATTCAACCTTTGAACAAGAATTATTGTCTTACGGCATCTACACCACTGACCAGAGTTATGAGGAGTTTCAGCTGCGCGAGGAGCCTCAGACCTTTGAAAGTCTGAATGCTTCTTGGATAGAACTAATGGTTGGAGTTAAGACGGAACTTTTTAACAATCTATTCCTGAGTTTGAACGTACAGCTTAAACGGCGCATTAGTGAAACCAAACCAGAGAATTTTGACAACCTTTATATTCCCGGATTTAACAGAACCTATGACGAATCGAGCTTCGGTGTGGGTTACGGCTATACGATAAGTTATCTGATACCGATCTTTAAGCGTTAAGCCTGTTTCTTCGCCTTTTTACTTCCGGAATACATTTCGTACCGTACCAAACGACTTTCTAGTTTCCCATTAAAAAGTTTGATCTTTTTAGAAGGACGCAGTCCTACCGATTTGAGCGCTTCTAAATTTCCGCAAAGCATCCAGGCTTGAGTTCCGGGGTATCCGCGCTTTAAAGTATCGCCTATCTTGGTATAGAAATCTTCTACATCTATGGTCAGGCGTTCGTCATAAGGTGGGTTAAAAATGATAAAACTCGGGCGATCACTGCTTTTCTCCGAGCTAAAGAAATCTTGCCTCTGAATACTGATGAACTCTCCTAGGTTCGCATTCTTTACATTAGATCGAGCCACAGACAGCGCCTTGTCATCCAAGTCAAAACCTTGAATACGGTATTGAAAATCACGTATCTTATTAAGTGCAGCCTGCTCAATGGTCGCAAAAAGATCTTCGTCATAATCGGGCCAATGCTCAAAGCCGAATTCATCGCGATTTAGATTCGGTGGAATATTACAAGCAATCATCGCAGCCTCTGTGAGTATGGTTCCACTACCACACATAGGGTCTAATAGATCACATTGACCACGCCAACCCGATAGCAAGACAATTCCCGCCGCCAAGACCTCGTTTAGAGGTGCTAAGGTAATTGCGGTTTTATAGCCGCGCTTGTGTAACGAACCGCCAGAACTGTCTAAAGATACTGTGCAGCGGTTGCGATCTATATGTAGATTGATCCGCAAATTGGGATGCGCCAAGTCTACGTTAGGTCTTCTGCTTTCGCGTTCTCTAAACCTATCAACAATCGCATCCTTGGTCTTGAGCGCGATGAATTTGGAATGCGTGAACTGCTGCGAATGTACCGTAGCATCTACGGCCAGGGTCCCATCCGCAGCCATAAAATCCTCCCATGGGATACGCTTAACTTTTGTGTATAGGTCGTCTTCTGAAAATACAGGAAAACTGGAAATGGGTTTAAGGATCTTTATCGCCGTACGACAGCAGAGGTTGGCCTTGTACATAAAGCCTAAGTCGCCCATAAAACTGACCGATCTCCGCCCAGGAGTCACTCCGGAAGCCCCGAGTTTTCTAAGTTCTTCTGCCAATACCTCTTCCAATCCGAAGAGTGTCTTAGCAACCATATTAAAGTTTTTTTCCATAAGTTAGCTGTAGGATGCCCCAAAAATAGACTATTTTAGCCCTTTAAACCATCTGCATGCAAGAGATTCCTGAATCTTGGTATACTTCCTGGTTCAATTCGCCTTATTATCATATCCTTTATAAGGATCGGGATTACTCCGAAGCAGCCGTTTTTATGGATAATCTAACGGAGGCTTTGGCCCTACCTAAGACTGCTCAAATTTTAGATTTGGCCTGCGGCCGCGGAAGACATTCTATTTATTTAGCTGGTATGGGTTATCAAGTGACCGGAGCGGATCTATCGCCTAAGAATATTGAAGCTGCTAAGTTGCATGAAAGACCGGGGCTGCGCTTTGTGATCCATGATATGTGTTTACCGTTTCAGCAAAAGTTCGATGCCATATTTAATCTATTTACCTCTTTTGGTTATTTTGAAGGAGCTAACGATAATTTGAGAGCAATACGTGCCATAAAACAAAGTTTGGCTTCTGAAGGAATTGGCGTCATTGATTTCTTGAATGTGAATTATGTGGCGAAGCATCTGGTGGTAACTGAAGAAAAAACGATAGACGGTATTCGGTTTAATATCAATCGTAAAATCGATGATAAATTCATCACCAAGACTATTACTTTTAAGGATCAAGGAAAGGAATACTCTTTTGCCGAGCGTGTTTCTGCAATGGACTTGGATCAATTCAAGTCTTATTTCGAACTTGCCGGTGTGGAGTTGACAAAAACCTATGGAAACTATCAGCTAGATTCCTTTGATCCAGAAACTTCTGAACGTCTTATACTGATATTTAAATGATGTTGTACCTGAGCTTGTTTTTATCGGTAATTATAGGATACGGTGTTGCCTATGCTTTGAAAACCAGAGAAACTTCGCGTTTTAATCTGCTATTGTCTTTTAGTGGGGCCTTTTTACTCTCTGTCACTGTATTTGAGTATTTGCCAGAGTTGTATCAAAGTTCCAAAGATTCCCTGGGGATTTTCATAATGGGAGGTATATTACTTCAATTAGTGTTAGATTTCTTTTCTAAAGGAGCAGAACACGGGCACATACATATAGATTCCGATCAGCGAAACTTTCCTTTCGCACTTTTTATAAGTCTTTCTATACATGCGCTGCTTGAAGGGATACCTGTAGCTTCAAGTGATCATTTGCTTTATGGAGTATTGATTCATAAAGTACCTATTGCAGCTATACTCGGTATCTTTCTAATCAAATCTGGATTTAAATCGTGGATCACGCTCTTGTTTTTAAGTGGTTTTGCACTAATGACCCCATTAGGCAGCTATTTGAGTCAGCACCCAACTCAGATTCAAGAATATCTCCCCTATCTTAATGCCCTGGTAGTTGGTATTTTTCTGCATGTTTCCACTACCATATTGTTTGAAAGTAATAAGAATCACAGTTTTAATCTGATTAAGCTTCTCACGGTAATCTTAGCTATGGCTATTGCCTACTTTATCTAAGCGCAACACTATTCCTTATTGTCTTATAACAGATAATTAACTCAGCGAATAACACGGTAAATTCTAGTCATATTTTTTTGCCAAAGCTGTCTGGTAGACCTATTACCCGAGCTGCCAGCCTGCCGCGCTGCAATATGCCTTTTTACTGCAATATCTTGATGTGAGAAGTTTATACAAGCAAAAAGACCCATCCTAAAAATAGAACGGGTCTTTAATGAAAAAAAGGCCCTGGAGCGTAAAGAAAATGTACGGTGTACATTTTTAGCGACGGGCGAGCGCTGAGGGGCCGGCATGTCGCTAGCCTTTTTAGGTTAATAAGGTATACACTTGGATTTAGATTATGCGCAACAAAAAAGTCCCTGCTCTAAAAGAACAAGGACTTTATGATAAAAAAGGCAGCGACATACTCTCCCACTTGGTATAGCAGTACCATCTGCGCAGATGGGCTTAACTTCTCTGTTCGGAATGGTAAGAGGTGAGCCCCATCGCTATAGCCACCTTAAATCGTTGGCTTGCAATAAGATGCAAACACTAATATTTTGACATATAAGGAAAAAGAGATTCGAGAGTGTGTAGCAAGTTCATTTGAACTGCATTAATTTTTTAAAGCAAAGAGTGGCTTCCCTGACCCGAAGATCAGGGAAGTCGACGTACATAAGCTTACGGGTTATTAGTATCACTCGGCTATGATGTTACCACCTTTACACCTGTGACCTATCAACGTGGTAGTCTCCCACGACCCTTTAAAGAAATCTCATCTTGTGATGGGTTTCGCGCTTATATGCTTTCAGCGCTTATCCCTTCCCAACGTAGCTACCCAGCAGTGCTCCTGGCGGAACAACTGGTACACCAGAGGTTAGTCCAACTCGGTCCTCTCGTACTAGAGTCAGATTCACTCAAATTTCTCGCGCCCACTACAGATAGAGACCGAACTGTCTCACGACGTTCTGAACCCAGCTCGCGTGCCACTTTAATGGGCGAACAGCCCAACCCTTGGGACCTTCTCCAGCCCCAGGATGTGACGAGCCGACATCGAGGTGCCAAACCCCCCCGTCGATGTGAGCTCTTGGGGGAGATCAGCCTGTTATCCCCGGAGTACCTTTTATCCTTTGAGCGATGGCCCTTCCATGCGGAACCACCGGATCACTATGCTCTACTTTCGTACCTGATCGACCTGTATGTCTCTCAGTCAAGCTCCCTTATGCCATTGCACTCTACACACGATTGCCAACCGTATTGAGGGAACCTTTAGAAGCCTCCGTTACTCTTTTGGAGGCGACCACCCCAGTCAAACTACCCACCAAGCACTGTCCTCATTTCTGAGTTAGGCTTCAAATAAGTAAAGGGTGGTATTTCAACAATGACTCCACAACGCCTAGCGACGCCACTTCAAAGTCTCCCACCTATCCTACACATTACTTATCCAAAGTCAATACTAAGCTATAGTAAAGGTTCACGGGGTCTTTTCGTCCCGTAGCGGGTAATCGGCATCTTCACCGATACTACAATTTCACCGAGCTCATGGCTGAGACAGTGTCCAGATCGTTACACCATTCGTGCAGGTCGGAACTTACCCGACAAGGAATTTCGCTACCTTAGGACCGTTATAGTTACGGCCGCCGTTTACCGGGGCTTCAATTCAATGCTTCGCTAAAAGCTAACATCTCCTCTTAACCTTCCGGCACCGGGCAGGTGTCAGGCCCTATACATCATCTTTCAATTTAGCAGAGCCCTGTGTTTTTGATAAACAGTCGCCTGGACCTCTTCACTGCGGCCAACATTGCTGTTGGCGACCTTTCTCCCGAAGTTACAGGTCTATTTTGCCTAGTTCCTTAGCCATGAATCTCTCGAGCACCTTAGAATTCTCATCCCAACCACCTGTGTCGGTTTACGGTACGGGCTGCTTCACTCGCTTTTCTTGGAAGTCGCTTCTCTGGATTATCACCGCAGCCGTAGCCTTAGTGTACTATCGCGGTATTACTACTCGCTTCAACGTGCTATTCCGTCAGCACGCACCAAATATACGCCTCCGTCACTTTTAACGTGAGCAGGTACCAGAATATTAACTGGTTGTCCATCCACTACCCCTTTCGGGTTCGCGTTAGGTCCCGACTAACCCTCAGCTGATTAGCATAGCTGAGGAAACCTTGGTCTTTCGGTGAGGGGGTTTCTCGCCCCCTTTATCGTTACTTATGCCTACATTTTCTTTTCTAGCCGTTCCAGCAAACCTCACAGTTCACCTTCAACACAACTAGAATGCTCCCCTACCCATCTTTACAGATGCCATAGCTTCGGTAGTATATTTATGCCCGATTATTATCCATGCCGGATCGCTCGACTAGTGAGCTGTTACGCACTCTTTAAATGAATGGCTGCTTCCAAGCCAACATCCTAGCTGTCTATGCAATCCAACCGCGTTTTGTCAACTTAATATACATTTGGGGACCTTAGCTGATGGTCTGGGTTCTTTCCCTCTCGGACATGGACCTTAGCACCCATGCCCTCACTGCTGATCATCATTTTATAGCATTCGGAGTTTGTCAGGAATTGGTAGGCGGTGAAGCCCCCGCATCCAATCAGTAGCTCTACCTCTATAAAACTAAATCAACGCTGCACCTAAATGCATTTCGGGGAGTACGAGCTATTTCCGAGTTTGATTGGCCTTTCACCCCTACCCACAGGTCATCCCAAGACTTTTCAACGTCAACGGGTTCGGGCCTCCACTATGTGTTACCACAGCTTCACCCTGCCCATGGGTAGATCACACGGTTTCGCGTCTACTACTACTAACTAAAGCGCCCTATTCAGACTCGCTTTCGCTACGGATCCGTTCCTTAAAAACTTAACCTCGCTAGTAAAAGTAACTCGTAGGCTCATTATGCAAAAGGCACGCCGTCACACGTAAACGTGCTCCGACCGCTTGTAAGCGTATGGTTTCAGGTTCTATTTCACTCCCTTATTCAGGGTTCTTTTCACCTTTCCCTCACGGTACTGGTTCACTATCGGTCTCTCAGGAGTATTTAGCCTTAGCGGATGGTCCCGCCAAATTCATACAGGGTTTCACGTGCCCCGCACTACTCAGGATACTGCTAACTGTAACTTTCTTTACCTATACCGGGCTATCACCGTCTTTGGCCACGCTTTCCAACGTGTTCTAGTTCATCCAGCACAGTACATCGCAGTCCTACAACCCCAGCATTGCCGTAACAACACTGGTTTGGGCTACTGCGCGTTCGCTCGCCACTACTAACGCAATCACTATTGTTTTCTTCTCCTCCGGGTACTTAGATGTTTCAGTTCTCCGGGTTCGCTCCTAATTAAAGGTGACTGTTCTTCAAACAGCCGGGTTGCCCCATTCGGAAATTCACGGATCAAAGTGTATGTGCCACTCCCCGCAACTTATCGCAGCTTATCACGTCCTTCTTCGCCTCTGAGAGCCTAGGCATCCCCCATACGCCCTTATCTCGCTTATTGTACTTTTTTGCTCTTAATGAGTTTGATTCAAATTTATTTTCGATGTCTATAACCTTATCGATTATAAACAAATAACTTGCTTTCTCGTATTTCTTTTCCCAATATGTCAATGAACGTTTCTGATCTCGCTTGAAAGGTAGTTTAGGATACCTTATAAGGTCAATGACCAAATATTTTGTCAAAATCTTCAGTTTCTTAGATGATCGCCAATAACTCAATTAAAACTCCGGGGGGAGTCAAAATCTTGATATCGGAGTGCTGCTGGACAGCCGTCCTCAAACTTCAATTTTGAAAATACTTTAATAATATCCCCAAAATGGTAACAGCTAATTCCGAAGAATCAAGCTGCTCGTTTTTCGGAGTGCTACCTGCGGTAGCCAACCTCAAACTCCCATCTTGAAAATACTTTAAAAGAATCTGGCTTGTAGCGCTTAAGAAAGTAAGCTTTCTACACGCTGCTGCGCTGCGATTCTACTTTTTTAAAGTATTTATCTGTGGAGAATATCGGAGTCGAACCGATGACCTCCTGCGTGCAAGGCAGGCGCTCTAGCCAGCTGAGCTAATTCCCCATATACTAGTAATTAGTATTGAGCATTTAGTAGTTAGTGTCTACCCACTCAACTTCCAGAATTTCCAGTATTTCAGTTTCAATGAACTTCTAAATACTAAATACTAGGTACTTAGTACTCGCAGCCCTAGGCTGCGTCGTAGTCTCAGGCAGACTCGAACTGCCGACCTCTACATTATCAGTGTAGCGCTCTAACCAGCTGAGCTATGAGACTGCATTAATTGTAGTGCTTAGTCGTTAGTAATTAGTATTTAGGTGTTTGCAAAAATTTTATCGCCAAAAACCCTCTAAATACTAAGTACTAAGTACTTTATACTACTTTTTTAAATTGACAGTAAACCAAGTAAAAATTCTTAAGCAAGTTATCTTAGTACAAACCCGTTTTATGATATAGATCATAGTCGTCTTTCTCTAGAAAGGAGGTGTTCCAGCCGCACCTTCCGGTACGGCTACCTTGTTACGACTTAGCCCCAGTTACTAGTTTTACCCTAGGCAGCTCCTTACGGTCACCGACTTCAGGTACCCCCAGCTTCCATGGCTTGACGGGCGGTGTGTACAAGGCCCGGGAACGTATTCACCGCATCATGGCTGATATGCGATTACTAGCGATTCCAGCTTCACGGAGTCGAGTTGCAGACTCCGATCCGAACTGTGATAGGTTTTATAGATTCGCTCCTGCTCGCGCAGTGGCTGCTCTCTGTACCTACCATTGTAGCACGTGTGTAGCCCAGGACGTAAGGGCCGTGATGATTTGACGTCATCCCCACCTTCCTCGCGGTTTGCACCGGCAGTCTTGTTAGAGTTCCCGACATTACTCGCTGGCAACTAACAACAGGGGTTGCGCTCGTTATAGGACTTAACCTGACACCTCACGGCACGAGCTGACGACAACCATGCAGCACCTTGTAATGAGTCCGAAGAAGGGTCTATTTCTAGACCTGTCCCACTACATTTAAGCCCTGGTAAGGTTCCTCGCGTATCATCGAATTAAACCACATGCTCCACCGCTTGTGCGGGCCCCCGTCAATTCCTTTGAGTTTCATTCTTGCGAACGTACTCCCCAGGTGGGATACTTATCACTTTCGCTTAGCCACTCAATCCGAAAATCGAACAGCTAGTATCCATCGTTTACGGCGTGGACTACCAGGGTATCTAATCCTGTTCGCTCCCCACGCTTTCGTCCCTCAGCGTCAATATATTGTTAGTGATCTGCCTTCGCAATTGGTATTCTAAGTAATATCTATGCATTTCACCGCTACACTACTTATTCTAACCACTTCACAATAATTCAAGACAACCAGTATCAAAGGCAATTCTACAGTTGAGCTGCAGACTTTCACCTCTGACTTAATCGTCCGCCTACGGACCCTTTAAACCCAATGATTCCGGATAACGCTTGCACCCTCCGTATTACCGCGGCTGCTGGCACGGAGTTAGCCGGTGCTTATTCTTACGGTACCGTCAAGCCCCCACACGTGGGGGTGTTTCTTCCCGTATAAAAGCAGTTTACAACCCATAGGGCAGTCTTCCTGCACGCGGCATGGCTGGATCAGAGTTGCCTCCATTGTCCAATATTCCTCACTGCTGCCTCCCGTAGGAGTCTGGTCCGTGTCTCAGTACCAGTGTGGGGGATCCCCCTCTCAGGGCCCCTACCTATCGTCGCCATGGTGTGCCGTTACCACACCATCTAGCTAATAGGACGCATACTCATCTTGTACCGTAACCTTTAATATGGCTGTGATGCCACAGTCATATACTATGGGGTATTAATCTTCATTTCTAAAGGCTATCCCCCAGTACAAGGCAGATTGTATACGCGTTACGCACCCGTGCGCCGGTCGTCAGCAAAGTAGCAAGCTACTCCCTGTTACCCCTCGACTTGCATGTGTTAGGCCTGCCGCTAGCGTTCATCCTGAGCCAGGATCAAACTCTTCATCGTTTAATCTTAAATAATTTTAAACAACTACTATATCCAAGTTTGACCAAAAAAATCTCTCAGGGTATTTTTACTCGGTTTATTCGTTTCAACACCAAAGTTTCCTTTAGTATTGTACACTGTCAATTCAATATATCAATGAACTTTTGTTCTCTCTTTTTCGCTCAACGCAACTCGTGTTTTGTAGTCACTCATCCGTTTAGCGGGTGCAAATATACAAC